>NZ_JAHKSI010000001.1:2400000-3000000 GCF_019720915.1 Alkalihalobacillus sp. TS-13
ACAATATTCATTTATCCATCCTTATTTTACCACAAGAAAGAGCTGCCAAAGAAAAATGACATCAAAAATCGCAGCACAATCAGCATACATTTTGACAACCTCCCTGGATCGTACAATACCTGTTATCCAATGAAACATTTGCTCATTAAATCTTTGAGAAACCCTGAAAGTAAATCAATGTCATTTTTTAGGTTAGGCACCCAAAAACGGAACCCGTTAGGATTTGAACAAATCTTCTTTTTCCCATCCTGAATCATTTCTATAATCCTAGAAATTTTTGCATTTTTCCCAGAAATTTTTCGATAATTCCAGAAATCCCTACAACTATACTATAAATCACTCTACAACTTTTTTTATCAGCGCACAGCCACTTTCCCTTCACAAAATGGAAATAATATCTTGATATACTACTTTTGTTGTACAGGTGCTAGTACGATGTGTGTGATTATCGCGCAGGTACTAGAAACTTTTATTTTTTTAGAATATTATGATTATTAACAAAAATGAATGGGTACTCATTCATTTCTTTGGAAGCGTTTACTACACATTGGAGGTATCGGAATGAATATTTTCAAATTACTTTCCGCTGAGTTTTCGAAAATTGCTGCTCACAAGGGGATTCTAGTTTCCGTCATTGCTGCTTTACTCGTGCCTGTCGTTTATGGGGGCATACTCCTTTCAGCTACCTGGGGTCCCTATGACAACCTCGATAATCTGCCTGTTGCTGTCGTCAACAATGATCAAGGCGCAATCTCTGAGGGTGAACCGATCAATGTTGGAGACCAATTAGTAGCGAATATGAAAGAAGGAAAAGACTTAGGCTGGGAATTTGTCAGTTCAACCGATGCTATGAGAGGCCTTCAGAAGAATGACTACTATATGGCGATCATCATCCCTGAAGACTTATCCCAACGTGTGACCACCGTCATGGAACCGGATCCAAGGAAACTGGAGCTTGAATACATCCAGAATGAGGGGATGAACTTTCTTGCGTCCAAAGTTACGGAAACTGCCACGCAACGTATTCGTGAGCAACTAGCCGACACGATTACACAAAATTACACCGCAAAGGTTTTTTCCAGTTTAGATGATGTTTCCGATGGGTTTGGAAGAGCAGCAGACGGATCTGCCCGGCTATCGGACGGAACGACGCAGCTACATAATGGAACACAGGAGCTTTTAAACTCAGTCACTTCCAAACAATCGGATATTACGAAATTAGCGAATGGTACACAAGAATTGAAAGACGGAACAGCCCTTCTATTAAGCAAATTGGAAGGAAAATCAGGGGACATCTCTAAACTAGCGGACGGTTCTCAAGAATTGCATGATGGGTCAAAACAGCTTTTGGCCGGATTGCAAAAAGCTGAGGCCGGAAGCGAGGAACTCAAGAATGGCGTAGCAAGTAATTTGGCTCCAGGTGCCAGAGGAGTTGCCGATGGAACGATCCGTCTAAAAGATGGGGCAGGTAAACTGGCTACTGGTGCGAAAGAGTTAGAACAAGGCTTGAAAAAATTTGGTGATGCAAATCCATCTACCAAGCTACCTCCTTATGCAGAGTCCTACGATCAAATCATCGCAGGTGCCGAGAAATTAGCTGCTGGTCTGGAAAGCTTGACCACCAAATCCGGTAAACTAAGCGATGGAGCCGTAAAAGTTGCAGATGGGATTGATAATAAAGTCGTCCCTGGTACGGTTCAGCTTCATAACGGTTTGAATCAACTAGTAGCTGGGCAAAAGAAATTAGAAAATGGGGCTGGGCAAATTGCAGATGGGAACGCCAAAGTCGAAACTGGCTGGCAAGAACTGATCACCGGGGTTTCAAAACTTGATAATGGTGCTGGACGTATTGCTGAAGGAAATGCTGCGGTAGATGAGGGATGGAAGAAACTGTCCACTGGCGCGGCCAAACTCGAGGACGGAGCTGGAAAAGTCGATGATGGCAGTGAAGAACTTGCTTCCGGTTTAAAGGAAGGCGCTGATAAAACAAGTGGTTTGAACACGGGGGAAGAAAATGCTCAGATGTTCTCATCCCCCGTCCAACTTGCAAGTGATACGGTCAACGATTATGAGTATTACCGTGACTCGACGGCACCATATGTTCTTACATTAGGGCTATTTGTCGGAATCCTGATCATGTCGATGTTCATCAATTTCAAAAGACCTGCAGATGTTTCAAGCATCAGCTGGTTTACCGTCAAGTTCATGAATCTGACAATACTTTCACTTTTCCAAGCAGTCTTATTACTAATGACCGTGTTTTTCATACTAAAAATGAA
This sequence comes from Alkalihalobacillus sp. TS-13, assembly GCF_019720915.1. GTDB lineage: Bacteria > Bacillota > Bacilli > Bacillales > Fictibacillaceae > Pseudalkalibacillus. Next base: position 2,402,280 of record NZ_JAHKSI010000001.1, read on the forward strand.
TGTTGCTAATCCGCTTGGACTCGTTTTGTTCACTATTGTTGTCAGCATCGTTTTTTCCGCCATCGTTCTATTCCTTGCTGCAGCGGCTGGGAACATCGGACGATTTATCGCTCTCGCATTCGTGATCCTGCAACTTTCGATCACAGGAGCGAATCTGCCGAGAGAAATGCTGCCGGAAAACCTGCGAGCCTTGAGCGAATTCTTACCTTTCACCTACTCAATTGAAGGATTCAAATCGGTCATTACATTGGGTGATTGGGGAGCAGCGGTGACAAATATGTCAATCCTGCTGGCTTATCTGATCCTCTTTGCCCTCTTATCGGTGACGGTCTTCATCTTCATGAAAAAATCACAAAAACAAAAACAGAACGTCGAAGCAGCAATGTAGAATAATTCAGGGACAGAAACCAATGTGGTTCTGTCCCTTTTTTAAATATCCGGAGATCAAACAGTTTCCTCACTCCTTCACAACTATATTGAAGGTGATGAAGGCTAATGAATCGTCCGATGAAAGCAAAGGAGGTGCAGTGAAAAAATCTCCCCCTGCAATATCTCCCAAACTCCCGTTATAGTGCATGAAAAGATTCTTTTTCAATTCTTCTCGGTTTCTCATTTTGTTCTATACTCCTAATGCTTCGTTTAAATGGAGTAGATTTATCTAATAAAGTCTCACGAAACCTAATAACAATTAACTGTGATATACAGGTTAGTGCAAAGAATAAGATTGGTGCGAACGGAATCCATGGGTACACAGGTATAAGGTCAAAACTATCACCTATTAATCCAGCCCATTCATAGGTCATTGTTTTCTGCCCCGTTTGCATAAGACTATAATCCATAAAGACACCACCGAAATAGACTTGTAATTAAAGAAATGAATGTCGAAACGAACGGTAAATATAAGTTCAACATGCAGATTCGCACTCAGACCTAATGTGTTATGTGAGCCATAGACCATCTGGCTTTCACTGTTTTTAACAACATTTTGAGAATGATACAAAATGTTGTGTTATGGTGTCTGACACTATTGTTTTAAGGACTGCCCCACTGCTTTCATCTTCTAACTATCGATTTAACGCTTTGTTACGCTGTACCTCTTCCATAAACTTCGTCCACCATTCTTCTTGCTTGGACATATTACGATATTTTTTCTGAGTTTCCCCCCATTTTCTCATGGAGGGTCCGATTTCCGCCTTCGCTTTCTCTAATCCACCATATTGGGGAACCAGCCACTTTCTTCCGATTTGAGTATGGAGCACTTCATCAGCCCAGTCATAATCCTGGATTATAGCTGCCAGTTTGTTTTCAGATTGGGTGGCGATTTCCCATTCCCACTGCTTTCCGGTTTTTTTAGGCATCAATCCTTGCTCGATCGCCCAAAGTATCAAATGCGCCTCAAGGGGATCAAAATGTATATTAAGCGACATCGATGATTTAAGATCAACAGGGTACTTATAGAAAGGAACACCTGCTTGATATAGTCCAATTTCCCCTAACATTGCATGTCTTGCTTCATCCCATAATTGTCTGCTCATATCCACGTAATAATCCCAAGACTGATCCTTTGTTTTGAAAATGATTGGCGCCATCCATTCTGGAACATCCATTTCACGTAAACGTTTGTATAATAACGCATACGTTCTTTCATCCAAGCTTCTTGATGAATCCTGAAAATAGTCATCAATTAAAGCAGATTGATTAAAGTTGTCTGTAAAGCGTCCATCCCGTTGTGGTACCGCATCCATTTCATACTCCTTACCGTCAGCCCTCGGATCCGGAAGATCTACTGTTTCGTCGGGTGTTTCTCCTGTAATACCGCCTGCGAATTGAAGAAATGCTGTTAAGTGTTTTACCCAGCTTTTCGCCCTTGCTTCTTGTTCTTCATCCTGAATTAAAGCGGATATGGCTGTTTCTCCCCATTTGAGCATTTCCTCTTCTTCCATCAAGATGATCTTTAAAAGACGATATGTAGGTTGATCAGCCATCGGATTCGACTCATCAAGGTGCTTTTTCATCGCCTTTATGATTTCTGGTTTAATAACTTGATAGATGCTAACTAATAATTCCAATGTATCTTCCGCTCGTATAACCTCATCAAGCAATTTTTTTAATTTTTGGTCAGGAATTTCATCTAATTTGAGAGGAGGCTCTCTCATTTCAGAAACTCTCTTACGAATATCTGCGCAATGTTCGGCCTCTAACCACAAGTGGTAACTGAAGGCGCATTTCACTTCCCATTCAGGTGTCCTTGCGAGGTGTGCATTGTAAACTTGATGCACGGTTTTCTTCACATAGTTATAACGTCTCAGCAAATCTACATTACGTCCTACACTATATCCTTCTTTCAAAGCTGATCCATAACTGCAAATACCTGCCAACGGCGGTATCCCTCTATTGTCAATTATCACTGTCCCCACTTTTACATCACTCCCATAATTGTTTAACCTTTTCTAATTTTATACAAAAATCTTATAGGTTACATTATCAAATCATGCTATAATCATTGTCTAAAACGACTATATCTCCTAATTAAGAGGTGTGCTTGTGAGACAGCCTTTACATCAATTTATCGCTAAACATCCGATTGTTCCTTTTATCAGAGAAGCTGATTATGCAGTAAGAAAGCCTTGGTCGATGCTTGAAAGAAGACTCCTCGATTATTTGCTGGTATATATCCAAGAAGGTAAATGTGTATTTAATGTGGAGGGGAAGGATTATTTCTTGTCAGAAGGAAATTTTTGTTTAGTCCAGCCCAATGAATTGGTTACGCTGAAAGGAACGACAAAAACGATTACGCCGTTTGCTCATTTGGACTTTTTTTATAATCAACATAGAGAACAAAGCTTTCCGACAAAAGCAGGACAGACGAACATTTCGGAGTTTGAACCTTTCATGCAGCCGAAACTGAATGATTTTGCTGAATTACAGATCCCAGTACATTTTAAACCGGAACAGCCTATTCAATTTCGAGACTCCTTCCTGAAAATGATTGGGCTTTGGCAATCCGGTGATACACTGGGATTAATTGAAGCGCAAAATTTAGGAAGTGAATTGATCCATTCCATTATGAAGCAATACGGAAAATATAGACCCCCTGGCCATGTAGCACCAGAAGATTTTAATTGGATCACTTCCTATTTCTCCTTTCGTTTGTCTGAAAATATTACCATTGGGGACATGGCCAAACGAGCCAGGTTATCTCCTTCACGTTTTTCGACTCTTTTTCGAGAACATTTCGGAAAATCTCCTTATCAGTATTTACTCCAATTAAGGATTGAACATGCTGAAGAACTGCTGCTAAACAGCCCGTTAAAGCTTCATCAGATTGCCGAGTTCTGTGGATTTGCCGATGCACAGCATTTCTCTAAAGCTTTTAAAAAAATGACAGGTAAAACCCCTGGCAGTTACCGCAAACAATTGTAAAAAACAAGTGGAGTAAGAGTAAATCTAGTAGATTTCCTGGTCATCAATAAAATGAATATACTAAAAAGCCGCTTCCAAAACGGGAGCGACTACTTATAAACATCTTCATTAATTTTTATTGGTGGAGCATAGCGGGCTCGAACCGCTGACCTCTTCGCTGCCAGCGAAGCGCTCTCCCAGCTGAGCTAATGCCCCATTGTATATTACTGGGTAATGTATTGTTAATATATCCAAAAGTTGTTCACATATTGTATTGTACTTTGTTCCAGAAAATTCGTCAATTGAATGGTTATTTTTCGTAAAAAGGTAAAAGGAGAGGGTCGATCTTTGTTGCAAGAAGATCGACAATTCATGTCAACGCATGGTATTGGTGGTCTGTAGACGCTGGTCGATAAATTCCGTATCATCCATGGAGATCATCCGTCCATTTTGATTCTTGTAAACAATGTGATTCCTTGTAAACTTAGTCGGTGTGTCAATACCACAAGAAGCTGCCAAATGGAAGAGCCCCTCCCGTAAGGATAAAATGTAGTTACATACCCTATATGACTTCTCTTCTATGATCAATGCTTCTTGAAGCTTCGGGTCTGTGGTGGCGACACCAACTGGACAGTTATTCGTGTGACATACTTGTGCTTGGATACATCCAACGGAAAACATTAGTCCTCTGGCGATATTGACAAAATCAGCACCTAAACTTAACGCTATAGCCACTTTGTCAGGGGTTAGAAGCTTACCAGATGCAAAAATCTTCACTTTAGCACGGATACCGTATCTTTCTAATGTATCGTGAACGAAGGGGAGAGCTGTTTTTATCGGAATACCGGTCGAATCAGCAAGTTCTTGGTAGGATGCCCCTGTTCCGCCCTCGCCTCCATCAACCGTGATGAAGTCAGGGTGTTTCCCCGTTTCGGCCATATATGCGACCAGACGCTCAAAGTCATCCGTATTTCCCACTACCATTTTGATGCCTACTGGTTTACCACCTACATCCCTCAATTCGTTTATGAAGTCTAGCATTTCCTTGTTATTCCCGAATTCTTTAAAGCGGTTAGGGCTGTCAATGGATTGCCAAGGTTCTACATTGCGGATTTCAGCAATTTCAGGAGTCACCTTGGAACCATCCACATGTCCCCCTCGTGTTTTTCCGCCCTGGGCCAGTTTCAGTTCAAATGCTTTCACCTCTTTAAGGTCACTCTTCTTTTTGAATTCTTCCCAGGAAAACTTTCCATCTTTGGTACGTACCCCAAAGAGTCCGGGACCTATTTGGCAAATGATATCGACGCCGCCTTTCAAATGATATTCAGAAAGTCCTCCTTCCCCGGTGTTCATCCATGTACCTTTGGCTCGGGACAAGCCTATGGATAAAGCAGTAAGAGCCCGATCACCGAGCGATCCGAAGCTCATGGCGGACTGGCCTACCAGACCTCTTACTTTAAAAGGGTTCCGGGATGTCCTTTCACCGATGACAGGAGAATCCTCTTCGTCCAATAAAAAGGGGGCAGCCTTGATATCTTCCCTATATTCTTTACGTAAAAACAAATTATCCTTATCAATCTGATAGATTTTCGTTTTCACCTTATCGTCATTATCTGTCCTCAGTTCATTCCTCTGTTTAGGAAACATGGTATTCCTGATATAAAAACCTTCTTTTGTAAAGTCGCGTTCTGAACCGAAACCGAGCATCCGGAATTTGTATTTCCCGGCTATTACTGTATTCTTGAATTCCCTTCTAGAGAAAGGCATCCCTTCATTATCATTCAGAAATAAATATTGTCTGAGCTCGGGACCCATCTTTTCTAATATATACCTCATCTTGCCGAGAATAGGAAAGTTCCGTAACACAGCATGTTCCTTCTGCTTCTGATCGGTCCACCACAAATACAGGATAAGCGAACATGGAGCAGCAAAAAAGAACAAGATAATCACGATAAGGATTACGAGGATGAGGATATTCAGATCCATTTGAAAACCACCTCCCTAAATCATACCATTGGAAAGAACAACCCAAAGTCCTTCACCAGCTATCTTTTCCTTTTGTCGGGGTGATGAGTGAGACTTTAAAAAATGCGCTTCAGTGCCTTTTTTAGTGGAGGCATATCTACTTCATGTTCTTTGAAGAATTTTTTCATGACATGCTTCGAGTAACCTGCAGCCTGTCCATATGTGATCTTACCCGGTAAAGGTGGCTGATCCTCGATTACTACATCGACGATGACGGGCTTATTGGCTTGGGCAGCTTTTTTAAAGGTAGCGCTCAACTCTCGATGGTTCATCACCGTGTATCCTTCACCTCCGCATGATCTTGCAAATGCTGCAAAGTCTATATTTTTTAAGTCTGTTCCATATTCCAGATGACCTTGCTCTTCCTGTTCGTATTTGATCATCCCGATCTTTTGGTTATTCATGATCACCACAATGATCGGCATTTCGTATTTGACAGCTGTGACAAAATCATGCATGACCATCGAGAACCCTCCGTCGCCACAAACGGTTATCACTTGCCGTTCAGGATAAGCAAGACTGCCGGCAATCGCACCTGGTAGTCCACAACCCATCGTCGCCATCCAGCTTGAGATAAGGAATTTTTGACGGGTGATCTGGAAATGTCTGGCCATCCACACTGTGACATTTCCAACGTCTACGGATACGATTGCATCATCTTCAACGATTTCTTGTAACTTAGGGATGACTTCTTGCGGCTTGATTGGAGACGATACGTGATTTTCTTCCTTTTCGATATGTCTCCACCAATTCGCCATATTTTCTTGACATTCTTTCAAAAAGGATCTCTCTTCTGTCATTTGCAGTTGATCGTTCCATTTCTGGAGAACAATGGCTGCGTCTCCTACAATGCCGACCGTCACTGGATATCGTTTGCCTATCTGACTAGGATCAAGATCGATCTGCACAGCGGGGGCATTATCGGGTAGAAAATCCCTGTAAGGAAAAGAAGTGCCGATCATGATAAGCAGATCGGTTTCTTCCATAGCCTCGTAAGCTGGTTTGGTTCCGATCTGTCCGAGCTGGCCAAGGTTGTATGGATGTTTGTCAGGTAGAGTTCCTTTTGCGGGCAAAGTGAAAATGATTGGTGCGGCAATTTTTTCTGCAAACCTTACCAATTTTTCCTTGACCGATTTCGTTCCCATGCCCGCGAGGATGACTGGCTTTTTCGATTTTTTTATGTCTTTCAAGCCAGCATCCAAGTCATCAGCAGCTGGAATCTGCTTAGAAAAAGATGGTATCGCTGACAAGTTCGGCGTATAACCTTCGATCTTTTTCATTGGAATATCGTCAGGAATGATCAAGACTGATACTCCTTTTTCGGCATAAGCATTACGTATGGCTTGGTCGAGCAATGAAGGAAAGGATTCTGGAGATGAGACCCTTTGGCTGAACACTGACACATTTTCGAACATTTTCTCAAGATCAACTTCCTGAAAAGCATCATGACCTACTTTATCTGTAGGGACTTGTCCAGCCAGAACCAATACAGGCGCACTGTCTGCTTTGGCATCATATAAACCATTGAGTAGATGGATCGCACCCGGACCCCCGATCGAGAGACAGACTCCGATCTTACCTGTTAACTTCGAATAAGAAGAAGCAGCTAACGCACCTACTTCCTCATGTCGTACTTGTATAAATTCGATACTTTCTTTTTCTTTTCTGAGATGTTCAACAAAGTTGTTGATCGAATCACCTGGTAATCCATAAATATGATTGATATCCCAATGTTCAAGAACTTCAGCTGCTGCCTTTCCTGCAGTATGCTTCATATTCCGTTCCCTCCAAATGCTTGTTTTTAATTCGTTACCACAAAGCCTCGGGAGTGAAACAAATCAGTGTCGTAAAAACCGTTTTTCGTGTACTAAAGATGCCCCCGCTGAGCACCTTACAACCGTTTTTATGATAAAACAAATCGCTTGCTTAACTTTGTATTGATCAAGATCTCCAATTCTTCTGTTCTCTTTTCACAATAGGAGGAACCCTTTATCAGTTCTTGGTCGATATATCCAGGGTGGCACATGACTTCGACACTGGAAACGTCTTTTATCCTTTCGTGTAAAGTAGAAAAATAGGATCCTGAAACATTTTCCCGGGTAAAGTCACTGAGGAAAACATCGGTCAACAGTTTCAAACCGTGGACCTTTTCACTAAAAACATTCCGTACTGGTAAGTTATATTTATTGGATAGTCGTTTAACAATTGGAAGCAGTTGGGGGTGTTTGTGCATGTGGTGATGACTGTCAAAGTGTGTGGGTTCCAAACCTAGACTATAGAACTGCTCGATCTGTGCTTTCCATTCTTTTTCGATATCTTCCAACTTAGAGGATAGGTCCTGATCAAGATTTCTCGTCATGATCAATTGGCCGTCGCCATTCGATACTGAAGGTACATCCTTAGCTACTGCTTTTCCACATGTCAGCGTCAAATGGATACCAACCCGAAAGCCGGGGTTGTTTTTCGCTAATTCAACTGCATGCTCGGTTCCCAGCATGTTCACAAGCATCGTTGTTGAATTTACGATGCCATATTTATAAGCATCGATGATACCATAGTTGACACCTCTCGAATAGCCGAAGTCATCTGCATTTACAATCAATTCTATCATGACAATCCGCCCCATCCTTCTTTTCTTCCATTGTAGGTGGAGCTGCAACTTTTATAAAGAAATCCGTATTATCTATCGCCTTCGATCGCTGTTCCCTGAATTGAGCATCAAGATGAATTGGACGAGGAAATACGATAAGAACGCATAGACGATCAACGCAAAAATACTCGTCAATTCAAGCTCATAACGTCCCTGGATGACTGGTGTCGGAAAGATATTCTGAAAAGGTGATAATAACGGGATAGTCAAATTGTAAACCCATTGGACAAAGGGTGTATATGGATTGGCACCGAAAAGCTTTAGAACAATACGTAATAAAATAAGTGCTTCAATAATACCCATGAACAAGTTAACTAAATAAACCCCAAAAGGTCTCCGCTTCATCATCATACCTCCTTTCTATAAGTTTCTAACAATTAAGATATGGTTATACTGCTGATAATGACACTACTTGACCATAGGTGAATGGAATGAAATCGATCACATTGCAATATCTACGTCTTCCGCCGATCGCACGGTTATTGATCATCGTTTTTTTCGTACTGACTATTTTCGGCATTACAATCCGTATCCTAGAACCGACCAATTTTCTGACCGTTTTTGACGGCATTTATTGGGCGATCGTGACTGCAGCAACGGTTGGTTACGGTGACCTTGTACCGAGATCGATTTTTGGAAAAATGATGACGATATTCTTGATTTTAATTGGCACAACCTTTTTCACTTATTTTTTTGCTCAAGTTGCTGGTGCTACCATCAAGCGCCAATCCGGGCTTCTTAAGGGGGATGTCGCTTACGAAAAGAGCAGTCATATCGTAATCGTTGGTTGGAATGAGCGAGCGAAGGATTTGATCGAACAGATTCATAATCGGGACCCGGAAGAAAAGATTGTCCTCATCGACCGGACGCTTCCACAGAATCCGTATCAGTATGGCAATATCCATTTTATCCATGGAAAGCCTTATGAAGATCTGACTCTGCAAAAAGCAAATGTGGCAGAAGCTGAAAAAGTGATAGTGACTGCCAATAATCAAGTCAGTGAAGAACAGTCCGATATGGATGCCATTTTAACGCTGCTCGCTGTAAAAGGAATCTGCCCAGAAGCACAAACGATTGTAGAGATTTTGACGCCTACACAATATGAGAATGCGAAACGAGCAGGTGCCGATCATATCATCCACACATCGAATATTGTGAGTTTAGCCTTTTTCGAAAACCTTGGTTAACGAAGAAGCTGTTCTTCTAGATCCCGGACCATTTTTTCGCCAACCTCGATCCATTTTTCGTCAATAGAACCGTCTGGATCTTGGGGTTCAGAGAATTGGTTGAGCGTTGCATTGGCATTCCCAGCACTTATGTTGTCATCCAGACCTCGTTGATAGACATGGTGCAGAAGATAAGGCGTTCCGACACTTATGATGCATCCGTTGCGATCGAGTTCTCCCTTAATCGCCTGGAACGGAATTCGGAGATACATATAGCCTTGTTCATCGTCGAGCTTGTAATCGAATGCGCCGTGGTCGTAATCCCAACCGCCGCCGATTTCATACCCTAAGGGTTTCAACGTATATTCAAGTTCATTCAGTTCAAACTGCTCACCATCTAATTTCGATTTGATTTCGATCATTGTCGTTTCTCCCTTCAGAAAACCTATACCTTTATCGTAACCACTCTCCTTCATTTTCATTAAAAATATGGCAGGATCTGCAGTGCGATATGTTTTTTCCTAACTTAATTAGCTATGTTAAAACGAAGTATGAAGAATTCTCATCGCAGACACGAAAATGATTTCATTTTTGTGTTGAGATCCTGTTCAAGTGAGGAGGCTAGGGGATCTAGGGCTAATGCTTGGAAGTGATGTCTAGCTCAGCGACCAGTTACTTGGATCACTTCAAACTTCCTGCGGCGGCAACACATTGATTGACATCCTTATGAGTTAGCCCACGCAGAACCAAGTCTTTGTTTGGTTCGAGCCCCCTCGTCAATTTTTCAGTGACCTTCGTGACTAATCGGGTCGCTTCCGCTTTTCGTTCGCTCGCTGAAAGGGAGTGAATTTCGCAAAAATCACAATAAGGTATAACATAGCCAATAATTTGTTTTTAGAAATAAAAAAGCACCTTAGATTATCCAAGGTTGCGGGTTGGTTGCTTAAAATTCATTTTTTAATTATTTTGTTTTTTAGTGTAGATTTGGTTATAATATAATTAGAAAAGGCATAATCTAAAAACCAGCTATAGTATAATTAGCTGGGCGGAACAACCGTATAGACCGTTAGAGGACGGTCAAGACTCAGGGAAAGTAATCCACACAAGCTTGCCGGCAGGGTGGATTACTTTTTTCGTTCGATTAAAGTAATCACCAGTGTTATCAGCAGAATCATAAACGTAGCTGTAGCTATGTCAAAATTACTGTGATTCACGGCCACCACCCCCTTTCCCAGGGGATATCTGACCGTCCACCCTGCCTATACGATTGTTCCTATGAACATTATACACAAAAAATAGGAAAATAAATACAAGCCACTAACTTACACCTATAAAATGATTGCAGTATAGTTTTAAACTTTCTTATATCTGAGTCCTTAACGGGACGAATCCGATCAACAAACGGATTTTTGGATTTCACTAACCACAGTCAAATATTCTTTAGGTTCTGTTTAAGGACTTTGGTTGTTTTAGGCGAAATTCGCGACACTCCTGCGGGAAAAGTGGTCCAGGCGAGACCCCGCAGCGAGGAACTGCGAGGAGGCTCGTGACACGCCTGCGGAAAGGGAGAGAATTTCGTAGAAATCAACAATATAAACGAACAGAATCTTTAAAAAAGAAGCTGACTTTGTTAAAAGCCAGCCTCCCTCTTATAGATTTTATTCCAATCGACCTTCTAATTCTTCTTTCAAGTCTTCAAATCCTGGTTTTCCTAGTAATGCGAACATGTTTTTCTTGTATGCTTCGACGCCCGGTTGATCGAACGGATTCACTCCTAGGAGGTAACCGCTGATCGCACATGCTTTTTCAAGGAAATACACTAGGTAACCAAAGTTATAAGCGTTTAATTCCGGAATGTTCAGGACAAGATTTGGAACACCGCCATCAGTATGCGCTAGCAATGTGCCTTCGTATGCTTTCGTGTTGACGAAATCCATCGTTTTACCTGCAAGGTAGTTCAGTTTGTCAAGATTTCCTTCGTCCTCTTCAATCGTAACTTCTGTTTTAGGTATTTCAACGTTCAGGATCGTTTCGAAAATATCGCGGCGTCCTTCCTGTACATATTGGCCTAGTGAATGAAGATCCGTTGAAAAGTCTGCTGCTGCTGGGAAAATCCCTTTATAGTCTTTCCCTTCACTTTCACCGTAAAGCTGCTTCCACCACTCTGCGACATAATGAAGCGCAGGCTCGTAATTGACCATTAATTCGGTGGTCTTCCCTTTGTTGTATAAAACATTTCGCACTGCCGCATATTGATAAGCTTCGTTTTCTGCGAGGTTCGGGTTGTTATACACATTCCGTGCATCCGCTGCACCTTTCATCATCGCTTCGATATCGACACCAGTAGCTGCGATCGGAAGAAGTCCAACTGCCGTCAAGACGGAGTAACGCCCTCCAACATCGTCAGGAATGATGAAGGTTTCGTAGCCTTCCTGATCTGCAAGCGTTTTTAAGGCTCCTTTTTCACGATCGGTCGTTGCATAAATACGTTTACGAGCTTCTTCTTTTCCGTACTTCTCTTCTAAAAAGCTACGGAAAATACGGAAAGCGATTGCTGGTTCTGTCGTCGTACCGGACTTCGAGATGACATTGATCGAGACGTCCTTGTCTTCAAGCACATCAAAAAGATCTTGTACATACGTAGAGCTGATGTGATGCCCGACAAAAATGACTTGCGGTGTATTACGCTTTTCCTTGTTCAGCATGTTGTAAAATGAATGGTTCAGCATCTCGATAGCGGCTCTTGCGCCAAGGTAGGACCCGCCGATTCCGATAACAAGAAGCACTTCTGAGTCAGACTTGATCTTTTCAGCCGCTTTTTGGATACGTGAAAACTCTTCGCGGTCGTAATTTTCGGGAAGATCGACCCAACCGAGAAAATCGTTTCCGGCTCCAGTCCCGTTATGTAACGCTTCATGAGCGGTTTTCACTTGATCTGTAAGATGGTCAATTTCATGTTGACCGATGAATGACAAAGCTTTTGTATAATCAAAACGAATTGTAGATGTCATGGTATCCCTCCGTCTTCTATTACGTCCTTCATTATCACTTTATCGGATTAAAAAATTGAACGCAACCACTAGCTTTAATGTAAACGATTACAGTACGAATTATTTCAGATGTTTGAGTTTTGGCAGGAAAAGGGCCACGATTAATAATAAAAAACTGGTGCTGGTGATCCCGATCCAGGCAAAATGATCCCATAGTTTCCCTACGGCAGTACTCCCGATTGCGACCCCGACGTAGTAATTGATCAGATAAAAGCTCGATGCACCGCTTTTATGATGTGTCGCAGTTCGGCTGACAAGGGCAGCTGCCATCGAATGCGCAATGAAAAATCCAGTACAGATCATGCCGAGTCCAATTAAAATGAAAGGAGCATATTGGATAGCAGTCAACCATATCCCGATGGCTAGTAAACTTAGCCCACCGAATAACACGCTCGAAAGTCCGATTCTAGCGGAGATCCGACCTGCTAATGGAGGAGCGATGACACCTAAAGCATAAGCGAAATACGTGAATGAAATCAGTTTTAGCGTCCAATTGAAGGGTTCTCCATGTAGATAAAACGGCAAATACGTCCAGACCGCGGTGAACATCGTCTGCAGAAGAAGCCCCATCACGAATAGAGGAATGAGCCGCATATCGGTCAAATGAACGAACATTCCTCGCAGATCGGAGCTGATCGAAGCCGGTTTCTGCTCGAAAAGCCGTTCTTCAGGTAGTAAAAAGAGGAAGAGCAGGATGACAATTACCCCAAATCCCGATAAGCTCAGAAGGGTAGTCTGCCAACTGAACACGTCTGTGAAATAACCAGCGAAGACTCTTCCGCCCATACCTCCTAATGCGTTACTCGCAATATAAAAAGTCATGGCGAGGCTCAAGTGGCGCCTATCAATTTCGTCCCCCAGGTAACCCATTGCAGCTGCTGGAATTCCGGCGATGAAGAATCCTTGTAAAAACCGTAATGCGATGATGAGGTAGAATTCCGTTGCAAATGGCATCGCAAATAACGTCGCGACGGTTACGATGAGCGAGATATTCATGATTGTGCGACGTCCATACCGATCAGCCAGAAATCCAAGCACAAACAGTCCGATGATCATCGTGATGACCGAAGACGAAACCAACAGACTGGAGAACGTCGGTGTGATATCGAATTCTTTTACGAAAACAGGCAGTAAAGGCTGGAAAACATACAACGTCGAAAAAATAAGCAAAGACGCAACAGCAAGCGCAAGGATAATGCGCCAGAATTTTGGATTTTGTTTCGTATAAGGCAGTCCTTTTTCATGTTGATCCATCGTATCCATCCTCTTGTTATTCGAGTTCGGGTGTTTTAACGGTGATCCTTAGGTAAGATCGCTGAATAGATAAAGGATTCGGACAGTGGTTGTCTCTTCTCCCCTTCTCCTGTCCTAATAAGACTTGGATTGGGACAACTTTTCGCTTTTTCCCTTGGATCCTGTCCCAATTAAACTTGTATTCGGACAGAACTTCGCTTTTTTCTCCTGCTCCTGTCCGAACATCGTCCAACGTCGGACAGAAAATCACTTATTTTTCCCTCTACTGCCTGAATGTTGCCCTACTTTGGACATGCACGTTCCCCATAAGGAAGAGAGTGGATTTCGCAGCAATTTTAAGAAAGAAAATAAAAAAGAAGAAAGGCGTTAGGTGCCTTTCCTTTCGCCTTTCAAACCGGTTATTGTCTAAGCGAGTCTGGGAAGCTTGTGATGTCGATGCCCCAAACCACTGGTAAATACAAATATATCGCTATTGTAATGATAACAACTGAGATGATGTTGAGCCACAATCCTGCTCGCGCCATGTCTGGAATCCGCAGATATCCGGAACCGAACACGACCGCGTTTGGGGGAGTCGCAACCGGCAGCATGAACGCACAGCTGGCTGCTAAACCTGCACCAATCATCAAGGTATATGGATGTACAGAAATTGCTCCAGCCAGTGAAGCCATGATCGGGAACATCATTGTAGCTGTTGCTGTGTTCGACGTGATTTCTGTCAAGAAGATAACCATAGCAGTCACGATTACGATGATTAAGATCAGATTGACACCTTCTAATACCGCCAATTGGGTACCGAACCATTCAGCAAGGCCTGACTCCTGGAATCCAGCGGCAATCGCAAGTCCACCACCAAATAGTAGGAGGATGCCCCAAGGTACACCTTTTGCCGTTTCCCAATCTAATAGGAATTCTCCCCTCTTTGTTGCAGAAGGAATCATGAATAATAGAATAGCTGCTGTCATTGCGATGATCGTATCGTTGATGTTTTCATTTAAATCAACCAAGATAAACGACCTTGAAATCCAGGCAAGTGCAGTCAATGTAAAAACAGTCAATATGACTTTCTCTTCAGGTCCCATAAAGCCAAGTGCCTTCTTTTCGTTATTGATGACTTCTTTACCGCCAGGAAGCTCACGAATTTTCATTGGAAATGCGAACTTGACCAGATAGTACCACGTAATTGCCATCAGGATAATCACGATCGGTACACCGAACAGCATCCACCCAGCAAAAGAAATTTCAATGCCGAATGAGTTTTTTACAACTCCAGCAAAAATCGTATTCGGAGGTGTCCCGATCAACGTTCCTAATCCTCCGATTGATGCAGAATAGGCAATTCCAAGCATGATCGCCTTACCGAAATTGAAATTCTTCACATCAGTGTCGACATGCCCTTCTTTTTTCAATTGTTCAGAAACCTGATAGATGACAGCCATGCCGATCGGTACCATCATCATCGCTGTGGCTGTGTTCGAAATCCACATCGAAAGGAAACCCGTTGCCACCATGAAACCGAGGATGATTCGTTCTGTACTTGTACCGATTGCGGATATGATGAAAAGCGCGATTCGTTTATGAAGGTTCCACTTTTGCATTGCCAAAGCAATCAAGAAACCGCCTAAGAATAGGAAAATCGTATTATCGCCATAAGATGAGGCGGTGATATCTCCGCTCAACCCGCCAGTCAAGGGGAATAAAATCAACGGCAGTAAGGAAGTAGCTGGAATTGGTATCGCTTCAGTGATCCACCAGGTTGCAATCCAAAGTGTACTTGCCAGAACTGCCAAGCCCTCAGAGGAAAGTCCTTCCGGTTTGAAGAATAAAAGGGTGGCGATAAAAAGCAATGGTCCTAAAATAAGTCCAATTCCTTTGCGCCTTCCATACGCAGGTCCAGGGCCGGATGAATTTGCACTAGTGTTTTTCGAGTTCGATTGTGTCGTAGATGAGCCGTTTTGTGTGGATGATAGCTTCAACAAATCCTTCGCTTGATGGTGCCAATCCCACAATGTTGACCAAACATTTCGTAACAATGATTGTTGCATCGTATTCCCTCCTAATCCCTAAATTTGATCAAATTTCACTTTCCCTTCATTACCCATGGTAAAACGCTTTCTTTTTAACATAAAGGTTAGTGACCGTTATTGTTGTTTTATATCAATAGAAAAGGAAAAGGGAGATCCGATCGGTTTCTCCCTTTTCTACAATTTACATTGACATTTCTAAAATCTTTTCTACGTCTGGCTTATTCAGGGTCTGGAAGTTGCCGAACTCACCGCGTGCCATTGCACGTTCTGCCATCAGATCAAGCTTGGAACCATCGATGTCATAATCCGCTAGTCGGCTAGGTGCACCGAGTGATATCCAGAATGTTTGGATTTCATCAATCGCAACCAGTGCCAGTTCACGATCGGTTTTACTAGATGGATCGACAGCAAAGACACGTACAGCCAATTGTTTCAGCTTACGCTCTGCCTCTTCGATATTGTGTTTCATCCAATTCGGGAACAATATTGCGAGTCCCCCTGCATGCGGAATATCATAGACTGCCGAAACAGCGTGTTCAATATTGTGTGTCGCCCAGTCACCACGTGCACCCATTTGTAAAATTCCGTTCAATGCCATCGTACCGCTGTAAAGTATCGTCTCACGATGTTCGTAGCTTTCAAGGTTTTCGAGCAGCTTTGGTGCGGTTTCAATGACAGTAAGAAGAATCGCTTCTGCCATACGTTCTTGCAGCTTCGTGTTTGTAGCAGGATGAAAATAGGACTCGAGCACATGCGACATCATGTCAACTATGCCGTAAACCGTTTGGTCACGCGGTACAGTGATTGTATTCACTGGATCGAGAATTGAAAACTTCGGGAAGTTCGCCGGGCTGCCCCACCCATATTTCTCATTCGTTTCCCAATTGGTGATGACAGCGCCAGAATTCATTTCTGAACCTGTTGCGGCTAGTGTCAATACTGTACCGAATGGAAGGGTTTCTTCCACCCGAACTCGGTTGGAGATCATCTCCCATACATCGCCATCGTACTTCGCTCCACCGGCAATTGCTTTCGTACAGTCAATGACACTTCCCCCACCGACTGCGAGTAGGAAGTCAACATTATTTTCACGGACAATCTCGATTCCTTTTCGTACTGTTGTCAACCTTGGATTCGGCTCAACTCCGGATAATTCCGTCACCTTTGCATCTATTGCTGATAGACGTTCCATCACCAGGTCGTATAACCCATTCCGTTTGATGCTTCCGCCGCCATAAACCACCAGTACATTTTTACCGTATTGGGGTATTTCACTTTCCAGAGCATCAATCTGCCCTTTTCCAAAAATCAACTTGGTCGGGTTTCTGAATTCAAAGGATTCCATTCTACTCCTCCTCTTTTATTATTTTCAGGCTTTTTTTAACGGTTTTTCTTACTTCCATAATCCTGTCAAAATTATGGTGGAAATATACTAGCCTTACAATTTTTCGTCAACCTCTTAATTTAATGGCTCTGTTAACAGCCTTTGTTGATTTTAAACGAAATTTTTGATACTCCTGCGAGAAAAGCGAGTATATTTCCTTTCTTGTACGAAAACAGCATTCTACAAAGTCCCTTTATATTATCTCGAAATTTTTCTCTACAAGTAAAGTAATCTGTTTTTATCCTCTTGACAAAATTTATGTATAAAGGAAGGCTTTATTTTCCAAAATAAGAAAGAAGTAAATTCTTCCACATTGAAGGAGGTATAACGCATTATGAATGGACTTCAACGTACAGCGTTAGCTTTAGTGATTATTGGTGCCATCAACTGGGGACTTATCGGCTTTTTCCAATTTGATTTAGTGGCAGCGATATTCGGTGGACAAGACTCTGTCCTTTCACGGATCGTATATGGATTAGTCGGTCTCAGTGGACTGTATTGCCTGACTTTGTTGTTCAGACCTTCTGAAGAGTTTGAACGTGAAAACAGAACTGAAATGACGTAAAGAAAAGTACTAAAAAAGCAACTAACATTCCGTTAGCTGCTTTTTTGCTTATTTTTTCAAACGCTTATTTAATTGCGCTTGGCGGTCGTTGGATTCTTTTAACCAAACCTTAAGTTTATCTTCAAGAGTGTTGAACCCTTGAGCGCTATCGTTTTGAGCCGGGCGCTTATTACGGCGTGGGCGCTGTTGCTGCTTAGGCTCAGGTGCAGCTTGTGTTTTGCGGATGGAGAGGGAGATCTTTCCGCTATTTTCTTCTACGTTCATAACTTTCACTTCCACTGCATCTCCGACAGAAAGGTGATCATTTATATCTTTCACGTAATCGTGAGAAACCTCAGAAATATGAACGAGTCCTTGATGCTGGTCATCTAGGGCAACAAACGCACCGAACGGCTTGATCCCAGTGACTTTCCCCTCTACTATGCTTCCAACTTCGTATTTCATACAAGTAACAACTCCTACAAATTTTTTAACTTTAACAGTATAACATACAACCCCGGTTAATACAAAAACTGATAAAAGATTCTAAAAGCAAAAAACCACTGGTATGACAGTGGTTTTTTGCTCAATTTTCCCAATATCATTGAAAGCTTATCAGCTTGTTGCTGCGTTTCTCATGAACATTTCATCTTCTAGCACATGTCCGTGGAAGTCATAAAGGTTCTCGACATATATCTGGTGCCAGACCATGAATATAAGGACTGTCCATAGTTTACGACTATAGTCCAGCTTTCCAGAGCGATGTTCATCAAAGAGCCGCAAAACGATTCTTTTATCAATATATTGTTCCGTTTTACTTTCTTTGATCAGCGTCCTTGCCCAGTCATAGAGTTCATTTTTCAGCCAATGACGGATCGGTACAGGAAATCCTAGCTTCCTTCGATATAGGACCGATTCTGGCACAATACCTTTCATCGCTTCACGGAATGCGTATTTCGTCGTTCCGTTGGTCACAGAATCTGTAGGCGCGATTTGTGATGCCACCCGAAAGACTTCTTTATCCAGGAATGGCACCCGTAGCTCTAAGGAGTTTGCCATTGTCATTTTATCCGCTTTGACAAGGATATCGCCTCTCAGCCATGTATGCATATCCACATACTGCATCTTATGGATGTCATGATACGCTTTCGCATTTTCGTAGATTGCTGCTGTGACTTTCTGATAATTCCACTCTTTGTTGTACGATTTAAGCAAGTACTCTTTTTCAAGCTCGGTGAACATTTTCGCATTCCCGATATAACGTTCTTCCATCGACATGCTGCCGCGTTCGATGAAGCTTTTTCCTTTCGTCCCTTCAGGCAGGATATCTGTAAGTTTCTTCAACCATTTGCGTAGCCCCAATGGCAAGGTTTGATAGCCTCTTAAAGAGTTCGGTTCGTTATAGATCGTATAGCCGCCGAATAATTCATCCGCACCTTCGCCTGACAGCACGACTTTCACATGCTTGCTCGCTTCACGAGAGACGAAATACAAGGGTACTGCTGCTGGATCTGCCACTGGATCATCCATATGCCAGATTATTTTTGGTAATTCACTGACGAATTCTTCAGGTTTGACGATATAATGGATGTTCTCGACATTCAAAGCGGCTGCAGTCGATACAGCAACGTCTATTTCACTGTATCCAGTACGTTCAAAACCGACTGTGAAGGTCTTAATCTTTGGATTAATTTCCCGAGCTAATGCAACAATCGCACTTGAATCAATACCACCTGATAAGAAACTGCCTACGGGTACATCACTACGCATATGTACCTTGACTGAATCTCTCAACACATTGCGAATTTCTTCTATGGTACGATCGATCGGTGCCTGTTTTACATTGAATGTCGGCTTCCAGTAGGAATGGATCTCCATTTTTTCGCCAGGTTTCTTCTTAAAGTAATGTCCGGGCATCAATTTTTTTATATCGACCGACATCGTGTCCGGTTCAGGAACGAATTGATACGTTAGATAGTGGTGAAGTGACTCTAAATTGACTTCTTCTTGTTCATGTAAAGCTGATAAACTTTTCTTTTCAGATGAACAAAAAAGGTGTCCACCCTTTTCAGTGTAAAAGAATGGCTTAATGCCGAATGGATCTCGCCCACCGAACAGTTCTTTATTCTTTTTGTCCCAGATCAGAAAACTGAACATGCCGCGTAGATCTTTTATGGATTCAGTACCTTTAAATACATAGTTGGCCAAAATGACTTCTGTATCTGATTGGGTTTGGAATTCGTATCCTTCTTCAATCAACGAATCACGTAGTTCAACATAGTTGTAAATCTCTCCGTTGAAGATGATCCAATACCGCTCATCCTCATATGATAAAGGCTGATGGCCGCTTTCTATATCTATAATACTCAGTCTTCGGAAACCGAACCGAACATGATCATCATAAAAAAGCCCTTCATCGTCCGGACCTCGATGAGTGATGAGGTTAGTCATCCCTTTTAGTTGTCTTATTTCGCATGCATCTACATCTCTTGGTTGGTCAGAGACATAACCGACAAATCCACACATCTGACTTGCCTCCTTCATAATATTTCTAAAAATACCCACACTTTAACATTTTAATCCTATACTTTAAATTAGACGAGTGACAATCGTCTGTGTTTCAGACAAAAATTTTATTTTTTACCAATTGTACTTATATTACCCATATAATTTGTAAAAAGTTTGTCGAAAATACAAGTTTATCAAAATTCTTTTAAAAAACAGGTTGGCATTAGATTTATTCAATTTAAAATCCGGGAAAAGAAGACCATTTTATAAGAGCTGGGAATCGATTATTTTTCTCGATAAAATCGAAATTACGCAAATGAAGTAATAAAAAGAGACAGACTTATGTCTGCCCCTGGGTGTATATCAATATAATTTTCTATCCTACTGGTATGATCATTACACTAGATTTTCTGGATCGAGAAGGTCCGCTGCTTCTTTCTCAGACATGATTCCTCTCTCAAGAATGATTTCTCGAACCGTTTTTCCAGTTCGGAAGCTTTCTTTCGCTATTTCAGCAGCTTTCTCATAGCCGATCTTCGGATTAAGTGCCGTAGCCAAGGCTAGGCTATTTTCCATCAATTCGCTCATTCTGTCTTCATTCGGCTCGATTCCATTAATGCAACGTTCGGTGAATGTATCCATCCCCGTTGATAAAATGGTGATCGATTGCAGGACATTGTAACCGATGATCGGCATCATTGGATTGATTTCCAACTGGCTGCCTATTCCTGCAGTTGAAACGCACGTATCATTACCAATCACTTGCGAACAGATCATATAAAGGTTTTCAGGAATGACCGGGTTCACTTTCCCTGGCATGATTGATGAACCGGGTTGTACAGGTGGTAAGTTCAACTCGGCGATTCCAGTTCTGGGTCCTGAACTTAACAATCGGAGGTCACTTGAAACTTTGATCAAGTGGATGGCGATTTCCTTCAAGGCGTGACTGACGCGAATCGCTGCACCTGTATTCTGCATGAAGCTGAATCGATTTTTCGGCTGTTTGAAGCCCAAACCTGTACTTTCTGCGACAGCCATGATCGCCCTGTCACTATATTCAGGATGTGAATTGATTCCAGTACCGACAGCATTTCCGCCTAGACCGATTTCGTATAGAAACGGTTCGGCTAGTTTTACGGCGTCATAAGCGTTCTTTATGCTCTGCGCATATCCATCAAACGATTGCCCCAAGCGCATCGGCACTGCATCCTGCAAATGAGTTCGTCCGGATTTGATATACGGTTGGAATTCCTCCGCCTTCTCTTCCAATGCTTGAATCGTTTTTTCAAGAGCTGGGTATAACTGGCGATGCAGTTCTTCTGCAACTGCAATATTGATGGCAACGTGGATCGTATCATTCGTCGATTGAGCCATATTGACGTCATCATTCGGATGGACCTTTGTCCAATCGCCACGTTCCCCGCCCAATATTTCACTAGCTCTTGAAGCAATGACTTCATTCGCGTTCATATTCTGGGACGTTCCAGCTCCAGCTTGATAAGCATCAACGACAAATTGTTCATCAAGCTTCCCTTCCATCACTTCTTCAGCTGCTTGTATAATGGCATTCGCTTTTTTCTCTTCAATCTGTCCTGTGTCGCGATTTGCGATTGCAGCGGATCGTTTGATGATTGCCTGTGCACGGATAAAAGCTCTTGGCAATCGGAGCCCGCTGATTGGGAAGTTTTCTACGGCTCTTTGGGTTTGTGCGCCAAAATAAGCATCTTTCGGAACTTTGATTTCGCCTAATGTATCTTTTGCTATTCGATGATTTTCCAAGTTTCCAGCTCCCATCCCTGTTAGTGTGCTACTATGTTATGTTCCACTCTTCATACTTTTTAAACCCATTTAATTTCCAGTTTATCTGTTGGCTCATCGCCATCTCATTCTTGGATAAAATGGATAGCATCTGTTGTCTTGTGGAGGGAACTGATAGACTTTTGCAACCGGTTTGTTGATTTTGCGATATTCTGTCCGGTATCCTGCCCTTGCTCTTTCATAAAACGTTCTCTCGGAGATAGGACGCGGTGCTGACCATTCCAATGATTTTGGATTCATCCAAGAATCATGGGTGATCAATTCCCTTTTATAATAATATCGATTGCCGCTTGGATATTCTTCACAAATGTAAATGACTGTTTGACGTGAGTGCATGCTATACCTCCAAATATTAGTGAATTATGTAACAGTTTACCCAAATTTTGTGAATTTCAACGATCAAAGGCTATCGCCCGCTTGTACGAATTGATTCTGACCTAAAGAAAAGAGCTTGATTGATGCCAAGCCCTTTCTTTATTGTCAGATCTTCTAACGCCAACCTCCGAACCACCACCAGAGTCCGCAGATGATGAGTAGAATCACCACTATGACGACTACAGCCCAAATCCAACCAATACCATAACCGAATCCCCCGTAAAATGGATATGGTGGATAAAAAGGGGCTCCGCCATAAGGCGATTGTGCACCTGCTACCATACCTGGCTGCTGATGGGTTTGGATTCCAGCAACCATATTATTTGCTGCACCGACAGGGACACATAACAGCGGGCTTTGTTGCGGCTGTGTCTGTGCTCCAGCTACCTGTGTTGGTTGCTGCGGTGGACAAGGTGGTGGACAATATGGTTTCGGATAACAACCAGGACGGTCATCCGATACATTTGATTCGAAATCATATTCATCGTTATCGTAATACTGAGGCATTCCCCTAAACCTCCTTATATTTCTTCATAATAAAATATGTACTTGAACTAAAAAACGGAAGGAATATATGCTCGAAAAAGCGCCCTTTTTTCAGACGTTTGTCCATGCTTGACCTCATTTTTTGTCATTTTTTGATCTACATGAGGTTGAGTTTAAAGGAAAAACTATATAAAAAACCAGATGTTTGGGGTGAAAAAAATGGAGATGAAGGCATCTACAACTGAAGAAATAAATCCAGCAAAACAGATGCAGCTTCAGGATATCAATATATATTATGAACATTATCCCAATGGGAAACCGGATGCTCCTGTCATAATTCTGATTCATGGATTCTTGAGTTCCTGTTTCAGTTTCCGCATGCTCATCCCATTATTAAAAGAACATTTTCATATCTTCGCGATTGATCTACCTGGTTTTGGTCAGAGTGAAAAGTCCAGAAAATTCATGTACTCCTTAAAAAATTACGGGCAGCTCATCGTTGACTTTATTGAAAATATGAACATCGAGAATGCTTATGTCATTGGGCACTCTATGGGTGGACAGGTTGCGATGCATGCCTCACGGATCGCTCCAGATAAAATCAAAAAGCTGATTCTACTTGGCTGTTCCGGTTACTTGAAGCGTCCAAGCCGTTTTATCGTACGGTGCTCGTACCTGCCGTTTTTCGTATATGTCATCAAGCATTGGATCAGTAAAAAAGGTGTACGTGAAAACCTGCTGACGGTCGTCCATAATCCGTCGTTGATCGATGATGATTTGATAAATGGGTATGCCCTGCCATTCAACGATAAAGAAACATTCCATGCACTGATACGAGTCCTAAGACATCGTGAAGGAGATATGCAACAGGAGGAACTTCAACAAATAAATCATCCTATTTTATTATTGTGGGGAAAATACGATCAGGTGATTCCACTTCCTGTAGGGGAACGGATGGTCAACGATTTGCCGAATGCAAAATTGAAAGTGTACGAAAATGCAGGCCATTTGCTGCCAGAAGAAATACCAGAGGAAATCAGCGAAGAAATTTGCGGGTTCTTGGATATTGCAAAACTGAAGCAAATGTAAAACGCGTTGGAATAAGCGCCTAATATTTTGAGGTGGGCAGAATTTAGCGGACACCAGTGACCTTATTCAGGTGAAAATGTCTTGTTTGAAAAAAATAGCGGACACCAGAGACCTTAATTGAATCAAAACCTTCAATATCCGAGAGTTTTGACTCAAATAAGAGCTCTCATGTCCTCTAAACTATTCCATCCCGCCTTTTTGTCACAAATAACGGCTCTGGTGTCCGGTAATGTCTTTTTCTAACAAAATGAGCTATCCTTCTAAAATGGACAGCCCTTTCTTTTTCAGATTAAGTTTTTATCCTTCAACAAAGTAATTAACTGTTCTTTTTCCATATCCGTCAGCTTGTATTCAGAATCACAGCCCTCATTCTGCAGGACGATTTCCATTACCGTCCCCTGGTCAATGACCACTAACAGAGACGGGTCCGTCAATCCTTCGGGAATCTCACCTTTTTCAAGTTCAAACGAAAGATGGAGGTTTTTCCATCTGTCTTCTTCCATCAAATCTACATAAACATCTGAAAATTCCCAGTATGAATATTCTCCTAAACCGTATTGAATCATATGTAGTACTCCTCATAATTTATTATTTAAGTCTAAAGTTCGACTTTATTCGCTAAAATCAGTCATGGCTTGTTTCAATAAAAGTACTAAAATAGTAGTAAGGGGGTTTGTTTATGAAAAAAGTCACGGCAATCTCGTTATTTGTCGTTTTATTTGCTTTACTCTTTGTGTTCTTTTTAAATTCCGAATTTTTCTTGAACGGGGAAACTGAGGCACCGTCTAATGCTGAACCACAACATACAGAAACAGATGAACAGAATGTGCCAGAACCAGAACCTGAAGAGATCACCACCACCGCGTCATTAATGGCAGTCGGTGATATTTTAATACATGATTACGTTTATAATCAAGCTAAGACCAATGATGGCGGTTTCGACTTTACACCAATGTTCAAACTTGTTAAACCTTATCTGGATAGTGCTGATATTACGATAGCCAATCAGGAAACGATGATTGGTGGAAGTGAAATTGGTGTGTCAACGTATCCAAGATTCAACAGTCCTTTTGAAATCGGAACAACATTGAAGGATTCAGGTGTCGATCTCGTTACAATCGCTAACAATCATACCCTTGATCGTGGGGAAGATGCAATACTGAACGCCTTGGATCACTGGGATGAGATCGGTATGGAATACACAGGATCGTATCGTTCTGAAGAAGACCGTACGAATCTGCGGCTGATTGAACGTAATGACATCACTTTCTCGTTTCTAAGCTACACGTATGGAACGAATGGAATTCCTGTTCCGGAATCGAAGCCACACCTAGTGAACTTGATTGATATCGATTTGATTAAAAATGAGATTGAAGAAGCAAAGCGGCTATCGGATGTTGTTGTGCTGAGCCTCCATTTCGGAAATGAATATGAGCGGTTGCCGAATGAGCAACAGAAACTTCTTGCAAATGAAGCTGCTGCTGCAGGGGCTGATATCATCATCGGACACCATCCACATGTTCTCCAACCTGCTGCATGGATTGATAACCCGGATGGCAGCAGGACCTTTGTGACCTATTCATTAGGAAACTTCCTTTCCGGCCAGCGGAGAGACTATAAGGATATAGGCGGCATTGTCCAAATCAATGCGAAAAAAGTCGTGAAGGGCGATGATGTGGAAATATCTCTTGAAGAGCCCGCTTTCCTTCCGACCTGGGTCGATCGTCAATACACGATCCAGCCGATGTTCCAACTCGTTGATCAACAAAAAACCTACAAGGAAATCAAACAACATATGTCCCAATGGATTCCCGACATGCAATTTATCGAAGACTGATATTTGTACATCAAAAGGGGCTGACCCATAAGTGTCTGAGTTTCTCTAAGCTTGACACCATTTTGAGAAAAACCGTGGTTTTGATACAAAATGGTGTGTTGGAGGTGTCTGACACTTTTCATTTAGGTTAGCCCCTTGATTTGATCTATCAGGCTTGTTCAGGTCGTATTCCAGATTCAACATATTCTTTCAGGAACTTTCCGAGAAGTTCTTTCCATCCGCTGTCATGCATCTGTTTCCATTCTGGATCTAACAGTCCACTTGCATGGTGGGAAAGCTTCACGATGGTTTCATCCCCATTTTCCTCTAATGTATATGAATAGGCACTATTAACAGCGCCTCTCATACCCAGGAGCCCATTCAACCGAATTTCTTCCGGGGCTTTAACATACGTAACGACACCCCAAAGAGCACCTTCGTCATTGCTCCATGTCTCTAAAAAACGACCTCCGACAGTTGGTTCGAACGTCAATGTGGATTTTGCTGAACCGCTGAGCCGGTATGCCCACCATTGATCGATATCTTCTGTAAGAGCCTTATAAACTTGACCTCGAGGTGCTTTGATAGAAATTTCCTGTTCGATTTGAAATGAATCTTGCTTAAGTCCGTTTCCCATTTCTTCATTCCTCCTTGAATTTTGTTCAATCTTTTCTTTTAGTGTTATAAGTGAATTGGCAGTTCGACCTTCGTATTTATTTACCCAACGATCATATATTTGTCTCAGCGGTACAGCGTTCAAATAATTCATTCGTACTCTGCCGACTCTTCTGATTGTGATCAGCTTTGCGCTTTCAAGCATATCAAGATGCTTCATCACCGCATATCGGGTTACATCTGGAAACTTTTCATTCAGGTCCCCTGTCGATAATGGACCTTTATTAAGAAAGTCCAAAATCTGTCTCCGAATAGGATGACTTAATGCTTTGAATGTGGTCGAAAGCTCATCCATCTTTTCATTGATGTCCAACACCTTCTTTCATTATGTGACCTATAAGTAACATATTTAATGTGACTAAATAGTAACATCATCTTTTTAATATGTCAAAGCTTTATAGCAGAAACAGGAGAAACCCATAGCAGGGTTCTTGTGTATCGCTCATCGAGAAAAGTGAATTTTCGCAGTAATAGTTTGAAGAATAGAACTTTGGTCTCAGTTTGGTTAATTGATGACAATGGACTATTTTTTCACCATAAAATAGATTAAATATTGAGAATATTCATTCGCTATATTACAATATTGCTGTAGGTTCAAAGCGCCTATTTTGATGACTGTTCGTTTCATCGACGGACATCTCTCATGATATCAGCGGTTTGATCCCAGGAGGAATAGCATGTATAGCAAAAATACCATTTACATAATCGGGGACGCGAAAACCAGTTCCAACAATCCCATCACCCAGAAATTCAATGCCTTTTTTATCGGTCTTGTCATCGATCGGGAGAGTGGATTGATTGTGGATGCTGATTGCTCAGCGACCATCTCACTCACAGAGAAGTTTGTCAAATCCTTATTTATCGGTCAATCGATCAGGGATACAGAGAATGTTGCCACTGAGATCGAGACCCGCTATTTCGGTTCCTCACAAAAAGCGCTAGTCGTTGCATTCAAAAATGCCAGTATCAAATATCAACAAATTGTTGAAGAATAGTTGCTTCTCCTGGTCACTTAGGGGAAATCCAGCTAATCGACTTTGTCATATCGTCGATTAGCTGTTTTTTGTTTACAAACTGAAAGGAGTTGAAAGAGGAATGATTCAGGATGGGATCATGTACGTCAGTGTTTTGCTGGTCATTACTGCAATCATCGCTATTGCGGAGAAAAGAAGCCGCTCTAAATTTTTCAAGTATGTCCCTGGAATCGTATTGGTTTATCTTGTATGTGCTTTGCTTCAAACATTCGGGGTCTTTGCCGCTTCCGAGTCTAATGATGCAGCATATGGAACTGTAAGAGGTGTCCTGCTTCCAGCGATGTTGATGCTGATGCTTCTACATTGTGACTTGCGTAAAATCATCCGGCTGGGACCTAAAATGTTGGGGGCTTTTTTTGCAGCATCGATAAGTATCGTTATTGGATTCACACTTACATACCTTTTGTTGAAAGGATTTTATGCAACGGATACTTGGAAAGCCTTTGCTGCGTTAAGTGCGAGCTGGACTGGCGGCTCCGCAAACATGGTGATTCTTCAGGACATCCTCACTGTGCCTGAAAACATTTTCGGCTATGCGCTGATCATGGATACCGTGAACTATTCATTCTGGGTAATGTTCATGTTTTGGCTTGTCCCTTTTGCCGATAAGTTCAACCGTTGGACCAAAACGAATACAACATACCTTGATCAAGTGTCAGCTGAAATTTCAGCTGCAGAAGAAGAAAATGAAGGTGCAAGAATCGGGTTTGTGGAATTGCTTAGTCTCCTCGCGCTTGCAATTTTTGTGTCTGCGTTAGGGACGAAAATCGGTAACAGCCTGCCAGCATTAGGTACAGCCGTGAATAGTACGACGTGGACGATCATTTTTGCTTCTGTCGTCGGAATCGTGCTTGCGATGACGAAGGTGGCGAGAGTCCCAGGTTCATTGGAGCTTTCGAAAGTGATGTTGTATATCGTCATTGCGTTGATCGCCTCACATGCTGATTTTTCACAGCTTTTCCAGGCGCCGGTCTATATCATTTCAGGTTTCATGATTTTGTTTTTCCATGGGGTTGTCATGTTCCTTCTCGCGAAACTATTCAAGCTTGACCTATTCACCATGGGAGTTGCCTCTCTTGCCAACATTGGCGGGGTCGCATCTGCTCCGATATTAGCTGGTGCTTTCCATCGCTCCCTGATTCCGATCGGGATCTTGATGGCTGTACTTGGAAGCTTACTAGGTACCTACTTCGGGATTTTGACAGCAAACATTCTGTCTGCCCTCTGATTTTAAGTTCTTTTGATGTTTAAAAAATGAAAGGGGATTTCTATGGAACTTTTTAAAAAATGGTTGGTTGGTTTTCTCTCTCTTGTTCTCGTTGCTTCTTTTTCATGGGATGCGGTCAGTGCAAAGGAATTAGCAGATTCTCAGACTGAAGAAACAGCTTATGTGGATGTCGCTGCGGCTACACTCTGGGTAGCACCTGATCTCTCACGTCCGGTGGATGAACCGTCTGCGACAAATCCAGTCGATCTTCGTGAATGGACAAGTTCAATGACTTATGAGGAAAAACTCTGGCTTGTTGGAAACCTCGAAACTCAAGCCTTACTCGGATCTAAAGTTACAATTTTAGAAGAGCAAGGAAATTGGGTAAAAGTTGCAGCACATGAACAGCCTACACCAAGAAACGAAGAAGGTTATCCTGGCTGGATGCCTAAAGATCAGTTAACTGAAGGGAACGGGTTCAGAATGTTGGTCGATCGGAAACCAATGGCTATCGTTAAAGAACCTACTGCCTGGTTGTATGAAGATAAGCAAAAGTCATCTGAATTCATGGAAATCAGCATGAACACAAGGCTGCCTGTCTTGAAAGATGCTGGTGATATGGTCTTGGTGATGACGCCGAGTGATGGCGCAAAATGGTTATCAGCAGAAAAGGTCGAGGTTTATGAATCTAAAAGTGATATCCCGAGCCCAACTGCTGACGATGTTCTTACAACCGCAGAAAAGTTTCTCGGACTCCCCTATCTATGGGCAGGAATGTCAGGATTCGGGTTTGACTGCTCAGGGTTCACCCATACCGTTTATAAAACGAACGGCATCACAATTCCACGTGATTCTTCTGTCCAAGCGACACATGGCACACCAGTCGACGAGGAAGACCTTCAAAAAGGGGATCTGATTTTCTTCGCTTATAATAACGGAGAAGGCCGCGTCCATCATGTCGGTATGTACATTGGTGACGGGAAGATGATCCACTCGCCGAACTCCAGTACCACTGTCAAAATTGACGACTACAACGCACCCGGCTACGGCGAAGAATACGCCGGCGCAAGAAGATACCTCGACTAATGAATTGCACCCGTGCCAGGCACCGATTTGGAAACCTACTCTCCCAAGGAGTCTGGATCGGTGCCTGGCACCATTTTTGAGCGTTACTCTCCCAAGGGATCTCATTCGGTGCCTGGTACAGGGGCAACTGAAGGAGTAAATGAAAAAGATCCCAGACTTTATTGAACAGCTCGACAGCAAACTTTCGGTGGAACTGATGTAATTCAGTCTTTTCCATATTACCCTCCTAGAATTAGTTCCAACTGAACCTCTCTTCCTCCCATGGACGCCCCTGCATATGGTAACCATTCCGTTCCCAAAACCCCGGCTTGTTCCCAACTATGAATTCAATCCCGCGGATCCATTTTGCGCTCTTCCAAAAATAGAGATGTGGAATGACCGCACGAAGCGGGAATCCATGCTCAGGCGTCAGTGGCTTCCCATCATGCGTGTGGGCTAGTAGGCTTGTATCTTTTAAAAAGTCCTCTAAAGGAAGATTAGTCGTCCAATTTTCTTCTGCATGAATCATTACATAATTCGCTTCAGGGAGGACTTTCACCTTCTCCAATAAAGCTTTTGTCGGGATTCCTTCCCACTGATTATCCAGCCTTGACCACCCAGTCACACAATGGATATCATTATTCAGCTTAGTAGAAGGCAATTCCATAACATCCTCATAAGACAGACGAACCTCTTCCTCTACCTGACCAAATAATCTGAGATTCCATTCATTCAAATCCTCGTAATAGGGAACATTCCCGTAATGGAGCACCGGCCATTTTTTCGTAACGATTTGATTCGGCGGTACTCGCTCATCTTTTTCTTGATCTTTTTCTTTTCCGAAATACATGTGCAATCACCTTTTCCAATTGAGAATGTCGTGATAATTTCCAATGCTGTCGCGATATTCAGTATTTCTGTTGCAATTTTTTAAATTTTTGTTGCGATTTCACAGGATTTGGTCGTGTTTTTTCATATTTGTGTCGTGATACTCTCATTGTTCCCTAATACTCTCACAATTCTTCACCAACCGAAAAAGACCTCCTGCAAAAAGAGGTCTCTCTAAGCTAAAAGATGATCGCAGCAATCCAACCGAACAAGACAAGTGGAATGTTGTAGTGCAGAAATGTCGGTACACACGTATCCCAGATGTGATTGTGCTGGCCGTCGGCGTTAAGCCCAGCAGTTGGTCCGAGTGTACTATCCGATGCTGGGGAACCTGCATCCCCTAGTGCGCCGGCTGTCCCTACCAGTGCGACGATCGCCAGCGGACTGAAGCCCAGTTCTTGTGCAAACGGGACAAAAATCGTTGCGATGATCGGAATGGTTGCAAAGGATGAACCGATCCCCATTGTCACAAGCAAGCCGACTAGAAGCATCACGAGTGCTGCGAGAACCTGATTCCCTGCAAACACCGCAGATGCACTCTCGACGAGTTTTTCGATGTCCCCTGTCTTACGCATGACCTCAGCAAAGCCCGCAGCCGTGATCATGACGAATCCGATGAACGCCATCATCTTCATTCCATCTGTAAAAATGACATCCGATTCTCGAATGGAAAAGGATCCTGCAAAGAATAAAAGAACGATACCAGTTAATGCTCCCATAATCATGGATTCTGTAAGTATTTGCACGACAACCGTCGCAATGATCGCGATGACTGCAAATGTGATCGACCTTTTTGAAAACTCTGCTGCAATATCTTCGCTTTCACTTGCAATATCTTTGTTTTCATAAGTCCGCGGTTTCCTGTAAGAGACGAATAAAGCAATCAGCAAACCGGTCACCATCCCGATGACAGGAAGACCCATCGCTTTCGGAATCATCGCCATCTCTACAGCCAATCCGCTTTTCTCCATTTCTTCCTGGATGATTTGGTGGAAGATCAGTCCGAATCCAACCGGCAGTAAAATATAAGGTGCCGTCAATCCGAACGTAATGGATGAAGCAAGCGCTCTTCTATCCATTGTCAGCTCGTTGAAGATCATCAACAATGGTGGAATCAAAATCGGAATAAACGCAATATGGATCGGTATCAGGTTTTGGGAAAAGATAGAGATGGTTACGATGATAAAGAGCAAAAGGGCTTTCGATAACGCTTTTTTTCTTGTATCGCCTTGTTTTTGTGTAACTTTAAGCGCTCCGGAAACAAGCACTTCCGGCAGCCCTGTTTTTGATAGTCCTAATGCAAATGCTCCTAAAAGTGCATAACTCAGTGCGATTGTGGCGTTGTTGCCCAATCCCTCTGTAAAAACAGTGACCGTCTCATCGATGCCTAATCCCCCGACGATCCCCCCTGTAAATGCACCGATGGCAAGTGCTAAGACAACCTGTACACGCAACAAGCTCAAAACAAGCATGACGAGTACAGCAATTACGACAGCATTCATGTAGTTGACCTCCAAATATCCTTTATCTCGATAAATCGCTAATGTATTAAAACCTTTCACAATCTAACATGAATTTTCAGGAGTGTCAACACGTGCACATCACGGCTTTAGACTACATAAAGCATATTTGACAAAGGGACCGTCCTAAAAGGAAAGTATCCGACACCTCCAACACAACATTTTGTATCAAAACACGTTCTCAAAATATTGTTAAATTCGGACAGCCCCAGAAGTTGCACTTATACTCTCTTTAATTGTAAAATTAAAAACTCTCCAGCAGGGCGCCGGAGAGCTTCTTCGGTTTCTTATTTCGTTTCGAATTTTTCAATCAGTTTTACGATGGATCGGGTCATGACACCAGTTGCTCCTTTTGGTCCGAGTTCGGACGTCTTATTGCTGTATGCTGTTCCTGCAATATCGAGGTGCAGCCAAGGTGTGTCCCCAACAAACTCAGAAAGGAAGACACCACCCTGGATCGGATGGGCAAGTTTTCCGGCTGAGTTGACGAAATCAGCAACATCGCTTTTTCTTAGGATATTTTTATAAGGACCGAACATCGGCAGGCGCCACGCATACTCGCCTGCTTCTTCTGCAGATTGCTCAAACTTAGCGAAAAATTCTTCATCGTTTGTCATGACACCGGATGCAATATCTCCGAACGCGACGACAACACCGCCAGTCAATGTCGCTAAATCGACGAGATAGGATGCGCCAAGTTCTTTTGCATATGTCAAGGCATCAGCCAAAATCAAACGGCCTTCAGCGTCAGTGTTCGTCACTTCGATGGTTTTACCGCTCATGGATGTGATGACATCCCCTGGTTTCATTGCCGCTCCGTTGATCAAGTTTTCACTGGATGGAATGACAAACATGATATTCACGTCAGGCTTCAAACGGCCAACTGCTTCCATTGCACCAAGTACTGCAGCACTTCCACCCATATCCGATTTCATTTCATGCATGTTAAGAGCAGGCTTTATGGAATATCCACCTGCATCGAAGGTAAGACCTTTTCCGACAAAAGTGAGGACGTCTTCCCAGGCCTTTGTCGCCTTATATTTGACGACGATCATCTTCGGGTCTTGCTCGGAACCCTGGCTTACAGCAAGCAGGGCACCCATCCCGAGCTCCTTCATATCTTCGTGCTCCAAAACGTCATATTCGAAATCATATTTTTTCGCGATATTGATGGCTTGCTCTGCAAGATCTGTAGGTGTCAGCAAGTTTCCAGGGGTATTGACAAGATCACGTGCGACATTTGTTCCAGCAGCATATGCTTCACCCGTTCTCAACGCATTATTGACAGCGGTTGCATCTTTATCAGTATAGACAGTGATCGCCTTCAATTCGTAGCGTTTGTCTTCTTTCTTTTCTTTATAATCCTTAAATTGGTACGTCGCAAGGATGAACGCTTCTGACAGCGCGTGTGCGGTTTGCTTGAAGTCGAGATCTGAGCAGAATGAATCCAATGCAACCGCGATATCCTCCTGTTTGCTGCTCTTAAGTTCCTTTGCAGCTCTGCCGAACGCATCACGAACAGTATGGTATGTAAGCTCTTTTTTCTTCCCTAATCCGACAAAGTAGATACTTTTGACGCCAAGGGCTCCTAACGTATGTACTCGTGTCACATTTTTTGGCTTCGCTGAAAGCTCTTCGCTCTTGAAAAGTTCAGTGATATGACCATTTAGTGCATCATCAACATCCTTTGTAATGCCTGTTGGTTTCTTATCATCTGAAAATATTCCTACGACTAACGTATGTAATCCTTCCCTAAGATTAACCCCATTTTTAACAGTAAACATCTAATTCCCCCTATTGATCTCTTTATATTTTACATTATATCGAAATATTTCGATTACCTAAACATCTTCCTTTAAATACAAATGAATATCCGGTAAATTAGGCAGTTCCCCAACCTCATCATAAGATACGGAATCGAGTGCCGGCAATCGTTTCAAGCATTCCTTTACAAAGTTGGATAATTCCTCTGTATCCAACCCCCAGTAGAGAGCGGGATAAGGCTCGAAGCATTCCAATGCCCGCTGGAACATCAACCTTGCTCCTTTTACATTACCATACTCGTAGTGGTAAATCGCGACTGACATTTGAAGCAGACCTTTTAAAAACAAATTCTGCTTATCTGTCATCCAAATCTCCTCAAGAAGATCATGGCATGTATAATAATCGCCTTCATTGAACTTTATGAAAAATTGATAGTATTCAATCGGATAATCCATGTCCTCTCCTCCTTCCTCCATCATACCATGTGCATATCTATCGTAAAATCCGGGTAATCATTACATAGAGGATATGATAAACTTAAACTAATTGTAATAGAGAAAGGACGTTGCATTCTTGGAGGGACTATTGACGAATTATCCATTATGGAGCGCGATTTTTGCGATTTTGTTCGCCCAAGCAATCAAAATTCCGATCATGTATATCTCAACTAGAAAGTTTGAATGGAATCTCTTTTTCAGTACGGGTGGGATGCCTAGTTCACATTCGAGCGGGGTTACTTGTCTAGCGACTTCAATTGGATTGGCTGAAGGCGTCGACTCCACTCTGTTTGCTGTCACGGTCGTGTTCAGCGTCATCGTTATGTATGATGCGAAAGGTGTACGCTGGCAAGCTGGAGAACAAGCGATTGTCCTCAATCAACTTGTACGTGATTTTCAACATCTAACGACTGAAATCAAGAATTGGCCTAAAAAGAATGAAGAAGAAAAACGGAGAGAGCTGAAAGAATTGCTCGGCCATCGCCCAAGTGAAGTGTTTTTCGGGGCAATCCTTGGGATCGGGTTAGGTTTTGGCATTTATTACGGTTTTGTCCAATAGGGGGTATGCGCGATCCGCATTGTATCGATTTGTCCAAGTAATACAGAATTAGCTGCTTATCTCGGCCTGACATCCTCTCTAGTCGGAGTGGATGATTATTCCGATTGGCCCTCAGAGATCGACAAGCTTCCCCGGTTAGGTCCGGACCTTGATATCGATATTGATCAAGTTGAAGCACTGAAACCAGACCTCATTCTTGCCTCATTAAGTGTACCCGGCATGGAAAAAAACATTGAAGGATTGAAGGAACGGAACCTCCCTTTTCATGTGTTCAATCCGAATTCGTTGGAAGAGATTGCTTCAGACCTGATTACCTTAGGAAGATTAGCAGGAATCGAAGAACGTGCCCAAGGAATCGTTAAGCATTATCGTGAGCTGATAGAGAAGTATCGCCGAATCGCTGATGAAGTTGAGAAGAAGCCAGAGCTCTATTGGGAATGGTGGCCAAAACCTGTTTTCACGCCTGGGAAGACCAATTGGCTTACAGAAATCAGTAAACTGGCAGGAGCAGTCAACTGTTTCGCTGATAAAGGCATAGCAAGTTATCAGACAGATTGGGAAACCGTACGGAAAAAAGAACCCGATCATATCTGCCTCGTGTGGGTAGGTGTACAGACAAAGAAAGTGAACCCTGCTATTTTGGAAAAACGGCCAGGATGGAATGACATGAAGGCGATGAATGCTAAGAATGTCCATGTTCTGGAGGAACCTTATTTCTGTCGGCCATCCCCACGCCTCTTGATCGGATTGCAAAAAATAGCTTCGATCATCCATCCGGAGCACTACCCGGATTATAGCGAAAAACAAGGCGATCCATTGTTGAAGTTGATTTGATTAGGGAATGGGTTTCGCGATGGAGTTGGGGGTTGTGCTCATTTTGTGGAAGGAAGAGTTTTCAGTTAACTCTGGTGTACCCGTCGATAAATCAGACCGAGATCCATCGTTAAAACAGAAAGAGGACCACCTTCGGAACATCTACAATTAATGGATGTCCTGGCGATCCTCTTTTTATTATGTGCTTTTGTCATGTTAAGTATCTTTTGGCGGAAACATCTGCTGACGAAAGACTTGCATCGATTCCTGTTCGTTCAATTCGGTAAGATCCTGTTCTGTCAGCGATCCATTCCCTTTTCTGATGAGATAGACTTCTACTTTCTTTTTTCCCCACTTCTCATAAACATCCTTGACTTCTTCGTAATAAAGATCGATCTTCTTATTTTTTATAGCAGAGCCCGTATCGGCAACCACTCCGTATCCATAACCCGGAATAAACAGAATACTGCCGATTGGAAAAACAGATGTATCTGCTGCAATCGTAGAGTAGAGATCACGACGTACTTTTACACCGGACTTTGTTATGCCATAGGCTGGATGGGCTTCCGTCTTACCAGTCGATTCGACACCAGCAGTGTAACCGGTCGCCACAACTTCTACTTTAGGATAGCGCTCTGTATCTACCCCTAATGGATTTTCTTTTGCGATAGCCTCATTTGCCAGCAACAAAGGTGTTTTTGTATTGAACAGTGATTTGAACATCAGCTCTGTCTTCTTTTTCAAATGATCCACCGCGTCAAGATTGATAGAGATTTCTCTTTGGTTTGTCAATGCCATTAAACCAGAAGCCTCTACACCAGAGAATTTACTGACCGTCGTGAATAGCGCAAGGATGAATAAGCAGGACATAAGAGTGCGTTTCAGGATTGTTTTTGTAAACTGCATCTCTTCACTCCTCTCACGCCTAATCCTTTCCAAAAACACCAGAAAGTATTCATAAGAGGAATGAATGGTCAGAAAATTCAATTATATTGTGTGCCTGGCACCGAAACAGAAGTCAATGGTACCAACGCTTCCCAATCGGTGCCAGGCACCACTCAGAAACATTGATATAGCGGGCTTTATTTTTGGTGCCTGGCACGCTTT
This sequence comes from Alkalihalobacillus sp. TS-13, assembly GCF_019720915.1. GTDB lineage: Bacteria > Bacillota > Bacilli > Bacillales > Fictibacillaceae > Pseudalkalibacillus. The sequence goes on from NZ_JAHKSI010000001.1 coordinate 2,439,003, forward strand.
CAAAGTCCTTCTCTCGCAAGGCTTCTTTAGGAGTGCCTGGTACGAGAACGGCACCGAACAAAAAAAAGGGACTCACCCAAACATCGTGTTTTATTCGATGGATTGGTCAGTCCCTTGTATTTCATATGAAATTATGACATTCTAGAACATTTGATAGCCTCTGACTCTGAGCATTTTGATTGATACACCAGAGAGAATAGCACCTAATAAACCGAATAATAAAACTAATAAATCAGAAAAGTGCAAGTGTACAATGCCATTCATCAATTCAGGGAATGACGAGCCTGGTGCAGTAAAATACTCTGTCAACCTTACATCGTCAACGATCATGATGACGACGATCGGGTAAATGACAGCCATGACCCAAGTCATTCTCAGAAGCATATTGAGCAGAAAGCCGATTCCAAAAAACAAAACCATAAACAAGAGCATGGAAATGATCAGTGTTGGAATAGTTAACGGCATAATGGTCACCCCTTTATATCCATTGACTAGTTTACTGTATATAAACCTATCGAGTCAATGCTAGCGAAAGGGGTCCATTAAATAAAATGACTCATGTTCAAAAACCTGTCATAACTCTTAATTGTGCTTTCGTCCGCTGCCTCCGCAATGATCACAAGTTTCTGATCCGCCAAGCAGTAGTTGGAAATAGCCGATTCCTTTGCAATATTGACATGTTGCAGATTGAGGATTACGGTTCTTTTGATCTTTTTTCATGGATGTCACCTCTTTTTTAAATTTTCAGATAATATAACATCCTGCAAGTTTTTTGAAAAATCTGATATTTGTCTATATGCCGTCATGTAAACGTATACAACGGTTTTTTCCTCTCTATATTTATGTTTTTCGGACTTTTTTAATGCAAATTGAAGATTTTATAGTTTGTATAACCAAATTCGCTTCCCGGATTCAAATCATGTGTCGAAAAACCGCTTGAAACGTTGTTTTTATCAAGAAAAAAGTGGATCATAAGGGACGAATCCGGATCTTTCAATAACTCATGTGTAGAGCGGAAGTCTGCTTCGGCAATTTCATTGTCTTGAGCCTTTAATATCCCTCCAACTGCAGTCAGTTCAAAAATGATCATATTATCACTGATTCGCTCCTTGATGACACCTGACCGGATTCCGAGGGCCCCTGTAATCTCCGCTTCAATCCCGGTCTCTTCTAAAACCTCTCGTTTAACTGCTTCATCCATCGTCTCCCCTTCGTCGACGAAACCAGCTGGAAAAGACCACTTTCCTTTCAGACCTCCATATTTCTTTTTCACAACCAACCATTTGTCATCGCTTTTGACGATACCTGCCACTGCCAGCCACACATTCTCTCTTTTTCGTTTCAAAAGATTCCTCCCCTTCCTTTTATATATCTATTTAGTATCTCTTACACACATTCAGATAAAGACAACTTAGAAAATTTGAAAAATCCCTTTAAATATAGGTTTTGTTAAATAATACTGTTGATTTCTGACTAAGTTTAATTGAAGCGAAATTTGCGACACTCCTGCGGGAACAGCGAGCCAGGCGAGACCCCGCAGCGATTAAGGATCTTCAATTAACAACCACCATGTCCTGTGCCTGCGGTTACTTGACTTGGCGCAAAACTGCAAGGATGGAATCTAAGTTCGAGGTCTTGTGGTGAACGTCGAAGCCAGGCCAGCATAAGGAAAGCTTCTAAGAATTCTCATTGCAGACCGAAAATGATTTCATTTTTGTGTGGAAATCCTGTGCAAGATAGCGAGGAGGCGTGCGGAGGTAGGTAAATGCAAGGAAGTGATGTCCAGTTCAGCGACCAATCATTTGGATCACTTCAAACTTCCTGCAGACAAACAAACCTGATTTTGCTCTTTGAATGGTCGTATGGAACCTTCATACGGACAAACAAACCTGATTTTACTCCTTGAATGTCGTATTGAGCTTTCATACGCGGTCGACACATTGATTTGACATCTTTATGAGTGAATCCAAGCAGAACCAAGTCTTTGTTTAGTTCGAGCCTCCTCGTCAGTTTTCTAGTGACCTACGTGCCTAACCGGGTCGCTTCCGCTTTTCTTTATCCCACGAAAAGGGAGTGAATTTCGTAAAAATCAACAATAATGCATAACAAAGCCTAAATGTAAAAAAGAGCGAAGCTGATTCATTCAGCCTCACTCTCCATTGTATCAAATCTTAGAATAATTTAAGTTTACCTTTTTTCACAACGAGTGGAACTCCGCCTAATAAGAACAGGTAGCGGTTGTCGATGATTTTCTTCATCGCAGCAGCAGTTGCTCCGTAGAGCTTCTTATTACCGACTTTACCGATCGCTTCTCCTTTACCTAGTGAAGCAACTGTACCTTTGATTTCTGGTACAAAGGTTTCTGTCTTGCCGCCATTGATGAGTGCTTTCAAGTTACGAGCAACCGTAAATGCTTGTTGGATCGCAATTTGGGCAGTCGGTGGGAATGGACGGTTGATTTCTTCATTGATGATCAATGCGCAATCACCAACGATGAAGACGTGGTCTTTACCAGGCGCACGAAGGTCACCTTCTACTTTAATACGTCCACGCATCGTTTCAAAACCAGAGTTTTCAACGATGGAGTTTCCACGGATACCAGTCGTCCAGACGATTGTATCAGCTTTGATTTCCTCTTCTTCTAAGACAACACCGTCTTCCGTCACTTCTTTAATTGGTGTTCCAAGCATGAACTCGACACCTTTGCTTTCAAGCAGGTTCACAGCGTATTCGACAAGCTCTTCATCAAAGCCTGGAAGTACTGTTGGCGCTGCTTCAGCACAGATCAAACGAACTTTTTCACGAGGTACATCGAACTCTGCGCAAAGTTCAGGAATACGATCTGCCATTTCACCAATGAACTCGATTCCAGTAAATCCAGCACCCGCTACAACGATTGTCAGCATGCTGTCTGATGGATTCGGCTCATTATTATAGCTAGCGAAAAGATATTCGGTGTGCTCACGGATTTTGCGGACCGTATTGACGCTGCGGATGTTGAACGCATAATCTTTTACTCCTGGAATTCCAAATGTTTCAGACTCAAAACCAAGGCCGATTACGAGATAGTCGTAAGTAAGCTCTCCGTTTTCCAACTTGACAGTCTTTGCGTTGTCGTCGATTGAAACGACTGTATCTTGAACGAAGTTGATACGGTTCGTGTCAATGACGTCCTTGATCGGCATACGTGTACGATCGTGGTGTAGAGTACCTGCCGCAGGTTCGTGCAGCCAAGTGGTTTGATAATGATAATTATGTTTGTTTACTAACGTGATTTCCGCTTCGTTCATCCCGAGTTCTTTTGTGAGACGAGTTGCAGTCATTATTCCGCCATATCCAGCACCTAGAATGACGATCTTTGGTCTACTCATTTTCTCATCCACCTCTTTTTATTTTTTAAAAAATCCTGGACAATCATAATATTTATAGATTAGTTCGAAAAGTTTGTTACGTTTTTCACGTACTATTACGCAAAATGTCACAATTTATCCGTATTTGTCCCATGGTCAATCTTAGACCTTTTCAAAATTTTTTTCAACCCATAACCGTGAACTTTTTTACGAACATACCTATTACACAGTTTTTCCCTTTTCTAAATCGTTTATTAAAGGTTATAATGGGTACAAATAGAAAACTGGGGGTGTAGAATGATATGACCGAGCAACACGATGTCTATGACGTGACGATCATAGGTGGAGGGCCGACAGGGTTATTCACCGCATTTTACGGAGGCATGAGACAGCTAAAGGTAAAAATCATCGAAAGTATGCCTCAGTTGGGGGGCCAATTATCGGCGCTTTATCCTGAAAAATACATATATGATGTGGCAGGATTCCCGAAGGTTCTCGCACAAGATCTTGTGGATAATTTGAAAGAGCAAGCTTTTCAGTTCAACCCGTCCGTTGCATTAGAGCAATCTGTGCAAAAGGTTGAAAGAATGGACGATAGCAACTTCAAGCTTACAACTGACAAAGAGGTCCATTATTCAAAAGCTGTGATTATCACGGCTGGAGTAGGAGCTTTCCAACCACGACGCTTGGAGCATGACAATGCAAAAAGCTATGAAGGGAAAAACCTCCACTACTTCGTCAACGATCTCAATGCATTCGCTGGACAAAAGGTTGTCGTTTGCGGCGGTGGAGATTCCGCAGTGGACTGGGCGAACATGCTTGAACCAATTGCGCAAGAGGTAACATTGACTCACCGCAGGGATAAGTTCCGAGCACACGAGCACAGTGTTGAACAACTTATGAGTTCAAAAGTCCAGATCAAAACACCATATCAAATCAAAGAAATCATTGGTGACGATCAGCGCATCAACAAAGTGGTTTTAAAAGAAAGTAAAGGCGACAACGAAGAAGCAATCGAATGTGATTCACTCATTGTAAACTATGGTTTCATCTCTTCACTCGGACCAATTAAAGAATGGGGACTTGAAATCCAAAAGAATTCCATTGTGGTGAATTCCCGTATGGAAACGAATGTACCTGGCATCTATGCAGCTGGAGACATTTGTACTTACGACGGGAAAGTGAAATTGATTGCAACAGGATTCGGTGAAGCGCCAACAGCGATCAACAACGCAAAAGCCTACATCGATCCAAACGCAAAAGTACAACCAATGCATAGCACAAGCCTATTTTAAGCCAAAAGACTTCGGCCATCGAGCCGAAGTCTTTTTTGCTTCTTGGGTGTGCCAGGCACAAAAAAAATCGTGGATATAGCGCTGTTTTTTTCACGGTGCCTGGTACCGATGCAGAACCCTTACTGCGCTTGAGTTTTCAAAGTGTACCTGGCACCGATGCAGAACCCTTGCTGCGTCTGAGTTTTCAAAGTGTACCTGGCACTGATTCTTCTATAGAAGGTAGTACATCAGATATATGAGTAATCCCAGAAATGGGATGCCTAATATGAAGCCGTATAACATATAGTTAGCATTCATGATTTTCTTATCACGAGTCGATTTGTCATCTGCCTTTTCAACCATTGTTCCAGTCAGCTCCTTTTTACTGTTAGTATGACCGAAACCATCTGATTTTTATTACAGAATTGGAAATACACTAATGAAACTCCTCTGAATATAAATTTTGATTCAATTTTAACTAAAAATCAGTTTCAAGCGCTCAAAATTGAGGAATCTGTGCTTTTCAGAGGGACAAATCAAAATTATCTACAAATATCAGGAGTGAACTTACAAAAATTTGAAATTACCTACAAAAACGGAATCCATATCTACAAAAATAAGGAATTAACTACAGAAAACAAAAGTTATCTACAAAACAGTGCGGGAGGCAGGAGGAGAGGACAAGGAAAAACATTCGTCCTAAAACGTCCCAAAAATCATCAACTTCAATCTATCTCTTTGCTCTCCCCCCCAAAATACATCATGCCCCAAGCTACTTTTTCCGCTCAATATAAAAAAGCTGACACTCTAGTAGTGCCAGCTCGTAAATACTATATCAGCATTCTTCCGGTGTTCCCTTGTTCGTTGCGGTTTTGAATGATGAACCGCATCCGCATGAAGCGATCGCATTCGGGTTGTCGATTGTGAAACCGCCACCCATCATGTTTTGCTTGTAATCAATTGTCGTGCCTTCCAAAGCCTTTTTACTATCTGCATCAACAACTACACCTATGCCATGCTGTTCAAATTTCGTATCTGATTCTTGAACTTCACTATCAAATCCCATGCCATATGAAAGGCCACTGCATCCTCCGCCTTGTATGCCAACACGCAGATTAAGGTTATCTCCTTCTTCAGCAGCCATCATTTGCTTAATTTGATTTACAGCAGCTTCCGTGATAATAATCATCAGGATCACTCCTTTCATATCTCTATACTCTAGTATACAGTTCAACCTTTATAACCTCAACCATCCAGGCTCGTTATTCAGTCTTCCTTCAACCGGATCAAGTCATTATGCCTGCGATCTATTTCCTGGCTATAATACAATACTTTCGGATGATTCAAACCTAATACACGAGCGGTACGGATCATTTCACTGCGCAAGCATTCAATTTGCTCATTATATTTTTTGAACAAAGTCAATTTCGATGTTTTAATCATTCGCCACCACTCCTATAATACACACTAGATGAAAGGTATACCTTAAAGTTATATCGTACTGTCTTTGTGCTTTTTCAGGTTCTTACCATCATAATAGTACGTTCCTTCACAAATGGTGACGGCCGGCCCTGTCATCAAGACCTCACCGCTTTCGGTCCATGTTACATATAAATCTCCGCCTGATAAATGGACGACTACTTCTTCATTTCGCTGTGCCATATCATTCATGACCGCAGCAACCACCGCTGCACAAGCTCCTGTACCACATGCCTGTGTGACACCAGAGCCTCTTTCCCAAACGCGAAAATGCATTTCCTTTTCATCAACTATTTCGACAAACTCAACATTAACACCTTCTGGAAAATTTTCCCCTTTTTCTAGGACTGGCCCAACGCTAAGAACTGGTGCAGCGCTGATCTCATCAATAAAAAAGACAGCATGAGGATTCCCCATTGAAACCCCTGTCATCTCAAGCTGATGACCTTCAACCTCGATCTTTTCCTTTAAAACCACATCATCAGGACTCCCTTGGCCAATCATTGGAAGATCCGCACGCTTCAATCGCGGTTCGCCCATGTTGATTGTCACTTGGTGAACTTCTCGTCCTTCAGGATGAACCTGTGCTTGTACAATTCCGCCAAGGGTTTCGATTGAGAACTCCTCACCTTCGACAAGTTCGTGTTCATAGGCATATTTCGCAACACAGCGTAATCCGTTTCCACAGTTTTTCGCTTCAGAACCATCATTATTGAAAATTCGCATGAGGACATCTGCTCGCTCAGATGGACCGATCAGGATTAGACCATCGGATCCGATTCCTGTATGCTGGCTCGAAACAGAAATAGCGATAGAAGAAAGCTGGTCCTCTGGAAGTGATTCTTCAAATAGATTTACATAGATGTAATTATTCCCTAGTCCGTGCATTTTAGTGAAGTTATACTGGTTCATATTTTACTTCCTCCATCATCGCAGTTGTTCTGTCGTCCAAAAATAATCTTCATCTGCCCTTAAAATCGTCATTTTCGAATGACAACATGGCATGATCAAATATGTTCGAAAGCCTTCCTTAGCGTTCTGAAGGTCTTCTTCTTTTAAATTCGTCAAAATATTTTCCTTGCCGCAATAAGGACATTGCTGGATATAAATATCTTTCATCATACGTTCATACGGCCATGTGTACCTGAAAGAAGACATACGTTTCCCCCTGCTTTTCTCTTTGTTTTATTAGTATAATCAGCTTTTTGATGAATGACAATGAATAGTTCCTACTGTTAAAGAAAACATCACTTTTTACTATCTCAAACTTTTATTGATACCATTTACTGAGATGGATAAATGAATAGGTTCGGAAAATGGGTATATCTTACTGATAACAGGGGTTGAACTTCCAAGTATGTTTGATTAAGTCTAAAAATCCGAAAACAAGTCTAAAACCAGCACGATAATGTCTAAATCCACAAATCCGCCAACCTACCAAAATGAAAATAGTCCCCCGCACGAAGCGAAGGACTATCCCCTAAACATTTTTTTATTAGATCAACATACCGGCGATTGCTGCACTCAACATGTTTGCAAGTGAACCAGCAATGATTGCCTTGATACCAAGTTTCGCGATGTCTGGGCGACGGTTTGGCGCAATACCACCAAGACCACCAAGTAGAATTGCAAGAGACGATAGGTTCGCAAATCCACAAAGTGCGAAACTGACAACAGCTACCGTTTTATCACTAAGTTCACCAATTTCAGGTGCGAATGCAGAGTATGCAACAAATTCATTCAATACAAGTTTTTGCCCAATGAAGTTACCTGCACGTATTGCTTCATCCCATGGTACTCCAACGATAAATGCAAATGGTGCAAATACATAACCAAGAATCAATTCAAGCGAAAGTTGATCATAGTTGAACCATCCACCAATCCAGCCAAGCAAGCCGTTAACCATTGCGATCAAGGCGATGAATGCAAGTAACATTGCCCCAACGTTCAATGCAAGCTTCAATCCATCGGAAGCTCCGCGAGCTGCAGCATCAATGACGTTGACTGCTTCAAGGTCTTTTTCCATCTTGATTTCATCTGTTGTTTCAGAAACCTCTGTTTCAGGCAAAACGATTTTCGCCATGACTAGACCAGCTGGTGCAGCCATGAAACTTGCAGCTAAAAGATATTCAAGTGGTACACCAAGCAAGCTGTACCCGATCAATACTGAACCAGCAACAGACGCCAGTCCCCCCACCATAACCGCAAATAGCTCTGATTGAGTCATTCGTGGCAGGTAAGGACGAACAACCAATGGTGCTTCTGTTTGTCCAACGAAAATGTTCGCTGTTGCAGAAAGTGACTCTGCTTTACTTGTACCTAATAAGAAGGAAATAGCTCCACCAATTAAACGGATGATCCATTGCATGATTCCAAGATAGTACAATACTGCGATTAAAGATGAGAAGAAAATGATGATCGTCAATACTTGGAACGCAAAAATGAAGCCTAAGCCGCTGTCTTCAGCAACGAGTCCTCCAAAAAGAAACTCAATTCCTTCATTTGCGTTGTTCACAATGTTTTGAACAACCATTGAGACTTTTTGCAATGCTGCTTTACCAGCATTCCATTTCATAACAATAAGTGCGAATCCGATTTGGATCGCTAAACCACCTAGTATGGTTCTTAGTCGAATTTTCTTCTTGTTATTCGACACAAGAAACGCAATCAGCAAGATCGCTAAAATACCGCCGATCCCCCATGCATATTGCATAATGTTTCACTCCCCTAATGTATTGTAAAAATCCGAAAACGCTTTCTTTTTGCGTCAAGGTATGTTGTCTGACCTCTAACGTTTCAACATTAATAATGTAACAGAATTCGACAAAATTACAAGGGTTAATTTTATTTTCAGAATTGTTCCACGTACTCCAAAATTTTCATAGACCTTCTTTTTTATGTATATTCCCCCTCTTGTCCATAACTATCCATACTATTTCGTAAAACTTCTCTTCTTTAGTCTTGCTATAATACTTATAAAAGATAGGTTTTGACTTTAAGGGGAATTCGCGACACTCTGCGGGAAAAGTGAGCCAGGCGGGACCCTGCACTCTTTTACAGGTTTCTTATATCAACACAAATAAATGAAATCATTTTCGTGTCCGCGCTGAGAATTCTAAGAAGCTTTCCTTATCCTGAAGTGAGGAGGCTTGCGGAAGTGGGTTAATGCAGGGAAGTGATGTCTAGCTCAGCGACCAGTCATTTGGATCACTTCAAACTTCCTGCGGCGGTCGACACATTGATTGATATCTTTATGAGTGAGCCCACGCAGAACCAATTCTTTGTTTGGTTCGAGCCTCCTCGTCGGCTTTCCAGTAATCTACGTGACTAAATTGGGGCGCTTCCACTTTTCGTTTGCCCGCGGAAAAGGAGTGAATTTCCCATTTTGTTAAAAGGGTTAGAACCATAAAGAAAAGACCTCTTCAAATGAGAAGAGATCTTTTCCGGTTTATCTATACGATCCTTAGAACATTGGGTTTTCTTCTAAATATTGATAAACGTTGTCGACAAGTTCCTCAGGTGTTTCACCAGGAACATATTCACCGTTCACTAAAGCGTACGGTGATCGAAAGCATTGTCCACAGTTTCCGAGACAACCATATTCAATTACATCGAGGTTCGGATCACGTTCAAGAATTTCTCTTGCTTGTTGGGATCCATTAGCCAAATTGCTTACGCAGAATTCGATGATTGGTCTCATTTTCAACCACCTTTCTTTCCATTCTTATCCTACATCCTTACACTGTTTTCCGTCAACATACCTGACTTAACAACATTATTTTACATATGATTATTGTAGATTTATCACAATTTCGTTATACTACAGATGACCACGGTCATTTATTGATAGAACTGAGAAAAAACACTTCAGTTTTTTCAATGTGTAAAAAGGAGATGCAGCTTGAAGTGAACCGTCACAAAAAACGAACTTTCACTGAAGAAAATATCGTCAAAGCTGCGTTGGAACTTTTCTATGAAAAAGGATATGCTCATACAAGCGTCAAGGAAATAACCGAAAGAGCAAACATTGCAAAAGGTACTTTTTTCAATTATTTCCCTTCAAAAGAGGATTTAATGCAGCATTTTGCCGAAGAACGCTTACACACACTGAGTATTTTCTTAGGAAAAGGGTATATTCTTTCACAACCCTTCCAAAAGCAAATGGAAGTATTGGTCCGTCATCTTTTAACGTACTACGATCTTGATTCGGATTTTACGAGGGATCTCTGGGCGACAGTCATTACCAATGAAAGCCCTTTGATCAAGTATTGGATGACGATTTTAAATAGAGGAAGCATAAGAGGTGAGTTGAGTTCACAAATCGATTTGACTACTTGTGCTCATGTTTGCAATAGCCATTTCCATTATGTTTTGTCGACATCACACACCGACGACACGAAGGATGCTTTGATTCATCGGGTCATGACATTATTGGAAGTCAGCATACAAGGATTTTACGAAAAAAGGGGAAATGACAGAATGAAAAAGCTTGTCATCTTAGGTGCTGGATATGGTGGTATGAAGATAATCCACGGATTACTTGATTCCGATCTTCCAGAAGACATACAAATTACCTTGGTGGATCGTCTACCATATCATTGTCTAAAAACGGAATATTACGCGCTTGCTGCCGGTACCGTTTCCGATCATCACATACGAGTGAGCTTCCCAGAGGATTCACGCGTCATCGTCAAATATGGAGAGGTTGAAGACATCGACCTGGACAATAAGAAAATCAATTTCGAGAATGACGAACCTCTAGAATATGATGATTTGATCATCGGTCTGGGCTGCGAAGACAAGTATCACGGGGTCCCAGGTGCACCTGAGCATACGTTAAGCATCCAGACCATTGATAAATCACGTGAAACTTATCAGAAGTTGAATAACCTGCCGCCAAAGGCTATTGTCGGTATCGTAGGTGCTGGTTTGAGCGGAGTGGAACTGGCAAGTGAACTCCGTGAAAGCCGCCCTGATTTATCGATCAAGTTATTCGACCGCGGTGAAACGATTCTTTCCGCTTTTCCGAAGCGACTAAGTAATTATGTACAAAAGTGGTTTATCGATCATGGCGTCGAGGTCGTCAACAAATCCAATATTACACGTGTTGAGCCGAACATGCTGTATAACAACGATGAAGTGATTCCTTGTGACGCGATTGTTTGGACTGCAGGGATCCAGCCGAACCGGGTTGTACGGGAACTGGATGTTGAAAAAGACGAGTCTGGACGCATAGTCTTATCCCCTCATCACCATCTCCCAGACGACCCCCATGTTTTTGTCGTAGGTGATTGCGCAAGCCTCCCTCATGCACCAAGTGCTCAGCTTGCTGAAGGACAAGGAGATCAAATCGTTGAGGTGCTGTTGAAACTTTGGAAGGATGAACCGCTTGAGGATCTCCCTAAAATCAAGTTGAAAGGTGTTCTCGGTTCACTTGGGAAAAAGCACGGTTTCGGCATGATGAAAGGAACCGCCCTTACCGGCCGAGTTCCACGACTTCTGAAATCCGGAATCCTATGGATGTACAAATATCACACGAACTAAAGCTTCAATTGGGGCTGTCCCATAAGTGCCTGCCACTTTCATAAGGGACAGCTTCTCTTTTATTCACACTTTTTGACAAGGAAATTTTTCATATTGATTATTATTTAGGTTCAGGTAATTGAGAAAAGTAATAGCAACATTCAGATTAAGCTAAAAACCTTCCTACGTCTTATTTCATACGCTTTTATTATGTGATAAGATAAATAATAGAGGTAAACAGCTTTTTACAATAGCATTTTTTCATAAAAATGATTATAATAAAGAATAAGAAAGGGGTAGATATTATGCGTGAACAAGTCGAAGAGGTACTTGATAAATTACGACCTTTCCTGCTTCGTGATGGTGGGGACGTTGAGCTAGTAGATATCGAAGACGGGATTGTAAAGGTTCGATTGATGGGAGCATGCGGAAGCTGCCCAAGTTCAACGATTACATTGAAAGCAGGTATCGAGCGTGCATTGCTTGAAGAAGTACCTGGGGTAACGGAATTAGAACAAGTATTTTAAAAATGTGACGAAGCTGGACTTTTTGTCGCCATGCTGAGCAATCGTGTTATAAATTGGAAGAGCGGACCATCGAGATCCGCTCTTTTTTCTATTGACTATTTTCTAAAAGTTTGTTGCAAATGAACGATAATAATTTGATAGTCGAAGCCAGCATAAGGTAAGCTTCTAAGAATTCTTATCGCAGATACGAAAATAATATCATTTTTGTGTTCAGATCCTGCAAGTGAGGAGGCTTGCGGATGTGGGTTAATGCAGGGAAGTGTTGTCTAGCTCAGCGACCAGTCATTTGGATTACTTCAAACTTTCTGCGGCGGCCTCCTCGTCAGTTTTTCCAGTGACCTAAGTGACTCATCGGGGCGCTTCCGCTTTTCGTCCACGAAAGCGAATATATTTCCAAGTAGTTACAAGAGAATCTATACTAAAAGACCCTTTCTATTTGATTTCATCCCAATTCACTGCAGCTTCGGGCCTTTCTCCACTCAAGACGTTCCTGATATTCCGCGCTGTCAAGCTGCACATCGCTTTCCTTGTTTCCACACTTGCGCTCCCGATATGCGGCAGGCAGACGACATTTGGCAATTGCACCAACGGATGATCTTCAGGAATCGGTTCTTTCTGAAACACATCTAATCCAGCACCAGCAATGTCTCCCTGTTTGATCGCCGCCACAAGATCTTCTTCAACGACGGCACCTCCTCTACCCACGTTGAGAAAAATCGCATTCTTTTTCATTTTGCTGAAAACGTTCCGATTAAACATGCCTTTTGTTTCGGAAGTCAACGGCGTCAAATTCAGAACAAAATCTGCACGTTCCAGAATTTCGTCAAACAAGGCGTATGTTGCTCCCAGTTCCTTTTCTGCTTTTTCATTACGAGATCGATTATGATATAAAATCTCCATCTCAAAACCGGTAGCCCTTTTTGCTACTGATTCACCGATCCTGCCCATGCCGACGATCCCGAGGGTTTTATGATGAATATCCTGGCCTGCTAATAACAACGGGCTCCAATTTCCCCATTTTCCCTCTTTGATATATTGCTCGGCTTCTGGTATCCGGCGAGCAGCGGCCATCAAGAGGGCGAATGCGAGATCTGCCGTCGTATCGGTCAATACATCCGGTGTGTTACAAACAACAACACCGTGTTCGGTAGCTGCCCCGACATCCACGTTATCATAACCGACAGCAAGGTTTCCGACGACTTTCAAATGCTTTGCCCGCTCAAACAATTCACGATCGATTCCATCAGAAAGGATTGTATAAAGGGCTGTTGCCGTTTCTGCTTCCTCTAATAAAATGTCTCTCGGTACGGGGGTGTCTTCATAATCCCACATTTTCACATCTGCTACCTCACGCAACGGTGCAATTGTATCTTCAGGTACTTTCCTAGTAATGAAAACAGAAGGGTTGTCCATTTTCGTTCCACTCTCCTTGATTAATTGGTCTATATGTATCGGAAGGCGCTAATAATAAGTGCTTTACAAGCTTCTCACTTGTCAACACACTTACGTGAAAGCCCCCTCCTGCTCTTACGACTTCGACAACCATCCAACTGGCTCAAATTGGACGATATCCCGTGGAAGTCCACTGATATTAAAGAAATTCTTCATGAAGGATTCGTGATTTTCCTCAAGTGATAAGACATACTTGAGATGATTCACTAAGCCCTCTCTCTCATGAGATCTGGTCGCATTATAATAAGTTTCCACAACATCAAAGTACGTGGCTGGATATAATAAACGACCATATAAAAGGCGCCATCCTCCTCTAGTTAATGGCTTTTCCTCTGTATAATCATTGAGGAACTCGGAAATAACATCGCCTTTCGCTTGTTGGGTGACAAGATGACGTACATATTCTGCAACATCACGAACAGGATGATCCACAACCAGATTAAGAGGCAACTTCATGAATAGATTATCGTTTTGTTTTATCGGAACCCAGGACCCTGAATGGAATCGTTCATGGGTGATCGTATACGTCCCTTCTTCTTTTCCATTCCGATCATACTCATAATCGACAATATATTGAATCGCATTTTCCGTCAATCCTTCATAGTAAGGAAACGATTCGTAAAATAGAAGGTCGAACTCACTCGATGGTCCATTTTGACTGATTGAGTGGTAACTCTCTTTCAATTGATCAAGCCGGGATGTCCATAGCTCGACCCACTGGTTGTATCGGATCAGTTCTTCATTCATCACCGGAAACTTTTCGCCGGCCTTATGGAATTTTCCTAACTGTTGACCGATCGATCCACGTTCCGACCGTTCGAACTTCGGGAGTTCAAAGAGAATCATATCCTGGCCTTCGACTCTAGAAACCACTCTTCCCCTTTGGTTCGTCACCCAGGCAGGCAAATCCTTTTCTCCCTTTTGATTTAAATAATTCATGATGGTTTGCATATCCTGCAACATCAGGTAATTCCCATCCATCATCGGTACCAACACATAATAGCGATCATGTGCACGAAATCCCTCATATCCCCCAATACGAGTTCGATGATCGACATATAAATTATAGTGGTGATATATTTCGCGCTCTAACAAATGCTTTCACTCCCCTCCCATGTATAAATAGTTTATGAAACAGATGGGTGGAGTGTTTATCTTTTACTCGCAATTTTTGAATTTGTTCATAACATAACCTAAACACCATATACTAAGAAAACTTGGTAGAGCATTGACATCAATAAGGTTGGAACTGATAACGAACAAATCTAAGATTGGGGATTAGACTATGGACGAAAACAAACCAGAAAAACAAAGCGACCTCGAGGTTAAAGCCCGTAAATGGCTGCGGGATCGCGGAGTCACCGAAAGCGATATAGCAGAACTCGTATATATACTGCAAAGCCAATATCATACGGATCTCGATATTGAAACCTGTAAATATAATGTGGATCGGGTACTTGCCAAGCGTGAAGTACAAAATGCGATTTTAACCGGAATCCAACTCGATGTATTAGCTGAAAATAATAAGCTGGAAGAACCTTTACTCGATATTCTCAAAAAAGATGAAGGACTATATGGCGTTGATGAAGTCATCGCCCTTTCCATTGTGAACATATATGGATCCATCGGATTTACAAATTATGGTTATATCGACAAACAGAAACCTGGTATTTTACGTGTGCTAAATGATAAAACGACTGGAAAATGCAATACGTTCTTAGATGATATCGTCGGCGCAATAGCAGCTGCTGCCTCGAGCCGATTGGCACATAGAGCCGCAAATACGGAGTAATGGACTCCCCTTTGCAAGCCTTCCTTATAATTGGATATCCCATAAATGCAAGGATTCGATCGTATGCGTTGGTCTTTCTTTAGGCGGGAGGTCCTCGACACTGGTCGTGACTCCAGTATAGACCAAAAGTGTATCGACTCCTGCACGCATTCCCGCTAAAATATCAGTCAAATAGTTATCCCCGACCATAAGTATTTTCTCTTTCGGCAAGCCCATCTTTGTCATCGCCAGGTCCATGATGATCGGTTCGGGCTTTCCAATAAAGGTCGGCCCGATACCAGTAGAAACAGCAACAACAGAAGTCAAAGCCCCATTCCCCGGAACAAGGCCGCGATCAGTCGGAAAAGCTACGTCTTTATTGGTCGATAGAAAACGTGCACCATTTCTCACTTCCAGACATGCCTGCTCCAATTTTTGATAGGTAAGACTACGATCGATCCCCATAACGACATAATCAGCATCGTTTTCTACAATTATAAATCCATTGCCTTCCATTGCAGCTCGAAGGCCCTCTTCTCCAATCATATATACACGATTCCCTTGTTGATCCTGTTTCATATATTCGGCAGTAGCCATAGATGATGTAAAGACATGCTCTGGCGTTACAGGAACACCGAAGTTTAAAAGCTTGTCTGTAACTTGTTGACGAGTGCTCGCCGAATTATTCGTGATGAACAAGTATGGGATGCCTTCTCTTTCAAGCTTCTTCACAAATTCTACAGCTTCTGCAATCCCTTCTTTCCCTTTGTACATCGTACCATCCAAATCAATCAAATAGCCTTCATATTTCATGTTATTCCACTTCCTCAAATACAATTAATTTTCGTATTAAGTGTAGGATACCACGGAATAGCCGTTGAAATGTCATCTGACGAATTGCTGATGGAATATCCCCTCTTTAATTTTTAGACTTACGGAGAACTTTTTAGACAAATATAGTATGTTTCTAGACTTATTTGGAAATTTTCAGACCTATCTAAAATTTTTTAGACTTATTAGAATACCTTTAGGCTTATGTGGGTTAATCAGGGTGTTTTCTTGATTTTCCGCTTTATTATTTCGTTCATTTTGATTAAAAGTCGCTGAAACTTTCTGACTCTTGCAAAAAACATGTTAAAGTTCACTAGTTACATTCCAAAGCTTGTGTTTTTTCTCCTACCCCAACATATTTCAGATCCACAAAAAAAGCCGCCTTTCGCAGGCAGCTTAGATCATGATGTTATTCCTCTTCTGGTAAAAATGCCGATACAGGACCCAGTTCTTCTGTCAAATAGGTCCGAATTTGCTCCGGAAAGGCATACAATGCTTTCACATTTACCTTTAGTACATCCTCTATATGGTTATGATCGACTTCCGTATAAGTCTGTACAAGCATTTTACGCAGGGCGAGCACTTGTTTCAACCCTACCGCATTTTCACCAGGGACCACTTTTTCATCCTCTAAAATGTCAATGATGTCCTCGTAACTTCCTGGGTCACGCATGATAAAGCCATCAATCATCTTATTTCCAACATCTATGATGGTTTCAATCACCATATGTCCAAGACGCTCTAACGCCATCTGATCTTTCATCGTTTCACCAAACTCTTCCGTTCCGAGCACATCAAGACGCTGGTTCATAAAACGCAACAGTTCTTCAATCTTTTTCCGATCGACAAAATACATCCTATCACCTGACTTCTGAAAGCATTAACCCGCTGACGGAGTTGGAATCAATCTTGGACGAGCGTAAAAGAAACCTTGCACCATATGAACACCATTGCGTTTCATGACGGATGCTTCTTCCGCTGTCTCGATCCCTTCTGCTACAACTTGTGCATTCGCTTCCCTTGCAATATGGATCAGCCCTTGCAGCATAGACTCTTTCAGCTTATTTCCATTGATGTTTTCAATCAATGAACGATCTACTTTTATAATATCAGGGCGCAGGAAAGAAATCGAGTTTAAACTCGCATAACCAGCCCCAGTATCATCCAAGGCAATTCTAATTTTTCGTTTGTGAAGATGATCGATCGTCTGCGTAAGATGTGTATAGCGTTGAACCGATTCACTCTCTGTAATCTCAAAAACAATTTGGGAGGGATCAATATGTTCATGGTCTTGTAAAATGTCATCCACATCATCGATAAAATGTTCATGCGCGATCGTTTGCGGTGTGACATTGATGAAAATCGCATCCCCTCCCCTCATTTTTTGGAGGGCTTTTTTAATAACCAGCATTTCTAATGGATAGAGCATATTTGTCTGCCTCGCCATACTGAATAGCTGTAAGGGATGTTCATAGACCGTGTTTTCCGGACCTCTGGTCAATACCTCCCAGGCCATCACGTCTAATTCATGGACATTGACGATCGGCTGCGAGTATAAGGTTATATTTTCTTTTTGAATGATTTCTTTAATCACATGAACCATATGATTATATTTTGCCCCGACACCTTTTTTCGCCATGACCAGCGCTTTTTGATAAGCATTCAAAAAAGATTGGAACGGTTGATCGGTATGTGCGTCCATAACCATATAACCGGTTTGGAAGCTTTCCTCGTCCTCTTTTTTGTACGCAAAAAAATGTTCATTGATATTTGCTTTGATGCTTTCTATGTATTTCTCGATTACATGGATGACATTTTTATCTTGCTGTATGGAAAGAAGCAGTACGATATCATCTCCCCAATATTGCTGCAAAAATAAGATTTCATCATCCTTCGCCGTTTCACAAACAACCTTTTTGAATAACCGTCTCACATCTTTCTCGAACTGTTGGACATAAGTTAAACCAAACTGTTCAATCTGATGCTTATAGGTTTGTACATCGAACACAACGACGACATGCGTACGATTGCTGCGGTATGATTTTTTTAAGATCGGTGTTACAGGATTACGCAACCAGAAGTGTGGTGGAAAAAACCGCAAATTCTGGTTCGTAGCAAACAGGTGCTTCCAAAATAGAAGCAAATCCTTATGTTGATTATGCAAAATTTATCACCTCAGAGGTTGCACCATAGTCATTTTAGTGTACCATAAATATTAGAAAATTCTAACTTTCGATGAAATATTTTTCTATTCGACATTTCCTTGTTATCATAATAAGAGCAATATGTCATACGAATGATTGTCCTAGGAGACTTATTATTAGGGCATAAATATAAAAAAACAGGGGGACGACGATGGATCGTGAATTAGCTTTAGAAATTGTACGTGTAACAGAGTCAGCTGCAATCGCTTCGGCACAGTGGATGGGACGAGGCTTGAAAAATGAAGCAGACCATGCTGCTACTACAGCCATGAGGGCAATGTTTGATTCAGTGAACCTCAAAGGGACTGTCGTCATCGGCGAGGGTGAACTTGATGAAGCACCGATGCTATATATTGGCGAAGAAGTCGGTACCGGCCATGGGCCGGAAGTCGATATCGCTGTAGATCCTTTGGAAGGGACGAATATTGTCGCAAAGGGTCATCCGAATGCCATGGCGGTCATCGCCATTGCGGACCGTGGCAGCTTATTGCATGCGCCCGATATGTATATGGAAAAGCTTGTCGTCGGTAAGGCAGCGGCAGGTAAAGTAAGCCTTTCAGACCCGATTGAAAAAATAATCGATGTCGTTGCAGAGGCGAATGACAAGCGACTGCATGATTTCACCGTCATCATCCAGGAACGGCCTAGACATGAAGAACTTGTTGAGCGCATCCGTCAAAAAGGTGCAAGGGTCAAACTTTTCGGAGACGGGGATGTCGGTGCCGCCATCGCTGCAGCTCTACCTAATACTGGGATCGATCTTTTTATTGGAACAGGAGGCGCACCTGAAGGCGTCATTTCTGCAGCCGCAATCAAGTGCCTTGGCGGAGATATGCAAGCACGACTCGTTCCACATAATGATGAAGAACGTGAACGATGCATGCGCATGGGACTTGAAGATCCAACTCAGCACTTACACCTTGATGACCTTGTCCGAGGAGACGATGCAATCTTTGCAGCAACAGGAGTAAGCAGCGGTGAACTTTTGGAAGGCGTCCGATTCCTCTCAGGCGACTATGTCGAAACAGATTCACTTGTCATGAGAGCCAAGACAAAAACGATTCGCTCGATCAAGGCACAACACCACTTAGATCACAAGCCGAACCTAGTAATGGAATAGGAGTTGTATACAGATGACTGAACGATTCTTTTTATACGATGATGTTGAAGAAACGAAAACACGATTTGTAAGCTTCATGGGGGAAAATCAACGATTCGATCTTGCGATTACGAAAACGGATCGACATTATGGAAAACCGCTTGTTTTGGATATCCAGGGAGGACGTTTCGCCATCATCGGGCCGGACGATTTAGAAGAACCGGGTTACTTGGAGCATGCGTTCAACTTGAATGAAGAAGATGCACATGAACTTCGGGAATTTTTAGAAGAAGAGGTCCTTTCATAAAATGTATAGGGAAACCACTGGTCGGCCAGTGGTTTTTCAGTTTGAGGAATAAAAGGACGACACAGCTCTGTAAAAGGAAATTGTTGATTATAAGCGAAAATTGCGACCCTCCTGCAGGAAAAGCGAGCCAGGCGAGACCCCGCAGTTTTTAAAGGATCTTCGACTAAAAGCCACCACATCCTGCGTCAGCGGTTACTAGGCGCAAAACTACAAGGACGCAACATAAGTCTGTGGTCTTGTGGTGAACGTCGAAGCCCTGTAAAAAGTGAGCGGGGCGGCTTGCGGAAGTGGGTTAATACAGGGAAGTGATGTCTAGCTCAGCGACCAGGCACTTGGATCACTACAAACTTTCTGCGGCGGCAACACATTGATTGACATCCTTATGAGTTAGCCCACGCAGAACCAAGTCTTTGTTTGGTTCGAGCCTCCTCGTCAGTCCTCCAGTGACCTGCGTGACTAAACGGGTCGCTTCCGCTTTTCTTGTGCCCGTGGAAAGGGAGTATATTTCTACGCCAATACAATGGCATTGTGAAAACAACAATTTTTACTAAAAGGACTTTAGGAAAAACTCATTTCCAAATGATTATTATTTTTTGGGACTTCCAAAGCAATATTTACATACAACATCTAAAAATAGAGGTCGTACCTACAAAAATGAAAATTTTATCTACATAAAATGGGAATTATCTACAAAAACAAAAATCGGAGTGAAATTTGTAAAAATCAACAATAACAACGAACAAAGTCTATTTAAAAAGATGCTGAAATCAGATGGAAAATGCCAAACGTAATGTAAGCTTTTGGCTTCAGTAATAACCACGCTTCCAGGGCAATATAATAATGGATAGTATCATCTATCCAAAGCCTAGAAGGAGTGGTGTCCTTTGGCAAGAAGAAAAGGTTATCGGAAAGAGAATGAAATGTATACGGATTTCTCTAACGTCGAGACGATGCATAATTTTATCTTACCTGAGGACTTACCGGAGGGTGCTTATGGCTCTCCAATCAATGCAAAATTGGGCAAGTCGACGCCATTTGATGAAGACCAGCGTTATTACAGTGCCTTCAATTATGAGAACAAGACGATGCACCAGGACATCCCACGACAATATCCCGGTGCTCACCCAGTGCACAGTGATCCTAATCGTGAAGAAGAACCTCCTTATATGGACTATGAAAAAAGGGACTGACATTGCGTCAGTTCCCTTTTTCTGCTTTGCTCATCTCTCTTTTGTTTGACGGTTTTTTCGATTCTTTTTTAGGTTCGTTCGTTTTGATTTTTTTCAAGATAAAATAAGGACAGCCGAAGTTACAGAACTCCAAGAGGTACTCAGGTACTGTACTGAACTTCGTTTCATAATTCGCCTTGTCATTTTGATCGTCGAAAAATCCACGTAAGCGTAACTGGTTATAACCCCAGTCCCCTACGATATAATCATATTTATGTAAAATTTCGCTATATCTGGATGTAAATTCTTCCTCGTTCCATCCATCTCGAAAATCCTCTATGACCTCATAATTGATTCCGTTTACGCAAACCAATCTCATCACTCCATTCACACTCTTATTTTATCATGATTTATGGGTAGATGTACAAGTTCTGTCAGTATAACCATAAAAGTTACAGCAAAATCTATAGGTAGGAGGTGAACAGTGAATGAAAAAATTCATTATTGCTGGTCTTACATTTACAATGCTTTTCTTACCTGCTTGCGGAATGGATAAAGGAGATTACGACGGTGCAAATGGAAACGGAATGAATCCGACGTTAGACGTTAAAGATCGTGCTGGAACACCGGGAAAAACCCCACAAGAAGCAACGGATGACTTCGGCTATACTCGAATTCAGAGCCCAACTGATGACCGCCGTAACTTTGGCGGAGGACCACAGCTTGATAAAAAACAGCTTTCCAATACCATTTCGAGAATGATCATGCAGAATCGAGTTGTGAGAGATTCAGCTACACTCGTAACAAGCGACAGAGTACTTATCGTTTACGATGCTGAAACGGATGACCGGGAAAGAACAGCTGATATGGTGAAAAGATCTGCGATGTCGGTTGTTCCTCGTTGGTTCCATGTTTATGTTTCAGATGATACAACCCTATTTGAATACATTGAACGTTATAAAAATATGGATGAGACTTCAACAAACGTTAAACGTAGCATCGATGGTCTGATCAAAGAAATGAAAAAATCACCACAAGGATACACAGATCCTGACAAAGACGGCGAAATGGAAGGTAAAGGAATCTCAGAAGGAAGGAAATAAGAGAAGTAGGGCTGTCCAAAAAGTGTCTGAGTCTCTCCAAACTTAACAACATTTTAAAAGAAAAATCATGGATTTGATACAGCATGTTGTTTTGGAGTAGTCTGACACTTTTCTTTTAGGACAGTCTGGCTTTTTGTAATATGCAGCATCATAACTGGACATCCTGTACTTCGAACAGTTCTTTACACAAAATGAGTCTTTAAGACGGTATGAATTTAGAAAAGCTCAATTTTCAAAGCCCCATTGTGACCGTATAAAAACCCAAATCAAAACACTATGGATAAGATAGCTGCCCCCTCAATCCACTTATTTCAATAATTTGAGTCAAAAATCCTTTTCCAATCATATGAAAAAATCATCATACAAAAAAAAACAGATCGACCCGTGGGGATTTGCTTTCATCACGAATCGACCTCTTTAAACTTTGTACTTATTTCGCTTCTTGTTGACGTTGTTTCGATGCTGCGTTGACTTGCTCATCTGCATGGTAAGACGAACGTACTAATGGACCAGATTCGCAATGGCTGAAGCCTTTCGACATCGCGATTTCTTTAAGCTCTGCAAACTCATCCGGATGATAATACTTCTGAACTTTCAAGTGCTTTTTTGTTGGTTGGAGATATTGTCCAATTGTCATGATATCAACATTGTTAGCACGAAGGTCGTCCATCGTTTGAATGATCTCTTCCTTCGTTTCCCCTAGTCCCACCATAATACTTGATTTTGTCGGAATATCCGGCTGCATTTCTTTCGCCCGACGCAAGAATTCAAGAGAACGTTCATATGTCGCACGTGCACGGACCCTTGGTGTCAATCTTTCAACAGTTTCAATATTATGATTCAAGATGTCAGGACGGGCATCCATAAGGGTCTTCAAGTTTTCATATTTCCCCATCATGTCAGATGGAAGTACCTCAACTGTACAGAAAGGATTTGCACGGCGCACAGCACGTACCGTTTCAGCATAAACCCCCGAACCGCCATCCTTCAAATCGTCACGAGCAACCGCTGTGATGACAGCATGCTTAAGTCCCATCAATTTGACAGATTCAGCAACACGTTCTGGTTCTTTCAAATCCAGTTCATTAGGCAAACCAGTCTTGACAGCACAAAAACGGCAAGCACGTGTACATACATCACCTAGGATCATGAATGTAGCTGTTTTACGAACCGCCCAACACTCGTGGATATTTGGGCAACGCGCTTCTTCACAAACCGTATGTAAGTTCTTCTCGCGCATCATCTTTTTAAGACCAGTGTAGTTTTCATTTGTATTTAATTTGATCTTAAGCCATTCGGGCTTTCGAATATGTTCTTCTTTTTTCGCCATCTAACTCACTCCAATATTGGATTAGTTTAAGATTCCGGCATTGAGTGACACTTACTCTGATGCGTTAATCTAATACCTTTCTACTGTATCATATTGTTGATTCAAGTTCCATTATCCGTGCATACGTCCTGTTTTCCAACATTTGATAATCATTATTTGCCTAATTCAATACAAACTAACATTATGAAAAGATACAGGAAAGGACTGAATTCCCTGTATGAAAAAATTTGTATTGTTAGTCATTTTCATAATAGGTGTAAGCATTGGAACAACTGAAATAGCTGAAGCAAAAAAGACATATCAGAAAGAAGATGTTGGGCGTTACGCGCTTTATCATAAAATGGAGGCACTCACCTCCATTCCATGGTATTACTTAGGGGCGATCGATCAATATGAACGATCGATAAGGCGTGCCCAAAAAGACCTTCCAGAAGAAGAAGGGTTGATCGGCATTTACTATTCACCCATACAATGGGTAGGTCCATTAAACACAAATTTGGATGATACGAATGCATCGACCATTTCATTATTCGGCGGCATAGGGCTTGATGGAAATAACGATGGAAAAGCAGATCGAAATAATGATGAGGATGTGTTATATACATTTGCTCATTATCTGCAGGCATACGGTTTTGATGAAGAAAACATTAAAATCGGTTTGTGGGATTACTACCATCGTGATAAAACCGTCGACATCATAATGGGAATAGCCAAGGTTTACCGTGAGTACCAAACCTTGAGTCTTAATGAGCGTGCATTTCCTGTTCCGATCAGAGCTAACTATAGCTTCCGTAACACATGGGGGGACCGCCGGGGATTTGGTGGACTTCGTATCCATGAAGGAACCGATATTTTTGCGGATTACGGTGTACCTGTAAGAGCAACGACTTATGGCATCGTAGAAATCGCAGGTTGGAACCGTTTTGGAGGATGGCGGGTGGGGATTCGTGACTTGAACAACGTCTACCATTATTACGCGCATCTGAAGGGTTTCGAAAAAGGAATTGGGAAAGGCTCTGTGGTCAAGCCGGGCCAAACGATTGGTTACGTTGGGAGCTCTGGATATGGACCACCAGGGACTGCTGGTAAATTCCCTCCGCATCTTCATTATGGTATGTATCGTGACAATGGTTATAACGAATGGTCATTCGACCCTTATCCCTACCTCAAAGCATGGGAACG
The DNA here is from genome assembly GCF_019720915.1 of Alkalihalobacillus sp. TS-13. Taxonomy (GTDB): domain Bacteria; phylum Bacillota; class Bacilli; order Bacillales; family Fictibacillaceae; genus Pseudalkalibacillus. The sequence continues at coordinate 2,463,604 of NZ_JAHKSI010000001.1, forward strand.
TCAAGACCGTAATAAAAAATAATTTACAAAAAAGGATGAGCTGAATAACTTCCAGCCCATCCTTCTTACATTTTATTTTTGCTTGGACGTTTTCACCGCATTCGCAATGCTTGCAGCTAAACCTCCCCAAAGGACAACCATTCCGATGACCATCATTGTAATTGCTCCACCAGTCATTTAGTTAACCTCCTTTTCTGAATCAAGGGAAGTATTTTTGTTCCACTTCTTCAATGAGAATAGGATACCGACTACCACAGCACCGATTGCTACCAACCAGCCTGAATAAAAAATGAAGAAATCTGAGTAGTTTTCATAGTTCCCACTATCAGTAGGGAATTCCCTCATCAAGTTCTGTTTGAATAATTGGAACATCATGTAACCAAGGATGACCGGCGTTATGATGCCCAGACAGATCTTCCACCAACCGCCAAGACGAATATCCGAAATTTCGTTTGCATGAGTTTGAAAAACAGAGAGCTTTCTCAGGAACCATGCAATCGCTACGACTTCTACCAGTCCAACAAGTGCAACACCAAATTGGTTAATGAAGTAATCTGCTGCATCAAGGAAGAACAAACCGCCTTGCGTTGCAAACAGGATTGAAACTAGTGCTGCAAGTCCTCCACCGACAAACACTGCTTTTGTACGAGAGGTTCCAAATTTCTCAGAGAAACCAGCCACATACGTCTCAACAATTGAAATCAATGAAGATAGACCCGCAAGGACTAATGACGCAAAGAATAAGAATCCGAATAATTCATTCATAGCAGGGAATTGGTTAATGATTTGTGGGAAGACAACGAATGCAAGTCCCACTCCTCCAGTGACAACTTCATCCACTGGCACGTTAGCTGCAACTGCCATGAATCCAAGAGCACTGAAGACTCCGATACCTGCTAAAAGCTCAAATCCTGAGTTGCTGAATCCGGTAATGAATGCATTGTTTGTGATATCCGATTTTTTCGGCAGATAACTCGAATAGGTAATCATGATAGCGAATGCAATCGATAAACTAAAGAAAATTTGACCATAAGCCGCTACCCAGACCTTTCCATCCCAGATCGCATCAAAGTTCGGTTGAAAGAAAGCTTCTAAACCGCTCGCAGCGCCTGGTAATGTGACTGCCCGAATAACGATGATCAAGAATAAAATGACAAGAGCCGGAATGAATATCTTGTTTGCTGCTTCAATTCCTTTTTTAACACCTTTAAAAAGAACACTCAGTGTAATGACCCAAACGATTAATAATGGAATGAATACCCCTGGTACTAAGCTTCCTACTTCACCCGGTGCACTTAGATTCAAGTACTCCGAAAACAAAAAACCTTCTGTGTCCTCGCCCCATTTAAGGTTCAAGGCAAAAATCGAATATGAAATGGCCCATGCAATGATGACTGCATAATAAGTAGAAATCACAAATGAAATGAATACCTGCCACCAACCAATCCATTCAGCCTTTTTATTCATACGGTGATAGGTAAGCGGTGCAGACCCCCGGTACTTGTGACCTATGGTGAATTCCAATACTAATAGTGGAATCCCGGCAGTTAGCAATGCGATCAAATACGGAATAAAGAAAGCTCCTCCGCCGTTGTCATAAGCCACCGCAGGGAATCGCCATATGTTTCCGAGGCCGATTGCGGATCCTACAGCTGCCAAAATAAATCCTGCTCTAGAGCCCCACTGTGCTCTGTTCTCCATTATTACTCCCCCATTCTCTAATGTTTTGTTACTAAAGTCTACAGTTGAAAACTTTAGTTTTTTCTGACTATTTCGATTATAGTATAGCTGTTTTAATAGAGGCCTGTCAAAGAATTTTCGAGAAATTTAGTGATAAATGTCTATATAGAAGATTTGCAGTTTTGGTATAAATATACTACATATTATTACATTTTTTTCATAATAAATTCTTTTCGATGGGTATTTCGGTTATTCGGTGTCTTCTCAGTGTTCCGTTATGATATATTTGTATTTTGCCCGTAGAATTGTCGTGGAGAGGGACTGGATTAGTGTTATTATTACTTGTTTCAGAACTCACACCGATTTCGGACAGTATCGCGCACTTTTCATTCTCTCCTGTCCAATAAGCGCCGAATCCAAACAGGCACGTGTTCTCTTTACCTGCTTATGACCCAATAGTCATCTTCGTCCACACTTTTTTCTTCATAAAAAAGCTGACCCATTCGAGTCAGCTTTTTAAGATAAATCAATTAGTTTTGTTCTCGCGGTGATTCGATACTTGTGAAGTTCATCTTCTTCAATATGAAAGCCACAATGATCACGAGCACAAGTGATACCAGCAGTGACAACGTGACGCTTTGTGTAAAACCAATGATAAGGAATCCGACCGAACTGATGACAGCAGCCAATAGCGCATATGGCAATTGGGTCATCACATGATCGATATGATTGCTTCCCGCCCCCGTTGATGAAAGGATCGTCGTATCGGATATTGGTGAACAATGGTCACCGAAAACGGATCCTGCAAGAACTGCCGCCAGTACAGGAAGGATATAACTAATGTCAGTCGCTGCTGCAATTTCACCAGCTATCGGAAGCATGACACCAAACGTCCCCCACGAAGTACCTGTAGCAAAAGCCATGATTCCAGAGATCAAGAACAGCAATACAGGCAGGAACGCAATATTAATGTTGTCATCTACAATCCCAGCTAAATATTTTCCTGTGCCGATTTCATCGATGATGGCAATGATCACCCACGCAAAAATCAGAATGTAGATGGCTGGAAGCATGGATTGGATCCCCTTCCAAATACCTGTTCCGAAATGCTTTCCAGGCAATTTTTTCATCAAGAAAAGAACGATCGTGACAGTTAATCCGAACAACCCGCCGTAAACAAGTGATTTCGCAACATCGGTATTTTCAAACATGGAAAGCAAGGTGACATTTCCTTCAGTTGCTTGGGCACCGGTATAAAGCATTGCAGCGACTGTCCCAACAATCAACGCAACGATCGGCCAGATCAGATCCCCTACTTTTCCTTTATCGCTTTCAGGCAACCCAATCTGCTGACCGGGCACCGCTTTGTTATCCGGGTTTAATACATGCCCTTCATTGACCGCCCTTTCTTCATGTGTCTTCATTGAGAACAAGTTGATATTCCATAACGCTGTTGCAAACACAAGCAACAGTGCCGAAAGTGCATAAATATTCATCGGAATCATTTTCACAAAGGCTTCCAGCGCGCCAATTCCAGCTACTTCATGAGTGGCAAGAATACCACCAATCAAACCGATGATATACGCGCCCCAGCTTGAAACTGGTGAAATGACACAGACAGGTGCAGCGGTGGAATCGATATAATACGCAAGCTTTGCTCTAGAAATACGATGGCGGTCCGTCAATGGACGACTTACATTACCAACTGCTAGAGAATTGAAGTAATCGTCAATGAAAATGATGATACCCAGAACGATCGTCAAGATTTGGGCGCCAACACGGGTCTTCACCTTTTTAATCGCCCATTCACCAAAGGCACGGCTTCCCCCAGCAATCGCAATCAAAGATGTCATGATGCCAAGAATTAATAAGAACAAAAGGATGAATACATTCCAGGTGTTCACTTCCCATGCGCCTGCATCATTCTGTGTGATGAAAAGATCACGTACGATTTCGAAGATCTGTGTGAAACTCGCCAATATATCAAAGTTGTTGAGCATGAATGCTCCGACGAGGATGCCCGTCCCAAGTGACAACAACACCTTTCTCGTCAAGGCCACCATAAGTAATGCTAGTAACGGTGGAATCAAAGAATAAATTGTATTTTCCATTGAATAATGTTCTCCTCCTATTAATTAATCGATGGATAAAATAAAAAAAGGCAACGATAGATAGAAAATAACCTATCGTTACCTTTGTAAGTAACAGTTATCCCCCATCGATCACGTAGTTCTCCACTATCCAATCTTCCCGGATAGTGACAGTGCTACACCTATTAGGTACAGCCCCAACAGTAAACCTTTCGACAAAAGTGTACTGCTTCGGCAAATAACCCTTTCCAGTGATGGTCATCGATGTCTTTCTCGCATCATTGTACTGATGTTCTTTGCTCCACTACCTCATCTGATGATAAGGTCTATGATATTTTTGCGCCATTAAATATTATAAAGGATTAGCTATAAAAATACAAGGATTGTGAGGAGTCGTATAAGCTCAATTGGTGTTCTCTTCTTTTTTCTTTTCTGCTTCATTACTGTTTTCTTGGTTATTATCATCATTGTTCTTGTTTTCGATATCTACCTGCGGATTGATTGGTATGACTGGCTGAGCACCTGAGCTGCCATCCCCTTTATGGTAGTAATACGGCACATCCTGAGGTATTAATTGAGAAACTAACATAACATTCGTTTTAATTACTCTTTCTTTTGTTTCAAACGGAACAACAATTTGGGTCCTTACTATGACTTCGATCCATCCCCGTAAATGAATCGTATTGATGCCTGCATTCTCTGTTGTTTCATGCCAGCTTGATTCCACACTTCCGATGACTCGGAAACGCACCGGTATATTTGGTCCGAGGTTGGCAAGTAAAGCATTATCCGTCGCTCGTCCTAAGGGGATTTCAGTGAAAATACCGTTAGAAAATTCATCTTCTCTGTTGACTTCAATACCAGCAAAGTTTGCAAAATCCGGCTTTTTTCCTTGTTCAATCTGTTCAAGCAAAGATTGAACATTAGCAGTTGCGAGAGATTGGACCTCATTGACGACTTTTGGATCGGTCCCGACCAATGCAACCTTGCCTTCATTATCTAAGGTGACATTGATGAGACCGTCCGTTTTACCGGCATCTACAATCCTGTTTTTAACAGCACTTTGGATTGCAAGTTGAGCCATATCTGCGGTCTCTGTTTCTGCAATCTGCATGAGTGTAGGCTCGATTCCTTTATCTACAAGCCACAATGCCTGTGCGGTCAATAAAGTGAATATGATGAACGATATGATGAAGACATATTGAAATGGAAGAGGTCGTTTTCGGGGACGCCTCCGTATTCTCCACATAAAAATACCCCCTATCTATTGCTATATGTATGCAATGATTGGGGGTTGTATAGCTATTAATTTGGACATAATCATGACTTAGCCATTTTAAGCAGCGCATCACGTCCACTTGTACCTTTAGTGATACCAATTGCTTCGGCTTCTAACGTAACGGACTCTAACGGAGCTTCCAATAGTTGATCGAGGGTTCGTACACCTACAGCCCGCCCTGCGATTATTTTCCGCTCAGCCAATTTTTCATTCAGCAACGCAACATCAAGTGCACCACACATGATATATCCTTTGTCATTGCTGATTGACATGAAGTTGGTTTTCGGTAATGCCACCGTCACGCCTGTAAACAGATGCCCATCGATTTCGATAGGAGTGACCGTAATCATCTTTTCTCACGCTCCTTTTCTCTACTATCAATATGTCATAGTAGTACAAAGCGTGTTGGCGTAGTGCCTATCTTTCAAAGGTTTTTAACTTCCAAGCAAGGACATCCCTAAGCATTTCCGGTAAGTAGAAGATTTTTTCCTCTGCATAATGGACAGATGGAAGCAAACGGCCGAATGTAAGCATATCAATGGCACCAATGGCGTATATTTTTTCTGAATCCAAAGGTTGCCCATTTATTGAAATGCTTTTTACGTGATACTCGCCATCAGCCATGTCTTTCCCCATGATTTCTACACCATCGAAAATCATTCGTCCCATCACTTTCCCGCGAAATCCCAGTCCTTTGACTTCGCGGTGTTCCAATTCCTTGGTCATAGCGTGATGAATCATTTCTTTCAGATATTCGCCTTTCAGCATGATTTTACATGGATTGATTGGATGGGGACACACACGATGGAGATCCCCTTTCGTAACGGGTCCTGCTTTTAATGGTTCCAGCAACAATCCTGCATTGATCATGCTGATTTCCGAATCACACCATTCTCTGATTGCTTCCGCTAATAAACTTGTAAAAGCAGAAGGTCCGAACCACTCCAAATCGAGCGGGCGATCTAGTTCCGTCACGACCTCAGATAAACGTTCATTGGCTTGTTCACTCAATTGGGCAAGAAGCTGTTCACTATTCATATCAGCCTCATACTCCTGCAGGTCGACGCATCGAGCTTTAATATATTCAATTTTTCCTAAGTCTTCATTCCATTCAAGTTCCATGTGACCGATGTAAACACCGAATTTTCCTGCCTGCCCGATACTCGTATCGTTAGCGTGTAAACCATTTGGAAGGACATGATGCGTATGAGCGCCTAATATGATATCAATGTCATCCATTTCAGTTGAAATCTGTTTATCCGCTTCTAATCCAAGGTGTGAAAGCAATATAAGAATATCGACCTGGTTCCGAATCTGTTTTACGGACTCTATGAGCGCTTCATAAGGATCCTGAATCTTCCATCCAAGCTGATTGTAATAGGCTATATACGGAGCGGTCACACCTACCACGCCGATTTTCAAGCCGTTTTGAAGGGCATGGATTTGGTACGGTTTTGCCCATTTCGGCAGCTGTCCGTTTTTCTCTTTCAAATTCGCAACGAGCACTTGAAAGTTTGCTTCATCATATAGATGATCCAGTTGTTCCTTCGAAAACGTGATCCCTTCATTATTACCGATTGTTGCATTTAGAAAATCAGCTTCATTCATCAATAACACATTCCCCTGGCCTGCTGTTCCTTCTGTAATCGGATGAAAACGATCCGCATGGTCTCCAATATCGAAACGCAAAAAAAGTTCATCTTTCTCTTCGTGAATCTGTTGCTGATTCTTCAAGAACCCCATGATCCTCGGCCATTGCTCAAGATGGCTATGTAGATCATTCACATGATACAGATGGAGCTTTTGAATGCTCATTGTATCATCTCCTGTCTATTTCTAATCTCTGTATCTTTCTAGTTAAAAGAGGTCAAGCTGTCGAGGTGCGAGACCCTCGTAATCGATACCTAGCAGTTCGACCATTTGCCTTGCATTATCTGCTGCATCTCCACCGGAATTGTTATTAAACAAGGCAGTCACTTCATGCCCCGGCTTTTCAAGCTGCAGAAGCTTTTCTTTCCATTCTATGAGCTCTTCCTCATTGTAACGATAAAGATATCGCACGTCCCGCCAGTTCGGATTCCCTTTCTTTTGCCAGCCATGAACATTCCGGCCATGGAATCGAACCAACGTATGCTCTGTATTTGTTGGTTCAAGTACAGTCGGTATCGATCCTGCTCCTGATTGCGGTTCATCACAAATGCTGTGGATCCAGCCCTCTTCCTTCATGAACGCCAATGTCCGATCCTTGAAAGAAGGATGAAACCAGGATTGGTGTCGGAATTCAAGCGCGACTGGGATGCCCTCCATCCGTTCCTTTGTCTGCCTAAGTAAATCGACGTTATCCCGGTTGCAATCAAACCAGGGCGGATATTGGAAAAGGACCATTTTCAGTTTGTCCGCTGCCTGCAAAGGTTTGATCGACTCTTTATATAAACGGTACATTTCTTCTTCACTTGAAAAAGGGATGTCGCCCCTCGAGTGCCCTGTCATCCCCTGGTACGCTTTGACAACGAATGAAAAACGCTCTGGTGTTTCCTTGACCCATTTTTCGTAGTTCTTCACTGGCTGGACAGCGTAAAAAGCCGAATCGATCTCAACTGTCGGGAAGAAACTACTGTAAGTCTGCAACTTTTCATTTGATCTGATATCTGCTGGATAAAGGGAGTCATGGTCGCCCCACCCAGTCAGGCCAATCTCAATCATTTGAATGAATTCCTTTCTTATAACGATTGTTGATACTTTATATTTTGATTTGTCCTTGTGAAAAGTGCAAGTATTTGAGTGTGAGACTTGTTCGAATTTCTTTTATTCTAATTTGTGAACTTTCCGTGGGGGTATCCGAAAGCCTCCTCGCTGAAACACTTGCTACAAAGTGCTAACGGACACAGGAAACCTTATTTTATAATTACTCTCACATTTTATAAAGATAAAGGACACCAGAGATCTTATTTCGTTAAAACCTTAATAGATCCGCCCTTTTGTTCACAAATAACGGCTCTGGTGTCCGCTAAATTTCTGACACACAGCATTTTGCCACAAATAACGGCTCCAGTGTCCGCTATGATTATAGAACATCCAGGTAAAAGAAAAGAGACTGATGCAAACCATCAATGTTCATCGATGATTTGCGTCAGCCCCTAATTGAATTTGGATAGGTCTACGATTTCTGCCATCCTTTTATAGCCGTCATCATTCGGATGGAGATGATCACCAGCATCATATTTCGGATTGTAACGTGCAGGATCGTCTTGATCTCTTAGTGCTTTGTCAAAGTCAATCACACCATCGAAGGCTCCACTGTTTCGGATCCACTCATTTACTTCCTGACGGGTGTTTTCCTTTTCCGGTGTATACATCCCTGAACCCTTAAAAGGGGTCAACGTCCCGCCATAAATTTTTAAGCCTTTATCATGAGAAGCATCAATGATTTCCTGCATTCTTTCGATGATTTTATCTGAATCATACTCTGGATGATGCCTTATATCATTCAGGCCCTGATTCAAAATTACTGCCTTGACTCCTGTTTGGCTGAACACATCCTGCTCAAGTCTCGCAAACGCATTCTCCCCTTTATCAGAAGAACTATTGATCAAATGATTAGCCGAAACTCCTGCATTCAGGACAGACATCTTCGTTTCTGATTCTTCATTGAACCTTTTGGCTAAAAAATCTGGCCACCGATGGTCTGCATCCATTTTAGAATGATTGCCATTCGCGATAGAACTTCCTAAGACAACAACGGAACCGTCAACCTTTGTATCGGGTATGACATCAATGCCGTCCATCCAGAACCAGGCATCTTCTTTTTTCTTAAACGCCTTATCATCCGTATTTGAACTATGATTACCCGGTTCTGAAATATAGTTCGTCTGCATCGAACGAGGATGCCATGTTGCAGGACCTGACTTCTCTTTAACATAAATACTCACCGCAAGTTTTTCATCACTTTTCACATTAAACGGGATAGGGTCGCTAAATGTCCTATTCCCTGCAGGAATCGTTACCTTTTGATCTCCTTCAAAAGTGACTTGCTTATCAGATCCAGAAACAGTCTCTGCACCAGTTTTCACACGCGCAACATGTACCTCTTCAATCGTAAGCGAATCTGAATTAAAAGTATTTGCCATTCGAATTCTCAACTTTTTTCCGTCCATATTTGGTTTGATGATCATCCGGATCGTTTGATCTTCAAAGCCTTGTTTGGACACGCCGTCCTCACCAGGTTGTTGCATACTTGCCGTCCAAGCACCAATCCAATTTCCTTTATCCTGCTCGCTTCCGTTTGAAGAGTCAACATCAAATGCAGCTATACATAATGAAAGGAAAATGATGATTCCAGTTGCGAGAATAAAGTATTGTAAACGTAACATAAAAACCTTGCCCTTCTTAGTGATGTCGTTTCTTACTCCTAACTCCTAGAAGAGATTATTCGACATCAATCTACCCATTGTTGGGTGTAAGGAAGGCAAGGGTATCCGTTCATCTTACATACCGCAAGCGACCGCACCATTTTTCTGTAAATATTTCTGATGATATTCCTCTGCGTCATAGAAGGTAGGAGCTTTTTCAACTTCAGTCACGATCGGAAGCTTGAATACTGCTTTTTCCGTTAATTCGTTGATCTTCTCTTCGGCTATAAATTTTTGATTGGGATTTGTATAAAAAATGACTGAACGATATTGATGTCCAATATCAATACCTTGCCGATTCCGAGCGGTCGGGTCATGTACTTCAAAGAATGTGTTGAGTAGTTCATAATATGAAATCAAGGAAGGATCGTATTGTATCTTGACCGCCTCCGCATGTCCTGTTTCTCCAGTCTTCACTTGTTCATATGTCGGGTTTTCGACTGTACCGCCTATATAACCTACGCGTGTTGAAACAACACCTACAAATTTTTCAAAGAATGATTCAACACCCCAAAAGCATCCAGCTCCAAAAATAGCTGTTTCCATGTCTCATCTGTCCTTTCAAAATAACGAAACTTCTATCGAGAGCTTTTCGCTGGTATCCATTACAACGAAAAAACCCTTTTCTCATCCAGTAAGAAAAGGGTTCGTATCTATTCGTAACGATCCTCTCATCTTCTAGGATGTTTGACCATCCTACAGGAATTGGCACCGTTCTCCTCAATCGTTTGATTGATTCGATGGTTGCCGGGCATCAAAGGGCCAGTCCCTCCGCCTCTCTGGATAAGAAGTTTTCATTATTCATTTTTATTTTGATTATCATATTAACACGTTTAAATGACGAAGTAAAGCAAGATTTTTTGTATTTATTCAGTTTATGTAATGGCAACGTTTTTTGTAACGGCATTAACCTAAAAGAGACCGATTAAAACGGTCTCTTCCATAAAACTATTACTGTTGTTTATTGTTGCTTAATTGCTGTTCGGCCATCCCGACTAGACGTTTAGTCATTTGACCACCGACAGCACCATTTTCACGTGAGGTAGTATCTGCACCAGGTTGAATCCCCATTTCATTGGCGGTTTCTTCTTTCAGCTGCTCCATAGCATTTTTCGCACCAGGTACCAAAAGTTTGTTTCTTGCCATGATCCATCACTCCACACGTTTATTTGAGTAATCGTAATTACTCACTTTTAATTTAACCTTAGCTACAGGTTCTGATTAAATGAAATATTTCCTGTATCTTAAGATTCTGGTAACTGCATCTGCCCATCTTTGTTTGACATTTACAGCTTATTTATAACCCCACTTTTTTTATAGTAAGATCTTTATAACAGTCCTTCGGTCCACCAGCTAGAAACAACGCCTGACCATTCATAAAAAAGATCTTTCATCTACAAAAAACGCTGAAGTATTTGCGATATCCACTGGTTTTCCTACACGACCCAAAGGATACTCCTTCCACTGTATCTATTACTTCCTCGGCTTCAACAACATTAACGACTTTCGTATAATTGTCATAACCTTTTTCTTTATATTTCGCAACTGTTTCCACTAATGCTTTTTCATTCACATCTATTATCGTTACCTTGCCTCCCTTATTTGCAAACTGTAGTGCTATTTCTTTTCCGATCATTAACTTATTACTAAAGAACTATTTTTTAGAATTTTCAGATTAATTGTTTGATTAAGGGTTTAAATCTCCATATACTAGGCTTCAATCATTTGAATAGGAGGGAAAACTTTGAAGTATTCATGGAGTAAAATTTTGATTGTTGTTTTGACGGGTATGCTCTTAGTTTCTGGATTGAATTTTTCGCTTGCGGAAGCGAAGAAAGGCGATCTGCTTGAATGGAATGGTCAGACGATCGCAACCTTGGATGTGAATGGTAAGTCCTATATCCCAGTAGAACAGGCAGCTCAGGCATCAGGATCAGACATACATAAAAGCAAAAACAAATTTTTCATGCAGTCCAGACTGGATCGGATTCAGAAAAAAGGAGTCATTCGGGTAGGAACCACTGGTGATTATAAACCATTCACCTACTTTAACGATGAAACAAACGAATTTGAAGGTCTTGATATCGAAGCTGCCAAAATGATGGCCGAAGATTTAGGAGTAAAGGTTGAGTTTGTTCGAACCTCTTGGCCGACCTTAATGGAGGATCTTCTAGATGACAAGTTTGATATCGCTGTCGGTGGAATCAGTCGAAATACCGATCGCCAAAAAACAGCTCACTTGAGCCACCCTTATCTAGACGATGGAAAATCACCCTTGATCCGCGAGGAAGATAAAGAACGTTACCAAAGCTTAGAGGATATCGATCAGCCTGATGTAACAATTGGTGTGAACCCAGGCGGAACGAACCAAAAGTTTGTGGATGCCAATATTAAACAAGCGAATGTTATCGTCATTGAAAATAACCTTGATATCCCACCAATGGTCGCAGAAGGCGAAGTCGATGTCATGATTACCGATAGGGTTGAAGCGATTTACTATGCAAGTAAAGACGAAAGACTATATGCCGCATTGACCGATAACACATTTACTAAAAGCCAAAAAGGCTACCTTATGCACCGGAACGATCCGACCTTCCAAAACTGGGTAAACCTCTGGATGGAAGAAATGGAGCTACACGGTGAATTCGACCGCCTCAAAAAAGAATGGATATATGGGGAGGAATAATTTCGAAGACCCTTCCATCCTAATTAGCTGAGCTACATCAAACAATAAGGAAATCATTAAGGTAAAAAACAACTATAATTATTTAGTCACTTGTATGCATAGTTGATTGTGTGCGTAAATAGAAGTGTCGGAGCCGACAAAAATGCGAAAGGAGGCTGATTGAAGTTGATCACAAAATTTGAGGTGGTTTCCGCTTAGTCGGAAACCTCATAGTACAGGGTCGCTATTCGCGGCCCTTTAATATTTCGAAAATTTCGACTTTCAACAAACGCAAAACCCACTTATACTAAAAACAAATGTAATTAAGATACCTTTTTGTAAATCTTACATTCAATTACAAGTGAAAGGAGAGGTACAAAGCGATGAAAATTGTGAAATTGTATATTCACGTACACCTTACTTATAAGGAGGACGTCAATTTTGGAATACAAGAACGGGAAAGAGGTGTTCCCTCCTAGCTTGCTAAAAGAAGTGCAAAAACATATTCAAGGCGAGTTGATTTATATCCCCAAGAAGAACAATCAGCGGGCTGGGTGGGGAGAAATGAACGGTTCACGTCAGTTACTTGCTCAAAGAAACCAAGAGATCTATCAATTATATAAAGATGGTTGGTCGTTTGAAGAATTAGAACAAAAGTTCAACTTATCCATTGAAAGCATCCGAAAGATTATTTATAAAACACGTGGTTTACTTAACAAATCAAAAAGTTAGACTAAATTTGGAAGACTTCTAAAACACGGTCAGTTGATGAAGCCACCACTATGACAATACCCCCTAAAGGCACTTCTTGAGCAAAACATCACACTCACTGTTGTGGTAGCCAAGGCTCCTGATGACCATGTTAAACGTCAAGAATGGACTTTTTGATTTAAAGGTGCTATGAAATATGCTTGGGAAAGAAGAGGGCTTGGAAAAAACCAGGTCCTTTTTTTGTCATTTCATAAATAACCTTAAAAACAATTAAAAAAGACGCAAAATTAAAAATTTGCGCCTTTTCTCGTAAGAATATATTTTACTGAACTTCTTTACTATTGCCTTGCTTTAGTCTCTCAGGTGAAACGTTGAGTAAAAAGGGGCTTGGTGCGCCTACTGTGTATATCTGCAGTTCATGCATGGCCCGCGTGCATGCCGTGTAGAACAGTCTGCGCAGACTTTCATCTCCGTACACATGTTTTGAGGCGTCATAAATGATGACAGCATCGAATTCGATGCCTTTGGCTAAATACGCCGGTATGACAACTACACCTTGTTCATATTCTATCGACCCGCTTTTTACCAGTTTGAGACCTTTTATATTGCTAAGGGCATCAAAGGCTGTATTGCATTCTGAAGCTGACTTGCATATAATCGCGATGGTATTGTATTGACGGTGCTGCAGGTCATCTACTTTTGAAACAATACTACGGTGCAACTCAATGTGATTGGACAGTCTTGTCAACCGCGGCTTATCACCATCACGTTCAAAAGCATGAATCTGTTCACCATTCGGGATAAGTTCTCTTGTAAATTCTACGATCGGTTTCGTGGATCGGTAACTGCGAGTCAAGTTGATCGATTCGGTTTCTTCTGGCCCATATAAACCGGTGAGCGTGTTGAAATCAACTCTTTCACTGGCGTGTGCGAATATTGCCTGATTAAAGTCACCGAGCACTGTCATCCTTGCAAAGGGAAACAATCTTTTCAAAAATTCGAATTGAAACGGAGAGTAGTCTTGTGCTTCATCTACCAGTACATGTTTGATCGAACTGTTCGTCTGAAAGCCTTGTATCAGTTCTTTCAAAAGCAAAAATGGTGTTGCATCTTCATAAAACAATTTACGTTCATCCAGCATGTTTACAGTCAAAGAACAAATATCCGCCCATTCGTCAGGTATGTTCACCTGAATCCACAGTTTGCTGCTTGTATGCTCGGTGAAAAGCCGTTTATATATTTCGATGATGTTGATATACCCCAGACTTCGGATCCGTTTCCGCAGAGGCTTGAATTTCTTTCGGACAATCATCCTGCCTAATGCTTTCCTCTCCATCTCATAGTCGTCAAGCTGCCCTTCTTCAAAACCAGTTTTTTTCTGTAACTGATTATAAACCTTTTGATATTCATCGTTACTGAGCAACTCGATTTCATCTTCCACCCACGGCTTTTTTCGTTCGAGCTTCTCGGCTTGCTCCACTCTCTTCATAAGCCACTCTGTCAACTTTTCGACTCTATTGTGAAACCGGAGCGAGGTATCCACGCTATAAAACCGTTCTGTGATTTCTTTGGCAGAAATCAGTTTTTTTCCTCTGAAGTTAATCCCTTTGAAAACCATTCCGGATGATTCAAGTGATTTTCTGTATGCCTTGAGCATATCGAAAAAATGAGTCGATGCCTTAAAACGGATGCTTTCTATCCTTGTGTGATAAGAAGGGGAATCTGTCTTCGTCAATACATATTCAAGCTGTTCGTAAGGATCCTCGACTAGAAATATACGGCTTAACCTGTGATCAAGGTATTCCTGGAAAGTGACCTGCTGCATATTTTCCTCGCCAAGTTCCGGCAAGACTGTCGATACATAGCTGTTAAACAACGCATTAGGAGAAAATAGGACGATTTGATCAGCTTTCAGCCCATCACGATATTTATAAAGCAAATATGCGATTCGCTGCAATGCGGCAGATGTCTTGCCACTCCCCGCTGCACCCTGAACGATCAGAAGCCTCCCGCGATCATGCCGGATGATCATGTTTTGTTCCTGTTGAATGGTAGCCACTATGCTATGCATATATTTGTCAGTACCTTTGCCAAGGACTTGCTGTAAAATCTCATCCCCAATCGTGAGACTGGTATCAAACATCGAATCAATGACTCCATCACGGATGATATATTGCCATTTCCTCTCCAGCATACCCTTGATTTTTCCTTCCGGTGTATCGTATACCGCAGGACCAGGCGAGTAATCATAGTACACACTTGAAATCGGCGCTCTCCAATCATAAATCAGGAAGTCTTCACCACTATTATCCGTGAGGGTGGAGACACCGATATAAATATGTTCTGTATCGGAAATGCCTTCTTCAGTGAAATCAATCCTGCCGAAGTATGGCGTCTCTTTCATGCGGCGCAATGCCGACAATCGCTTTACTGATTGTTTATGAGTGCTTTGCCTAACAGACAGGTTCTGGGCTTGCTGCCTTAAGCTGATGATCGTTTCGAGATAATCATCAAACGTATCAGTATTAACCTTTACATCTTCCCAGAAGTGCTTCCGAATATCGATTACTTCTTCCTGACGCTGGACTTTTTCATCTTCCAGCTCACCGATCTGTTCCGTAATCGTCTCCATGACACTGGCCAATCTTTCTTGTTCCTTCTGTAGTCCTTTATTCATATAAGCACTCCTTTTACATTGGCTTTGTTAAAGAATGATGTTGATTTCTTCAAAATTCACTCCCTTTCCGCGGGCGAACGAAAAGCGGAAGCGACCCGTTTAGTCACGCATTGTCACTGGAAAAATGACGAGGAAGCTCGAACTAAACAAAGACTTGGTTCTGCGTGGGCTAACTCATAAGGATGTCAACCAATGTGTTGCCGCCGCAGGAAGTTTGAAGTGATCCAAGTGACTGGCCGCCTGTGCTAGACATTACTTCTTTGCAATTTCCTACTACCGTGAGCCTCCTCACGAACCCGCACAGTTCGTTTCGGGGTCTCACCTGGCTCGCTGTTTCCGCAGAAGTGTCGTGAATTTCGGTAAAAAATCAACAGCGAAGATTAACAAAGCCTTTAAATTAAACTTCACTGTGAATTGGGGACAATCCACTTGAACCTAAAAAAATTAGTAATCGGGGTTGACGGGAGAAATTTCATGGTGTAAAATTAAAATAGGGATATTTATGCGATCTTGCAAAATGAAGGTGCATCTATATTAAACTACCACACTTTTTCCTTCTTATCAAGACCTTCAACAATTCTCTCCGTACCAAACCGAAACAAAAAATAGCAAGTCCAACTATCTTTTCCTTCAAATTAATCTCTTTCATGATTAACGGATATTGAATGCTGAGTTTTTAAATGATTTAAAGTAGACATATCTATTCAATCCGTACGCACCACCAGACATATTGCCCTCCTTTTATAGATCCATTATTTATTACTAATAACTGCACTCTTGTTAATACCAATTTATTTTAAATTATCAGATCTAACCCAATCATTCATGTAATTTCATAATAAAGAGACATATCTTATTCCGGATATGCCCCCCGATTGCTTAATACACCCAATTAAATTATCAAGAATTTACGATTATGATTTATACTTATTAAAAATTTTCGCAATCACATTACTCCCCGTTAATTTAAGCAATCCTGCCCAATTCTTAAGTAAGTAAAGGTGATCACCTTGTGCAACAATCGCCTCCTATTCTTGAACAAAAAGCTAGCTTATATGGAAGTCTACTCCATACTTATAAGGTTTAATTTCTGTGCAAGCTTCGAAGGAAAGTTATCCCAAGCCGTACGATAAAGTGGTTCCGTTTGCTTTTACTTTGCAGGAAAAAGAATAACACGGTTTAACTGGTACCGGTAATCATTTCTCCCTTTTCAGCTTTGCTTAAAGCATCCAGGCACTGCAGAAGGGCAGAATATTGCTCCTCCTTTTGATTAGGTCGCCCAATTGGATTTCCCAATTTGCGTGAAAAATGTATGGATCTGGGGACTCCCAACGCTATCGTGGTTTCCGGCAATAAAGTGACCATTACAGTTGAAATCCCTGACTTTTCTATCTCGCGTGCAACCAGTCCCACGGACCGGTGACAGTGATTTCAGGCCGGGGTAAGAATAGCGAGGTCAACCTGATCTTCCCTCAGGCTTCGCACTGCTTCCGGAGCGGTCTTTTCTACCAGCGGAGTCGGATCGTGAATCCCCCCCTGAAAACTGATATGACGAGGTGCAACGCTACCTATCTTCCCCTCCTGCTCTAAGCGGTGAAGAGTGTCCAAGGGAAACATGACCTCCAAATCAATTTTTACATCACTATGATCATAAAATAAATGACTGATCACCGTTTCATCGGGAGATGCGTCGGAAGGGATGATACGATAGGAGCAATCCCCTTTGGGGTCACTCAAATCAAAGGGTGACTGGCTTTTTAGGATAATCCCCCCGGAGGTGACAAGTGCAACCCGACTTTCCTCAACAGGCTTTTTCAAAGGAGTCCAAGGTATTTCCCCATGCCAGTCCCTGCCCAATTTCACGCTGACCCGATCTATGAAGCCCGGATATTTTTCCGCCAGTCTATTGATTAATTTTGATTGGGCAAGATTAAATATGAGTCTTTTGCCAATTCCAACTTTTGAAGAAGAATGTATTTTTCCCATTCGTTCTACCTCCTTTTTTCTTTTCACCCTTATAGACGAGATAAACGAGAGGTTTGTGACAAAATAATTACCGAATTCAATTAGAGAATCGCCCAGTAAGTTATTTAAAACGAACCATATTATTGTCATTTTTATTACTTTGCTTTGCCGCAGTTTCAACAAAACACAATTTGGTTATTTTTGCCCCCTCGAAAAGGTGTCCCCGGTGTTTTATATAACCTTACAGGGGGTTACAACGGAGCGTTTGTATCCGCTATTGTATTATTATTGATGGCTTCATTACTTAGTTTGGTATTGCCCGAAACAAAACAACAGTGCCCTGAAATTATAGTAACGGGTTCCATTATGAGGTGCAAAAGTGAAAATCTCATAGGAAATCACAAGTTAATTAGCAGACCAATTCGTAAAGAAATCACAACACAATCCACATGAAAAGGAGCTTGGATTTCCAAGCTCCCTTCTCATACGTCCAGATCATTCCTTATTCAACTGATATGAACGAAACTGTCAACCCACCACACCCAAATGCGTCCTATTACGAAAATTTCTCTACTTGAAATTATCCCTTTGAATTTGAATTGTCCACTGGTAAAAAGTCAAAAATTTCACCAGACTCGATTGAATCCACAAGTTGTTGAAGCCAGTAACAGTATTTCTTGTACTCCTCTAACTGTTCAAGGTCTTGTCTAGCCCTTTCCTTTAAACTTTCTTCGTTTTTTTCATCTTCTATGACTTCTTGAAGTAGATATTCTGCCTGTTTAATGGCGAAAAGGTTTAACTCGGCTTCCCTGTTCCATTTACTTCCGAAAAAGTGGCCGAAATATTTGAAAAAGTTTTTCTCAGCCACGAAATGGTCCTTCCTTGAGCCTTTTTGCCATATTTTCCGAACAATGTTGATGTCTTGTAAATTGCGGACCGCTGTGCTCATACTAGGTTTAGTCATGCCAAGCTCGTCTTTCATTTCATCAAGGGTCATTGGATGCTGTTTAAAGTACATTGTGGCATAGAGTCGGCCAATTGACGGGGTTATACCGTACAAATCCATCGTTTCGGCAATGGCATTAATGACTTCTTTTTCGGCATGGTTAATTTTTGATTCAGCGGACGGTTGTCCGTTTTCGTCCATGATCCTCTCTCCTTCCGCTTCTCTTTATGTAGTGTAGATTTCTTGTCAATACTATAGATACCTAAAATCCAACGTATGGTCTTCTAATGTTTCCCACTCAAACAATAGTAGGTATTTCCCCTCAACTTCATACAATGTTATTCTTGATGCACTACCAATGTTTATTCATATTCTACTTCCATACCTTGTTTAACCTAGAGCATAACAGTTTCTACATCATAAAATCCTCCCATTTTTCAAGTATATCATTACACTTTTTATTTTACTTTTCTAAAACTTAATTTCCGTTAGCAAATGAGGAAATTAGCCCCCGCAATAATCAACAATAAAATTACACTAACTAACAATTTTTTTCTCACATAACTCCCCCAATGTTAAATATCCGTTACTAAAATGGTTAAACATCTATTGACTTTTTTTATGTACCAGTGTACTATTTAACTAGCACAATAATACATTGATTAAAAAGGTACATTAGGAGGGTTCTTACATGATTGCTTGGTTAAGTTTAACGAAGAAAGAATTACGTTTAGGATTCATATCATTCTTGATACCTGTCATTGCTTTTATCGCCGTTGCTGCGATCGCTACGTTTTTCGGCTATCGAGCGGGCTACACTTGGGAAGTACTGGCGGTTGTTTCCGTCGTCGCCACTGGAATGCAAGTTTTTTATCTCACTTATTATTTGTTGTCCAGTCTGCAATCGGAAAGGAAAAAGCTGCACCTCTGGTTGCATAACCCCCTTCCGGCCTATGCTTTACTTTTAGCAAAGGTGGTTGCGGGATTATTTTCCATGATCGTAACGTTAATGCTTACAGTTGGGGTTTTCTTCACTGCTACTCATCTTTCTGATGACTTCTCCGCCTATATTCCCTGGTCTCTTATTTATGAGAATGCTTGGATCGTCGGGTTGCACTACTTCATGTTCGCAATCGATTTAGCTGTCTGGTTTTTATTCTATTGGATGATCTACTTATTACTAACTCGTTATATTGCTCCATTCTTTAGTTTTGTCGTTACATTCATCATCGTGATTGTGACATCGACCATCTATGGCTGGTTTACAAATTCATTATTCTATCACAAGATTACGCGGTGGGGAGAAATTGATGGATCTGAGATGTTGAAGAATTTTCAGATCGATGCAGAAATTAGCAAAGAGAGTACGGAGTTTGCAACTGAAATTGGCGGCATGAGTGTCTATATGGGTGAATATGTATTCGGAATTGCGGTGGCTCTTCTGTTATTCTTCGTAGCTTCTTGGATGCTCGACCGTAAAGTTGAGGTGTAAAAGATGACGGACATTTTTCAATCGACACAACCGATCTACAGTCAACTAGCCGACAAAATCAATCGGCAAATCTTAAGTAGAGAACTAAAACCTGGTGACAAACTTCCTTCTGTACGGGAACTGGCTCTCCAGGTCAATGTGAATCCAAATACAGTCCAAAGAACCTATCGGGAGCTGGAGGGGATGAAAATCGTGGAGTCAAAACGAGGTCAAGGAACATTTGTAACAGAGGATCAAGAGATCTTAAAAACCATGAGAGAACGGCTTAAGAAAGATGAAATTTCCCAGTTTGTCAAAGGAATGCATGCAATGGGTTATACAGATGAAGAAATCGAGGCTGGGCTCCATCGTTTTCTCCATAATAAGAAGGGAGATCAGATATGATGATTCAGTTGACTAATGTAACCAAAAGATATTTATCCAAAGTAGCTTTGCAAGATGTGAACCTGGAATTGGAAAAAGGGAAGATCATTGGACTTGTCGGCGAAAATGGTAGTGGAAAATCAACGACACTGAAGTTGATCGCTGGACTTACTCAACCTACAAAAGGTTCAGTTACCGTAAATGCTATGGAAGTGACACGTCGGATCGCCAGTCACGTCTCTTACCTTTCAGAACTGGATGAATTCTATGGATTTTACAATGTTGGAGAGACGATGGATTTTTACGCTTCTCAATTTGCAGATTTTAATATGGAAAAAGCAGAAAAGATCCGCTCACACATGAAGATAGATCGTAACGCCAAGGTGAAGCACTTATCCAAAGGAAACCGAGGAAGATTGAAAATCGTACTGACACTCGCCCGTGAAGTACCCGTAATCTTAATGGATGAACCATTATCTGGGCTTGATCCAATGGTCCGGGACTCCATCGTAAAAGGATTGATTTCGTTCATTGATCTGGAAAAACAGATGGTTCTGATTACGACACACGAAATCAGAGAGATTGAAATGGTTTTGGATGAAGTGATTGCCATCAAGGATGGAGACATCATCGGACACCACAATGTCGATCAGCTCCGCATGGAGAACGGAATGGGAATCGTCGAATGGATGACAAAGGCATACGAATAAAACATTGATAGTGGCAGGCACCGAAAAAGAACCCAGTCATACCAACGGGTTTTGAATGGGTGCCCCCACTTTTTTCAAACCCGCACCGTGCATGGCTTCTTAAAAAGTGTCAGAGCACTGAAAAAAGGGGATAACCGATGTTTCTAACCACTTTATTTGCTCTGAGGCCTCTTGAAAACCTCTAATAACAGATTCAACTTCTTTTATAGATTCACTATAAAAGGGTTTCCCCTGATCTAAAGTTAGAATATGAGCTAATGTTTCCTTTTTACTTTCTATTTCTTCTGCAATATTTCTTAAAAGGTTAGACCGTTCAAATACGGACATAGATTGAATTATTTTTTTTGCCTCAAATGCTCTATCTACAGCCCTAACGGCATCCCCCCTATTGCCTGATGGGATTTTTCCAATCACTTCATTTGTGGCAGGATTAATCGCATCAAAATATTCATTACTTAAGGGAGGTACCCATTTCCCATTAATAAACAGCTTTGAAAGTTCCATGTTATTCCTCCTATATCAATGACTGATGTTAGATCCACTAACTAATCCAAATAATATGGAGTTATATAAAATTAAACAAATAAATAATGATCTTTTAGTTCATTCTTTAATTCTGTAAGTACATGAACAACTTTTGCTCCAGAATTTTTTAAAACTTTTTGTTTTTCTTTTGCAGTTTCAGATTCCGATTGAATAATAGCTCCGGCATGCCCCATTCTCTTTCCATCAGGAGCATATACCCCAGCAATTAATGCAAAAACCTCTTTTTTCATCGATTTAATAATTGGGGCAGATTCGTATTCATCACGTCCACCTATCTCACCAATATAAATAATTGACTCTGTTTCTGGATCTTTTTCAAATAATTCTAAAACGTCAACGTGTTGTAGACCTACAATAGGATCCCCTCCTATACAAACTACAGTACTTACACCTAATCTCATTTCTTTTAATATCTCAATTACTTCATACGTCAAAGTTCCACTTCTTGAGACAATTCCTATCTTTCCTTTTTCTAGAATAGAATCGTGTAAATCACTTACGTTTGCTTGGGATGGTGAAACTACCCCCGCTGAATTAGGACCTAATACCATTACATCTTTCAGCTTTGCATACTGCACAATATCCAAACTGTCCTGTTTCGTTACACCCTCCGTATAAATAACAATTAACTTAATTCCAGCATCAATCGCTTCAAAAACAGCTTGTTTTACCATCATTGCCGGTATCGTAATAAAGGATGTGTCAGCGTTTTTCTTTTTTACTGCTTCGTCTACACAGTCATAAACGGGTACATGATTGACAAATTCTCCTCCTTTACCAGGCGTTACTCCTGCAACTAATGGAGAATTAAATTTAACCATTCTTTCACAAAACGACCTACCCACTTTACCTGTGATTCCTTGTATAATAATTTTAGAATTTTCATTTACTAAAATGGACATTACTTTTCCCCCTGAAAAAGAGGTTTTTGTACTAAATCACATGCATGTTCTAAATTGTCAGCTAAGACTATATTGTTAAATGGAGATAAAATCTTCTTGGAATGATCTTCGTCTTGACCCTTTAGCCTAACAATTACAGGAATTGATGAATTCCCTAATTCCTTTGCTATGGCTAATGAAAGAATCTTACAACTCGCCAACTGAAAATAAAAATTAAAAAGGTAGATTTTAGGTTTTAATTTTTTAATTTCTTTAATAAGACTTTGAGCTTTGAGTATGTCGTGGATTACATGCCCCCCTAAATCTACAACAGCCCTTACTGTCCCTTTCTTTGAAGAAACGATATCAAATGTAGCCATGCCCAGGCCAGCGCCACTTGTAATAACTGCTACTTCACCGTTTAACTCAACACCCGAGGCACCTAATTCTTCACACCTTGATTCAAATGTTTTACTATTTCTGCCTAGCTTTAAGGGCAATTCGTTATGCTTGGTTTCTAAAATAACTTTAGCATCACCGGCAATAAATTGATTCTTTCCCTCAAAAAATAGTGGATTTATCTCTACAAGTTCTGCTTGTTCCTTTTTATAGAGATCCCATAGTTTAAGAAGTAAATCGGATAGCAGGTCATAGTTCACATTCAAAAACAAAGAAGCTTTACGAATCATGTATGTCTGCAAGCCTATTAGTGGGTTAATATTTATAAAAAGAATTTCCTCATCTGGTACGTTTTCAATATCTACTCCACCCTGTCTACTAACAATGAGAACAGGGCATTTTTTATTTCTATCAATAATAATAGATAAATAAAATTCTTCTTGATAAGAAATCTTTTCTTCTAGGTAGATATGTGTTACCGTTTCTTCTTTAATCTTCATTCCAATTAGTTCCTGTGTTATACGCTTAAATTCCCGTTCATTTTTTACTTCTTTTATTCCTCCAGCTTTACCTCTTCCGCCCGTTAACACTTGGGCTTTTGCTATCATTGGATAGTTTAAAGTAAGCGGATTTGTTGAAAGTAACTCACCAACTGGGACTGGAATATTATACTTTTTGAACAATTCCTTCCCTTCATATTCATATAACTTCATACGATCCCACCTTTAATCAAGAAGAGCGTTTTTCGAAAAATTCCTTCATCATCTTTTGTGGCTCACCGGATTGATACCCTAATGTGTGGGCTTCAATGGCATATTCCATACACGAATTAAAATTGTATTCACTTATTTGATTAAAACGTCTTTTATTAATTGCTAGTGCCACAGGGGGCTTAGACGCCAGTTCATTAGCTAGTTTCAATGTTTCACTTTCCAGTTTTTCATCATCAACAACTCTTGTAATCAAACCATATTCCCTAGCTTCATCCGCTTTAATTAACCTTCCAGTTAAAATAAGATCAATCGTCCGGGATTTCCCCATCACTTCCCAAAACATGGTACTACCAATAACACAAGGTAACCCTACATTTATTTCTGTCATACCATACTTAGCACTTTTTTTAGAAATGCGAATATCGGCTAATAGTGCAAGTTGAAGACCCGAGCCTGTAGAAAAACCATTTATTGAGGCTATAATAGGCTTTTCAACCTTTCGAATTATCCTATATAATTTATCGAACTCATCTACCCACTTATCCGCAGTTTCTTTACTTACATGTTGGCTTTCTTTTAGGTCTTGTCCTGAACAAAAGGCTTTATCCCCTACACCCTTAATAATGATAGCTTTAACATTTTTATCTTCATTTCCTCTTTGAAAGGCATTAGATAACTCATCTTTTGTAGAAGTACTTAGCGCATTATAAGTCTTCGGTCTATTAATAGTGATCGTCAATATATTTTGGCTTACTTCGTAAAGAATAGTTTGATAGTTCATTATTTCTCCTCCATTTTTTCAATTATTTAATTACGCCGATTTCCTTATAATATTTTTCTGCACCTGGATGTAAGGTAGTTCCAAGATCCTTTATAGCCTGTTCAGTACTATACGCTTCTAAACTCGCATGAATATTGGGGAGTTTCTCCTTATTTTCATTAACAATTTTCGTTATTTCATAAATAACATCTTCAGAAGCATTTTTATTTGTCACTAAAATGTTCCCCATGACTGCCGTTTGAATAGCTTCATCACCATTAACTGCCTCGGGGTAGGTACCTGCTGGGATCTCCCCTTTGCCAATCGCAAATTCTGAAAGATGATCAATTAATTCATTTGACATAGTTAAAATCTTCATGTTTCTACCATTAGAGGCATCAGTTATTGCGGAACCAGGGATGGCTAACTGAGTAAACATAGCATCGACATTACCATTTTTAAATTGCTCAGCTTGTTCTGTGTAACTCCCATGGAATATCTTACCGCCCCATGATTCAATATCTTCATAAGATACACCATAATAACTTAAAAACTTTTTAAATACCCATTCATCAGAATTATTAACCGGTGTCACTGCAATCTTTATCGGCATTTTATTCTCAAAGATTTCATCAATTGAATCAATATTCGTATCTTCCCCTACTGCAAAATGAAAATAGTTGACTCCAAATCCATTTCCTAGGGCAACAATATCTGGATATTTTTTCTTAAAAGGATCTTCTCCATTAACAGCAGCCATAACAAAAGCTGGTTGCTCCCATGCTATCTGTGCTTGTCCATTTTCTAAAAAAGGTATATTTTGCAGACTTCCTCCAGGGATAACCTTTATGTTTAGGTTTGAGTTATTTTGTTTTATCATTGATCCAATACCGCCAGCCATGCTATACCAACCACCCCCTAAAGAACCAGCTGCCCATGTTAAATTTGTTGGTTGATTCACTGTCTGGCTTTGAGAAGTTTTCCCATTTGCATCTTCTGCCCCATTTCCCTTATTATTTTCATCCCCACTAGTGGTGTTATTTTGAGGAGCAGTACAAGCAGATAATACAATTAGAGCTACAATAAGAAATACCCTATAAAGCTTTTTCATTTGTTTTCTCCTCCTTTTTATAAAGATAAGAGTTTAATAGTTTTCTTTTGCAATCCCCTCCTTTAATGAATGGCTTGGTTTTGCTTGTTTGGTTTTAAAGATATAAAATTCAAACGCTAGAAGCCCGAATAGTAATAATATTCCGACAACTGAAATTAAAAATATATTACTAATAGAAACAAACACCCCTATCAATAACAACAACCGTTTAATCATAGATAATTTTTGGAACAAGTATCCCACTATAACGGATGCAAACAGTATTACGGCAATAGAGGTTACAATAAAGGTAAATAAAATTTCAAATAAAGAAGATTGTTCTGACAATAATAACTCTGGGCTGAAAATAAAGAGAAATGGTACAAGAAATCCTGCGAATGCAAATTTTGGTGTCATTAATGCAGTCTTCATTGGTGGAGAACCTGAAATGTTGGCAGCTGCAAATGCAGTCACTCCAACGGGTGGAGTAATATCTGCCAAAATTGCAAAGTAAAAGACAAACAAATGCGATGTTAAAACTGGTATATGAAAAGCAGCTAACGCTCCAGTTGCAACGGTTGCGGTTATAACATAGGCTGGGGTTGTTGGTATACCTGCCCCTAAGATCAAGGTAACAAGCATAATCAATATTAGTGCTAACCAAATGTTGCCGAATGAATAAGCCAAAATAATATTACTCATTGCCAATGCTGCCCCAGTTTGAGTCAAAACAGCTACTATTATTCCAGCACCAGCAAGAGCAGCCGCTATTACGGTAGCACCTCGAGCGGCATAATTTACGCCCTCTATAAAATCATTAATATTTATCTTTCCCTTTGACATAATAAACCATATTACAATACATACACCTATTGATATAACAGCACTTTTTGCCGGAGATAATCCTGTAAATAAAGAATAAACCATTGCACCAAACGGAATGAGATATGGTGAATTTTTTAATATCACTTGATATTTAACTTTCCATTCATCAGGAAGCTTTGGTAAATTTAAAGCAACTGCCTCAAAATGTACCGTAGCTAAGATCCCTATGTAATAAATAATGGCACCTAATATGGCTGCTTTTATAATAGTGGTATAGCTCGTTGATGTCATTTCAGCCATAATAAAGGCTCCTGCCCCCATAACAGGTGGAATCAAGGGGCCTCCTGCACTAGCGACAGCTTCAATTGCTCCAGCTTTAGTTGATGGATAACCAATCTTTTTCATTAACGGGATACTAAAACTACCAGTAGAATAAACATCAGAAACAGAACTACCGCTTATACTTCCGTAAAGGCCACTTGATAAAACAGCAATTTTTGCAGGACCTCCACGAAAACGACCGGTTAAAAAAATGGCAACATCCATAAAATATTTCCCAACCCCGGATCTAAGCATGATCGCTGCAAAAGCTATAAACACAAAGAGTATATTGCTTGATATTCCTGTAAGAAAGCCATAAATCCCTTGATCACTTGTTAAATACACAACTTCAATCACCCTATCAAACGACATTTGCCTTGCATTGAACATACCCGGCAAAAATGGTGCAATAAAAATATAGGTGAAGAACACTGCAACAACTATAGCAAAAACAAAGGAAACAGCACGCCTACATGCTTCTAGCACCAAACCAACCATAAGTGTACCTAAAATAATTTGTGTAGTCGTAACCTCATCCACTTGCTCTATTCGCATATTTAAGCTATCTGCGTTCATAAATAAATAGAAACTCGGTATTAAACTAATAACCGCTAAGATCCAATCTAAGATCGTTGGTTTATTTTTTTGGGTGTTACTTTTACGTGAAGGAAAGACCAAAAAGGCTAAGGGAAGTAGGAAGAATAAATGCAATGACCTTTGGACTTTTGGTGAATATGTACCAAAATAAGAAGTGTATAGATGAAACACTAAAATAATTAATGCCCATATCGAAAATCCAATTGCCAGATTCCCCTTAAAAATCCTCATAACTACCACCCTCCTGCGTGAAACTAACTTTATATTTCCATTCTTCGGTATTGACGTAATAAATATTGATATCAATCGGATTTTCTTCCTCATCATATGAAAATCTTGTTACCTTTAATAGAGATGCGTTTTCATTAACTTCCAAATGTTTTGCTATTTCTTTACTCGCATTCACCGCCTCTATTTCTTCTTCTGCGCCAACAATTTCAATATCTAAATGTTCTTTAAGAAGATGTCCCAATGAAATGAAATTTTCATCTTTTTCAAAAATACTATAAGGGATTTTAGGACTTACAAAATGCTCTAAATATATTACTGGTTTGTTATCAAAATATCTTACTCTTTTTAGGTGAATTAATTTATAATCCTCGTCAATACCTAAAATAGAAGATATCTTTTTATTTTCAAAATAATCTATGGCGATTGTTTTTGCAGATATTTTTTCCCAATTATCTAGATATTGACTTCTAAACCCTGTCATTTTAGTCCAAAGTTCAGTTGGTCTTCTATTAGAAACAAAGGATCCTCTCCCTTGTAAACGATATATAAATCCATCGTTTTCCAATTGTTTTAAAGCCTGTCTCACAGGGGTTCTACTCGCATTATATTTTTTGTCCAACTCGGCTTCAGATGGTAATTGCTCCCCTCCCTTGAAGGTTCCAGACAGAATTTTATTTACTAAGT
Source organism: Alkalihalobacillus sp. TS-13 (assembly GCF_019720915.1). Lineage (GTDB taxonomy): Bacteria > Bacillota > Bacilli > Bacillales > Fictibacillaceae > Pseudalkalibacillus. The sequence goes on from NZ_JAHKSI010000001.1 coordinate 2,491,638, forward strand.
CATCATAAATGGTTTTATAAAGTGATTTTTTAATTTTCAACCGTTGCACCCTCTTGTATTTATTTATAAGCAATTAAACTATTAATACTTATAATACTAAGTATTCTTATAACTGTCAATATAATATTCTGAATTTATGTTATTTTCGAAAATATTTAAAAGGTTAATTAATAATAGTGAATGAACTAATTTATAATGGCAGACAGTTTCTACTTTTTGAGCCTAAGTAAAAAACACCTCCCTAACAATTTCCCGTATGAACCCTTGTTTTGAAGACACATTTTTTCTTTCTTAAATGGACACAAATAAATAAGAATGGAAGGAGACTAGCCCCTTCCAAATGGATTTAAATATATCCTTTTTCTTTTAAGCTGGTATATCCATTGATAATCAAGTGATCCAAGGATCAATATCCCCACTATGCATCCAGCTTCTCCAATACGTTTCGTAACTGCAATAATCCTCTTTAGACTGTTTTAAACGAAAAAAAACTTTGATACCACCGAAGGACTTTGAGGCAGAGGTGATCTATCACTTCAAATTAATAGCAGTTAAGTTGATGAGACATTTTGAAAAAAACGATTCGGACTTAGGTGATTTATAGGGTAACTCGTTTTTCCATCAATTAATAATTCTGTGGTTATTTTTCCGATAACAGGTGACATTTTAAACCCATGTCCTGAGAATCCACTTGCAATCAGAACGTTTTCCATACCTGGTACAGAACCTATAACAGAATGATCGTCAGGTGAATAGCTATCCATATACACACTTGCTCGGACTGGGTCGGGTTGTAGGCCAGGAATCAGTTCCCTGACAGCATCACTTACTGTCCTTAATTCATCGACTTTAACATCCCTATTTAAATTCGCAGGTTCTTCAACGTAATCAGGGTCCTTAGTGTTAGAGGCTTTTACCATCGTACCATCAAGTGTCGGTGTTCCTGTCAATCTAAAACCTTTCCTCATACGAGCAAAAATCGGGAATCGATCAGGCTTGAACATCTCGATATCCTTTGCTGAAAACCATGTCAATACAAGACGCCGTGCTTCATATACCTGTTTGGATCCAGGCAAAAACTTCCCTGTCCATGGTCCGGTTGTTATCAAAACTTTTCCAACTCGATATTCTTCCTCATCTGTCGCAATCGTAACACCTAATTTATCAGATTGGATATCCTTAACTCTTGTATATCGGTATATTTTTGCACCTAAACATTCCGCCCGGTCCGCTGCTGAAATGACTGCAAGTTCCGGTCGTAAAAAGCCAGCATTTTTGTCTAATATCATAATGTCTTCACTAAATAATCGATGTTGAGGGTAACGTTGTTCTGCATATTTTCCATCGAGAATTTCATGTTCCAGATTGAATACTTCAATACTTTTTAATACATTCTTCATTACTTCTGTGTTTGGATTTCCAATCATCAGACCGCCATTTAATGTTAAAAGGCTTGTGCCGGCTTCAGATTCGAGTTCTTTCCAAAGATGACGTGCTTCTTGTAGTAAGGGGACATATTCCTGTCCTTCCATATAGGCAGTTCTGAAAAGTCTTGACTCTCCCCCTGCAGCAGAACGATCATTTCCAACACCGTATTGTTCAAAACCTAAAACGGAAATCCCCCTTTTAGCAAGTTGCCATAGTGCCATACTTCCCATTGTACCTACTCCAATTACTGCCACATCGGCCTGCATATTTACACCTCTCTCATAAATCCTTTATTCAAAATCTAATTAATATTCAGAATTTTTTCAGCCTATATCTGCCTTTTTCGGTTCATTTTCATGGATTCTATCTACATTTTTAAACATGTAGTTAAGTAAGAAAAATCCAACTAATGAACCGAGTATTCCAAATGCGACATAGGGGATTTGCGTACCTATGATTTGAGCAACAGCAGCACTGAGAATTCCCAAAACCATACTGCCAATAGCCCCCTTTGTTGTCAAAAAAGCCGTATTCCGCAACAAGAATCCTGCGAATAGGGGTACAAGTAACCCAGATGCGGAATATGCATATGTGGAAACGAGCCATCCTAAAGCTTGCGGATAATATAAAGCTAACATGACGGCTAACCCTATTACGACAACAGTCATATACCTTGAGAATTTCAATAGATTTCTATCACTAACATTTGGATTGATGTATGAGTGATAAATATCCTTTGTGATGTTTACCACCACAGATTGAATAGCACTACTAACAGTAGACATTATCGTTGCTATTATGAAAGCGGAATAAATCGCCATGAACCAACCTGGAATTTGAGTAAGGAACCATCCTGAGGCCAATTCCGGATTTTCAAGGCCAGGGTTCATAGAGAAAATAGAGATTCCCATGAATGAAGCCCAAATACCGCTGATCACGCCAACCAGTGCTGCAATCACAAACGCTTTTTTAGCTATCTGTGGGTTTTTAGAAGCATAAATACGTTGGTAGGACATTTGATTGGTTAATGCTCCTGGAAAAATAGCTAATATCCAGAAAACGATTGTCGCCATTCCTACGGCTCCTAAACCTTCTGGAAAGCCAATCATCGTTTCAGGTACCCTGCCAGCTATTTCAGTCCAACCACCAGCTAAATTTAAAATATACAATCCACTTACCAATGACATGATAAGCATGACACATCCAAATATAAAGTCTGTCCATGCAACGGAGGTTAGCCCCCCTGGCAAAACGAATAGTAGACTAATCACAGCAAAAATAAAAACTAATAAAGGAAAAGATAGACCTGATATGTTCGAGAATAAATTACCGAAAGCCACAAGCTGAGTACATAACCATCCAAAAGGTACCACTATGGCCATAAATGTGACCATACTCATCATTAATTTATTTTCTCCGTATAACCTCTTGAATATTTCCGGCATCGTAGAGAAGTTTTGTTTTTTAAGCCAATTCGCCAGTAATACCAAGATGATGATTCCTACGGAATAAAGAAAATTATAAGTTATAGCGGACCAACCAGCACTATAACCAATCCCAATATGAGCCACTAGCACACCACCACCCATACCAGTTGCAAATTGACTTCCTGCAACTACATATACGGGTAATGATCTCCCACCAACAATCCAATTCTCACTACTTTTATTCCTACTTCCTATCCAAAAAGAAAAAATAGCAGCAGCAGACAATACAGTAACAGAACTTAACACAAGTACCAATGTAGAGTTCATCATTTTCCTCCAAACATTTTTAATGTACTATGATGTGAACTTCTGGCTGCGTTTAAGTAGGTTTCACCACCAGGTTTAAAACAAAGAGGTTCTTTTCTACATCCTGAAGCCTCCCTTCTACGTAGTCTAAATATTCTTTTTTATATCAGTGTGATTAACCAAGGTAACAGTTGACGTAATACGGGATCCTATCCTCAGGCATAGTTCATAAAACGTTTGAGGCTATATCTCTTTAGGCAGATCGAGGTTTCACCTACCATTACTAATTCCGCCATCAATGTGCCGACCAACGGAGATAAGGTTACACCACTATGCATCGCAGCAATATAAGCATTTTTTTTATCAGGTATCTTTCCTAATATCGGGAAACCGTCTTCCGGAATAACCCTTACCCCAGAGAAGCTTCTGACTATATTGGCTTTAGCTAAAGATGGAATGTAATTGATCGCCATTTGAGCGGTTTCTTGTATCACATCCATTGTTGTTCTCCGATCATAACCTACTTCTTCCTTGGAGAAACCAATCAATACTTCGCCATTTTCTGCCTGCCTCATGCCCCCGATCGTATGTTTTAGAAAAGGAGCTAATGGTTCTGTAATGATTACTTGTCCGCGTACCTGTTTAACAGGTATATCTAAACCTAGAAGTTCGCCGATTTCCTTAGACCATGGCCCCCCTGCTAATATCACCCGTTCTGTAGTAATAGCATCTTTCTTATTTTTTGTATAAATTTTATAGTGGTCTTTTTCCATTACCATTTCGGTAACTGGATTATAAAAGGAAAATTCAACCTCATTTCTCTTAGCCGCCTTAATGTAAAGCTCCACTAACCTGAATGGATTGACATTTCCATCCATATCACTATAAGTTGCACCTGCAATTTTTGGTGAAAGGGCCGGCTCCTTTTCGAGCACTTGGTCCCTCGTTAATACCTCCACTTTAATGCCTACCTCTGCTTGTTCTTCAGCAAGCCTTAAAGCTTTATCCCAATCTGTTTGAGCAAAGAACGGTGCAATCCCACCTGTCCTTTTGTATTCAACATCCCCTATTTTCCTTTCTAGAAAAGGATAAAGCTCTGCGCTGTACATGCTTAATTCTCCATACCATGACGGCACCTTATTATGTACCCACACCCATGCTTGGGTAGAACCTGATGTCCCGGATAAAGGAAATCCTTTGTCTATTACTAAAATTCTTTTTTGTTTATATTCAGAGAGATGATAGGCAATGCTGCTTCCTATCACACCACAGCCAATGATGACAATATCATATTGATCAGTCATTTTGTCGTTCACCCGCCTCTAAAGACGCTTCATCAAAAACACTCACCACATTGGATGAGGATGTTTTCCCAGCCAATATACCTAACCTGGTGATTTTTAATGGCATACGCATGCGTGGAGGAGGGATTTCACTTATTGAAACACCTAGATTAGTTGCGATCAATTCCCTCACAAGGTTCATGCATATTTTCGACTGACATGGCCCCATCCCACACCTGGTCAGTCTTTTAATATCGTCAAAAGTAGAAGCGCCCAATCGAATAGCACCCTCTATTTCATCAACATTTATTTCTTCACAGCGACATACAATAGTAGACTTATCCATTTAGCACCCCTCCAAGATTGCATGAAATGAAGCTGGTAACGGTAATTCGCATTCTTCATGGAACTCTTTTATGTGAGCAACCCGGGCAATAAATGTTTCAATGGATTCTTCACTTTCCATACTCCTGAGTTCGTCCCATAAAAATGAACTTCTTACTTTCACTTCATTATCATTCAGGACCCCAAGAGCTTTCAGTGCATTCAATGCTGCAATCTCTGCAGTCAATAAGATTCCACCTAAACAAGTTATGCCTGCAGCATTCCCAGCTACATATACAGAAGGATTACTCGTCCCCAATGTACTGTAATATTTCGGTACAAGACCTCCTAGTTTTGCTTGAAAACCAAATTCGCAATCTAGTATTTCCAAAGGCTCCAAGATCGGGGCCAAGCCTTTTCCGATACAGATCAAATCAATATCAAGATCTTCCTTTTTTCCATCATTGTTTATGGTAACTTTCTTTACTTCTCCAGCCCCCGTTGCTCTCTCAATAACGGTATTTACCATCACACGAATTTTTTTATCCTCAAGGCCCTCCACCAACTTTTTATCATTTACGGAAACGGTTTTATCCATGACTCCTAAAATATTGATTCCACATGCCTTTAGTTGTTTTGCAACTTCTGCCGAAAAAGAATTCAACCCTACGATCAACGCATTCTTCCCTGGCAATACACGCTCTCGGTTTATTAATATTTGGGCAGCTCCTACAGTCATTACTCCCGGTAGGGTCCAACCAGGGAAGAGATCCGTCTCCTCGGCGGCTCCTGTAGTAACGATTACCTTTTTTGCATCAATCGGAAAGGTTTCAGTATCATTCGCTATCCCTATCCGTCCATCCTTATAAACCCCGATCATCTTATGCTTCAACAAACAGGTTATTGGCAGAGGACTAAGTCGATCTATCAGAGTCCTCATCAAGTGTATCCCTCTTTGTCTATCAAATTGTTTTGGCAGGTTATTGAAAAATTGAGTCTGCTGTTTCAACTGCCCTCCCAGGGCATAAGATTCCTCTATAATTATTGTTTTAATACCTCTTGAGGCAGTTTCGATGGCAGCATTTAAACCAGCGGGACCCCCACCTATAATTAATACATCAGTTTTCATGGATTCCCCCCCTAACATCGGGGTCACCAGTATTCGGCTTTATTTCCATCCCCTCTTCTATAAGGGTCGTACAGCTAAGGACATGTTCTAATCCGTTTACTGTAACAAAACAACTGCAACATCTTCCACTTGCGCAAAAAAGCCCTCTTGATTGTCGTAGTTTCCTGCTGATGCCGAATTTCCTGATGTTATTCATCATTAATGCAGCAGCTATCGTCTGTCCTTGTCTAGCTTTTAGAGGCGTTCCATCATAGAAAAACGAAATTTGATCATTACCATGGTTTTCTAATATCGGATGATGGTCAATATACATAGAAACCTCCTAAAATATAATATTATAACTTTATAATTAAAGCTGAACTTCTAAGAAGTATCGTGATTGTTCTTGTTTCAAAATGAACTTTGAATATTCAATTATCCTCTGATCAACTGTAAGCGTGAAACGTTCAAAAACGATTAGTTGCTCACCTATTGGGACCTTTAATAAATTTGCTTCGTATTCATCCGCTAAAATGGTATTGAAGTATACCTTGGCTTTTTCCAATTTCATATCGTATTTTTCTTGGAACATATTATACAGCAGGTCATTTTCAATAGTGCTCACTTGGAAATCCGGAAATAATGAGGCTGGGATAAACGAGAATTCTATCGCAACAGGTTTATCATCCTGCAACTTTATCCTGTTGATTTTATAAACGTCATCTTCAGGATCGATCCTTAATAAATTGCCGAGACTCTTACCTGCTTCCTCTTTATTAAAGCTTAAAGTCCGATGAGGGTGTTGATAATCTTCCCAGGATTCATTCCGTAACGTTACCAATTTTGATATGTTTTGCTCATTTCTTTTGGTAACAAATGTCCCTTTTCCGCTTTGTCGATATAGTAACCCTTTGCTTACCAGTTCGTGGATTGCTCTTTTTATCGTAATGTTACTTACACTAAACTGCTTGGCTAATTCCTTTTCAGTAGGTAACCGAAATCCCTCATCCCATTCTTTCGATAGTATTTTTTCCTCAAGATATTGTTTTACTTGTTCATATAAGGGTAAGGATAAACTTTTATTTATTTTCATAGTGTGCTCCTTCTATAAAACAAAAGATATAATGTTATAATCTTTACTTCTTTATTGGTATAAAAATTCCTTTAAAAAAATAATATTTTTTAAGTGTTTTCTTATCAAAATTCTTTAGTTTTTATTCTTCTTAAAAAATCTAAAGGAAACGCGAACAGCAACCACTCTGTTTTTCGTATTGAGGCACATAAAAAAGAACATTTCGCGATCATCTTCCCCGATAAAACCTGCAGCACTTTAGCAGCGTCTTCTGGAGAACGGAGGATCTGCATGCAATAGGCTTTTGTTTTTATCAGTAAATTTCTTAGGTCTCCCCTTATAAACCCCTCTTTTTTAGCTTCCGCAATTCCTTCAGCCTGTCGTTCCTTATTCAGACCAAGTTCAAACTCCGCAATTCCGCGATACCACTTACACCGTAACCATTAACTTTCCGATGGGTGTTTTTGTATCAAGAGTATCTCCACCCATATTGAGTACGGACAAGCCCAACTCCTTTTTGATTAAGGAGGGTTCAATGATTTTTAATGCATCTTTAGTCGACCTTGCAAACCCAAAAAGAAAGTCTCAAAATGCGCTTAAGAATGAACCAATTGAAAAACAATTTAAAGTATAGCTATTGTTCTTGATAACTCACAGTTTATAAGGAAGTAGTAAATTCTGAGATTTCGCAAAATCGAAATGGGGAGTCCCATATTGTTATGTTTCAGCCCTATAACACTATAAGTTTTAAAACAGGGAGGTACTTTTGATATGGTAAAATATTTATAACAAATATAATCCTTAAGAAAGGACAATCCCATGCCAGACACATTACTTAACGTCGAATCTTTCTTCAATGAAAAAGATTATATAGAAGAAGTATTCTCTTCTATGAGAGAAGGAGTCATCATTGTTAATAAAGACTTAAGGGCTTTTTATATGAATGATGCGGCGACAAAAATGGGCTTTAAAATGAATGCTGTGATTGGCAGAAAAATTTTCGAAATATTTCCCGATCTTAGCACTGAAAATAGTACCATATTAAAAGTGTTTAAAACGAAGCAACCGATTAAAGAGAGGATCCAAACATTTGTTACTTATCAGGGAGTAAGAAAAACGACCGTGACATCTACTTATCCAATTCTAAGAGGGGGAAAAGTTGTAGGTGCGTTCGAAATATTCTCTGACATATCTGGGTTGAAGGATATGTCGGAAAAACTTCAGGAAATTTCGAGAAAAAATCTTTTGACCAATCAAATGGATTTTGCAGAAAAGAAGAAAAAGGAATTGTTAAAAGATGTATCTATCATAGGGAAAAGCCGTTCTATTATAAATGTTAAGGAAATTATAAAAACAGTAGCAAATAGCCCTTCTCCACTATTAATTTATGGAGAAACGGGTACCGGTAAAGAACTGATTGTTCAGGAAATCCATGTGAATCAGAAAGGTCCACTTGTAACTCAGAACTGTGCAGCGATACCTGAATCTCTACTTGAGAGCATATTGTTTGGTACAAAAAAAGGTGGGTTCACGGGGGCAGAAGATAAAGCCGGACTGTTCGAAATTGCCAATAATGGGACACTATTTCTTGATGAAATTAATTCGATGCCAGTAACTTTGCAAACTAAGATTTTGCGTGTACTCCAAGAAGGAAAAGTAAGACGTATTGGAGACCATAAGGAAATAACAGTGAATGTGAGATTGATCTCTGCTATGAACGTGAGACCTGAGGAGTTAGTAATTTCTGGGGAGATGCGTCAGGACCTTTACTACAGATTGAATGTACTGTATCTAGAAATTCCACCTCTTAGAGAAAGAAAAGAAGATATCCCGCTTTTAGTTGATTATTTTGTTAAGTATTTCAATCACAGGTTAGGCAAAAACATACGATCCATTACACCGGAAACAATGGATTATTTTATGAATCATGATTGGCCAGGAAATGTTAGAGAACTTAAAAATATGATTGAGCGCGCCATGAACTTAACTGCTTTGGACACGATTCACCTAAAGGATGTACAACCTCATTCAATTCTCAGTATGCCAAAACAAGAAGCTCAATCGAATGTTAGCTCTAAAAGTAGGATATTGCTCAAAGAAGAAGTAGAACGTTTTGAAGCTGATTTAATAAGAAAAGCTCTTAAGAAGACAAAAGGAAATATTTCAAGTGCTGCACGCGAATTGGACATTCCTCAACAAACATTAGATAAGAAAATTAAAAAGTATAGACTAAAGGATTTTGTTATCATGCTCAAAACTACTCAATAATGAGTAATGTTTTGAGTAGTTTTTTTAGTAAACTTATACAGAATTTTTAGAAAATAACTATAAACCAGCAATTATACAGTTGGCATGAAACTTGCAATTTAAAACAATGAAAGAAAAATCCTTATTGGGGGGATTGTTATGAAAGGATCTGTACCTTTTCTAGTTCCGTTCTTTTACATCATTGTACCGTTAGTAAGTATAATTACCACATTTATTTTACTAAAGTGGACTGAAAAGAAGGAGGTGGACAATAAATCATGATCACAACTTTCATTATTTATTTAGTACTAGTTTTTGCAGTGGGTATAATGGCCGAACGTTTTATTACAAAAAGTGAGGCGGGTTATTACCTTGGAGATCGAAGTTTCGGACCAGTTGCCACAGCCATCAGTTCTGGAGCTACTGATACGAGTGGATGGATATTCATTGGAGCAGCAGGCTACTCCTATGTTGCAGGAATTTCTACAATGTGGATGCTCCCAGGCTTTGTACTTGGGTACTTATTGAACTGGTTCGTAGTTGCTCCAAAACTCAGGAGGTACGGTCAGGAGAATGACTGTCTTAGTTTAGCCGACTTTTTTGAAAAACGTTTCAAAGACAAAAGCCATCTACTTAAAATTACAGCTAGTGTTATTATCGTCATCTTCTTCGTAGCTTACATGGCTTCACAATTAACGGCAGCTGGTAAAGCACTTAATTCGATCGTCAGTTTAAACTTTAATATTGGTCTTATTCTCTGTGCAGCGTTCGTACTCGGTTATGCAGTATTTGGAGGATATCGCTCTGTTGTATGGACGGATGTTGTTCAGGGTTTCATTATGATGGGCGTGCTAGTTATTTTCCCGATCTATATGATCATACAGCTTGGTGGATGGAATTCATTCTTTTTAAAGGTCGCGAATATTGATCCGATTCTTGTCTCCCCTGCAGGCGGTTCGGTTGGGGCTATAGGGTTTGGTGCCATAGTAGGTTTGGTGGCTTTTGGGCTTGGAGAGCCTGGACAGCCTCATATCGTTCAGCGTTTTCTTTCTGCAAAAGATGATAAATCGATACGACAAGGAACAATGATAGCTATGTTCTGGGTAATTATTGTTATGACTGGATCAAACTTGCTTGGATTAATTGGACGAGTAATGATTCCAAACCTTGAGGACGCAGAATATGTATTTCCACAATTGACTTCTGAAATTATGCCTCCAGTAATTTCAGGGATTGTCCTAGGTGCCATTTTTGCAGCTATACAATCCACCTTTTCTTCCCAGGTAATGGTTGCTACACAAGCAATTGCAAGTGATATTTTCAAAAGTGTGGCTAAAAAGCAACTTACTGATAAGCAGTATTTAACAATAAGTCGAATCACCATGCTTACATTGGGTGTAGTTGCAACAATAATTTCACTAATGAACATTCAAGCGGTCTTCACCTTAGTTTTATATGCATGGGCGGGATTAGCAGCTGCCTTTGGTCCGCTGTTAATTCTAAGTCTATATACGAACTATGTAACAAAATGGGGAGCATTTAGTGGCATGCTTACTGGAGCCTCAGTTGCAATTATTTGGATAAACACTCCATATGTCGCCTATATTTATGAATTAATACCAGCGGCACTTGCGTCCCTGATTGCTATCTTAATAGTAAGTAAATGGACAGCAGTACGAACTGATGAAAAAACATACGATTCAATTGAACATGTTAATTAACAGGAGGAATTTACATGACAACCAAAGTAGCAACTGGAAATAATGTACCAATTCAATCACCTTTATTCCCTGACCCATTCGTTCCATATGAATGTAAAAATAACCGAACCATCACAGCGGTTTGTCGTACAGATGAAGCTATTATCAAAAAATATCTTGAGCAAACGCCATTTGAATATGTCGATAACACTTATACAGTTACGATTGCTGATTTTGGCAACTGTAATAAAGGATCTTTTTTGGATTGCGCAATTGTAATTCCTGCTAAATACAAAGATATTGTTGGCGGCCATTACCTTTTTGAATATGAAAACGAAGATTTCGCCATAGCAGCAGGAAGAGAACTATGGGGTTATCCAAAAAAATACGCGGAACTCTCATTAGAAGAAATAGATGGGAAAGTCATCGCTTCTGCTGTGAAAGCTGGGAAGGAAATCATCCGACTGGAATTTGATTTAAACAGCGAAATTGAACATATACCAGAGATAAAATTAACGCCACATCTTAACTTGCATACAGTTCCTAACCCAACAGGGAAAGGGATTTTATATCAAAATGTAATTGCTAGAGATACAACACCAGACTTTCAACTAAAGTCAACTCAACAAGGAAAGATAACGGTGAAGCTTGGTGGAGATAAATCGACACCTCTTGAAGATCTAAAACCACATGAAGTCCTAGGAGGTACTTATACAGTTGGGGACTTTTACGCTACAGAAGAAAATGGCTGGGGTAAGATCATCGATCGGTTAAAATAATATAACTATTAGTTAAAGAAGCACTTCTTAACCCATTTTATGTAAAAGGAAAATAATTTTCTAATAAAATCTCAATCGGCACAATTTAAAATCCATAATAATAACCCTTGGTATATACCAAGGGTTATTAGATGTTATTAACCGATTGAACCTTCCATTTCGAACTTGATCAGGCGGTTCATTTCGACTGCATATTCCATTGGAAGTTCTTTCGTAAATGGCTCGATGAAGCCCATTACAATCATTTCTGTCGCTTCTTCTTCTGAAATTCCGCGGCTCATAAGATAGAAGAGCTGCTCTTCGGATACCTTCGAAACTTTCGCCTCGTGTTCGAGAGAAATGTTTTCGTTCAGGATCTCATTGTATGGGATTGTGTCTGAAGTCGACTCGTTATCCATGATCAACGTGTCACACTCGACATTCGCACGTGCTCCAGATGCTTTACGTCCGAAGTGTACGATACCACGATATGTTACCTTACCTCCACCTTTAGAGATGGACTTGGAAACGATCGTTGAAGAGGTGTTCGGAGCCAAGTGGATCATTTTCGCTCCTGCATCTTGGTGCTGTCCTTTACCAGCAAGTGCGATCGATAGTGTCATTCCACGAGCGCCCTCACCTTTCAAGATGACAGCTGGATATTTCATCGTCAGCTTGGAACCGATGTTACCATCGATCCATTCCATCGTTGCATTTTCTTCTGCTACTGCACGTTTCGTTACCAGGTTGAATACGTTGTTCGCCCAGTTTTGGATCGTCGTATAACGGCAATACGCGTTTTTCTTGACGACGATTTCAACAACCGCACTGTGCAGTGAGTTTGTTGTATAAACAGGTGCAGTACAACCTTCAACATAATGTACAGATGAATCTTCGTCAGCAATGATCAACGTACGCTCAAATTGCCCCATGTTTTCAGAGTTGATACGGAAATACGCTTGTAATGGCGTATCACACTTGATTCCTTTTGGCACATAGATGAACGAGCCACCAGACCATACCGCAGAGTTCAATGCTGCGAATTTGTTGTCTGTCGGTGGTATTGTTTTACCAAAATGCTCTTTGAAGAGGTCTTCGTTTTCTTTAAGCGCTGTATCTGTGTCCTTGAAAATAATCCCCATGTCCTCAAGGTCTTCCTGCATGTTGTGATAGACAACTTCAGATTCGTATTGGGCAGATACACCCGCTAGATATTTTTGTTCTGCTTCAGGGATACCGAGCTTATCAAACGTACGCTTGATTTCTTCAGGTACTTCATCCCATGAACGCTCAGACTTCTCAGACGGTTTTACGTAATACGTAATGTCATCGAAGTTCAATTCTTTCAAGTTACCGCCCCATTGAGGCATTGGCATGGTATAGAAATGTTCTAGTGATTTTAAACGGAAATCTAGCATCCATTTAGGTTCGTCTTTCATACGTGAAATTTCTTCGACGATTTCTTTCGTCAATCCACGCTTGGATCTGAAGATCGAGACGTCCTTATCTCTAAAACCGTATTTATATTCGCCGATCTCTGGCATTTTCTTAGCCATCGTTTAATCCCTCCTTAAAGGATACATACACAAAAACCGAAACCTGTGTCATTCATTCCATACTTCTATTGTAAATCGGATGAGTGCTTCTGACAACCAAGCAGGAGTATTACTCTTCTCCTTTTTGGTTGACTCCCTTTTCTAAAGCTTTCCATGCAAGTGTCGCACATTTAATACGTGCAGGAAACTTTGAAACGCCTTGAAGGGCCTCAAGGTCTCCAAGATCCAAATTGCCTTCATCGTAATCTTTTCCAAGCATCATTTCTGAAAAGATGTTCGACAGCTTAAGGGCATCTTCTACAGGAAGACCTTTGATGGTTTCGGTCATCATTGATGCTGAGGCAAGGCTGATCGAGCACCCTTCACCTTCAAACTTGGCATCATTGATTTTCCCGCCTTCGACTTCCATCGACACTTTGATCCGGTCGCCACATGTCGGGTTATTTAAATTGAAGGTCAATGCACCATCATCAAGTTCTCCCTTGTTACGCGGGTTCTTGTAATGATCCATGATGACCTGACGATATAGTTGATCCAAATTAGAAGACATGACCAAAATACTCCTTTGTAGTCTTTAATCCATCAACTAGTGCATCAACATCTTCTTTCGTATTGTAAATATAAAAGCTTGCTCTGGCAGTTGCTGTCACATCCAACCATTTCATCAACGGTTGTGCACAATGGTGACCTGCACGTACAGCAATTCCCTCTGCATCCAATACTGTAGCTACATCATGAGGATGCACATCATCAATGTTGAATGTCACCAGTCCTGCTCGATGTTGAGGTCCGAATATCTTCAAGCCTTCAACATCTGACATACGTTCCATCGCATACTCTACGATTTCATGCTCCATCTTCTCAATCTCATTGCGTCCGATTTGCTCTAAGAAATCAATTGCCGCACCAAGCCCTATGGCTCCAGCAATGATTGGAGTTCCGCCTTCAAACTTCCAGGGAAGATCCTTCCAAGTGGAGTCATACAAACCGACAAAGTCAATCATCTCTCCGCCGAATTCGACAGGCTCCATATTTTCTAATAGCTTTTTCTTGCCATACATGACACCGATACCGGTCGGTCCGCACATTTTATGGGCAGAGAAAGCGTAGAAATCACAATCTAAGTCACGGACATCAACATGCATGTGAGGTGCTGCTTGAGCACCATCCACTACCATGACTGCTCCATTTTTATGAGCGATCTTTGTGATTTCCTGGATCGGATTGATCGTACCTAGAACATTTGAAACGTGCATGATCGATACAATCTTAGTATGTTCTGTAATTGTATTTTCAACATCACTTAAATCAATTGTTCCATCCTCTTGTAAAGGAATATATTTTAATGTCGCGCCTGTTGCTTTCGCCAGCTGCTGCCAAGGAATGATGTTGCTGTGGTGTTCCATTGGCGTGATGACGATTTCATCCCCTTCGCCGACGTTCGCTTTCCCATAGCTGGAGGCAATCGTATTGATGGCTGTCGTTGTACCACGGACAAACACGATTTCTTCAGTTGAAGAAGCATTGATGAAACGTCGGACTTTTTCGCGGGCACCTTCATAGCCGTCAGTAGCCCGTGTCCCTAGCGTATGCACACCACGGTGCACGTTCGAGTTGTCGTTTTTATAATAATGGTCAAGTGTTTCAATCACCGAAATCGGTTTTTGAGATGTCGCTGCGCTATCCAAATAGACGAGTGGCTTCCCATTCACTTCTTGATCAAAGATGGGGAACTGTTTGCGAATCTCTTTTGAAATCATTTATTGACTTTCCCTTCGATTACACCAGTTAACATCTTCTTTACCCCTTCGATAGGTAATTGGTTGACCACTGGTGCAAGGAATCCGTGGATAACAAGACGTTCTGCTTCTTGTTTGGAAATTCCACGGCTCATCAAGTAGAACATTTGGATCGGATCCATGCGTCCAACTGATGCAGCGTGGCCAGCTGTAACATCATCTTCGTCGATGAGAAGGATCGGGTTCGCATCTCCACGTGCTTTTTCACTTAGCATCAGGACACGTTCAGTCTGTTCACTGTTCGCTTTTGTTGCTCCATGCTCGATTTTTGCAATTCCGTTAAAGATGGAACTTGCATTGTCCTTCATGACCGCGTGCGCTAGCAGTTGTGCGTCTGATTGTTTACCCCACTGATTGACGCGGATGACGAAGTTCTGCTTTTGATCTCCACGTCCGATGGAAACGGTTTTCGTATCTGCTACAGATCCATCACCAACCAGATTGGTCGTGTTATCAGAAATCGTATTGCCATCATTCATTTGACCTAGTGCCCATTCGATTTTTCCGTCACGTTCAACATGTCCTCGACGGTTCACATAGGTTGTCATTCCTTTAGAGAAGTTATCAACTGCTCCGAATTGAACTCGTGCATTCGGCCCAGCGTATACTTCTGCTACGATGTTGGCAACAGACTCTTCATCTGTTCCATGAGAAAGGTAGTTTTCAACATACGTGACAGAACTGTTATCTTCAGCTACGACTAAAACATGATTGAACAATGAAGCTTCTGCATCCTCTTGCCAGAAAACGGACTGTAACGGTACATCGATTTCAACGTTTTTCGGCACGTATACGAAAACACCGCCGTTAAGAAGTGCAGCATGCAAAGCAGTCAACCGATGCTCATCGATCTTCACTACTTTGTTCATAAAGTATTTTTCCACAAGATCGCTGTGCTCATGGACTGCTGTAGCGATATCTGTAAATATGACCCCTTTGTCTTTCAGTTCTTGTGAGAACTGTTGAAATGCAGGAGTCGAGTTTCGTTGGATAAGGAAATTATCCGTACGATCTTCTTTCCCGATAAGTTCTAAAATATGCTCAGGAAAGTCGTCTGCCTTATCGAATTTCGCAGCCTTCACTTCGTGTTGGAAAGTTGTGAAGTTCCAGTTGTCGATTTTCGTTTTCTCCGGCTTCGGCATCGGTAGGCTTTCAGCCAGTTCCAATCCACGAAGACGAAGGTTTTTCAGCCATTCTGGTTCATTTCGTTGTTTGGAAAAGTCGCTTACATATGATTGATCGAAGGCAATCTTCGTTTCGTTCGTTTCCACTGACATATAAATCCTCCTTCAAAGCCTATGCTTGTTCTGTTTCGACAGTTTCGTCTTCAATTCCTAGTTCATCTTTAATCCAGTCATACCCTTCTGCTTCAAGACGTTGAGCAAGCTCAGGTCCACCAGATTTCACAATACGTCCTTGCATGATTACGTGAACTTTATCTGGTGTGATGTAGTTCAATAGACGTTGATAGTGCGTAATGATCAAACCGCCGAATTCAGGGTTACGCATATCATTGACACCCTTAGAAACGACCTTCAATGCATCGATATCAAGACCAGAGTCGATTTCGTCAAGAATTGCGATCTTCGGCTCGAGCATCAATAGTTGAAGAATTTCGTTACGTTTTTTCTCTCCCCCAGAAAACCCTTCGTTCAAGTAACGCTGTGAGAAAGACTCATCCATATCAAGAAGTTCCATTTTGCTGTCCATTTTACGGATGAACTTCATCAATGAAATTTCTTTACCTTCTTCACGACGAGCGTTGATTGATGAACGTAGGAAGTCTGCGTTCGTTACACCGCTGATCTCACTTGGATATTGCATCGCGAGGAAAAGACCTGCTTTTGCTCGTTCGTCAACTTCCATTTCAAGAACATCTTCACCGTCCATTGTGACAGTTCCCTCTGTAATTTCATATTTCGGGTGTCCCATTAGAGCAGATGCTAATGTTGATTTTCCTGTTCCGTTTGGTCCCATTACTGCATGGATTTCTCCACCGTTTATTTCAAGGCTTAGGCCTTTGATGATCTCTTTTCCTTCAATGGAAACGTGTAGATTCTCAATCTTTAGATTTGGTGCAGTCATGACTATAACCCTCCAATTTCATATTTCTAATCACTACTCCATTCTACATTGTAACGAAAAACAACATAAAAATGAAATAATCGTGATTTTTTCTATTTTCACTTGAAGAAAACTACAATTTTCTTCGATATAAGGTCAACTATGGCTCTTCCGTAGACTTCTCTGCACGGCTTTACCAAATTCACTTTAACATCATTCTAATTTTATAACAAATTAAAATAATTCTCAATACCAATCCAGAAAATATAAGTGGTTTTACATGCTAATTGAGAATAAAGCTTTCTTATTGAAATCAACATTGATTCTTTTCCGTGTTGAAAAATGTGCGTAAAACCAACGAAAGGACCTTATCAGTATCCGATAAGGTCCTTGATATATACGCTTTTTTTACTTATTATTGCAATGTTTCTTGATTGTTGATCATTAAGACTTATTGACTTTACCCGTAAATTCGTTGAGCATTTGTTGACTTTCTTTGTACTCCTGCTCTCTCTTACGTTCGATTTTCAATCGTTCTTCTAGGTTGCGATCATACTCAGCATAACCTATACCATGAGCCTGATGCATGGCCTTTTCCATTTCACCAGTATGGTTAGTGTCAATAGGGTGGATAATGAATCAATCCTTTCAAGTTTTTGAATTTTCACTACACTCTATACCCTACCAATATGAAACTAAAACTCCAAATATGATATAGAATGATTATTTCTTCTAAGAAACCTTATGAAGGAGTGGTGTCATATTAGGGTCCCTATTTCTATAATTGCCCCTCATACATCCGATTTCCTCGATATTCCTTGGGTTTCGTTCTTAGTGTTTCATCTGATTCAAATCCGTAATCGCTTCTTGCACAAGGGTTACAGATTGACTCATAGCTGCTCCACCGCCGAATGCAGCACAAACACCTACTGCTTCTAAAATTTCCTGTTCACTGCAACCTTGATCTAGACACCCTTTTGTATGGTAGATGATGCAATACTCATCCTGGGAGTAAATACTGATCCCCAGTGCAATCAATTGTTTTTCCTTTTTGCTCAGCTTCCCGGCTTTAAAACAAGATTCTGTAAATGCATTGTACTTTCTTGCAAGATCCGGTATTTTTTCAGTGAAGATTCCTAAGCCTTCCTTGTAATCCATTAATGCTGCTTCTGTAGGACTGCCTGGTTGTTGACCTTGTTGGTTTTTATTATCATTCAATTCGATCACTCCTCATTCGATAAAATCAACATTAATTAGTATGATTCTTCTCGTAAAAAGATATCCGCGAGAAATGCTCTATGTAGAATCATTTTCTTTCGGTTTTCGGGGGTTTTTGGGGCTCATGGAGCACTTGCATCCGGTATTACACCTAAGTGCTTTATGAAGCTTTGCACTGTTTACACTTAGGCGGTTCCAGCCGTGATTTCATGTATCCCGATTCCGACCAGGGGTAACTTTTAACAAGGAATGGTGCAAATTAACGTACTAACGTGCACCTTAACCAAAAAAGACCCATTCATTTGTTTAAAAAAAGAGTGCCGACCTATGCCAGCACTCTGAATCACATTATTCGTTTACAGGAACGACTGCTCCTTTATATTCTTTTTTAATGAAGTCCTGGATTTCTTTAGATTGCAGCACTTCTACAAGTGTCTTGATCTTCTTGTCATCTTTATCGCCTTTGTTCACTGCGACAATATTTACATATTCCGAGTCGGATCCTTCTAGAGCAATCGCATCTTTTTGCGGATCGAGTCCTGCATCAATTGCATAGTTCGTGTTGATGACGACAGCGTCTCCTTCACCGTTTTTATAAATTTTCGGTAGTAACCCTGCTTCCACATCAGTCTTGAAGTTGATTTCCTTCGGATTTTCAGCAATGTCTTTGACAGTTGCTTTATCTACATCAACGCCTTCTTTCAACTTGATCAAACCTTCTTTTTCAAGCAAGCTGAGAATACGGCCATGCTCTCCGACAGAGTTGCTCATAATGATCGTTCCTTTTTTAGGAAGCTCGTCTAAGCTTTTATGATCCTTCGAGTATACACCCATTGGTTCAATGTGCACCCCACCAGCGTTTTCAAAATCATAACTTTTGTTATCTTTCATTTGTGATTCCATATACGGTACGTGTTGGAAGAAGTTTGCATCCAATTCTCCAGCAGCAAGCATTTGGTTCGGTGTCACATAGTCTTGAAGCTTTTCGATTTCAAGCTTGATTCCTTTCTCCTCAAGGATGGGCTGTGCTTCCTCAAGAATCTCAGCATGTGGTACGTTCGATGCACCGACGACAAGTTCTTGCTCATCTCCGGCTGAACCACCTTTACCACAAGCCGCCAATACGGAAATGATAAGTACAGTTGTTAAAAGTGTTATTAGTTTTTTCATATTGTTATCCCTCCAAATTATCGTTTATCTGTTTGTTGAGTTAAGAAATCGCCTATCCACTGGATGATGAATACGATGATTAATATGATTACTGTAGCAACGAATGTTACGTCATTCTGATAACGCTGGAATCCATCCAGATACGCAAGTGTCCCTAAACCGCCTGCACCGACTACACCTGCCATCGCGATATACGAAATCAAGGCGATTGCTGTCACAGTGATACCGGAGATCAGTGCCGGCAATGATTCAGGCAAAAGCACTTTGTATATGATTTGCCCATCTGTTGCTCCCATCGATTTTGCTGCTTCGATGACGCCTTTATCGATCTCGCGCAACGCAATTTCAACCATCCTAGAATAGAATGGTGCAGCCCCGATGATCAGAGCTGGCAGTGCAGCATTTGCGCCAAGCATTGTGCCGATCAACCATGTTGTAAAAGGTACTAAAAGAATGATCAAAATAATGAACGGGATGGATCTGAAAATATTCACAAATCCAGCAATGACTGAATGGATTGCTTTGTTCTGCCAAAGGTTCCCCTTACCAGTTAGGAACAATAATAAGCCTAATATGATTCCAAGGATGAATGTGGTACCTACTGAAATTGCTGTCATATAAAGGGTCTCAACTGTAGCTTCCCACATATCCTCCCAATCTACGTTAGGTAACATTGTTGTCAACATCTGTGATCACCTCGACTTCCACTTGCTGTTGTTGAATAAAATAGATGGCTTCCTTTACTGTGTCAGGCTCTCCATCAATTTTAATGAATAATGTTCCATATGCCCCGTCTCTTGTTTGCGAAATCTTTCCTTGAAGGATGTTGACATCGACATCAAACTTTCTGATCAGATCACTTATGAGCGGTCGTTCAGCTGTGCCGCCGACAAAAGTGAGTTTGACGATTTTAGAATGGTCCCCTTTTTGAATCAGGTGCTGGATTGTTTCATCCGTTTCTTCAGGTTCTGTCACCTGTTTAACGAAATCCTGTGTTATCGTCCTCTTCGGCGTCTTGAACACATCTAGGACGTTACCTTCTTCGACAACTTGACCGTCCTCCATTACTGCCACCCGGTTACAGATTTTTCGGATAACATGCATCTCATGTGTAATCAGTACGATCGTCAGACCAAGTTTTTGATTGATATCTACAAGAAGTTTCAAGATCGAGTCGGTTGTTTTCGGATCCAATGCTGATGTTGCTTCGTCACAAAGTAAAACATCTGGATTGTTCGCTAATGCTCTTGCAATCCCTACACGCTGTTTTTGTCCACCACTTAGCTGTGAAGGGTAGGAATCTCCTCTCCCGGACAATCCAACCAGATCGATCAATTCATCGACTCGTTTCACACGTTCTCCCCTGCTTACCCCAGCAATCTCCAAGGGAAAGGCTATATTTTCACGGACAGTACGTGACCAGAGCAGATTGAAATGCTGAAAAATCATTCCGATATTCTGTCTCGCGATCCTCAGCTGCTTGTTGTTGAAAGTAGTCAATGACTTTCCATTGATATCGACTGAACCCTCAGTCGGTTTCTCCAGCATATTAAGCATCCGGATCAGTGTACTCTTCCCTGCACCGCTGTATCCAATAACCCCGAATATTTCACCCTTTTCAATATTCAGATTGACGCCGTCTACTGCATTGACGACTCCATCTTTTGTATAGAAAACTTTCTTGATGTCTTTCAAAGTAATCATGATGTTCAGCCCTTTCTTTCTCTTATCCTCTGCTAAAGTGCTGTCCTTTACGTATAAAAAAACCTTGGTAGCCAAGGCCTTAGCGCATTTGACCTTCTATCGAAGAAAGTATTCCATACTTTCTTTAAATGCAAAAAGCCTTTCCGCTCTGAAAATGAGCAGAAAGGCTGAATGTTCAGTCTCTCCATCTCATCTTCCAAAGCATTACACTTTGCAGGATTTGGCACCTTCTCAAACCATGTCCGGTTCGCTGGTTGCCGGGCTTCACAGGGCCAGTCCCTCCGCCGCTCTCGATAAGATTCGATATATATCCGATACGTTTTATCGGTTTACTTTATTTAAGCATGAATGCATTGTAGCACGGGATATTTTTAAGTGTCAACAAAATAATATTCGCTTTATTACTCTTACTGAATTTTTGTGACAAAATCGTGTCAGTTCGCACTCTATATCGACATGTGTTAATTTCAATATTGAATGGTATGAATTTGACTGAAAAAGGAGTTTAGGAACATATGAACAATATCACTTCATTCACTCTTAAGGAATACAAGACGGAGCAAAACGTTAACCTATCAGACTTTACGGGGAAACCTGTCATCATCCAATTCTGGGTGGCATGGTGTCCTGATTGTATGCGGGAACTACCACTTCTTGAGCAGTTCTATAAGTCGATGAATAACGATGAAATCACCGTATTGACGGTCAACGTCATCGGCAGAGAGGGTTCTTTAGAACAGCGGGATCAATTTATCCAAAAAAATAATTTTACTGTCCCCATCCTTCTCGATGAAGGGACTAAAGTTTATGACCAATTCCAATGTAAATCCGTTCCGACAACGATTCTTCTAGATCAAAATCATGAGGAGCAAGCACAGTATACAGATCAAGACTCATTTCAGGACATCTTATACGGCATCTCTCGTTTGCTTTCTCAGTAAGTAGAAGATGGATTCAAGCTTCAGGATCGTACGGTAGGATGCATTTGTTTCAATCTCTCCCTGAGCGATCAGCTCTGTCAGTTTCTGTTTACCTTCCACCAGGGATTGCAGTGCGTTCATCCTGCCATTGATCCTGATGGTATGCTGAGCGACTTCTTCTTTCATGATCACTTTACACGAACGCTTTCGTAAATGTATCGAGACACAATCTTCCCCATCAGCAAGAGAAACGACATAATCATTCAAACGAAAAAACGGTGATAAATAAGATTGTTCCTCAAATCTTTTTGAAAACAAATCAACAATACCGTTTATATGCATATTCCTCTCCTCACTTTTACATAGAGATTGGATCTAATGTTAAATTTCTATGGAGTAAAGCGATTGTCCTTTTAAAATCCTTCGACAGTTTCTCCTTCAGTATTCGATATTTTCAGTAGGCTATATCCGCTACAATACAAAAAGCGCCAGACACTCACTGAATCTGAGTTTGTCTGGCACTATCTTAGTCAATTATTATGTACATAAACACCACAAATCGTCATGGCTTTTTACCATGACTTTCTTTTCCGTGTTTATCTTGATTGGGGTGTGAGTGTTTGTTCATTTTTGATTTTCCATTTTTTTGAGCATGAAAGATGTTGATTTGCAGGCTCTCAAGTAATTTCAATTCCTGAGGGGTCAATTCATCCGCATCTAACCCATGCAGATCCAATTTGATTTTCACCTGCAAATCATTTTTTTCTTCACTCTTTTTAGACGTTTTATCTTGATCAGAATCGCTTCGGCTGTCCTTATCTTCTTTATCTGTTTGATCCTTAGCAGGGGCTGTATTGGCATTTTTTGCTTTCTCTACTGGTTCGGAAACAGGTTCACTTGTAGCAGCCTTTTCTTTTTCAACAGGCTTTTCAACTGCAGTCTTTACTTTATCTGTGACATCATCTTTTATATCATCACTCGCACTTGCTGCCGTTCCTGTTTCATTTGTATCAGGCTCCTCTGTCTCAGCAGGGTTTGTAATGTTTTTTTCATTTTTTGTCTGTTTTATATCTAGACTATTATCCCGCTTAAGATTTCCTACAGATTTGTCAGGCTGATGTTCTTCTTTATCTTCTGTACCAATTGCCTTAGCCATGTACTTATTCAACTCTGAAAAAGAAAGTAGACTGGCTTGGTCGGGGGTGAATGTATGATCAATATTAGAAATGTCTTTAAATACCAGATATTTACCCATGGACAAACCATTTTCTTCTGCAAGCTTTCTAGTAGCTTCTGTTGTTTCTCTTAGTGATAAAACGATTCCCGTATTCTCAATATATTTACTCGCTTTAAGTCTTTCGATCGACTTATTTAAGCGTTTACGCATTTCATCTGATACATTATCATCGTCAATCGTAGACGTGATCAACAGGTCTTCATACGTATCGAAATAACCTGATTCTTTCAAGGTTTTGAATAATGAATCGGAAAATACCAATAAAGATGAGTCTTTATATTCGTCTGAACCTTCAAGCAGGTTTTTTGCATCTTCGTTTAAAGCACGGACTTTGATGACATTCATTTCATTATCAACTGCCACTTCAATACTCGGATTGATATCAAAACTTACGTAAGCAGCAGCAGAGGCTTTGTTCGGGCCAAATGGCATCCCACTTGCAACCAATACGAACACAATGATTGCTACAAGGGAAAGTGAAAATGAAGGCAACAACGTTTTTTTAGGCTGAAAAAATGCATCAGGAATTTCGGATGGACATATATACTCCTGTCCAACCTCAGGTTGTTCTCCTTTTTTCAACCGAACACGTTCAAAACTGCCATCTTTAGTCAAAATCACAGCTTTCCGCTTCGATACTTCCATAATCAAGCCGCGTTTCACTCATTGGTCCCTCCCTTCCAGTAGGATATCAGGAGGGCTCAATGTACGATCTAAGCGATGTGTACCCTCCAATGTAAATCAATGCAATCGCTATTATATACTTTCGATTACGTTCAATCGTTTTACGACTGCAAGAGACCATATTTAATAAATCTTTTATCGGCAGTTGTTTCTTCTCTGTCAAATACGCTGCCAATTTCTCGTTTTCGGCTAATAGCTGCGCGATTTGTTTTGCGTTTTCACGCGCATCGATATGCTTAGGGCAGTTCTTGCTCAACACTTTGAACGTAATGCCGTACCCTTTTAGCAATTCTTGATATTCTTCAATTTCATACACACGGTTTTCGACTTGCAATTGTTGATCATAGTGGCTGATTGCAGCTTGCTGTTCGGCAAAGCTATCTTCAACACGACCTTCTTCATCTGTTTCTTCGGGTTCTAGGAAGACATATCTGTTCTGTCGTGCTTCTTTACGGATAAAATCAATCACACGTCTACGGATGACCATATCCGCAAATGTCAAGAAACGGCTCCCTTGTCCTTCTTGATATTGATTGATCGCTTCGTTGAACGCTGTCAATCCAATACTATATTCGTCACGAGATTGGTCAATATACTGGTTACAAACTTTAGACGTTACTTTTTTGATGAATGGTTGATAATCTTCAAGTAGTTCATTACGGAGGTCCTCATCTCCGCGTGTAATTCTTTTCACCTTATCTTCTATAGTAACTGCTTTGTTTGCTACTGGCTTATTGAATTTTGGTTTCATTACTAAATTCATGTTCATAGATGTCATTATTGTATCCACCTCACTACGGACAAGTTTTTAAACTTAAAATTATCGAGGATGTCCAA
Source organism: Alkalihalobacillus sp. TS-13 (assembly GCF_019720915.1). GTDB lineage: Bacteria > Bacillota > Bacilli > Bacillales > Fictibacillaceae > Pseudalkalibacillus. Next base: position 2,516,480 of record NZ_JAHKSI010000001.1, read on the forward strand.
ACGGAATATATATCAAAAGTTAGAACTTTTTATGCAAAGGATAAAGAATCCATAACTCATTTATATCATTATTTTTGACGTTTGGAGGATACAATTTGATAACAATGTTACAAGCACTTTAATAATTGTAACATAATTTTATTCTGACTGACTTGACTAAATTTTCAAACTTTTACAAGTTCCTCTGTCTTAATTCGACAAATGTTTGCATTATTAGCGGGAAAGCGTTTTCTATGATTTTTTTACCATAAAGAAAAATTTTAGCGAAAAGTGCCATTTTGAAATATATTAGGAAAAAATATCCACCGAAAATCGCTTTTATTTATAAAATTTTTTTATTTCTCCATAAATATGATCCACAGTACGGAACGAATATAGCATTTTAACCAGTTTTCCATCCTCTAAAAAAGCTAGACATGGGACACTTTTAACCTTCCATTGCTTTGCTGTGGTTGGCATTTGATTGATATTTCCGGAGAGGACCATAGGTTTTTCTTGATCGGAAAACACTGCTAATGCAATCTCCAACATTTGATTGGCAAGTTTACAAGTACCGCACAATGGTGTATGGAAAAAGATCACTGCCTGTTCCCTTTTGAATATTCGTTGGATCAACTGTTGCTGGTTTACTTCTTGTATCATGTAACTCCAAGTTCCTTCCTTTATACTTACTCATTATCAAGGGGGAATTTTAATAGACGGTCATCTTCCGGTTCCGGATTACCTCTTCCATCAGTGTTGTTTGTAATCGCGTAAAGGGACCCATTGACGATTTCGACATCTCTCATTCTCCCATACCCCTCAGCGAACGTCCGGCTACTGTTTTTATCCAAATCAAACTCCCTGATCTGTTTCCCTGCTAAAAACGCCACATAAATCTTAGAATCAGATATCGTAAGACCAGAAGGAGCCCATGTATTATCTCCAGAATGAAAAATCGGTTTGATCATTCCTTCGTGTTCTTCATCCCCTCTGATGACCGGCCATCCATAATTACCTCCAGCCACAATTTCGTTGATTTCATCACGATCTGTTGAGCCATGTTCAGAGCTGTACATCTTACCGTCTTTTGTCCAACCTATCCCTTGTGGATTCCTGTGTCCATAAGAATAAACAGGAGAATCACTGAAGGGATTGTCATCTGGGATGGTGCCGTCCAAATTCAGGCGTATAATCTTTCCTGCTAAACTTTTCTGGTCTTGGGCAAGGTCTGGATCACCTGCGTCACCTGTTGTTATATAAAGTTTTTCGTCAGGTCCGACCGCTAAACGTCCTCCGTTATGAATCGGTCCACCAGGGATCCCCTCAAGAAGAATATCGGTTTCTTTCCAAATATCTTCATCTTTTTGGACCTTCACCACACGATTCTGAAGCCGCCCATCTTCTTGATATGTATGATATAGATAGGCTTCTAAGGGCTGACTTCCCTTTACAATATAAAATCCAAGCAATCCACTTTCCGTACGCGAAACGATTTCTTTTGAAACATCTACGGTTTGATTTTGTTTCATACCTTCTGAAATGCTTATGATTTTACCAGGACGTCCTGAAAGATAGTAGACAGTGTCTTCCACGATATTGATTTGCCACGGAACCTCTAGTTCAGTTGCTAACATTTGAATATCTTGATTCTGATTGACAGGTTGAGATTTGGAATCCTTTTCGCCAGGTGAAGTCTTTTCATTTTCAAAACAGCCAGTCATCATTAAAAAAAGCAGGGCAGGCAAAAGAAGTTTCTTCATGTCGCACCTCCGTTCAACAGATAGCTACGGTTGATTTCAAAATTTGCGTTTAAAAGAATTTTAGCGAGGTACATAAGTGGGGTCTCCGCTACCTCTTTATAGATGCTTTGGGTGTACAAATGTCTTGCATTCGGAAGTTCCCTTTTTAAAATTTTCCTCAGTTTATGTCCAGCATCATCTTCATCGACGAGGATATAAATGTCTCGATGCTCTATGGATTCAATAAGTTCTTCAAGTTTTGTAAAGCTTATCGTCCCATGTGTACAGATGATTTCCACAGGTTCATCCAGTAGTTTACGTACCTTTTCACGGTCTGTTTTCCCCTCGACGATCAGCACTTTCTTATCTGTATCCATTTATCGTTCCCACCTGTTTCCTTATCGGTTAAAGAATACTTTTATTATAGATTTTGTTATTTTTACGAAATTCACTCCTTAATTGCCGTAACGGACACAGGAGACCTTATTTATTCATTATTGAAACGAATGTAGAAAATAACGGACACCAGGGCTCTTATTTCGTTAAAATCTTAGTAAATCAGCTCATTTGGTCACAAATAACGTCTCTGGTGTCCGTTAAAATTCTAAAAGACGCTTTTTGTTACAAATAACGCCTCTCCTGTCCGTTATTCTTTCCTTATAAGTTACTATTTCCGCAGGAGTGTTACGAATTTTGCGCGAAATCAAGCTGTGCCATTGGTTGAATCTCGTTTAATCTGTTTTCAGAAAGTTTGTTGCTAATGACCTTTTTAATTTGATGTAGAAGTTGATGAAACCTGTAAGCGCTGGAAATATACGAGACTCCTGCGGGAATTGCGGGCCAAGCGAGACCCTACACTTTTTAAAAGGATCTTCGACTATAATAATGAACTTCGACTAAACACCACCACGTCCTATGGTGAACGTCGAAGCCAGCATAAGGAAAGCTTCTTAGAATTCCTATCGCAGACACGAAAATGATTTCATTTTTGTGTTGACATCCTGTACAAGTGAAGAGGCTTGCGGAAGTAGGTAAATGCAAGGATGTGCTGTCTAGCTCAGCGACCAATCACTTGGATCACTTCAAACTTCCTGCGGCGGTGACAGCCTCCTCGTCAGTTTTCCAGTGACCTGCGTGCCTGACCGGGTCGCTTCCGCTTTTGTCTAGCCCGCGGAAAGGGAGTGAAATCGCAGAAATTAATAATTAAAGAAAAAACAAAGCTAAAAAAAGAAAAAAGCAGCGGATCACACTGGACCGCTGCTTAGCACCAACCAAATTCACAATCATCTACAAGCTGTTGATTTTGAGCAGGCGGGTTTGAATCATGACGATAGATCTTGTCCGAATCAAACTCAAAACCTTCCCCCATCTCATACAGATTACCCTGATTAGTGAAGGTGATTTTACCTATCTTATCTTTGTTCAAGTACAGAGACATAGAACCTTGGTCCATCTTGCCATATACCTTATTCGTAATATCTGTTTTACGAATATCCTGGTCCATCAAGATCACACCCTTCTAAAGATTTGTGTTCAAAAAAGTCAAATCGGCAACATCTTATTTATGATGATTTTTGAACAACCTTTTTCATGGTAGTAATAGAATAACCAACTTAGAAGCAGATGAATCACTTTGATGTTCTGTTTTATGTCCTGTTACTGAGATTATTGCAAATCTTACTCTTCACTTACCATCTTTTGATAATCATCTGCAGACATCAAGTTTTCAAGCTCTGATTCATTAGAAAGCTCAACAACGATCATCCATGCTTTTTCATACGGTGATTCATTGACAAACTCAGGATTATCTTCAAGATCTTCATTTACTTCTAATACTTTTCCGCTTACCGGAGCGTATAATTCAGATACAGTCTTAACGGATTCGACGCTTCCGAATGGCTCGTCCACTTCGATATCATCGTCTACTTCTGGAAGTTCAACGAATACGATATCTCCAAGCTCATCTTGCGCAAAAGAGGTGATTCCGATATAAGCTTTGTTTCCTTCAACTCTTACCCATTCATGTTCTTCTGAATAACGTAATTCCTTTGGATATTCCATTCTTATCCCTCCATAAGTTTCTCATTAAAGTTTAGTTTCTTAAAATGATTCTAATGTAATAGTAATATAAAACAGTATGCTTTCGCAATCTGTTCTATTTCCACGTTTGTTCGAACTGCTCCTCTTTAAAGCCAACTGTTACAGTATTTCCGTCTGTTACAATCGGGCGCTTGATCAACATGCCGTCTGATGCAAGCAGTTCCAGCAGTTCTTCTTCTGAAGAATCTTTCATTCGATCCTTCATGCCGAGTTCGCGATATTTCTTTCCACTCGTATTGAAGAACTTCTTCAGCTCCAGTCCGCTCTTTTGGTAAAGAGAGGTTAACTCTTCTTTTGATGGGGTGTTTTCGACAATATGTACATCCTCGTATGCAACACCATTTTCATCCAGCCATTTCTTCGCCTTCTTACAGGTTGAACAGCTTGGATACTCATAAACTGTTAACGACAATTGGGACACTCCTTACTCAACAATTTCTGTATTTTCTGAAGAGCTTCTATTCTATTTTATCACAACATATTGCCCGACAAACGTATAAAGGCTTATTGCCGAAATTTAATTTAGTTGCAATTAAGGCTGAACAATCTGCAATACCATTTTGAAAGAATGAAGCTTTGCATAGCTTGTTTCATTTTTCGAGTTCTATGTGCTTTCTCAACTTCATTTAATAGGATATGACAAGCTTGTTGAAGGAGAATGCATATGCTCGCCACTGTTTCTGGATACATCCTATTAGGTCTTTCTATCGCAGCTCCGGTCGGTCCTATCAACATCGAAATCATCAAGAGAGGACTTCAGTATGGGTTTTGGCCAGCATTTCTTGTTGGAGCAGGCGGAATCTCCTCTGATCTTACTCTTATGGCACTCATGTTTTTTGGACTTTCCAAAATCATGTCTCTTGCATGGGTGAAAATCATACTGACATTCTTAGGCTGTTTTATCCTATTATATTCAGGCTGGACAAACCTCCGAGCTAACACCCTAAAGATGAAACCTTCAGAAGCTTTCACTTCCATCCCCTCTGGTATCGGCATCCGCTCCTATTTGACGGGTGTCACCATCGCCGCTTCCAATCCAATGAATTTACTTTTCTGGCTCGGGATTTATGGCTCCGTCTTGAATAGTGCACTGCATCAGAACAATCATTTACAATCTTTCATTTTATGCAGTCTCGTTTTTATCGGAATTGGTTTATGGAACCTGAACCTCGCATTTACTGTACACTTCGGCAGACTATTGATGAACACACGTGTCATGAGAGGTGTCAATATCATTGCCAGTCTCGTATTGATCGGATATGGCCTGAAGTTCGGCTATATAGGACTTAGCGAACTGCTGTACATAATCAATTCTTGAAGCCGAAAGTGATCTCCTTCATTAAATTTGTCGGAATGTAAAAGAAGCCCCCATCAGCATTGAGGACCTCCTTTAAGAGAGTGTATTTTTATCTGGAAAAGAGAGTTTTAAAATTTAATAAACAAATCGGTGACGTTTTGAACCTCAGTTTAATTATATGGTTCAAAACGACGACGAATAAGAAACAAGAAGTTCTAGGCACGAAGGTTTCGAGGCCCGGATTGTATCTGTTAATACATGAGGACCGGAGAAACCAAGTAACGCCGAAATTCGCCGTTTATCATTTGGTGACGTTTTGAACTTCAGTTTTAAAGCACATACTTTTCGTCATCTAACAAAACACCAGCAACCTCACGCTTCTTCTTAACAACATTGATTGGTGTGTAACGGGTCAATTTCTTAAGAGCAGAAAGCATCATCCGCAGCTGATCTCCATCTTCGATTGCAACGATGGATTCTTTCGCGTGGGATTCGATTCGCTCAAAGGCTTCCTGACAATAAATTTCTGTGAGACGAATCTTTTGTGCAGCTTTTTCTGCGCCATGTTTTTGGATCGCTTTTTCAGTCCTCAACACGACGGATTCGATGGCATACGCCTCACTTACGATATCCGCGACATTTGAAAGGATTTCTTGCTCATGTTCCAGCTTTTCTCCATATTTTTGGACAGCAAGACCAGCAATCATCAAGAAAATCTTCTTCGCATTTTTCACAAATTGTTTTTCTTGAGCGAGCGGCTCATCACCAAGCTCCTCTGGCATTAACATCATCAGTTCATTTTGAAGCTCTGTCGCCTTTTGAAGGAGCGGCAATTCACCTTTCATTGCTTTACGGAGAAGTGTACCTGGCACCAATAGACGGTTGATTTCATTCGTACCTTCAAAGATTCGATTGATCCTTGAATCCCGGTACATGTTTTCAACTTCATACTCGGACATAAAACCATATCCACCATGGATTTGAACAGCTTCATCAACTACATGGTCCAAAACTTCTGAAGCGAATACTTTATTCAGTGAACACTCGATCGCATATTCCGCAATTCCTTTAGCAAGAAGTGAGCCATCTTTTTGCTCTTCTGGAGATAAGACACCTAAACGGTCCTCATACATTCCGACTGTCCGATAGACGGAACTTTCTGAGGCGTACGTCTTTGCAGCCATTGTCGCAAGCTTCTCCTGGATGAGTGTGAAGCGAGAGATCGGCTGCTTGAACTGTTGACGTTCATTTGCATATTTGATCGATACTTCCAGCGCACGTTTGGCTGCCCCTACACAGCCAACCGCAAGTTTATACCGACCGATATTCAAAATATTGAACGCGATCACATGTCCTCGTCCAGCTTCACCGAGCAGATTTTCTTTCGGTACTAATGCATCATCAAGAATGAGCGTACGAGTAGATGAGCCTTTGATCCCCATCTTCTTTTCCTCTGGCCCTGTTGATACACCTTCATAATCACGCTCTACGATGAATGCTGAAAAATGTTCACCATCGATTTTGGCATAAACCACAAAAACATCTGCAAACGCTGAGTTCGTGATCCATTGTTTCTCACCATTCAACACATAGTGGGTTCCAGCATCATTCAGCTTCGCGACCGTTTTTGCACCTAGCGCATCAGAACCAGAACCTGGCTCAGTCAATGCATATGCTGCGATGCGTTTTCCTGTGGCAAGGTCAGGTAAATACTGTTGCTTCTGTTCTTCATTCCCGAACAAGACGATCGGTAAGGAACCAATCCCGACGTGAGCACCATAGCTTAATGAGAATGAACGTGCTCTTGAAAACTTCTCAGTGATAAGAGAGGAACTGATTTTATCGAGAGCCAGACCACCGTATTCCTCTGGAACATCGGCCCCTAGAAGCCCTAACTCTCCTGCTTTTGTCAGTAAATCCCTCGAAATATCGAACTGATGGTTTTCAATCTTTTCAAGTTGCGGAACGACTTCCTTTACGACAAAATCTTCTGTTGTCTTCCCCATCAAAGCCTGTTCTTCGTTGAAATCCTCTGGTGTAAATACACTCTGCGCTTCTACTTCTTCTATCAGGAAGCTTCCACCTTTTGCTGCTTTTTCTACACTGCTAGACATACCTTCTACCTCCTTTTATGATTGGATCAACTCGAATACTCCAGCGGCTCCCATACCCCCGCCGATACACATTGTGACTACTCCGAACTGCTCGTTTCTTCGTATCATCTCGTGCATTAGCGTTAATGTCAGTTTTGCACCACTGCATCCAAGTGGATGGCCTAATGCGATCGCTCCGCCGTTGACGTTGACTTTTTCTTCATCAAGCCCTAGCTGGCGGATGACCTGCAAAGATTGAGATGCAAATGCTTCATTCAGTTCGAACAATCCAATGTTGGATTGTTCGAGTCCCGCTAGCTTCAATGCTTTTGGAATGGCTTCAACTGGTCCGACTCCCATGATTTCAGGTGCGACACCAGCAACCGCAAATGATCGGAACTTCAAAATCGGTTTCAATCCTTCCGCTTCAGCTTTTTCACGATCCATGACAAGGACAGAAGCTGCACCGTCACTCATCTGGGAGGAGTTCCCTGCCGTAACGCTTCCCTTTGCAGAGAAAGCAGGTCTCAGTTTCCCGAGCACATCAAGTGTTGTATCCGACCGGACTCCTTCATCTGTTGAAAATGTTGTCATTTTTTCTTGCAATTTATTGTTTTCATCGACCCATCGTTTCGGCACTTCCACTGGTACGGTTTCATCTTCAAATTTACCTTCCTGGATAGCTTTTGCAGCCTTCTGGTGGCTCCGTAATGCAAATTGATCCTGATCTTCTCTGGTGATGCCAAATCGGTTTGCAACCTCTTCTGCTGTATAGCCCATTCCCATATAATATTCAGGCCTTGAATCGAGAAGCGCAGCATTCGGCTTAACGACATGCCCTGGAACAGGTACAAGACTCATTGATTCAGCCCCGCCAGCAATGATCGCTTCAGCATGACCGAGCATGATTCGCTCAGCGCCATATGCGATACTTTGCAACCCGGAGGAGCAATATCGGTTGATTGTTATTGCCGGTACATTATCCGGTAATCCTGCGAGACCGCCGATTAAACGAGCCATGTTCATCCCTTGTTCTGCCTCTGGAATCGAACATCCGATGATCAAATCATCGATTGTTCCATCATAGCCACCAGCTCGCTTCAATGTCTCTTTCACTGTCAATGCACCAAGATCATCCGGCCTTACATTGGCAAGTGTTCCTTTTTTCGCTTTTCCGACAGGTGTTCTTGCACCTGCAACAATTACTGCTTCTTGCATCTTCACCCCTCCTTAGTTGCGTAGTGGTTTTCCTTTTACGAGCATATGCTGCATACGTTGTTGTGTCAGCGGTTCCCCTGCAAGACTCAAGAATGCTTCACGCTCAAGGTCCAATAAGTATTGTTCATCAACGAGTGTGCCCTCAGGTACTTTACCCCCAGCAATGACATAGGATAATTTTTTAGCGATTTTCAAATCATGATCTGAAATCATATTGCCGAATTTCATCGTCTGAGCACCGAGGAGCATTGTTGCATATCCGGCTTCCCCAGCTACTGGAATCTTTTTACGTTGAGGTGGTCGGTATCCTCTGTTGTATAAGGAAAGGACTTGTTGTTTCGCGTCGTAGATTAGGTGATCGGCGTTGACACTGATCCCGTCCTGTGGTCGTAAAAATCCAGCTTCCTTCGCTTCATGGGCTGAGGTTGAGACCTTCGCCATCGCAATTGATTCGAATGTTTGGATCGCCAGTTTTTGAAGATCAGGTTTGATATCTTTCGGAACTTGCTCTAACAGGCGCGTGTACAACTCCTTGTTTCCACCGCCTCCAGGTATGATCCCGACTCCCACTTCAACAAGACCCATGTAAGTTTCAAAGGATGCTTGAAGACCTGCTGCAGGCAGCGACACCTCTGTTCCGCCCCCAAGTGTCATGTTGAAAGGAGCAACGACGACTGGCTTCGCACTATAACGTACTCGAGCCATCGTTTGTTGAAATTGTCGGACCATAAAATCAAGTTCAAAGAAGTTGTCATCCTGCGCTTCCATCATGATCAGCATCAGGTTAGCCCCGACACAGAAGTTTTTCCCCTGGTTTCCGATGACAAGTCCTTTATAGTTTTTTTCCACTTCATCAATCGCGTGATGGATCATCTGGATGATATCCGGACCGATCGAATTGTTTTGTGAGTGGAATTCCAGTAAAGCAACTCCGTCACCCAAATCAATGAGACTAGCGCCTGTGTTTTTCCTGATGACTCGATTTTCATTCTTAAGGCGGCTCAAACGGATGATTTTACTATTTTCATTGGCCTGTGTGTACTCGCCCTTATTATAAAATTCAAGATCTGTTCCTTTTTGCTGATAAAATTCTTTTTTGCCTGATTCAAGCATGTCAGTAACCCATGCCGGGACGGTTTCCCCTTCTGCTTTCATGAGTTCAACTGACTTTTCAACACCAATCGCATCCCATGTTTCGAATGGACCCAGTTCCCAGCCAAATCCCCATTTCATTGCGTCATCAATCGCTTTGATATCATCAGCAATCTCATAGGCTTTTTCCGCAGAATAGAGTAGAACTGGTTTTAAAATCGACCAAATCAGCTTTCCAGCACGATCGTCTGCATATACAAGCGCTTTCATTTTATCCGGTAAAGTCTTTGCCTGTTTGCTAGTCTCAGTGGATGCGGTTTTCAACTTTTTACGCGGACCATATTCAAGTGTTTCTGGATCGAGTTCAAGAATCTCGCTCTTCCCATCAACTTTCTTCTTTAAGTAAAATCCTTGCCCGTTCTTGCTGCCAATCCAGCCTTTTTCATTCATCTTCTGCATGAACTCTGGAACTTCAAAAACAGCTTTTTCTTCCCCTTCGACCTGATCATATACGTTCTTGGCAACGTGGATGAAGGTGTCGAGTCCGACGACATCCAATGTACGGAATGTAGCACTCTTCGGACGACCGATCGCTGGCCCTGTCACCGAATCGACTTCCCCTACCGAGTAGCCGTTTTTCAGCATTTCTTGAACGGTAACCAACAATCCATATGTTCCGATCCGGTTTGCGATGAAGTTCGGGGTGTCCTTCGCTTCAACGACTCCCTTACCGAGTACCTCTTCTCCAAACTGATTGATGAACTCAAGCACTTCAGGTTTTGTAGCACTTGTCGGAATGACTTCTAAAAGCTTTAAGTACCGTGGCGGGTTGAAAAAGTGCGTGCCAAGGAAGTGTGCTTTGAAATCTTCACTTCTTCCTTCTGCCATCGCATTGATCGAGATTCCTGATGTATTGGAACTTACAATCGTTCCAGGCTTCCGATACTGCTCGATTTGTTCAAAAACCTTCTTTTTGATACTCAAGTTTTCTACAACGACCTCAATGATCCAATCCACTTCACCTAGCTTTTCAAGATCATCCTCTAAATTCCCCACCTCGATCATCTCCAGGTGATCCTTTGAGCTAAGTGGCGCCGGCTTGTGCTTCAACAATTTTTGTCTAGCCGTTTCTGCCAGCTTGTTCCTCACTTGCGGGTGCTCTAAAGTAAGCCCCTTTGCTTCTTCCTTTTCGGTTAGCTCTCTCGGTACGATATCCAGTAAAACACTCGGGATACCTACGTTAGCTAAATGAGCAGCTATACCTGAACCCATTACACCTGAGCCGATAACAGCCACCTTACGAATCTGATATGACATGATGAACCTCCTTTATATGAATGAATACTCATTCATTTTTTAAGCAAAAAATAGAGCCTTAACTATTATACGTTCAAAAAGAGGTGACGAATAAGGAACAAGAAGTTCCAGGCACGACGGTTTTGAGGACCGGAGCGTATAATATAATACGTGAGAACCGGTAAAACCGAGTAACGCCGAAATTCGCCGTTAATTATTTGATAACTTTTTGAACCTCCTCTATAAATACTATAAGAAATTTTGACCCATTACGCAACACAAATTTCAGAAAATTTTTATGATTGCGTCTTATTTTTATTCTACAAGTAATTCAAGCCGATGGACGATGCATTTTCAGGATTTCCTTGATTTGATCGATATGCCGCTTTTCGTGATAGCCAATGAACTCGATCCACTGTGATAACTTCATAGGTCCGAAAATCGGGTGTGAAAAAGCTCTTTTCTCAAGCAATGAAGGATCTTCTACTTCATCCAACACCTGAATGAGTTTATTTCTTGATTGTTGTAGGGCAACTTTCGCTTCATCCTTTGATTTATAACGTCCTATGGGCCGTACATACTCAGGTGCATCCACAACCGGATACCTTTTGGCCGAACGATAAACCGGGTGGTCGGGTGTTTCTGTGTCTTCTCCATGACAGATTAAGTATTCACTTTGCTTGGTAATGACATGTTCAATCAAAACTAAGTGTTCCAATACTTCCAAAACGGACCATGAATCAATTGAAATACGAGCTTGACCTTGTTCCTCAGGAATTTCATCAATTGTTGCCATCAATTCTTTTCTGCCTTCTTCAAAAACGGACACGTCATCCCTCCTCGAAAACGATAAATATGACTCTTCTTAATCAATGTTCGACAAACCCGTTGTGAATTCCCTTTATTTTTTCATAATATGCTCGATTGGGAGGAGATTGTGTTATTTATTTTTCGCGGAAGAAGTATCCAATATGTTCAGTGTTCAGTATTACGGTTTTTCGATCTGTGCTCCGCTTTTTCTCATTCTGCTGTCCCAATTTTGCTCTGATTCGGACAGTGCTCCGCTTTTTCTATCTCTTCCTGTCCGAAGTTCGGATAATCTTTCGTTTTTCCCCTCTCCCTGCCCATTGTTGCCCCAGATCAACATTAATCCAAAACAAAAAAAGAAACAGACGCGATAGACGGCTGTTTCCACAAATTCTATTTATTTTCCGAAGACACCTTTCAGTACGAATGCTACGTTTGCCGGTCGTTCAGCAAGACGTCGCATGAAGTAGCCATACCAGTCATTTCCGTACGGTACATAGACACGCATCTTGTAACCTTCATCCCGCAGTTGTCGTTGAGCATCGATCCGAATTCCGAAAAGCATTTGGAACTCAAATTGATCATTCGGAATGTTATGCTCTTTTACAATTTCTTTCGTATAAGAGATGATTTCATCGTCATGAGTGGCGATTGCAGTATAGTTTCCATGCAATAGATGCATTTTGATGATTTTCTTAAAATTCTCATCCACATCTTTTTTCTCTGGAAAAGCGACAGAAGGAGATTCCTTATAAGCACCTTTAACTAGCCTTAAGTTAGGGCTGAGTGAATCGAGGTCCTGTATGTCCTCAACTGTTCTATATAAATAAGCCTGTAATACAGTGCCTATATTTTCATATTGTGCTTTCAATTCTTTAAAAATATCAAGTGTAGCCTGGCAGCGCGCTTCGTCTTCCATATCAATCGTAACAAAGACATCATTCTTATCCGCGGCTTCCATAATCCGCATCATGTTTTCTAACACTAATTCACGGCTGATGTCTAATCCCATTGAAGTCAATTTCAATGAAAGCTGTGATTTCAGATTTTTTTTCGCTATCGATTCGATCGCTTCGATACAGTGATCTGTCATCTCTTTTGCTTCATGCTCATTATCGACAAATTCACCAAGGTGATCGATGGTAACGTACAGTCCTTCCTCATTAAGTTTCTGGATAACATTCAAGGAACTTTGTAATGAGGCACCAGCGACAAAACGTCCTGCCCCGAATCGGAGACCGTATTTCTTCGCCAACTTTGTCGCCACTTTATTTTTAGCCATGAACAAAAAGAAATTTTTCAAAATCTTTTCCATAAAAAATCCCCCTATACTGAAAACGGATGCAAAAGGTTGTACACTATATATGAACTAAAACTGTTTTGACTAAACTCAACAGTATTTTAACATTTTTTCGACAACATTTTTACTTTTTTCAAAATTTAATTTTTTCTACTTTAGAATTGTAATTATTCTTGAAAAAGTGTAAAATTACACAAAAGCATTTTTAGGAGAGAAAAATACGAAATGAATATGGATCAGATGATTGAAATCGTATCTTCCAAATTGAAGCTCATCCGTATCGAACATGGATACACCCAAGATAAAATGGCATCCACATTGGGAATTTCTAAAAAAACACTTTTACAAATTGAGAAGCAAAGGACACATGCGAACTGGACGACAGTTGCAGCAGTGGCGGCTTTGTTCCGTAACAGCGAAATATTGAAAACTGCATTAGGGGGGGACCCTGTGGAAATCGTAGAAATTCTCGCTCATCAGGGGATTGATCGTCCGAAAGAACAGACAATGGGTGGTAAAGTATGGTGGAATGATGTAAAGCAGGAGAATGGTTTCAAATTACAGCAAAATTTGATCAGCAAACATTACAGGATTTTGGACGTTGATAATCATCGCTGGTATAGTTCATTTGATGTTGATGAAGCTTATGAACGTCTGGATGAACTCGTTCATTCCTGATATCCATCAAGTTGTATAAGTATCGGACATTGTGGAAACCTAACCTCGACATAATGTTAAATGAGGAGGGAACCCAATGCCACAACAACAACCTCAGAACCAACAAGGGTATATGCCACAGCCCCCGCGTGTCATGACTGGAAAAGATCAGCTATACATTACAGACATGATGAGCTGGAACCTGCTTGCCGCAAAGAAATGCAGTTATTTTGCTAAGCAGTGTCAGGACCAGGAAGTCAAAGCTGCGATTCAACAGGCTGCACAAATGCATACACGTCACTATGATCAGCTTTTGCAGCATCTTCAAAGCCATTTGAACGATCAGACTCAAAACCAGAACATGACGCAATAAGGAGGGTGGTAAGATGAATATTCAAAATCCGGAATCAAACGTCCCAGAAACGCCTGAAATGAATGACCGTGATTTTATCAATGACGTGTTGGCAACCGAAAAATATATGACAGAGGCGTATTCAACTGCAATGAATGAAGCGAGTCATCAAGAGCTTTATCAAGATATTTCCTCGATTGCGAAAGAAACGCAAGATTGCCAGCGTAACCTGTTCAATGTGATGTTCCAAAAAGGCTGGTACACATTTGAACAAGCACAGCCTCAAAAGCTTCAACAGGATTACCAACAGTTTTCGGGTTACAAAAACCAACTCCCTGGCGGAGGAACGGCAATGCAATAAGGTAAAGAAACCTTGGCTAAAGTTGGTGGCTTTTGAGTGGAATTTGCGACACTCCTGCGGGGATATCGAGCCAGATGAGAACCCACAGTTTTTAAAAAGATCTTCGACTATAATAAAGACCTTCGACTAAATTCCACCACGTTCTGTGGTGAACGTCGAAGTCAACACATAGTGAGGAGGCTCGCGGAAGTAGGTAAATGCAATGAAGTGATGTCTAGCTCAGCGACCAGTCACTTGGATCACTTCAAACTTCCTGCGCCGGCAACACATTGATTGACATCGTTAGCCCACGCAGAACCAAGTTCCGAGCCTCCTCGTCAGTCCTCCAGTGATCTGCGGACTAAACGGGTCGCTTCCGCTTTTCTTGTACCCGCGGAAAGGGAGTGAATTTCGCAGCTAATCAACTTAACAAAGTGTGTAAAAAAGAGGGCTGTCCTAAAAGAAAAGTTGTCATACAACTCCAACACAATATTTTCGGAACCAAGGTTTTTCTTAAAATATTGTTAAGTTCGGAGATTCTCAGACACTTTGTGGACAGCCCTCTTCCTTTTATAATCTGTAAATTACTTATTCTGCTCATTCCGATATTGTTCGTTCCGCTCCCGAATCTCCTGGATGAGTTCTTTCATGCCTTCTTTTGCATCAGGATATTGTTCATTCCAATGCTTTACCAGAGGGGGCATCGATTTTGACATATAGGTATACAACGCCCACATCTGCACCTTCTCTTTCAGTTCATCATCCGTTTCACCTAATAGCAAATCAGTATATTTGGTAAGCAGTCCATCAAACTGCTCCCTTAGTTTTTGTTCCATTATCCAATCACCGCCTTCTAACGTTTGTTGTTATTCTATCATAGGACATTCCTAATGTTAAAAAGACTCAAGCATCGAACCACTTGTTCTTCATCGCTAAAATGGCGGCTTGTGTCCGGTCATGCAAACCTAATTTACCGAGGATATTGCTCACATGGGTTTTCACTGTTTTTTCCGTTATGAACAGCTCAGTGGATATTTCTTTGTTGTTCTGCCCAAGTGTGATCTGGCGAAGCACATCTTTTTCCCTAGCAGTCAATTGGTTGAAGCTCTTTTCTGCTTCGTTCGTTTTGGTTCCATTTGAAACGTGACTCAGCAGTTGTGAGGTCGCTGTTGGATGCAGGTGGGTTTCACCAGCATATACCGCTTTGATCGATTTTACGAGTTCATCCGGCTCAATATCCTTTAGTTGGTATCCATCTGCTCCAGCCTGTAGTGCAGGAACGACATGATCCTGATCTGAAAAACTGGTCAGGACGATGATTTTCATGTTCGGGTACTCATTTTTAATTCGTTTTGTCGCTTCAATCCCATCCATCACAGGCATCGTCAAATCCATCAATACGACATCAGGATGTAGAGCATTAACCTGTCGGATCGCCTCTTCACCGTTCGACGCCTCCCCTACCAGATCAATTTCAGACTGCGTTCCGAGAAAGAACCTCAAGCCCTTCAATACCATGAGATGGTCATCCACTAACAATACTTTAATCCCCATCATAACCCTCTCTTTCTTGCTTGATTTGAAAGCGTACTTCAACTGTCGTCCCTACTTCTCTCTGGCTTTCGATTTTCAGCCTACCGCCCATGATTTCCGTGCGCTCTTTCATACTTGAGAGGCCGAAGGACCAGCTATCATGATCTTCACGTATTGTATACCCACAACCCTCGTCTTGAACGCGAAGGATGACTTCATCTTTTTTCCTGCTTAAAAACAGATGGACATCCTGGGTCCTCGCATGTTTATGGACATTATTCAACGCTTCCTGACCGACACGCCACAGTGTTTCTTCAATCATTCTTGGTATATTCCCGACTCCTTTGATTTCTTCGGTCACATTCAGTCCTAATGATTCGCCGTATTTTTTCAGGGAAACAATCACCCCTTCTTCCAAACCAACGGGCTTCAACTGCCAGATCATCGCTCTCATTTCCCCTACAACTTCTTGGGACAAAGCCTGCATTTCACTCAACGACTCTGTAACCATTTCATTGACAGATATCTGTTTTACATATTCTTTCAATCCTCGCGCAGTCAAACTTAAGGAAAACAGTTTTTGGTTCACAGAGTCATGTAAATCACGGGCTAACCGATTCCGTTCTTCAATCAATGCTAATTCACGGCTTTTTTCGAACAGACGCGCTTTTTCCAAGACGAGTGAAAGGTGATCTCCCAGGGCACGCAGTACATCTTCATCAATCTCTTCCGATTGTTCTGCATTTTGATGACCGATTAGACAACCGATCCACTCTTCCCCTATCAATAATGGTATGAGAAAAGACTTTTCCACTGTTAATCCGTAGTGACTTAGTTCCAGTTGAACGGTCTCGTTGGAAAGTGTGGCTGTTAGATCACCATCAGGAGCAATCGGAAAGCGCTTATGTACTTTTTGTGAGTCATTTTGAAAATAAGTCCCTCGTAAGGCAAGGATATTTTCCTCTCTTATGAAGAAAGCTAGTGCATCCAAGTTAAACAATCGACCGATATTTTCAACCGTGCATTGAGGCAGGTGATGAATATCATTCATTTTCCAAATCGAGCGGCTGATTTCATCAAGTTTCGCATATTGCTCCGCCTTTTTCTGTTGAGCTTCATACAATTTTGTCCTTTTGATTGCTGTTCCGATTTGAAATGAGACGGACTGCAACAGGTCCAACTCGTCTTCTGTAAACTCGTTTTTTCCTGGTTCAGCTACATTCAATAACCCGAATTTCTCACCGCCTGCAATAAGCGGGACTGTTGCATGATGTGTAATCCCTTTCGTATCTCCCCAATCGTACTCGATCGCATCTTCAATACGTTTGCAATTGATGATATTGACCGCCTTCTGTAAACGACCATCCCAAACCTTATCCAAGCACCAGCAACCTCCCTCACACATCGGCTTTTTCCCTTCCCAGGACAAAGCAGGCGGCAAGTTGACATCTGCGACGAATGTATAAGTCGGTTCTTTGCCTGTTAAAAAAATCCAACCTGTGGATAACCCTGTCACTTCAAGGAGTTTTTCCAAAACGGATTGAAGCATTTCCTTCAAGTCATTGGATTGATTCAACGTTTCTGCGATTACTTTCAGCGTATGGACTCTCGACATGGCCCCTCCCCATTTCTTCCATCAGACATATGAAAATCCGCCCATTAAAAGACGGATTATACGAAATTAATAGCTTTGTTTTTCTTAATAATTGATTATTGCGAAATTCACTCCCTTTCCACGGACGAACGAAAAGCGGAAGCGACCCGCCTAGTCACGTTGGTCACTGGAAAACTGACGAGGAGGATGTGGCCGCCGCAGGAGGTTTGAAGTGATCCAAGTGACTAGTCGCTTCCATGCTCCAGCTCTAAATCCGCAAGCTTGTTGGCTTCGACGTTCATCACAGGACGTACTTGTACAGGATGTACTGACTTCGACGTTCACCATAGGACGTGGTGGTATTTAGTCGAAGTTCATTCTTATAGTCGAAGGTCCTTTTAAAAACTGCGGGGTAACACCTGGCTCGCTTCTCCCACAGGAGTGTCGTGAATTTCTTTTAAATCAACTTTAAATTCAACAAAGCCCAAATTGAATGTATTTCAAAAACTACGATGTTAAATCAACTAGGACGAATATTCACCATTAATCCTCTGGTGACTTTTCAACCACACTTATATATTTTGCTATTGGATGTTCTGTTCCTGCTTAACATCAAGTTTTTCTGTCAAATCGACAAGGAGGTCGGTAATCATCTGCAGCCGCTCTACTGCTTCACGATCGACCAGTCTATATTCTGCATCATAACAATAAGGATCCGAAACGAATTGATCCGGGAGCACGATTGCGTAAAGTCCTCTTAGAACGGTCCTCATATTGTTCAATGCGTTGATGCCTCCCTTGCTTCCACCAGAAGCTGCAGCAATAGCTGCCGGTTTATGCTTAAAATGGCTTCCCCCGAGGAAATCCAATGCGTTTTTCAATACCCCGCTCATTCCATTATGATATTCAGGGGATGTGATAAAGAACGCATCAGCCTCTTGAGCAGCACTGTAAAGCTTCTGAAGAGATCCATTTTCATCATTGCCTTGATTCCCAGGAAACAACGGGAGTTTATCGGTTCCGAGGTCAAAGTAGTTTACCGTGACTCCCTTTTCCTCTAGCAATTCTTTTACAATATTTGCGATCCCACGTGTTCTCGATTTTTCCATTGGACTGCCATTGATTACTAAGATATTCATTAAAAACCACGCCTTTTATAGTAGTATTCATCTCAGTATAACCGAAACGACATGTTACAACGTCCGATTAAGGATTGAATTCCATCTCATCAATTGGTTGTACGAATTTTCAACACTTCTACGACTATAGTTGTAGCTTTAAACAACCCCTGACATCAGGGCGAGATAATACAGGCCAGATGTTCCTAAACCAAGTACTACGCTTACGATCACTGGAAATTGCCTTATGATGCTGAACAAAGTTCCCACCAGCATGACGATTCCACCTAATGCCCATAGGAGCACTTCATTCGTTATGGAGAAAGAAATCACTGACTGCGGATCGATCGTGCCATCGAAAAAATACAAGAATAATGGAGAAGGCTGCTCCTGAAGCATCGTTCGCCAGACTTCATGGGGAGGAACCTGCTGGGACAAATATGCGGTTACCGAAAATACGAAAATCACAAGAATTGCTTCACCCTGGAGCGAACGTTTTACATGCTGACTACCTTTCCGGTGAATCATTTTTTTCAGATAAAACCCGTGCACACATGCATATATGAATACAGGGATCAACAACAAATGTTTGATTACTAACGCTTGCCCATATGGCAAAATCCATGAATCTACATACTGCGGGGCTACGATTTCATTCATCAAAAGCCCACCTCCGGTCAGAATCAGCACAGCGCCAATTGAAAACGGTGTAAACCAATTCAGAAATGGAACCCAATCCGAATCACGCTCAGAGCTCCAAGCAACGTAAAGAAGAACGCCGATCCATCCAGCAATTGATGCCACATGTAAGAAGTGCGCAATGAACCCGATAACAGGGTAAAGAGAGGCGGTATGACTTGCAAATGAATATGAGCTAGCCAGAACAATACTTAAGAACAAACCAAGTCTCGCATAGAACGTCGTGTCTTTCAGGTTGTTTTTATAGACGAGCAGAAATAGCACACCTGCTATCAAAAGGCTAGCTAGCCAGGCTTTACCGACACTGAAGGTAAATAGAACAGAAGTGAATGTCTCCAGATACCCAATACTTTCAGACAGATACTGGATAATTTGCAAGAGCTGTACGAACATAAGAATCGGGATGGAGGCAATGACCCATAGTAACAGTTCTTTTGAGACAGCCACTTTCGGCTTGTGGTTTTTTGGAATCGACTCGAGGAGCATACCGCCAATGAGCAGTGAAAATGCTACATACAAAATACCTTTGAAAAATATGATCATTTTACTGCCTTCTTCCTTAAGAGCCACCAAATAACCGCAACACCACAGACGATCGTGATAGCAGCAATTCCGATGACAACTGGAGATAGCCCATTTTCCACTTTTCCTTTAGGCGTTTCGCTATCAGCTGACTTTTCATCTGGCTGGCCATTTTCAGATGGATTCTGGTCCTCACCTGTTGATGGATTTTCATCCGGGTTTTCGGTCGATTCTTCAGCTTCTACTGAAAAAGTGAAACCGCCCTCCACAACATGTGAATCTTGAGAAATGATTTTATAAGAAACGGTATACGTTCCGGTTGGCAGAGGCTCAGAAAGCTGACCGAGCATGACATTTTCTTTTAGATCGATTGATTGTATTTCAATAGATTTTCCATCTTGGTCAGTAAGTGTGAATTTACTACCTTCTTTTATTTCAGAACTAAACTTGAATGTAATGATGTCCAGTGGATGCTTCACAGATTCTCCATCTTCAGGAGACGTCCCTTGAAGAGACGAATGGGCATTAGAAAAAGATGGGTTGTTCAATATTGTGAATAAGATTACGAAACAGATAATTATATATTTCCGCATAAGAGGTTCGATCCTTTCTTTTCAACTATCGAATCCATCTTACCACCTGTGCAATTCTGTTTCTACTCTGTTCACACTTCGTTACCTTTTTCTATTTTTACTGTGTCATGCTAAAAACGCACTGATTGCAAGCTGGAATCTTTCTTGTTCTTCTAAGAACGGATAATGGTTACTATACTGGAATCGTAAAAATGTGGAATCTTTCAGTCCTTCATCTATTTCTTCTGAGCATTCGATCGGACATTGCACATCGTGTTCCCCACAAATAATCAACGTAGGAACCTTGATATCCTTCAACTTATCTCTCAAATCAAAATTCGGAAAATCATACTCGCCGAAGTAGTCTAATCGGGATGCCGCCATCTTTTTAAAAATGTCTGCTGAAAAATAACTTTCATACTTTTCTGGTTCATTCAATGAAAGCTTCGTCCGTTCTCGTGAAAGCAACTTGCGTTCATCAGGGTGCAAGCAATTGGATTTCAATCGACTTATCAATTCTTGCATTTTATTAAACTGTGGATGTTCGGGGTTGTAGATACTTCTCTTTTTCGAAGTATAATCACCACTCGCTGCACTTCCGACGACAATCAACCGGTCTATTGAATCTGGAAACTCCAATGCATAAAGGAGCCCGAGCATTCCTCCGGTTGAGTGACCTGCAAAAGACCATCGCTTAAATCCAAGTGCCTCCTTCACAGCCTCGAGGTCTTTAACGGTCTCAAACATCGAAAGTTCATCGATGTTTTTATATCCGATTGAACGGCCCGTACCGCGCAGGTTCACCAAAATAGCCTGATTTCGTTTTGAGAATGTATTTGCAAAATGGTCCCCAGTTTCATTGAATTCTGAATACAGATGTGTAATACATACCGGGATTCCATCACCCTTAGTAAAAATTTCAAATGTTCCACGGTCAGTTTGAATTAATTGTGTTTTCCATGTACTCAACTCATCACTCCCCGATTTAAATTTTCTACTAGGAAGAAATTTCCCTTTTTTGATGATCCAAAACCTCTGATTTCATATAGCATTCCATGAAATTTCAACCAATCTATTGAACTTAACCCTGCCCGGAATAGTGAGTATGCTGAGACCCAAACCGCAAGTCTCTTAGCATATTCCTTGCTGAAAAAGATATAAAAAACCGGCCTTCCATCATGTAGTAGGTAAGGCCGGTCTCATTCGTTCTAATTTGTTTTGATTTTCGCATACATCGTCAGATCGATGAAGCCTTTGCCACTATATGCATAATCCTTCAAAATACCTTCCCTTTCAAAGCCTAATTTTTCGATCAAACTTAAGGAAGCATTATTATGAGGGGAGATCAGTGCGCCGACCCGATGAAGGCTCAATTCGTTGAATCCATACTCGGTAATAGCTTCAAGCGCCTCTCTCATATAGGCTTGGCCCCAGTATTCCGGAAATAGCTCATAACCGATTTCGGCTCTGAAATAGCGGTGGTTCCAATTATGAAAACCACATGTCCCAATGAGCTTTCCCTCCGACTTCAAGAATATCCCCCAGCGAATGACCGTATTATGCTTCAAGCCGACACGGAATTTTTGAATCAATTCTTGTGCTTCAGAAATATCCCCCATCGGATCGGAACCATAATATTTCAAGACATCTTTGTTTGTAAAAAGATCATATAAAATTCCTGCGTGTTCGTCTTTAATTTCTTTTAAATGCAATCGGTCTGTACTTAATTCCGGAAATGCTTCCATTGTCATCAATTCACCTTTCTGTGTCTATTCATTCGATTCAATAATGAAAGGGCATAAATGCAAGCCAAAAGCCAGACACCCCCTGCTGAAAAACCAGCGATCACATCGCTAGGATAGTGGACATGTAAATAGATTCTAGAAAAACCAATCAGTAAAATCCATATCCCTGCCAACAGAACGACTGGCCAATATGGCTTCCCACTCTTGCGCAAATACTGGATCAATAAATACGCTATAATCCCATAAGCAGCGATCGAAACCATCGCATGACCACTCGGAAAACTGTAGCCGCCCACTTCTACCAGGTGTTCCAAATCCGGTCTTTCCCTTTCAAAGGAACCTTTTAAAAACGTATTCATCGCCCACGAGCCAAGAATGGTGATGAGGAGAACAAAGGCCTCCCATTTAAGACTCTTCTTTATGAGAATAACAAGGACGATTATTACCAGAAACACATATGTATACGTATCCCCTGCATGGGTCATGAAAATCATGATATTTGTCAGCCATGGTGTTTGAAGGCTATAGACAATATTCGAAATTAACGTGTCGAATCCCTGCAACTCATTTTCCAGAAGTTCATCGGTTAGTTTGGCGAAAACGCCTAGTAATGCCATAGCAGCAATAATGCCGATAATCAGTTCCAGACTGATTTTCTCTAATGCTTTTTTCGTTTTTGTTGTATTCAGATCATTCATCACAACATCCCTTTCCTCCACCCAATTACTTATTTAATTGTAATTTTGCATAGGACATCACATTCCTAAATATTAGTATTTTATCATGAAAATCAATCATGGAAATGAAAACGAAAAGCAGTTTTCTAAAATTGTTATTAAAAGTTGATAACCATTTGAAGTGGAAATATGCGAAGCGCCTGCGGGATAGCCAGTTAAGCAAGATCCCGAAGTGGAGAACAAGCTGAGGAGGCTTGCTGATAGTCAGCGGAAATTCAGTATATTTCCAAACTGTTTGCAAAACAGAAAAAATTTCCATTTTCGGTTTTCAAGAAGGAATTTCAAATTGGCATCAAGAAATAACAACATCACAGAAAAACAAATTCTTGTTCCTAACATTTGGGGTGGTTATTTGAAGAGGTTTTTGGAAAAGCCGCGCAAACGTATTTTGAGCAAACCAACTAGAGATGTCGAGTATAAACTTGTGTTCATTGGCAGCTTGATTGGATTCTTCTCCTCTTGCCTCTATTTCGTATTGTTCGAGTATATCTTCGAATCCGTCCAAGAGATGGATAGTGCGATCATCGGGAGTTTCTCTGGTGTCCTCGCGTCATTCGCCGCTTATTTTTGTTTGAACCTTGTTGATTATCAAACCCGGAAATTCGCAATCTGTATTGCCATTTGCTCGATTTGGGGATTGCTTAGCGTAAGTTATTTCTATACGATACCCGCTCTTCTGTTATTATCGTCAACATTCCTTTGTTTTTGGAGGAAAAACAGGGAGATTCGAATTATTAAATGATAGTTAAGTAATTATAATGACTGGAAGCCTAGCTAAACAATATTTCTCTGGCATCTGAATGTTTGACTCAGGCTAAATCCGCAAGCCTCTTCGCCTGTTCCTCGCTGAAACTAAGTTGCATCTAATCATTAACGGACAAAGGAGACCTTATTTGTCTTAATCAAGATGAGTTTACAAAATTAGCGGACACCAGAGACCCTATTTCGTAAATCTCATACAAAATCAGCTGTTTTGTTCACAGATAACGGCTCTGGAGTCCGTTAAATTTTTGAAACACCAATTTTGTCACAATTAACGGCTTTGGTGTCCGCTAATTTTACTGCACATCCCTTACTTCAAACAATAACTATAAAAATCTTTTCACATGAATCGTAAGTCTTCTTCCCGTTTGAACTCTCTTGCTCGTTTGTCCTGCTGAAGTGGAGGAACTTCTCCGGGAAACCTTACCACCCTTAAAGTAACTTTCCATAAAGCCAGCTAGACGGAACAAGCTTTTCCACTGCTTGGGTCGTAGTTAAGAGGTAATAAGAATCCTTAAATTAAATTTGGGCTGACCCTTAACATCGATACTCATCAATGTTTTGGAGCAGCCCCTTTCTTGGATTTATACGGTTGAACGTTTCTTCTCTTCCACTTGAATGATATTTTCTTCATCCTCATCTTCCTGATTAGATGTCTTCAATCTCACTTCTTTCAAAAACAAAACGAGGATCACTGCCAGGACCATCGTGAAAACGCCGAATAGGAATGCACCGCCCAAAGCATCACTTAATGTATTGCGCATTGCACTGATGACCTGATTCAACATATCCTCCTGTTCAGCTGGCACTTGTTCTTTGAATGCCTGAAGTTGTTCAGGGTCCATTAATACTTTCGGATCGGCTGCTTTTTCCAGGCCACCTTGTAATCCTGCTTTACTTGTTGTATCCAGCTTAGCACTCATGATCATATTCATTATGGCACCCATTACAGATACACCGATGGTACCGCCGAGCTGCCGGAACAACTGTACAGAAGAGGTTGCGACACCTAGATATTTATAAGCAACCGCATTCTGGATTGTAATGTTGAAAATCGGAAAACTGCAGCCCAACCCAAGGCCAATGATCACCAGGCGATAAATCGCATCGATATTCGTGCTATCAGTGTTCAATGTTGTCAGCGAGAAGATTCCGATTCCCATCATGGTAAGCCCGAAGATAGCCATTTTTTTATATTTACCAGTTTTGGTGATCAATTGACCTACAATCGTACTTGATAGGACCATACTGAGCATCATCGACATCATGATGAATCCAGTTTTCGTCGCTGATGTACCGATCACCCCTTGAATGAAAAATGGCATATACATGATTGCCCCGAACATCGCCATTCCGATCAAAAGACCGATGATATTGGATATCGTAAATACGCTATTGCCGAATAGGCTCAATGGCAGGACAGGATTGGTTACCTTCCGTTCTGTATATAAAAAGGCCAGTAAAGCAACGATGGAGAACGCGAATAACCCGTTCACCTGAAAGGAACCCCAGGCATACTGATTGCCAGCCCATGAGAATGCCAGCAACATCGGAATAATAGTTGCAGCAAGAAAGACTGATCCGAAATAATCAATTCTTCCATGGTCTTTACGCGGAACGCTCGGAAATAATCGCATGATCAAAATAAATGCCACAAATCCAACGGGGAGGAAGATCCAGAAAATCCACTTCCACGCAAAATGATCGACGATGTAACCGCCGAGCGTTGGTCCGAACACGCTTGAAAGTCCGAAAACTGCGGCCATCAATCCCTGCCAGCGGCCACGCTCACGTGGTGAAAACAAGTCACCGATCGAAGCGAAGGCAGTTGAAAAGATCATTCCGCCGGCTAAACCCTGAAAGCCTCTATAAAGGATGAGCTCCACCATCGTATCGGCTGTTCCACAGAAGAAACTAGCAACAATGAACAAACCAAGACCGAGCAGTATGAACGGTTTCCGACCATACATATCAGATAATCTTCCCACAAGGATCGCCGTTACGCTTGATGCCAGCATATAAATTGTAAAGATCCAACTGAAATAGTTCATACCACCTAAGTCAGAAACAATGATCGGCAATGCTGTGCCTACGATCGTCTGGTTCAGCGCGGCAAATAACATCGAGGCCAAGACCGCTACCATGATCGTTATTTTTTGTTTGATTGGTAAATGTTCCATATTTCGCTACCCCTAACTTTCATTAGATGAATAGTTCACTTCATGAATTATTGTCCGAAAAAGAAAACCTGGTGATTACCCATGTTTTCATAATTTTTGAATACACTATCTATATAGGCTATTAAAATTGTATGCCAAAACAATCAATAAGATTTACATCCTCAGAATTTTTCAAGAAGACGACGTTATTTTCGAAAAGAGCTTTACCAGGGTTTTCATTTCATTATCTGATAAGTTCTTGAACTTTTCTTCCATATACCTATGCTTTTTCTTCTCAAGGAAATTCACGAGCTCCTCTCCTTTTTCGGTAAGACTGAGGTAGATCACTCTCCGATCATTTTCGGCTCGTTTCCTTCTGACCAAATCCCGTTTGACAAGACGATCCGTGACCGCCGTTATATGACTTGTAGCCACATTGAATTCTTGAGAAAGCATTGAGCTCATGACCTCGTTTTTTCCCATGATGAATTTCAAGTAAGTAAATTCAGTGGATGTGCATTCATCACCGAAGAGATCGTTAATTTCTTTCCGGAACATCCGGAATGTCGTACGGAAACTTTTCTCCAGTTCCCCTATCAATTGCTGTCGATTATCCATTAAACTACACCTAACTATCTATACGTTTAGTTAACCTTATTAAGTATATCAAATAAAACCACGAATTTAAACTCTCGAATGATTGTGTATGCATTATTTTTACTATTATAGCTTTACATTATCAATTCAGACGAATTTATACTATACTGTATATGGAGTTCTGTTTGAAAGGAAGAGTCATATGAATATTGGCTTTTACTTACTGCCGAAAAGTGAAGTGAAATATTTGAATCCTGAGTCGACCATTCGACAAGCCTTAGAAAAGATGTCTTATCACAAATATACATCTGTCCCGCTTGTTGATGATGAAGGTAAATATTCAGGCACTTTGACAGAAGGAGATCTTTTATGGAAATTGAAAGAAGATCTTGATGCAGATGAGGATTATGATGAAATCCAAAAGATCAAATTGAAAGATGTACCTATGCGGGTCAAAAATATTCCGATATCCATCAATGCCAATATGGAAGATCTGATTACACTGGCTACTGATCAGAACTTCATTCCAATTACGGATGACGATGGACATTTCATCGGGATCATCCGGCGCAGGGATATCATCAAGTACTGTGCAAGCGTGATATGGGAAAAAAACGAAGCATAGAACAAAACAGGCTGGCACAAAAGTGTCAGCCCTTTTTATATCCTTTCAGCTGCAAAGTCTACGATCGATAAGGTCGTCACTTTCTGTAGATCAAGATATCCTGACCTTGCTTTGAGAAGCGGTCGTTGTGGTTCTCCAAAGGGAATGAAATCAACGATGCGATGCCTTCTTCACCCGTATTAAGGACCACCCTCTTCCCCACTTCCTTCAACAGAAGAACCCCTTTTTGTGAATAGATATCCGCTTTTAATCGTGTTCCTACTTCAAGGCCATTTTGATTCATTAGACACCCCCCATGTCTAAAAACTGTTCTGACCCATTCAATTCTATTCTTTTTGGCTTTGGAGGTGAGACACCGCAGTCACAACGCGCAAAGAGACTTGTGGATTCCCGGAAAGAGAGTGAATTCTGTGTAAATTAACAGATGAATAATTACTGTCGGTTTCTTTTAAATGCAAATTATGTTTTTTTATACAATTATTATCGGTTATCTTCCATCTTCTTTACACCTTATCGTTTTTACACGTATTTTTAAGGGTACTATAAAGAATATTCAAATTGAGAGGAAAGTTTTGATGAAACGGATCAGACAATTTTTTTTGTGCCTTATCATGATCATTTGTGTTGGAATCATCATATCAGCAAAGCAACCGACAGACATTAAACTTATGGCTGGAATCATCTATCTTGGTATCGCATTATCAGTCTGTTATGTGTTGATGCTTGAAAACCGTTCTCCTTATAAAACCCTTTTGTGGATGTATGCGATTCTCTTCATCCCGATCATTGGGTACATTTTTTTCATCTATTCAGGTCAGCTTGAAGTAAAAGGTCATTTATTCAAGGAAAAACGGTTGGATAACTACAAACAAGCTCAAAAGATGCAGCTTGAAAACAAAACCTCTGGAAGATGGACACACCTGCATGAATCAGAAAGGGAATTCTCCAAACTGATCACGGCTGTTAGTGATCAGACCATCAGTTTTCATTCCTATACGGAAGTGCTTCGCAATGGTGATGAAAAATTCCCCCGTTTGTTATCGGAATTGAAGAATGCGAAAGATTACATCCATATGGAATATTATATTTTTCGTTCAGATGATATCGGAAGACAGATTATAAATGTTTTGTGTGAGAAAGCTGCTGAGGGGGTTGAAGTCCGCTTCGTTTATGACGGAATCGGAAGCCTTAAGATTTCAGATCGTGATGTCTCCCGAATGAAAGAAGCAGGGGTCCAGGTTCATAGCTTCCTTCCGATCAGGAAAGGGTTTTTCAATCAAAAATTCAATTTCAGGAACCACCGGAAAATCGTCGTCATCGATAATCACATTGGTTTTGTGGGAGGGTTGAATGTTGGGAATGAATATCTGGGGAGAGACGAGAAATTCGGATATTGGCGTGACACTCATCTTATCGTAAAAGGGGAAGCGTTACGGGATTTACAACGTGTCTTTCTTTTGGATTGGAGCTATGTCAATGATGAATCGTTATTTGTAGAACGATATTTGGCAATGGACGCAAGTGAAGAAAGCGGCGGGGTCCAGGTCGTTCCGAGTGGACCTGACACTTCCCAAGGTGTAATGAGCTATTTATACTACAGTATGATCACTTTTGCACAAAAATCAGTATGGATCACAACGCCATATTTTATACCGAGTAAAGAGATTCGTACTGCTCTTCTCATCGCTGCCATTAAAGGAATCGATGTCAGATTGATGGTTCCCGAGACGAACGATAGCTTTTTAACGCAATATGCAACGCGGTCCTATTTCAGTGAGCTTTTACGATATGGGGTTAAGATTTATTTGTATCAGAAGGGGTTCCATCATCAAAAAACGATCATTGTCGATGGGAATTATGCTACTCTGGGAACAGCGAACGTAGATTTGCGTAGCTTCCATCTTAATTTTGAGGTCAATGTGTTCATGTTCCGCACCCCGACTATTGAAACACTTGTTACCCAATATGAAGAGGATTTGTATGACAGTTTGGAAGTGAATTTGGAAACCCATAAAAAGCGCGGGTTGTGCCTCAGGACGAAAGAATCGTTTAGTAGGTTGTTCTCTCCTGTCCTTTAATATCAGGCTGGCTTTAGAGTCGGCTTTTTTGTGTGTTGTTCATAAGGTTGATTTTGGGCAGCACATGGTGTATAAAACTTTAGATTGTCTGATTTTAGCACTTATACGGTCACGAGATGGCCATAAACACTTGATTTTGTCCGTATGAAAGGTTTATACCGTCACAAGCTAGCTAAAAATGAATTACTTTGTCCGTATTGAGCCTACTCCTGGCAAAGAAAGAGAATATATAAGTACCGGTTATTATGAAAAAGTTCATTCCGTACATACTAATCGAAAGACGATTGTATTGGAGGGTGTATGGCTATGGGATGGATATTTCCGATTGGTTTTTGGGTGATCGGTACGCTTGTTGCGGCAAGTCCTGGTGTTATTTTTCGATTAGTGGAGAAGGAAAAAGAAACGTTACGAGAAGAAGCAGAGGAAACGAGGTCCCGTGATCATTTAGCTTCCGTATTTTTCACAGTTGAAGAAAAACTGATGAGCTCAATCCCGTGGTGGTCTTTTACGTTGATCTGTTCAATTTTGGCAGTCTTCCTATTCACATTCGGTTTCATCGCATTAAGCTTTGTCTTAACATGGTAAACCATCGATTATTCATCATCTTTAAGAAGAGTATCAAAATCCACGGTCCAGCGACTCGTCAAACTATCTCTTTTCAACCTCATGACAGCATAATGTTTATCAAGCCCTCTTCTACTTGTCAATACTTCAACGGAGTATTCGGTTACAAGTAAATTGGAGGGTTCTTTTTCGGATAATGGTTTATTTGGATGCACAAAGAATAACTTTTTCAACTTGCTCCTTCTGATTGGATGGCTAACTGTTTTGTTGATGATCTTAATATCCTCCTGATTGACAGCATGGATGAATATACTTGCCAATTCATCGCTTGTCGCTTTTTCAATATAACTGTCCAGTTTTCCTGAAGCTTTTAAAATCATCAGTTGGTGTGATGGATCTTCTTTCCTAGATTTATGTGTTGTACTTTTCGGGAGATGAATGCAGAAGTGACCCGGAAAATTATTTGCTAACGCGCCCGCACCATGAGGCATCCCATGCATAGAGGCTGGAATCATCTCTGACCCGTTTCGAATGAAGATCGCTCTCCGTTTCCAGCTCCATTTTCCATCATAAATCTGTCTCATGATTGCTGTATCTGTTTTAGTAAGCGGTTGGACATCGGCATGGTGTTCCCCCGCCCTCCTTTGCACTGTGAAAAACAATCCTGTTTCCATGTCAACAACTTCAAATGTACTTTTTCTCGGAAAAATCGCATCCGTTTCTTCCCATGTTTTCCACTCGATCCTTTCCGGCAAATGAGTCCCATCGTCGAAAATCGATGGAAGGTTCTCAACTTTGATCCCGTGCGCAAAGATCTCTTCCCTTGGGAAAAGACTCGTTAACAGTCCACAAATAATAACAATAAGTAAGCTTCGTCTCATTTCATGTTCTCCGTTCATCATTATTTCGTTCCTTTATTATTGTGGCTTTGAACCATTTCACTCTATAACAGGTAATATTTGTACTCTGAGGATTTGATCTACCAGTATCAGAAGTACTATCTAGAAGGGAATGCTAATCATAATAAGGAGTGATGAAGATGAAAAACAAGAAAAAACGATTGGTGGAAATCGAGCACCCTTATATAAGAGAAATTGAAGAACACACTGAACACCCAGGTGTAGACGAAGAACGAGATGGGGACCTTGTCCAACACGTATCTGACGAGGTAAACCCACAAGCTGAACAAGCTCAGGGTTAATTAAATTAAAGGGGCTGTCCAATAAGTGCCTAACTCTCCTATATTACATGAGGGTCTGATTCACTTTTGGAAGCCCCTATAAATAATTAGTTTTTATCCCCAAGCCTAATTCTTGGGTCAATCAATCCATAGGCAAAATCCACAATCAAGATCATCGCTATGAACAAAAAGGAAAAGAACAATGTCGTACCCATAATTACTGGGTAATCGTTCATAGTAATTGATCGTACAAACTGTTCGCCGAGTCCTGGTACAGAAAAGATCTGTTCAATGACAAGGGTTCCTGTCATAATACCGACCAGCATTGGACCGAGAACGGTAATTAGTGGAATCAGAGCATTACGAACTGCATGGAACACTACTACGTTAGCTGAATTGACCCCTTTCGCCTTTGCCAAAATGATATAATCCTGATTCAATACTTCCAAAAGTTCTGTCCTCATGAATCTCGCTGTTACTGCCATCGGAAAGATCATCAGAGCTATTGTAGGAAGAATCGTATACTCGAATCCTTCCCAAAACGCTACTGGAAGCCATTGAAGTTTAACTCCTACATAGTATTGAAGTAAACCTGCAAAAACGAAACTTGGTATGGAGATACCGATTACGGAAAGTAAGGTCGATGAGTAGTCTAAATATGAATTATGCCGGACTGCTGCTATGATTCCGAGAACCATCCCAAACAAACTGCCGAAGATCATCGACTGGAATCCGAGCTGGGCAGAAGGACCAATTCTTTGAAGGATCAAATCGGTAACTTTCCTCCCCTCAAACTGAAAAGAAATACCGAGATCTCCCTGCACAAGATTTGTCATGTATTTCACATACTGCAAAGGGATAGGATCATTCAAATTATATTTTTCGAGAATGATCGCCTCCTGTTCAGCGGTCAACTTCGCCTGGTTGCTTAAAGGAGAACCTGGCATCAATTTCATCAAGAAAAACGTTGCAGAAGCTATGACAAATAATGTAATGATTAGATACAAGATCCGCTTTAAAAAATATGCTTTCATTGAGACACCCCCATTTTTTCTGACTTTTTTGATATTTTAAAGTATAATGGAAAGTAGAATATGGAAAAAAGTGAAAAATTTGTTGGGAGTTGTTCCCCTTTTTCGAGGAGGTGCTGTGATGAAATACGGAACATATTATTTGCAGCTATGTAATCTTTTCTCTGCTGAAGAACATGTGGAAGTTCCTTTAAAACGTCTAGCAGATGAGTGGAAAATTACAACTCGTTATGCGAAGAAAATCATCCGAGAATTACATAAACAAAAATTCATTGAATGGAATCCAGGAATCGGTCGTGGAAACCTATCTAAATTACGACTTTTATACAGCAAAAATGATGTCGTAATCGGTTTAGCGAAAGAACATGTGCGAAAGAAAAAAATCCAGGAAGCCTTTACGGTCATCCATACACATGCCCCTGAGGTCAAAGAAAACTTTGTGGACTGGCTGTCTGACCCATCTTTATAAGTTAAAATAAAAACTCAAATGTTCGGGAGGAACAATTTGAGTCGATCTTTAACGTTGGGGCCATCACATGAAAATGGCTTTATTGAATTATTTCAACAACCTTCTCATGATTTTCAGCCCATGTTTGTTCGATGGGTATCGAAAGGCAATGTCAAAGCGGTTCGTCTGCTTGACAATACTTTTTTGATGAGAAAAAGCATCAAAACTTGCTTTACCATGATAACTGCCGGTTCCACTTTCCCCAACACCACCGAATGGTAAATAAGGTGATGCGACATGAACCAACGTGTCGTTGATACACCCCCCTCCAAAAGATAAGCTATCCATGACACGCCTCTGCTGTTCTACTGATTCTGAAAACAAATAAAGCGCTAAGGGCTTTGGATATTTACGGACATCATGGATGACCTGATCGATCGAATCATATTCCATAACTGGCAATATAGGTCCGAATATTTCTTCTTGCATGACCGGATCAGACCAGCCGACTTGATCGATCAACGTCGGTTCGATCGACAAGGAACCCTCATCTTTCTTACCGCCTGTTATGATCCGTCCGTCCTCAAGATATCGGCTGAGCCTTTGGAAATGATTCATATTCACGATATGCGTTATTTCAGGGTTTTCAAGTGGGTTTGCACCATAGAATTCATCGATGTACTTTTTAATCTTCGTTATCAATTCAGCCTTCACTTGTTCGTGAACATATAGATAATCTGGTGCAATACAGGTTTGACCTGCATTTGTGAATTTCCCCCATACAACCCTTTTGGCTGCAAGTTCAAGATTTGCACTTTCATCGACAATGGCCGGACTTTTTCCACCGAGTTCCAAAGTCACGGGAATCAATTTTTTAGAAGCTGCTTCCATGACGATTTTTCCGACAATCACGCTTCCAGTAAAGAAAATTTTATCGAAGTCTTGTTCGAGCAGCTCCTGGCTTACTTCCACTCCACCCTCTACAACTGCAACATAACGCTCTTCATATATTTCTCCAATCAGTTTCGAAATGACTTTAGAGACAGTCGGCGTCAGCTCTGAAGGTTTGAGGATCCCGCAGTTGCCTGCCGCAATCGCCCCGACCAACGGTGAAATTTGCAGCTGAAAAGGATAATTCCAAGGAGCGATGATTAAACATACGCCATAAGGCTCCGATTGAATATAACTTTTTGAGCCGAAGTGTGTGACTGCTGTTTTTACCCGTACCGGCTTTGCCCATTTTTTTAAATGCTTGAGAGTGAAACTGATTTCTTTGTGTAATATGCCTACCTCTGATGAATAGGCTTCAAATTCGGATTTGTTGAGGTCTTTTTTTAATGCACCTAAGATATCAGTCTCGTATTTGTTGATTGCATCTCTCAATTTCTTAAGCTGTTGGATGCGGAAATCGACAGTCTTTGTTTCTCCTGAGAAAAAATAAGTACGTTGCAGCTGAAGGATTTCTTGAATCGTTGGCACGTTTGACGCCCTCCGTTCACTAGTCACAATACGTAATCAAAATGTATCGTATCTAAAATGTATACGATACGTTTGTTTTTTTCAAAATTTTAGATAAACTAAGGTCATTACATTTGTATTGAGGAGATCCGTCATGCATCCCATATTGAAAAAGATGAATTATAAAAATCAGGCTGAAATCTGGGTGATCAAAGCACCCGCAGAGTTTGAAGAAACGATGAAGGAAATAGCAGATGAAGTGACAATCATGGAAGACTTGAAAGCTGGAAGCAAAATTCACTTTGTTCTTGTATTCGCTTATGAAAAGGCAGATGTAGGTCCATTTGTAAAGGAACTCCTGCCTCAACTGGAAGAGGATGCCGTTGTCTGGTTTGCCTATCCGAAGAAAACGTCTAATCAGTACAATTCCGACTTGACGAGAGATACAGGATGGCAACCGTTAGGCGATGCTGGTTTCGAAGGTGTCAGACAGGTTGCGATCTGGTCCGCACTACGTTTCCGACACGTGGACAATATCAAAACGTTGACACGTAATAAGAAGCTCGCGATGACTGAGCAAGGGATGAAGAGGGAAATCTGATACGTGTAGTGACATTAATTTGGGGATGATCCATACGGACCATCCCCTTATTGTTATTTCTCGCTTTTCACATATTCATTTTCTGGTTTTGCTTCGTTTTCGTTGGTAGGGAGACCGTCTCTTTTACGGGTGATTTCTCTTGTCAATTCATCAACGCTTGATCGGACGTTCCCTTTTCCAGAGAAGTTTTCAATCAATTCCTTGACGTCTAAGCCGGAAGAAGCCTTCAATGACTCCTGAAGTGTAGACATCAAGTTTGTGGCATAGCCCGTTACCTTGTTCGCTCCTCCACCTTCACCGCTGCCCGTATCGACGACTGTAATCTTATCAATATTACCCAGCGGACTTGCAATTTCTTTTGCATAGGAAGGGAGCATATTGATGATCATATCGAGCATCGCTGCTTGACCATATTGTTCAAAAGCTTCTGCAATCTTCTGTTTCGCTTCCGCTTCTGCAAGACCCTTCAGACGGATGACTTCAGCTGATGATTCACCTTGAGCTCGTTCTGCGTCAGCCTTCGCGATACCGTCGATACGGATTTTTTCCGCTTCTGCTCTTGCCATTGATTCAATGCGATATTGTTCTGCATCTGCTGAAGCGATCTGTTTCCGTTTGTCTGCTTCTGCGGATTGTTCAACAGCATATCGATCTGCGTCCGCCTTCTTTTTGACTTCGGAATCATATTGCTTCTCACGACGGGCGATTTCTTTTTCTTCGAGTTCGATCTGCTTTTGACGCTCGATGATTTTGATTTGCATTTGATGCTCTGTAACCTCTTGCATCGATCTTGCTTCTTCTAAGTGATAAGCCTGGTCAGCACGGGCTTTTGCACGGTCCTGCTCTTCACGATATTCCGCTATTTTCAACTGATTGATTTTTTCTGCTTCAGCTACCTCAGTTGCACGTTCCAGCTCGGATTTCTTCGCATCTTTATCTGCTTCTGCACGTTTGATACGCGTTTCCTTTTCTGCTTCGGCAGTAGCGATATCCGCATCCCGTTTCACCTGAGCGATCCGTGGCTTACCGAGTGACTCAAGGTATCCGTTTTTGTCACGGACATCTTTAATTGTGAAGGAGACGATGTTCAGCCCCATTTTCGCAAGATCTTGAGAAGCGACACGTTGTACTTCTTGCGAGAATTTTTCACGGTTCTTGTAAATTTCTTCGACCGTCATCGATCCGAGAATTGAACGTAAGTGTCCCTCTAGAACTTCACGCGCTTCATTCTCACGATCACTCTTGGTTTTACCTAAAAATTGTTCCGCGGCCGTAGCGATTTCGCCGATCGATCCGCCGATTTTGATGATCGCTGTACCGTCAGCCATAACCGGAACACCCTGCTCTGTGTAAACTTCTGGTGTCTGTACATCAATTTTACTCGACAAGAGACTTAACGATTCAGCTTGTTGGAAAACAGGAAGCACGAACGTACCGCCCCCGCGGACGATTTTGATTTTATTACCGGCATCATCAATGTTTACGTTCTTTGATCCGAGGTAACTTCCTGTGACGATCAATGCTTCATCAGGACCCGCTGTACGGTATTTTGAAACGAAAACCCCGATTAAAGCTATCAATAAAAATGCTACGATTCCAATGACAATGAAAAGTGGACTTAGACCCATATGATCCTCCTTAAAAATGAATTGTTACACGTTGAAGGTTTCTTGTTCGTATCGGGTAACGTGCAGAACCCCATCTTTGGTGTCGATGATCAAAATATCAGAGCCAGCCTCGATTGGTTCGTTATCCAGACTGACGGCAGACTTAGCGATATTTCCGCTGTTCCCGCTGATCAATACCTCACCATAACCATCAACAGGAATGGAAATGATGACTTTGCCGATCCGGCCTTGTAAGTCTTCTATCGCATACGTATTGGATTCTTCCGCGGATGAGAGTGGAATCAACACAAATACGTTCAACAAAGTAACGAATAAGAATGCTAAAAGTGCAGAAACGACCAGGAGGATCCAGCTGTTCATTCCAGTCATGATTTCAAGTAAGTATCCGGATGCATTGAAAATGGTAAGGAAAGAAAGAATCAATGTCGGGTTGAAGAACGTTTCTGACAAGACCTCGAAAATCCCTTCCAAAACATCGCTCATTAATATATAAATGAGCGTTAAACATCCTCCGATGATGAGTCCATAGAGATAGAGCGTCTCTATGGGATATCCAAATAACTCCATATAAATCCCCTATTCGATTGTTCCATTTGATTGGTTTGCAATTCGTTCTTTCAATAAACGCAGTTCATCGTCCACACTGCTTTTCTTCTCCACTTCCTTCAATTCGGTGTCCAACGTTCTGCTTGATACGTTAAGGTCCTCACTTGTTTCTGCTTCAGCCTCAAACCTGAACACCTTCTCTTCCATTCGTTTGAAGCCGTTTTTTGAACCTCCGCTATTGTGCATCGCCATGGAACGGTTGATGTTTGTGCGTGCTTTAGCAGACTGGGCGCGGGAATTCAATGTGGCTTTCTTCAGTTCCATATCACGAAATTCAGATTTCATTTCAGTCAGCTTTTCTTTGAGTTCTGCTGCAGTTTTAGAAGCCTCGATGTAGAGGTGCTCTAATTGTTCCGCTTCTTTCTGAAGACGCGATTTATCTTCGAGCGCTCTTTTCGCCAAATCTTCATTGTCTTCTTGAAGTGCACGGATTGCCTGTTCTTCACGTTTCTTGACCATCGATTGGGTCTCTTTCCATTTCAACTTCAGCAGTTTTTCTTCTGCCATGATCTTAGCAGTGGCCTTCTCTGCTTCCTGGATATCAGAAGCCATCTCACGTAAATACTGCTCGACCACTTTGATCGGGTCTTCTGCTTTATCAATCAGGCTGTTCAATTCCGAATTGACGACCGTCTTCACCCGTTTAAAAAGCTCAAACATCTAAATCCCTCCATTTTCTCGAATTTGATCAGAAACGCTCAATTATACTCACTCTTTATTACGGTTCCTATTGTAAATAGTTTCATATATTTGTTAAAAAATGTTTTTCCCTTCGATTACAAGTTGTAGAAGACGGCACATTTCGTTGAGTATGTTAAAATTTGTATCAATTAGTTGTATTCCTAAATGAGGTGATGATATGCGTAGTTCGAATCCGAGTTTGAATGATAGAACGTTCAGTAGATTTCGAGGAAGTGCTTCAGCAGGTAACGCGATGACCATCGGTGGTGCCGTAAACAAGACTTTCATTTTGCTTGTCGTGTTGATGGGTAGTGCCTTCTATTCATGGAATGAGTATT
Organism: Alkalihalobacillus sp. TS-13; assembly: GCF_019720915.1. GTDB lineage: Bacteria > Bacillota > Bacilli > Bacillales > Fictibacillaceae > Pseudalkalibacillus. Next base: position 2,554,029 of record NZ_JAHKSI010000001.1, read on the forward strand.
TTTCAGGCAACATGATACAACACTTATTATGGATCGGGGTGTTGGGCGGTCTTGTGATGGCATTGATCACTGCTTTTGTTCCGAGGATTTCCCCACTCACCGCTCCTGCTTATGCTTTGTTAGAAGGGCTGGCGATCGGTGCTTTATCTGCAATCTATGAAGCTCAATACAGCGGCATCACCTTGCAGGCCGCTCTCCTTACGATCAGTACGTTATTAGCAATGCTGCTTTTATATAAGACAGGTATCATAAAAGTTACGAAGAATTTCAGAAGAGGAGTCATATCTGCGACTATGGGAATTTTCTTTGTTTACTTGATTGATATCATCCTGAGGTTTTTCGGGATGGATGTTCCATTTCTTCATGAAACAGGCATGGTTGGTATTATCATTTCATTAGTAATCGTCGGAGTGGCTGCCCTGAACCTGGTATTGGATTTTGATTTCATTGAGTCAGGTGCCAGACAGCAGGTACCGAAATATATGGAGTGGTATGCTGGGTTTGGGCTATTGGTCACGCTTGTCTGGTTGTATATTGAAATGTTGAGGCTGCTATCGAAAATCAGAAGAAATTGATATGGGGGTCATGTAATGGGAGATTTGAGAGTTGTGCATGCGAAAGCGTGGTTTCATGATGTATTTGGAAAAGGCGAATGGCTCGGTTGGATGAGATTGCAGTGGATGAAGTGAGAGTGAATACTGCCGGACGCCATTCAGTCGGAAAACAGGAATTCGTCCAATTTCTGGACTGGTACCGGTCTACGTTTACAAACAGTGAATGGGACTTACACGATATCATCGTTGGAGATGAGAAAGTCGTCATCCGGTACACTGGAACAAGCACCTATGCCGGAGGATGGCTCGAGTTGCCTGCTCGTGACGAACCGGTAAAAGAAACAGGTGTATTGATTTTCGCTTATGAAGGTAATCTGATCAGCGAGATATGGTGCGAATTGAGCGATCTTGAGGTTTACAGTGATCTAGGTGGCCTGACTCATATCAAAAATCCGCAAAGCTGAAATGGTTTGGATTAGGCTGTAACGTCGGGCTAGAACCAGCCTTCGATAAAGACTGACCGACAGTTGTACGTATTAGGGCAGACCGTCTTTTAGCAGGTCAACCCCTAATTATGCCGTTACACAAACGAATAAAACAACAGTCTGTCAAAAATGGTGAACATATGCGGGATGAAACACAATCACAACCGATATATAATAAAGGCAGTGCTCTATTCAGCGGTGCCAGGCACCGATTGAGAAGCCCTGGTACCATTGAATTGCTGATCGGTGCCTGGCACACTTTCAAACTCCTTGGGAGAGTAAGCCTCAATTTTGGTGCCTGACACGGAAAGTGCAGTTTAATAAAAGGATGATGTAAATGAAGCGTATTTTGTTAACGGGGGGCGGTTCGACTGGCCACGTCGCTGTCAATCTTGCCTTGATCCCTCACTTGAAACGTAATAATTGGGAAATCCATTATATTGGATCACAGGGTGGAATTGAACGTGAATTGATCGAACATCTCTCTGATGTTACGTATTATCCGATTTCTACAGGAAAACTGCGGAGATACTTCGATATCAATAACTTTAAAGATCCGTTCCGAGTCATCAAAGGGATCGGTCAGGCGTATCGGATCATCCGGAAGGTGAAGCCGAGTATCGTTTTCTCTAAAGGGGGCTTCGTTTCAGTGCCTGTAATACTTGCCTCCCGCCTTACGAAAACGCCAGTCATTTCCCACGAGTCTGATATGAGTCCTGGACTTGCGAATAAAATTTCAATGCCATTCGCTTCAAAGGTATGCGTGACCTTCCCGGAAACACTCAAACACATTCCAGAAGACAAAGGAATTTTACTCGGGTCCATTGTCCGTGAAGAATTACGTACAGGTTCGAAACGGAAAGGGCTTCATTTCTGTGATTTCACTGAATCCAAGCCAGTCATCCTCGTAATGGGCGGAAGCCAGGGAGCTAAGAGGCTTAATGAGGCTGTAAGAAATCTTGTACCGACCTTGACTGAAAATTATCAAATCGTCCATCTCTGCGGAAAAGGGAAAGTCGATGAAACGATCAATGTTCATGGATATAGGCAATTTGAGTATATAAAAGATGAGTTACCTGACATTCTCGCTATGACGGATCTCGTCGTCACCCGAGCAGGATCAAACTCGATCTATGAATTTCTCGATCTGCAGATTCCGATGATTCTTATACCGCTTCCTCTCAGCCAGAGCCGCGGTGATCAGATCCAAAATGCTGAGTCTTTTAAAAAGCAAGGCTTTGCTGAAGTGATTCAAGAAGAAGACGTAACTGATGAATCTCTTCAGCAATTGATAGAGAAAACATACAATGAACGCAATCAATATAAAAGAAGTATGCAGCGGAGCGAGCAAAGTAATCAACTGGAAAAGCTTTACGGTCTGCTTGATGAGTACAGAAAGCATTAGAAATAATTGATTTTCCAAGCATTTTTCACTAAACTGTTAGTAAGAAAATTTATAGATTTATTCCTTAAAGGGGAGTAGCTTGTCACAACGAAGTCGTCATTACAGGCACTATGCCTCGGCTTTGTTGGCAACGTCCATGTTGTTAGCGAGACCTTTACCAGTATTCTGGTGGTCTCTTTACGATAAACGTGATCACCAATAAAGGTGGTCACGTTTTTGTTATCCTATGAAAGGAGTGGTGAAATTGGGTTTCAAAAAATTGATCAAAGCGTTCATCTTGAAGAAAGGATATAGTGTTGCTAAGAAACATATTATACCGATGGCAAAAAAAGAATTGAAAAAACGTCGTAAAAGATAAATCAAAACCTTATTGAAAAGGAGAATATTTATGAAAAAATGGTTCCTCTCTCTCACACTCGGTGCGATGTCAGTTCTCATATTAAGCGGTTGTTCCTTACTCCAAGGAGTCGATGACACCCTTGAGTATGTAAACAGTGCTACTGATTACATTAACACAGCCAAAAGTTTTGCTGATGAAGCACCAGCATTAGCTGAACGGGCAGCTTCGGACCAGGAATCCCGGGTCGAACTGGAAGAAAGACTCAACCAGATGAAGGAAGATATCGCAACATTTAATGAACTGAACCCCCCAGGAATCGCGGAGGGCGTACACGGGAAAATAGTCGGATACAATGACACGCTCGAACAGGGAATTGATGGTTATCTACGCAATGTTGAAAATGGGGAAGTAGATCCAAAACTGCTGGAAGACTATGAAATCCTGCAAACAATCAATCAATTGACCAATATCATGGATCAGCTAGAACAGCTTGGCTCATGATAGACATGATGAAGAGGACTGGGCTGTCCCAAAGTGTCTGAGTCTCTCCGAACTTAACAACATTTTGAGAAAAATCATGGTTTTGATTCAAAATGTTGTGTTGGAGGTGTCTGACACTTTTCTTTTAAGACAGCCCCGTCCTTTTTTGATTGATATTCTCATCTAGTTTACAGTGCTGACTTCAAAATTCTTGATTTCAATGACATTTGAAGCAACATAATGCTCCTTGCCGATATTGATCAGATGCGGGGGATGTGGTGAAGCTGGAGGGACGATGATTTTCTCCTGGATCACATCCCGTTGAGTCGGATCGTTTCTTGGAATGGATGAGAGTAGAGACTTTGTATAGGGATGGACAGGATTCCTGTAAATTTCCTCTTTACCGGACATTTCCAACATATGTCCTCCATTCAATATACCAACCCGATCGCTCATATGGTGCACAACACTTAAATCATGTGAAATGAAAATGGATGTCAGATTGAATTCTTTCTGCAGATCCTTTAATAGATTCAATATTTGTGCCTGCACAGATACGTCTAATGCTGAAACAGGCTCATCAGCAATGATCAGTTTAGGATTCAATATCAGTGCACGGGCGATTGCTATCCGTTGTCTTTGACCTCCTGAGAACTCATGGATTGTTTTATGATAGGAGCTTTTGGGAAGCCCTACATTTTCAAGCATCTGAAAAGCTCTCTGCGTTCTTTCCCCCTGTGAAAACATCTTCTGTATAACAAGTGGTTCTTCGAGAATGTCCCCTACTTTCAACCGGGGACTAAGAGATTCATAGGGATTTTGAAAGATCATCTGGAAATCCTTTCTCATCCCCCTCAATTTTTTACCGGTTAATCTCGTCAGATCGACTCCAGCAAACTTGATAGAACCATAGTCAGGAGCCAAGAGCCGAATAATCGTTCTTCCAAGCGTCGTTTTTCCAGACCCTGATTCTCCTACGATACCTAATGTCTCACCTTCGTATACATTGAAGGTGACCCCTTCAATCGCCTTTTTTATACTTCTGCCATCTTGAAACGAAGTAGAAAGATTTTGGACTTCAACTAATGTTTGCATGCCTTCAACACCTCAGATCCTTCATCAAAAAACCTTACATAGTGACCAGGTTCAACTTCAATCAAGGTTGAAGGTGAATGATACACCATTTCATCAGCCGAAAACGTTTCCGGAGCAAATTTTCGTCCTCCATAACCAGCTTGCAAACTGACGGCATCCTTTATCGTCTGTAAATGCTCCTTAGGCTCTTCGATTTTCGGGATACTCTCCATCAATCCCTTCGTATAGGGATGAATGGGATTTTTAAAAAGCGTGAATACATCTGCCGATTCGACGATTTTACCCCCGAACATCACCAATACCCGATCCGCATATTCTGCCACTAGCCCGAAATCATGAGTGATCAGGAGGAGAGAGGTAGCAGTCGTTTTCTTATACTCGTTCATCAAGTCAAGAATTTGTTTTTGTATCGTGACATCAAGTGCAGTTGTGGGTTCATCCGCAATAATCAGCTGTGGCTTGCATGAAATCGCCATTGCAATGAGAGCACGCTGTTTCATTCCGCCGGAAAGCTGACCAGGGTATTGATCGAACACTTCTGTCGGGTTGTGGAAGCCTACTTCCGTCAATAAACGCAGCGCCTCCCGTTTAAGTTCTTTACGATTCATCAGCCGATGATAAACGAGACCATCTGTAATCTGTCTACCGACTTTTATGGAGGGATTCAATGATACAGAAGCATCCTGGAAAATCAACGAGATCTCTCTCCCTCGTATTTTTTGTAATTCTTTATCTGGCAGTACTAATAAGTCTTTGTCATTATAGAAAATACGTCCATTACGAATACCTCCATTAGCAGGTAAAAGCCCCAGGATAGAGAGGGAGGTCACACTTTTTCCGGATCCAGATTCTCCGATTAGCGCAACCGTTTCACCTTTATCGATTGAAAAGCTGACATCATCGATTGCGACGAATTCATCCTTTTCAGAGCCAAATCCGACGCTCAAATTTTGGACTTCCAAAAGCTTCATATTCCCCTCCCCCTTTCTCCGTGTTTCATAGCATTCTGCATGCCATTTATGATCAAGTTCATTGAAAAAATCGTCAATGAAAAGAAAGCTAAAGGTATAAGGACGACATGTGGGCTATGTACGATTTCTTGAAAATTATTGCCGATAAGACCTGACCATTCTCCAGACAGCGAGACAAATACCTCGTGTGTGCTTAATAAATCCCCATCCAGGATCGTTTTGACCCCTCCAAGGAAAATCAATAAAACTCCAAGATGAGCAAGCAGGATCATTACCTGAATAATTTGTTGGGCTATTACTAATAAGAAGCGGCTGGCCATCTCTGGCAGTACGTGCTTGACATATACATATCGATGCTTCGCACCAAGCGATAAAGTGCTGACAATGTGTTCCTTCCTTGTGATCATTGCCATATCCTTTGAAAAAACCGATATGAGAGGCGGAACCCCGATCAAGATCAATATGATGCTCTGGATCAATACGATTTCAAAGAAACTGATCCCTTCCTGCGCTTGTTTTACCGCTAATGGAGCCATTAGCAAATACCCTAATATTGAAGCTGGAACAAAAAGGGTGGATTCGATGATATCTTCAAATATAGGACGTAGTTTTTTATTGTATTGATGGTAAAAAATCGCCAGCACACCAGCGATGATAACCCGTATTAAAGCAATCGCAATCGTGATCAACAGTGTATACTTGGCACCACTGATTACCAGGCTCAGCAAGTTCCTGCCGAATCGATCCGTTCCGAACGGAGGGACCTGTGATGGCGAAAAAGGAGCAACATCAACCAGCTTTCCATCTTTATAGAGATATTTGACTTCCTCTGGAGGGTCAGAAAATAACGGATATACAAGACTCAACACTAGCAATGACAATACGATGAAAGCGCCAATCAAAAACTGTGGTTGTTTCCATATGACCTTGTTCATACGTGTCCCTCCCCTCGATCACCAGTGGCTCTATCAAGCAACGCTTGAGCTGCTTCGAACAATAATAAGAAAGGAATTGTGATCATGATCGTACTTATAATAAATACAAAAATATTCGTGCTAAGCATGATTCTCATCAATCCGTGGATGTTGAACACGTATTCCATGATAAAAAGATTCGATAGCATGAAGACGAAAATCGTTTTGAAATAGAGGAACAGATTGAATAAAACGTTTCTGAACACATGGCGGAACAGTATGTAATAATCACCAAGCCCCATTGATTTTGCCACTTTGACGTAGGCTTTATTCTTCTCTTCCTCAAGTAAAAGGAACGTGATTTTGAATAACTGGATGGTAGGCAGAACAGATAGGACCAAAATCGGCAGCAAATAAATTTTATCATCATAGACCACCGTCACATTACTGATGAGCCAGCCTGTTTTCTGGTAGATATAAACGATCAACAGTTGCAAGGATAGTACAATGAACAAATCTGGAATTGATTCGAACAGCGTTAGTAGCCCGTAGACCATCCTCTTTAGAAAATGCGGCAATAAAGTAGTGCAAAATGTAAACAAAATGGCAAAAACCCAACCGAGTATCAATGCTCCGAAAAAAATCGTCATCGAATAAGTGTACTTGTCAAAAATACCAGGAAATAGATCATATGTTTTTCCATTGAATGTGTAGGATTGGAGATTGATCGTCTGGTCGAATCCATAAAGAAGACTCGGTAAAAAACCGATGAAAATGATTCCGATTATAATAGATTTCAATCGTTTAAAATAAACACCCAATGACACCTTTTTATCCCCCTTCTATTTAATGGGTTTCTCTTTGTAACCTTAGTAAATTTGTGAATATTTTGAAATAATCGTAACAATGAAATCGAATTATGTAAACAAATTCCATCTAACGAAATAAAGAAAACTTGGCACAGATAAGCTTTAGCGCAAGCTGTGCCTTAGTTGCCCTTATATTGAAGAAAGTATTTATACTTTCTTTAAATGTTAAAAAGACGACCAAAACGGCCGCCGATTAACGAGAATTTAATTTTTTCCTTTTATGTTGCACATACCAGGCAATAAACAAAATCGCCCCAATGCCAAGTATGATGTAAATCGTTTTCGAATAGAGCTTCACATATTCGATGATACCTGTCCAATTTTCACCGAGTGCAGCCCCAATGCTTACAAGTAGGATATTCCAGATGACCGTTCCAAGTGTGGTGAGAACGATGAAGAAGAGAAATGGCATGTTCGACATGCCCGCAGGGATAGAAATGACACTTCGTAAAAATGGCATCATCCTTCCAAAGAAAACCGTCCATTTTCCATAGCGATCGAACCAGTCATCTGCACGTCTTACATCCTTCTTTTTCACTCGGAGAATGTGTCCCCAACGATCAATCATTTTTTCTAAGTTTTCAACATCCAAAAGCAATCCGAGACCATAAAGCACTATAGCCCCAAATACCGAACCAGCTGTCGAAGCTAAGATGACACCGATGATGTGCAGGTCTGTGGCAGTCGTGACGAACCCACTGAACGGCAGCACCACCTCGGAAGGAATCGGGGGAAAAAGATTTTCCAAAGCCATTATAAGGAAGATGCCAAAATACCCATAGTTCTCAATGAACTCTGTATACCAACTCTCCATCACATGCTCCTTTAAACGAACTTCTACTCCATTTATCTTCTTATAATACTTCCCAAACCACAAAGTTTCAAAACAGTGAGTGTGACGGTACCACGTTTGGTACCTGGCACCGATTCAGAAGCTTTCTCCCCCAACGAATTCAAAACGGTGCCAGGCACCCAAATAGAACCGTTGCTGCATAAGGGTTCCCAAAGTGTACCTGGCACCATTAATTATTCTTTCACCAGTGTGAAGGTGATGTCTTTGGTGTTTTTGTCAATTGCTCCTGTATCGTTGTTGAAGATTTCAGATTTGTTTTCTGCTGTCGGTTCGATGTGGATGTCAAATACATTCTCCCCTTCAGAAAGATCGACATCGTGGCTCCAACTCATATCTTCATTAACTGTTACCGCTTCACCATTGATGGTAAGTACACCTTCTTTGATTGCGTTCCCGCTTAAAGTGACACGATTATCTGTTACTGTTTGTCCACCTGCATGTGAAGTAATGACGATAGGTTGATCGATCCACCGGAGAATCGTGTCTCTCACAACCATTTTATTATTGCCCTGATTTTCAACTATGACTTTCAGGTCCGTTCCTGGTGCACCATAGCCATAATAACTGATATCATCGTCAGTCGGGTCATCTGGGGTGTGGTCAGCGAGTCCTTCTTGGTCCCATGAATTTCCCTTCACGTATTTATACGTCAATACTTCACCGACCTGCATGTCAACTGTATATTCCCAATCCGGTGTCACCGCACCATTACGGCTCATTTCCCACGCGCTTGTATTCCAGCCGTTCAAGCTGTTTGGCATCGTTATTTTCGTATCAAGCGGTGTATAACCCGGTGCGTTCACCTTGAACGTCACTTCTACCATGACGATATCTGGAGTTACTGCTACAGCGTTGGATTCCTTAAAATTTCCGTACTGATCATAGACGCGAACGACATAGGAATACTCCTTGCCATTTTCGACACTCAGGTCTTGATAACTGACCGCTTCTGGATCCCAAATTTTATCAATCACAACACCATCTCGGACAATCGCGATCATGTAAGGATCATCAGGATGTTCCAAACTCCAGTTCAAATTGACCTGACCAGATTCCTGTGTCGGTTGCTCTAAATTGACCGACTCAACTGGCGGCGTTTCGTCTTCAGATTTCGTGATCGCTACCGATTGTTCCTCAGAATAAATCCAATTTCGTCCAATGTCCGTCGTAAAGGCATAACGGTATTGATAGTCACCGACTTCTAAAGGTAAAAACTCTGCTGAAAAGCTATTCGACCCATCTTCTTGACCAGTATAACGAGCCTCGATCATTTCCCATTCTTCAGAACCAGGGGAGCGAACTTGCAATTGAGCTTGCAGTCCTTCAACGAGATCATCAGCTGAAAAATCACCAACTGCTATGCTCGCTTCAACCGTTTTCGGTTCAGCCAAATCAAGAACGGAAGTTTCAAGCTCCGTTACACCATTGATTGTATAAGAACCTTCAATCAACGGAATATGCGGAATCACCTCTTTGGTCGCAGTTTTAACCGATTCATTCCCATGTTGATCCACAGCCGTTACGGCAAAAAAATACTTCCTCCCGTTATCAAGTCCTTCGATTTTAACCGAAGTATCTGTTGCGGTTTCAACCTTCTTATAAAGAGCCCCTTCAATATTCGTCATATATACATTGTATTGTTCTGCTTTTCCAGACCAGGAAAGGATGACCTCTCCTACACCCTCTTCAGCTTTCAAACCATCTACTGACACAGGTGGTTTAACTTTCGCATTTTTAGATACAAGCATTTGACCGCTCATGGCTGGAATCGTCAATGTCACTTTTCCATCTTCCACTTTTACTACATTCTTTTCCGAAAGCTGATCTTTAAAATCAACCCCATTAAGAGCGAAGTTTTTCACATCCACTTCGACTGTCTTCTCTTCATTTCCGCGGTTGATCGCCACAAGCCCAGCCTTTTTATCAAGACTCCGGCCATAGACAAATACATCTCCTTCGGTGTGAAGGTTCTGCAGATCACCCTGCGCAAAAAGACCCTGATGCTGCTCGCGGATTTCACCGAGTTTCTGATAATGCTTAATCAGCTCCTCATTCTCTCCGCCCCATGGGTATGTCCGCCTGTCATCCGGATCCTTGGAGCCAGTCAGTCCTGTTTCATCACCGTAATAGACCGTCGGCGCACCAGGGTATCCGAACTGGAAGATTGCCGCTAGCTTTAATCTTTTAACACCCAGTTCATGGTCATAATTTGCGTCAAGTTCCGCCCGTTCCGCATTTTCAGATCCATTTCCGAGCAAAAAGACTGCTCGAGCTGTGTCGTGTGATCCCATCAAGTTCATCAAGTTGTAAAATGCCTCTTCAGGATAGTCTTCCTGGATGGCGTTCAGCTTTCCGGCTGCTCCACTAGCGTTCCCGTTCCGTAAATAATCAAGCATCGCACCACGGAATCTGTAGTTCATCACTGAATCGTAGAGATCACCGAGGAAGTACTTGGACGCATCATCCCAGATTTCACCGAGAATCAACGGATCATCCTTTGTTTTTGTTTTCGTTTCTTTCATCTCCGTACGGAACTCTCTCCAAAACTCTGGATCTACTTCATTGGCAACATCCAAACGCCAACCGGACCCGCCTCGCTTCAACCAGGATTTTGAAACGGAGTCCTTATCGTACATGATATAATCCGCAAACTGTTCATTATTCAGTTCAGAATCATAAGGTACAGTATCTCCAGGGACTGATGCAATTTCTGGCAGACTATCAAATCCCCACCAGGCCTGGTAGTCATAGCGTTCATTCGGGGTCCCTTCTTCCACTTTATTATTCTCGATATTGAACCAATTATGGAACCCGTACTTACTGAAAACCTGTCCTTCAGCAAGAAATTCTTCCTCAGCTTTGGCCTTTGCATCTTCCTTCGACAAACCATCGTTATTCATATAATCATAGATTCGTGCCCAATACTCATAAGCGCCGACCGTCTCATATTTTCCATAACGATCAAAATAAATCGAGTCATCTCCTACATGGTTGAACACGCCATCTAGAATAAGGTGCATATCTCGTTTCTTCAATTCATGCGTAAACTTCTTGAACTCCTTTGGTGAGCCGAACATCGGATCGACCGCTTTAAAATCCGTCGCATCATATTTATGATTTGAAGCCGCATAGGCCACCGGATTGAGATAGATTGTATTTACACCAAGAGATTGGATGTAATCTAGCTTCTCATGAATCCCTTTGATGTCTCCTCCAAAGAAATCGTTGCTCCAGATTCCATCTCCCTCATAATCTGAATTACTTTCAAGCCTCGGATTATCCGGAAGCTCTTCCCAATCCTGATGCTCGATCGGCTCATCGCCACGTGCATGTTCCTTTGCATCGTCGTTTTTTGGATTACCGTTATAAAAACGGTCAGGGAAAATTTGATAGACGACCGCTTCCTTCATCCAGTCAGGTGTTTTATACCCTGGGTCATAGACAGTCAGCTGGAAGAAATCGAGTACGTTATCACCAGCACGACCCGTGTGACCCTGACGTGTATCTTCTCCGTATTCTTTTGCGGTTTTTCCATCTAATGCAATGAATTTATACCCGTAAACGCCTTTTTCCTCAGGAATGAACGTCGCTTCCCAGTATTCTCGCTCCCCTTTTCCCTCAACTTCTGTCCAGCCAACCTTCTCCATCTTGATCATCTTCGAATTTCCAGATGTCTGATTTTTTAAAAGAAGATTGGCCCCTGTCAGGTCACCTTTTTCAGCTTCAAAACGCAGTTTCACTTCTTTTCCGGTTTCAATCGCACCGAATGGTTTCCGGTAAAGCTCATCCCACGTATCGTGATAGAGCTTGTCTGCCTTAACGCCTCCATCCGGACCGGAAGCTTGGTTGCTCGTCGTCACTTCCTTCGTCTCGTGGTTATAATAGAACGTCACCTCTTGATCATGTATTACGTGCAACTTGAAGTTTTCGCCGGGGTATTCTTCTCCCCACTCATTTCCGATCACGACCTTGAACTCATAGTTTCCTTCTGAAACGTTGGCTGTGAATTCGTATATGTTATCGTAGTTTTCATCCTCTAATATCGCTGTTGAAGTTCCCGGTGACCATTCATCACCAGCACTGATTGCTGACTGAAGTGATCCTGCCAGACGTGGTAATCGATCCTCGGTCATGGTGGTCGTCACATGCGTCTCGTCATTGTAAACAAAGAGGACTTCTTTTTCTTCTTCTAGTGTAAAGGACATATTTTGACCGCCCGCTACGCCATCCGCACCGTAATTTTCATCCCAGCTTCCGTTGATGGCAATCTTATATTCATAGGTGCCTGGGGATAACGTCTTTTTCAAATAATACTTCCCGTTTTCTGCATCCGTCATCTTCAACTCGTCAGATGCTGGGTTCCAATATGTACCATCCCCTTCTTCCCCAAAGTTTCCTGCTAACCGCACTTTCCGTTCTTCGGCATCAGCGTTAGAAGGCTGTACCCCTGAAAATATCTGCATGGTCAAAAGAAACACCATGAACAACAAAAATGTCTTTGAACGTCGTATTTTCACAATCATACCCCTTTCATTTTTAGTCTGAAAATATTTTCTGTGCAAACGTTTTCACAGTTGTTAAAAAAAGAACGGCTGCCATAAGTTCTTCTTCAACTTGTGCAACCGTTTTCATTATATTATACAGAATGTTGAAAATACTTTATATGGGACGAATGACATAAATAAAGAAAACTTGGTAATCTCAAGCCTTAAACGCGAGCCGTGGCGCTACATTTAAAGCCTGTTTTCTATAAATTTGTTGCTATTGAATTCGGTTTGTATTGATAAAGATGTGTTTGGAAACCTGTGAGCGGTTGAAATATACAAGACTCCTACGGAAACAGCGAGCCAAGCGAGACCCCGCAGTCTTTAAAAGGATCTTCGACTAAAAACCACCACGTCCTGTGGTGAACGTCGAATCCAGCACATCTTGTGCAAGTGAGGAGGCTTTTGGTTCGCCCGTTGATAGCCAAAGAAAAGGATGCCGGCTAGGCACCCTTTACGTAGGTTATTCAACAACAAGTATCTGCTTCTTCCTCTGATCCGCAACATGTTTCTTCTTTCGAACTTCCGCAGCAAGAGTCGTTTTCCTCAACTGATACTTCCTTGATTTCTACTCCACAGCAGTCGTTTTCTTTACCTTTTCCACTACCAGATACCTTTTTGATAAATTGAATCATGTTAATCATCTCCTTAATAAAGTTTTTGTTTTGCGATTTCATAAACCATTTCTTCTGTTATATGAACCCATTGAGACAGTGCTTCGAAATTCAGCGCTTCAACCGTATCATCTGGTGTATGAATACTGACCGATTTCATCAACGGCTTCTGCCCTAAGCCCAATGCGGGTACACCAGCATTTCTGAAAGCCACAGAATCTTCCCCGCCGTAATCCTTCCATTTGATTTCAATCCCCTTTCGATCGAAGACCTTTTTCGCAAGTAGAGGAAGCCAATGGATCGGTTCTGTATATCCGATCCGTACCATTTGGACTTCTGGTTCCTGGCCAATGCAATCGAGATTGATGGCTCCGATCATATTTTCTTTAAAAGACTCAATGAATTGTTTTGCACCTTGTAAGCCAGATTCCTCACCAGAGAAAAAAACAATAACGATATTGAATGGATATTGTTTTTCTGTACTGATGAGTTTCTTTGCGGTTTCAAGCAAGGTGACAACACCAGAGATATTGTCAATCGCCCCTTGAAATCGATGACCACCCGGATCGGCACCTTGATGATCGTAATGAGTGGATAATACAAGCGTTTTGTCCGGATTACTTCCCGAAAGAAATCCGATTACATTGTTGCAAGGAATGGCTTCATTTTTGAGAGGTAAATCTATCTTCACTTTGTTGCCAGTCATTTTAACAAGGCTATCAATCAAGCTTTTTCTGACTTTAATAACTGGAACCTTGGGATTTTTTGGTCCGTTGATCATTTTTACGAACCATTTTGGGTTTCCATGTTCAATAAGTAGCGCTTTAATGTCATAATCGATCGCTGCTTGAACGGTACCTTTCAAATCAAATCCATTTGGCCTTTTACTGATCAAAACAACCTTATCTTTAATTGAACCTTCGTCGACCAGCTCTCCATCTTTTATCACGATTAGATCACCATCTATCCGACCTCCAGAGGAATACCGGTTCCATTCTGTAAAATCGACCCTATGCTCCAATACTTTCTCTCCGATTTGCAATTTTGCCGGGCCAAACAAGCGAGAACCGAACACCTCGATCGGCATCAAATAATTCCCTATTGACGGAAGCGGTTGATAGCCAAACGTCTTCAAGTTCAAGAAATTGTGCAGCACGGTAGGCACCGGAAGTTCCTGATAGTCTTCCGGAAAAATCCTCTCCAGTCAAGACCTCGGCATATTCCTTCATCCGTGCCTGTTCTTCAATGGTTGAAATCGTGTTTTGAAGTTTGCTCAATCATTATCACCTGCTTTCACTTAATCAATTTTTTTTGATTTTAGTGTCATAAAAATTATCAGCAGGCACATTCATAGTCACATTCTGAGTGAGACTCCATATTTGTTTTTGGAGAGGTGAATCTCGAATACAGCTTTTTCAACTTGAGCCAAGCTGTTTGTTGCTTGTTTGTTTCAACCCTTGGCAAGCTATTGTTCAGTTGTTCCTTTCGATACTTAAGTTCTGATTCGATTGAATAAAAATCCATCATTTTTGACTCCTCCTTAAATCAATCTTTCTTGATTAATTAGATTATATTCTCGCGGGTTCTATTTTGCAACTATAAAATCAATTTTTTTTGATTTAATGATTGCATTTCTACTTTTCCCATAATATACTGTGATTAATCAAACTTTTTTGATCGAGGTGAATGATATGAAACAAATCAAACTCGTAGATGAGTCCCTTCCTCGCACATTTGAGAAATATGAAGCCAAATTCAAAGCCATTGCTGATAAGAAACGACTCCAGTTGATGTACCTTCTTACCCAAAAAGGTGAAATATGCGTCTGTGATCTTGTTGAAATGATGGAAATGCCGCAATCGAAACTCTCCTATCATCTGAAAATATTGCTGGATGCCGGGGTCATCACAAGAGAAACGCGAGGTACATGGAGTTACTACAAATTGAATCAAGATGAAGTGAACCACTTGCTATCTGCAGAACTCTGCTGCTTATTCAGACCTTCTTGTTAACAGAAGGTTTTCTTTTCACCTTATTAATCAATTTTTTTTGATTTATAAAATAGCCTGTGTATTCGCGACACTCCTGTGGGAAAAGCGATATCCCGAAGCGAGGCACGTGCAAGGAGGATTGTGGATTGCCCGCGGTAAGGGAATGAATTTCAAAGCAATAACATAGTGAAAAAAATAAAAATGAAAAGGATGATTCCCATGTGGATGGAAACATTAAAAAACTTTTTATGGATTGCATTTGAATTGACTGTTCTATTCGTCGTCATTTCTTTTGTCATCAGCCTTCTCCAAGGCTATATCCCTTATGAAAAAATCGAAAAGAAGCTAGTAGGTAAAAACAAACTTCTAGCCGCTTTTTTCGCTTTATTCTTCGCTTTCATTACACCATTTTGCTCATGCTCAACCATTCCTGTTGTCGTCAATATGCTGAAGCAGAAACTTCCCTTCAACATCGTCATGATTTTCCTATTCGCCTCACCTGTCCTTGATCCAACCATTTTAACGATCATGGGTGTTATCCTCGGCTGGAAGGTTACAATCATTTACACTATCTTAACGTCTGTATTCTCTGTGGTAATCGGATTCACCCTTGGGGCACTCGGATTCGAAAGAGCAATCAAAAACGTCGTCATGTCAGGATATAATGAGAAAAACCAGAAATTCAATTTTCAGTTGGCATTCAAAGAAACATGGGATTTGATGAAAAGTGTGTATCCGTATTTACTTCTTGGCGCGGGAATTGGGGCAGTCATTCATGGGACTGTACCGACAGAGTGGATTTCAGGTGCTTTTGGAAAAGACGCCTGGTGGCTCATCCCAATAGCAGCTATCGTCGGGGTTCCGCTCTACATCCGCTTATCGAGTATGATCCCGATTTCACAAATTCTGATTGCGAAGGGAATGGCGCTGGGGCCAGTCATGGCGATGATGATCAGTTCTGCAGGCGCAAGTCTTCCGGAAGTGATTTTACTTAAATCGATCTTTAAGAAAGAGCTCGTCATTACTTTCGTCCTCTCTGTCATTACCATGTCAACGATTTCAGGGTTCGTGTTTTATCTGATTTGATGAGAGCAGGGGCTAGTTGAGCAAGTTTTTTGGTGGGTTGAGCAAAAACGGGTGCAGGTGGAGCAATTTGTCCCTGAATTGAGTAACTTTACCTCTGGATCAAGCAACTTTGTCTATAAATTGAGCAATTGTACCCTAAGCTTGAGCAATACAGCCTTAGCTTGAGCAATTCTGCTTCGATCTTGAGCAATTTCAGGCCAAGCTTGAGCAAATTCAGGCCTAGCTTGAGCAATTTCAGGCCTAGCTTGAGCAATTCTCCCTCTATCTTGAGCAATTTTGCCCCTACCTTGAGCAATTCACTACTTTAGTACTACAAATTCAGCACCCAAATTTGAAATTCTCTATAAAATAGAAAAGACCGATCTCCACAATGGAAATCGGTCCTTTTTCATCTTCATTAACAGCATTCATCTTGACCAAGGAATACCAATCCGGCTCCTTGAGGTGTTTGCTGAAAATCTACCGTAATACCTTCAATCATTGAGACAATCCGCTCATCAATCGAGACACGGATACCATTCAATTCCTCTACTTTATCATTCTCTTGAGGCTCATCCAGAGCCATTCCCAATTTGGGACCGCCTCAGCCCATGCCTGCAAAATAGATGCGGATGCCTTTTGCATCATGCTGATGGAGAATGCCTTCGATCGCTTGTTTTGCGGTATCTGTAATTTGCATCAAACTCTTCCTTCCAATTTAAGCATTTCTTACTTAGTCTAGAGTATTCGCTTAACATACTCAACTGTTACACCTTACTTTTTAGGTGATGTCAATTCAATATTGATAGGCTGCGGCTGTGGTGGTGCACAGCATAAGGAAAGATCACGGGCATCCCCTGCGGATTCGAACTCAGAATCCTCTTTGGTATAAAAGATCTCCCAGGCATTCCCGTCTGGATCGTAAACCCAAACCTTATCCTGGACAGCATAGCAGCATGTGGTATCCATTTCATCGATTAAAAGCAATCCAGATTCGCGAAGGCGTTCACCCATTTTCAACACATCTTCTGTATTGTTCACTTGGAAACCTAAGTGATTCAATACACCTTCCTTATTGAAATCGCGGACATTCAACGAAAAATGCAATGCTGGCTCTTCAAGCTCGAACTTCGCATAATTCTCCTTCACTTTCGTCGGCTCAGCACCAAAAAAGCTTTTATAGAATTCAAGAGACTTATCTAGATCACTGCAGTTTACAGCGACATGCATTCGATTGATCATACAAAGCTCTCCTTTATCATTTTTTCCAAACCGGTTAAAATTACTTTCCTTCTTTTCCGAACTTCTGGATGCGTTCACTGATTTCATCGCGGACACGTTGGAAGAATGCCCACTTTTCTTCTTCAGTCCCCTCAGCTTTTGCAGGGTCATCGAATCCCCAGTGGTCGCGTTTTACGTGGGGAGGAGTCATTGGGCACTTATCATTTGCATCTCCACATAGCGTAACGACAAATTCAGCTTTGTTCAAGATTTCTGGATCGATAATGTCCGATGTTTGATCAGTAATATCGATTTCGACTTCATTCATCGCTTTTACCGCGTTCGGATTAAGACCGTGTGCTTCGATTCCAGCAGAATGGACTTCATACTTATCTCCAAGATATTTTTTCCCGAATCCTTCAGCCATTTGACTGCGGCAAGAGTTTCCTGTACATAGAAAATAGATAATTGGTTTAGACATTTCACATAACTCCTTTTAAAAGTTTTATTAGACTTGATTTTGCGAAATCCACTCTCTTTCCGCAGGCGATCCACAATCGTTCCTCGCTTGTGGGGTCTCGCTTTTCCCCCTGGAGTGTCGTGAATTTCACTTTTCATGAAAATCTACGTTCATAATTATTCTTTTTAAGAAATGATCAACAACCAGATGTAAAGTCCGGTTAGGGTGATGAACAATGTTGGGATCGTCAGGATTACACCGATTTTAAAATAATAGCCCCACGAGATCTTGACTCCTTTCAATGAGAGGACATGAAGCCATAACAATGTCGCTAGAGATCCTATCGGAGTGATCTTAGGGCCGAGATCTGATCCGATAACGTTTGCGTAAATCAATGCTTCACGGATCGTACCGGATGTCGCTGTATCTTGAATCGCAAGTGCATCAATCATGACGGTCGGCATGTTGTTCATGATCGAGGAAAGAATCGCTGCAATAAAGCCCATTGATATCGTTGTAACGAACAAGCCTTGATCAGCTGCCGCTTCAATAACCGATGCCAACACATCCGTCAAACCTTCGTTCCGAAGGCCATAGACGACAACATACATACCGATCGAGAAAAAGACGATCGCCCAAGGTGCCCCTTTTACCACTTTCCTGGTCGCCACTGCAGGACTTTTCTGTGCCATGATCAAGAAGAAGATGGCGACGATTCCCGCTATGATCGATACTGGGATGCCGAAAAATTCACTCGCAAAGTATCCAACCAACAGTACAGCCAATACCAGCCAGGAAAGTCGGAACATCTTGTGATCCTTAATGGCATCGACTGGTTTTTTCAGCTGCTTTAAATCATAATCAGCTGGAATATCTTTTCTAAAATATAGATACAAAACAAGAATGCTCGCTCCAATTGCGAAAAAGTTCGGAACGATCATCCGGGACGCATATTCGACGAAACCGATGTCGAACACATCCGCTGATACGATGTTAACCAGGTTACTAACGATTAATGGCAGGGAAGTCGTATCTGCAATAAAACCACTTGCCATGATGAATGGCAGGATCATCCGTTCTTTAAAATCAAGAGCTCGAACCATAGCAAGAACAATCGGTGTCAAAATCAAGGCTGCACCATCATTCGCGAAGAAGGCTGCAACAATTGAGCCGAGAATCGTGACATACACGAACATTTTCAAGCCGTTTCCACCAGCAATCCTTGCCATGTGCAAAGCAGACCATTCGAAAAAGCCGATTTCATCAAGGATCAAGGAAATGATGATGATCGCGATGAAAGCTAGTGTCGCATTCCAGACAATATCAGTAACCGCGATGACGTCGCCAAAATCAACAACGCCGACAAGTAATGCTAAAATCGCGCCTCCACATGCAGACCAGCCGATTCCCAATCCTTTCGGCTGCCAGATGACGAGAACTAATGTAAAAATAAAAATGAATAATGCTAAGATGACTGATAACAATTCAAATCCTCCAATTCTCGTAAAGAAAACTTGGCGAGACCAACAATTGGAAGGTCGAGCCTTAGTTCCGCTTATACTGAAGAAGGTCTATGTACTTTCTTCAAGTGCAGCGGATTCGCAGCCCTGCTTTTTCGAGTGCTTCGAAATGATGAGCACCATCAGGGACATGCTTCAGAATTTCCTTGATCATAGAGTATCCTTCAAACTCTTTATTAATGGAATAAAAGATCCATTGTCCTTTTCGTTGTTCTTTAACAAGTCCAGCATCCCGTAGTTTTCTGAGGTGTTGGCTGATTGCTGGTTGACTCATTTTTAAAATCTCGACGAATTCACAAACACAACAGTCCTGCTCGTTGACAAGTGAAATGATCGTAAGCCGTGTTTTATCGCCGAGTAGTTTTAAAACTTGAGCCGCTTTTTCCGTTTCAATTATTGTCGTTTCCATTAGGATTCACCTCCAACCAAAAATCATTATATAAGTATATTCTTATATATGCAACAGATAATTACTTTCCCACAGCAAATTATGATACATTAAGTTTAGTATTTACAATAAATAGTCCGTTTTAAATAAAGGCTGTTTTCTAAAAGATTGTTGCTATTGAAATACTGTAAGCGGTAGAAATATACGAGACTCCTTCGGGAACAGCGAGCCAGGCAAGACCCCCAGTTTTTAAAAGGATCTTCGACTATAATAAGGACCTCCGACTAAATTCCACCAGGTCCTGTGGTGAACGTCGAAGCCACCACCTCCTGTGGAAGTGAGCGAGGAGGCTAGGGTCGCCCGCTGAAAGCGAGTATATTTTTGTTCCAACCAACAAACAACAATCTTTACGAAAAGAGCGTAAATAAATGAGGTGCACGATATTGAATCTATTACTCGTCATGATTGGCGGATTCTTCGGGTCCATCAGCAGATACATGCTTGGTGAGTGGTTGTATACGGAGAATGGTTTTCCGATCGGAACTTTATCTGTCAATTTGGTCGGGTGCTTTTTTTTAGCCTGGTTTTTGACTTTCATCACTCAAAAGAAATTGGTGTCGCCAAATATATCTTTATTGATCGGGACTGGTTTTACAGGATCCTTCACCACCTTTTCGACCTTCTCGGTTGAATCGATTCAGCTTCTGCAGCATGCACAGATTTTAAGTACGATTGTATATGTGGTGGCAAGTGTGGCTGGTGGACTTGTCTTATCCTACTTCGGTTATAGACTTGCCTACCGGAAAGACGAAGAAAGAGGTGGAACAGGATGATGACACTAGTCGGGATTGGCGGTTCGATCGGAGCACTATTCCGCTATTTGGTCAGCAAATGGATCCCAAGAGAAAGTAATTTATCCTTCCCCTTCGCTACATGGATCGTCAACCTATCGGGTTCGATTATCCTTGGCGTTTTGGCAGGATTATACGTATCCAATCAATCCCCACAATGGGTTTGGTATATGTTCGGAATCGGTTTTTGCGGTGCTTTCACAACCTTTTCAACGTTCAGTATGGAAATGATGGAGTTGTTGAGAGTAAAGAGGTTCAAGACCATAGGCATTTATCTGCTTTCATCAATCCTGCTCGGTCTCATTGGAGCGGCTATTGGCCTTTACATTTAAAGCTCAACCAAAACCGATTTTGCCATGTTTTCTTGATAGGATTTATAAGCTGAAAAGGGACTGTCATAAAAAATAAGTGTCAGACACTTTTTAGACAGCCCCTTTTTGTTTCATGTTTACGGTTTTTTGATCGTAAATTGATCCTCTAACATCGTCCAGTTTTCAGGAAACTCTTCTCCGAGTACCCAATACGCAAGTCCTCTAAGTTTGTATTCTTTCACAAGATTGAATTTTGCTTGCATACTTTGCTCATTTTCGAACCAGACCTCATGTTCTTTTCCTTGATCATCTTTATATTTGAAATGTGGTGCCTGAGATTTATTATCGTATTGGACCTCCACATTTTCTTTGGTAGCGAGATCAGCAGCCTCTTTTGGAGACAATCGTTTTGCAAACTTACCACCCTTTTCGTATGGCAGGGTCCAATCATAGCCATAAAGTGGTGCACCCATAACAATTTTCTCTGGCGGTATTTTGGATAAAGCATATTCTACTACTTCTCTTACTTGAGGAATCGGAGAAACTGCCATTGGAGGACCGCCTGACCAGCCCCACTCATACGTCATCAGGATCACGTAATCAGCTAACTCTCCATGACGTTTATAATCATGTGCACCATGCCAGGGACCTGCTTCTTCATCACTCTTTTTAGGAGCCAGAGCTGTTGAAACGGTGTGACCTGCCTTTCTTACTTGCGGGAGGATTGTGTCAAGAAATCCATTATACAGCTCACGATCCTTTTCGCGGATATGCTCAAAATCGATGTTTAATGCTTCATATCCTTTTTGTTTCATCGTTGTTAAAACATTTTGGATCAGAGCCTTGTTCGCTTTCTTATCCGTAAAAATGGTGTGGGCGATATCAGGTGAAAAATTCCCTTCTGTAAAATTCGTAAGTACCATCATCGGTGTAGCGCCAGCTTTTTTCGCCTCTGCAATTGCAGCTTCATCCTTGATCGGGGTCAAACTTCCATCGGCCTTGACCTGATAGCTGAAAAAAGCGACGTTTGACAAGTGTTTCCCAACCTTTTTTACTTCATTGACTGCTTTATTCGGGTCGATGGGTTCTAAGAATCCGATTGTTTCAATCTGCATTTTTCCATGCTTGGTGTCTTTCGGATTGACCTCTTGAATTTTCGCCTCATTGGATTCAGGTGACGGATGCGGATTTGCTTCGGTATTTTCCGGACTGGCATTAGTGCCAGGGTTGTTATTACCACCACAAGCCGTCAAAACAAGGGATAGTGAAAATAAGATCATTGTTAATTTCTTCATCAGAACAACTCCTCTAGGTTTCGTATCATTAGGTTTTGTAACGGAAAGAGGAGTTATGCACCAATGTTCCTAAACTAAACTATGGGTGGAAGAATGGTCTGATGTCTACCCTATGTTTTCTTAAAGTGAAATTCGCGACACTCCTGCGGGAAAAGCGAGCCCGGAGAGACCCCGCAGCGAATTACCTTCGTCTATAATAAGGATCTTCGACTAAATTCCACCACGTCCTGTAGTGAACGTCGAAGTCAGTACATCCTGTACAAGTACGTCCTGTGGTGAAGGTCGAAGTCAGTACATCCTGGACAAGTACGCCCTGCGCCTGCGGTTACTCGGCGCAAAACTGCAAAAAGGGTGGAATAAAAGTCTGTGGTCTTGGGGTGAATGGCGAACCCAGCATAAGGAAAGCTTCTAAGAATATTCATCGCATTCACGAAAATGATTTCATTTTCATGTTGAGATCCTGTTCAAGTGATCGCACGCGGAATGGGAGTGAATTTCGCGTAAACAATTAATAAAGTATGACATTAAAAAAGCCGCTGATTGTGTATCAACGACTTTCTATCAATCGGTAAGTTCTTTTGAACGGAGTGGTACAATCACTTTTTTATAATAGAGGGCAATCAGTTCAATGATCGTCTTCGGAATTTTTTTAAATGATAACTTCTTATAGTATCGGTGATAGCCACGTTTCAGATCATCCCATTGACGACATTTTTTATCTTGCGTGAAACGCACCACATCGATCACCTTGACGGCCCCATCAGTTGTAAAAATGAGATTACGCAGGTGGATGTCCGATGGATTAAGACCTTTTGATCTGGCGAAATCCAACGCCTCATCCACTTTGTCGATCATATCGTCTGTGATCGGAATTCCTTTTTGCAAACATTCATAAAAGGTATGACCTTCAATATACTCCATTACAATAAAATCCGGTCCCACATCATAGATCTCAGGAAAGAATGGGGAATCGCTAAGTCTCTTGTATATTTCGCCTTCCTGTTTTGCAAGATCAGCAAATTGAGTAAAAAACACTTTCACTGCAGTGTTATATCTTTCATCCTTAAATACAAACGCACTTCTGCCTTTTCCGACCAATGTATACTCAGATGGCTTTTGAATCAATTGATCGGATTGAATGACAACCTGACCCGCTGGATTTGGAGGTGTGAATTGCATAGCAAGACCTCTCTCTATTTTTTATAGTTCTAGTGATCTTCAAATAGAATTCGACTCCATTTGATATTTTAGGACTATTTATTGTCAGAAGCAGCGTTAAAGGCGCTTGACCAATTTATGTAAGTCTTGTCCAATTACCCAAACAAGCCTTGTAGTACAAGCATAGGATAGTACTATCTTATGGTGAATAAGGAGGTTTTTTCATGAGTGATGCAGTAGGTGGTGTAAATACAGGAAAAGTAGCAGTATTGGTTCTGATCCTGTTCATTCTTCTTATAATCGTCGGAGCAGCAGCTTCTAGACCAAGACGTCGACGTCGCGGCTTCTGTGGTTGGTAATAGAAAGGGGGTTTGCATACCCCTTTTTATTGTATAAAATACTTTCTTCAGTATAAGAGCAACTAAGGCTCAGCCTGCACCAAGGCTTGGCTTTGCCAAGTTTTCTTTATTAATAAAGAACTATTCAAAATGACTCTTATTATACATAAAAAAGGATAAGTTCTATTTCACGATCATGACCGGACAATGGACGCGCTTAGCAACCTTATGGCTGACACTCCCCAATACCATCTCTTGGAATGTATTCAGTCCTCTGCTGCCGATGACAACCAGGTCATAAGAATTTTCATTTGCATACTTTACGATTGATGGTCCTGGTTCGCCCCTCAGGACCTCTATTTCGTATGGAATTTCATTTTTCGCGAGAACTTCCTCAGTATTCTGCAGTCTTCTTTTACGTTTTTCTTCAATCGCTTCTTTACTTCCTTCTGATAAAACATCTGTTTTTGACGTAGCACCATCAATTACATAAACGATCGTCACTTTCGCTTTTTCGTCGACTTTTGCAATGAAGCTTGCTTTCTCTGCTGCTCGCATAGCGTGCTCTGAACCATCTGATGCTAAAAGGATCCGTTTAAACATGTTTTCCTCCCCACTACCTTACAGTTATATGTGTGTAAAGATAATCTGATTTTCTCACTTTTTCATTGATTTTACAATTTTCAAACTTTATTTTACTGATGAATTTCTCAGTTTGGTCTATTAGACAGAGAATTCGGGTGAAAATTGAAGGTTTCAGCAGGAGAATACGCTTTCCTGGTATTACCTTTCATTTATAAACGATGTTATAATCCGTATGTTCACAACGGCCCCGACTTTCATGAGAGTTGAAAGTCATTAATTTAATCTATAGAAAGAGAGAGGAGCTTTAAGTCTTTGAACGTACAAAAATTACAACAAGAATGGTTTGGCAACGTCCGAGGTGATGTTCTCGCCGGTATCGTCGTTGCACTAGCATTGATTCCTGAAGCGATCGCCTTTTCAATCATAGCTGGGGTAGATCCGATGGTCGGTCTTTATGCATCGTTTTGTATCTCAGTTGTCATTGCTTTTGTAGGCGGTAGACCAGGAATGATTTCGGCAGCAACAGGTGCGATGGCCCTTCTCATGGTCACGCTCGTAGCGGATCATGGTTTGCAATATCTACTGGCTGCTACGATTTTGACAGGTATCATCCAAGTTTTGATGGGGGTATTCAAGCTTGGAAAAGTGATGAAATTCATCCCTAAGTCGGTCATGGTCGGTTTCGTCAATGCGTTGGCGATCTTGATTTTCATGGCACAACTTCCGCATTTTATCGGTGAAACGTGGATCATGTATGCAATGGTCGCTGGTGCTTTAGCTATCATTTATATTTTACCGAGATTCACGAAGGCAGTTCCATCACCGCTTATTGCAATCATCGTCATGACAGTGATTGCGGTGACATCTGGTGTTGGTGTACGGACAGTTGGGGATATGGGACAATTGACGCAAGCTTTGCCGATGTTCTTGATCCCAGAAATTCCGCTTAACTTTGAAACATTAAAGATCATTTTTCCATATTCTTTCGCATTAGCGATTGTAGGTTTGTTGGAATCCCTTCTTACAGCTCAAATCGTTGATGATATGACAGATACGGAAAGTGATAAGAATAAAGAAGCGAAGGGTCAAGGAGCGGCAAACATTGTAGCGGGATTTTTCGGTGGTATGGCTGGATGTGCAATGATTGGACAATCCGTCATCAATGTTAAATCGGGTGGTAGAGGAAGATTATCGACACTTGTGGCAGGTATTGTCCTCATGTTATTGATCCTCGTATTCAATAACGTATTAGTACAAATCCCTATGGCTGCATTGGTTGGTGTCATGATCATGGTTTCGATTGGAACATTTGATTGGTCTTCGTTGACAAAATTGCATGTCATGCCGAAAACAGATGCAGCAGTCATGATCGTGACCGTTGTGACAGTCGTTGTGACACACGATCTCTCAAAAGGAGTCATCGCCGGGGTCATCCTGAGTGCAATCTTCTTTGCTGCTAAAATCTCGAAAGTCCATGTCGATACAAAAATTGAACAACACTTGAACACGAAGACATATCAAGTAAGAGGACAATTGTTCTTTGCCTCGGTAACTGACTTCGTAGCGAAGTTTGATTTTAAAGATGAAGCAGAAACCGTGATCGTCGATTTCAAGCATGCCCATTGCTGGGATGATTCAGCAGTCGGAGCTGTCGATAAAATCGTCTTGAAATATAAACAAAATGGTGTGAATGTGAAAATCATCGGATTGAATGCAGACAGCCATAAGCTGATCGATCAGTTGGCTGTTTACAATAAAAATGATGCAAAAATCGCCAACCACTAAAGAAAACTTGGCAAAACCAAGCCTTAGCGTAGGCTGAGCCTTAGTTGCCCTTATATTGAAGAAAGTATTTATACTTTCTTTAAATGTAAAATAAAGGTGCTGGACATTGAGTCCAGCAACTTTTGTGTTTATATCATTGTTTTTTGTGGTGAACGTCGAAGCAAGCACTTCCATGTGCAAGTGAGCGAGAAGACTAGCAGATTGCCGCAGAAAGAGAGTATATTTCCAATTTGAATGTTTATTCTTTAACAGCTGCGAACGCCCACAAGAAAGACAAGGCTGATTTGGCTACCCAATTATTGTCCAATAAATCGATGATTTTCGAATTAGGAGTATGTTTTCCTGAAAATGCCCCTTGCATCGTCTTGATGTTGAATCCATGTTCACCTAACAACTGATGTAACTCCCATGGCATCAACATATTATGGATCACCTTTTTACCATATAACCTTTCATAAGCGCGTTGCCGAGGAGGAGCGTATGGACCAAGGGTGACAGTCACAACTATCCCTCCAGGTTTAAGTATTCTTGAGATCTCTTTGATAAGTTGATAAGGTTCGTCCGTCCATTCAAGGGACGTGCAAGCAAATACAGCATCAAAATGCTCGTCCTCAAAAGGGAGTACATTATCAGTTGTGACATATGCTTCAACATTACGAGCTAATGCATAACGAACCATCCTTTCAGACTGATCGCTCCCGATAGCCTTATACCCCTTCTCCTTCATCAATTTTGTACTTACACCAGGACCACATCCAAGATCAAGTACCTTGGTATTCTTTGTGTAATCCACTGACTTGAAGAAAAAAGCCAGCATTTCTGCTCTCGGACCTTTATTCCAAATACGTTCTTGTTCATTCCATCGATCAGCTTGATCATTCCATAATTCCTTGCTCTTGTTGTTCCAATCCAAAAAATTAATCCCCCTTTTTTCTACCTCCACCATTTTTCCTGAGGTAACAAATTTATCTGAATTTCAAATTGCTCTGCAAAACATTCTTAATCCATGATGAATTTTCTTAAGCACCTCATCACTCGGGAAAACTGCAAGATGGACAGCCCCAACCTGTTCACTCTCACGGATTATTCCATTGAAACGTTGTGTAAATTCTTTTTCAAATTCACTCATCCAGTCAAATCCAATTGGTTTGTAAACCATCGGAACAAATCTGAATGGAGGATCCTTTTCAAGTTCGTTTACTTTGAATAATTCATTTAAACGATTTTCTTTGACAGATAAAGCTTCCATCAGTTCCCCTTTTTTCAATTCAAAATAGTTTCCAAATAGTATAGCATAAGTTTCCAGTATCGAAATCATTTACAGGTGTTTAACATTTTGTTATGATGTTATCGAATTTCGATTTCGAAAACCAATATTGATTTCCGATATTTGGAGGTGCGGCTATAGTATGACCGATAAAGTATTACGTAAGTTGTTTTTAGGCTTTATTCAGATCCATATTTTACACCACGCAAAAGAGGATCCCATCTATGGGTCGTGGATGGTTGAGGAGTTACGGGAGCATGGCTATGATATCAGCGCAGGAACCTTGTATCCGATTCTACACTCGATGGAGGAAAATGGGCTTTTGCTGAAAGAAGACCGCAACGTTGAAGGTAAAATCAGGAAGTATTACACCACCACTGAGGCTGGAGAAACGGTTCTGAAGGAAGCACGAAAACAGGCTTATGAACTTTTCAAAGAAATCAACGACTAAGAAAGGAGCCATTATCCAATGAAACGATTGTTGGAGATTTTTCTGATATCCTTGCGTTTAGGCGTTTCTTCATTCGGAGGACCCATTGCACATTTAGGCTATTTTCATGAAGAATATATACGGAGACGAAAATGGATTGATGAACGGACCTATGCTGATCTTGTCGCTTTATGCCAGTTCTTACCGGGACCTGCAAGCAGCCAGGTTGGGATTGGGATTGGTGTTGCTCGTGGAGGGGCGATTGGTGGTTTCATCGCCTTCCTAGGGTTCACCATGCCTTCTGTCATTGCGCTTATCTTGTTTGCGCTCCTTTTAAAAGAATTGGACATTGCAGACGCAGGCTGGATCCAGGGGCTGAAGCTGGTGGCAGTAGCCGTAGTCGCACATGCGATCCTCGGAATGGCATCTAAACTTACGCCTGACAGAAGCCGGAAAACACTTGCTTTGCTGGCAGTTGTCATTACACTTATTTGGCAGACTACATTCACTCAGGTTGGCATCATTATCGGAGCTGCCATCATTGGTCTGTTTCTTTTCAAAAACAAAAGTGATCAAGACGCAGAAGACTTCCGTATTCCGTTGTCAAAACGTTTTGCAACTGTTTGTATCATTCTATTTTTCGGACTGTTAGCTCTTCTCCCATTTTTACGGGAGTTGACAGGTGCCAACTGGATTGCTATGTTCGATAGCTTTTATAGAGCAGGTGCACTTGTTTTTGGTGGCGGGCATGTTGTCCTACCGTTGTTGGAACGAGAATTTGTTCCGACTGGCTGGCTGACTGAACAGGAATTCCTCGCCGGGTATGGCGCAGCACAGGCTGTTCCTGGACCGCTATTTACATTCGCTGCTTATTTAGGTGCAGTTATCAATGGTTGGAAAGGCGGATTGCTTGCGACTGTCGCGATATTCCTTCCAGCATTCCTATTGATATTCGGAGCTTTACCGTTCTGGGACACGTTGAGGAAGAATCAGAAAATGAAAGGCGCGCTTCTTGGAGTCAACGCTGCTGTCGTAGGGATTCTGGTTGTCGCATTTTATCAGCCGATCTGGACAAGTTCTGTAACCTCTGCCATTGATTTCGCTTTTGCAGCTGTATTATTCAGTATGTTGGTGTATTACAAACTTCCACCTTCGATCGTTGTGGTAACAGGAGCACTCGGCGGTATGATTTTAGGATTTATATAAATTAAGGGCTGATTCCAAACATCAATTTCTTCAATGTTTGGGGCAGCCTTTTTGGTTTACATGTATTTTCCTGAAATCGTAACGGACACCAGAGCCATTATTTGTCACAAAAATGCAGTGTTTTAGAATTTAACGGACACCAGAGCCGTTATTTGTGAAAAAAGGAGCTGATTAACGAACATTTTAACGAAATAAGAGCTCTGGTGTCCGTTATTTTTAAAAAATGAACGAGTTTTGGGAAAATAAGGTCCTCTGTGTCCGTTAGCGATCTTTCTGATATTTATGCGCAATACTTATGCGCATGGGAAAGCCTCTATTTTGTGCCTAATCTTTGGATTAACGAATTTTAAGCGGAAATTAACGAACTCCTCCGGAAAAGAAGAGCTATATTTGTAATAAAAAATGCCAAGCACTCTCAAGTAGAGAGGCTTGACATTTGGTCATTACTTTCGAATGAACATTTGTGACCAGCAGTTGTCTTGTTGACCACTTTTTGAACGGCCAACGCCGATATGAGTTAGTTTGGCATCCATGATGTTCTTGCGGTGACTTGGGCTGTTCATCCATTGTTGGACAACTTGTTCAGCAGATTGTTGGCCTGCTGCAATGTTTTCAGCGGCTGATTGATAATCGACACCATTTTGCTGCATCATCTGGAAAGGTGATCCATAGGTCGGTGAATTATGGGAGAAGTAATTGTTCTGGGACAAATCATCTGCTTTTTTCTGCGCAACTTGAGCAAGCTCTGAGTCAGCTTTTAAAGCAGGCAGCCCGTTTTTCGTTCTTTCCTGGTTCGTTAATTCGATGACCTGCTTCTCTATCTCACTCATCGCTGTAGCGCCGCCGGGTTGTTGGGCTGTGTCACCAGGCTGTTGTGTTGTATCACCTGGCTGCTGCATGTTCGGCTGAGTGTTCTGGAAGCCGCCGCCATATTGCTGACCATATGGACCTTGAGCATTCGGTGCATTATATCGGTTTTGAAAACTTCCGCCATTTCCCCAAATCGGTGTGAATCGATTATTCTGGTTCCGATCATTCTGGCGGTCATATCTTACCGTGTTATATTGCATACCTTCTTCGTTATTTTTGCCTGTGTCATCTATGTTACATCCAGCCAGCATTCCTGCTGAAAGGAGTGCAGTGAGACCCAGGGTTACGATACGTTTTATCATGCATCTATCTCCTTTTCGAAGGTTTTATGCCTTCTTAATGTTTGCATATAGGTCGTATTCAACCCTGAGTAACACTTGGTTCAGAGGGAAAATATCGGTAAAATGGAATCTCCTCAAATGAACCATAATAAACCAAAGCGGAATTAATCAGTTTACATGGAAAGATCCTTTGTCTTGAGTCGCTCTTTTTTCCTTTGTCTGAAAAAGAATACTTCATAAAGGACAGGAATTAAAATCAATGTCAGCAATGTCGAGGAAGTTAAACCACCAATAACTGTCAATGCTAATCCTTTTGAAATGAACGTTCCTGTGGATGTTGTAAATGCAAGCGGGGTCAACGCGGCAATCGTTGCCAAAGCTGTCATTAAAATCGGTCTTAATCGAGTTTTCCCAGCTTCGAGCAATGCTTCACGCACAGTCATTCCCTTTTCATCCCGGTTCCTAGTAATCCTATCAGTCAAGACGATCGCATTGGTCACGACAATTCCAATCAACATCAAGAATCCAATCATAACACTGATGGAAAGCGGTTCTTTAGCCAAATATAGAGCCGTGAAGGAACCAATGGGAACGAAGATGAGTGAGGATAAGATGATGATTGGGATCCGTGCTTTTCCAAATGTAATGAGCATCGTCAAATAGACAAGTCCCATCGCCGCAATCATTGCGATCCCCATCTGTTGGAACTCGGCTGTCGTCTCCTCACTTCCGCCACCGCTCTCAAAAGAAACACCTTCAGGAAGTTCGATATCTGATTTAACACCGTTTACCACTTCGTTCGTAACAGCTTGCACATCGTTTCCTTTCACGTGACCTGTCACACGTGCGAAGACTTTACCATCAAGCTTTTGAATCGCTGTGAAGCTATCCGTTTCTTTAACATCTGCAATCTCTTTCAGTTTTACTGGACCTTGAGGACCGTAGATTTCCATTTCTTCAAGGGCTTCAGCACTTAAAGGATCTTCGTAGGATAATTGAACGGTTTTGTTCTCTTCGTTCAAATTCAATTCGCCAACCTGCACAGGTCTTGTTTGATCTGTAATCATCCCAAGAATCTGCATGCCTGGAATCCCTTTTTCCCCAGCTTTATCTGAATCGACGTCAACAAGGTATTGTTTTTGTGTTTCGGAAAAGTTATTCGAAATATCTTTCAGATCATCGTTGTCTTTCATGTATTCTTCAACATCAAGTGCAGCCGACTGCAGCTTTTCAAGATCCGTTGAATAGAGATCGATCGAAACACTGTTGTTCGTCGGCGGACCAGAAGCAGCGAATTCCATGACGTTGAATTCTCCTTCATCCGCTTCAACATCCATGATTGTTTCCATATCACCTCTTAATTCTTTTAAAAACTCTGATACGTCAGTGTCTTCTTTCAGCCTCAAGTAGTAGCTTGCTTTGTTTTCCTTTTTTAAACCGGTGAAGAAATCCTTGCTTCCTACACCAGCGGTCACATTTTCAATTTGGCTTTTATCGACGAACATCTCTTCCATCTGGAGTGAAACCTCATTCGTCCGTTCCATTGAAGTTGTTGCAGGCAATTCGATTGTCGCATTCAAGATCTTCTGCTCCTCATTCGGCATGAAGGTGAAACCCAGGGTCGGTACAAGTGCGAAGGAACCGCCCAATAGCACTAGCGATAGTAGGATTGCGGTGACTTTATGATTTAGAGAACGTTCAATCAACTTCCCATAAATTTTTTGCAACAACCCTTCTTTCTCTTCCTTCGGTGCTTTTTTGAACGAATATTTCGCTAAAATTGGTACCAGCGTGACCGAAATCAGAAGCGACGCTATGAGTGCGAATGTGATTGCAAGTGCGAATGGCAGGAAAAATCCTCCCGTATCCCCTTCGACCAAGCCAAGCGGTAAAAAGACGACAATCGTAGTCAGGGTTGAAGAGACGATCGCTTTGAAAATTTCTTTCGTTGAATCTGTGATGATCTCATCAGTGATTTTCTTATCAGGCGATCTCCTTACACGCCTAAAGATGTTTTCAATGACAACGATGCTGTCATCAACCACCCGTCCGACCGCAACGGCCATTCCGCCAAGGGTCATCATGTTTAATGAAATTCCGAGCTGTAATAAGAAGATCGATGAAAAGAGTAAAGAAAACGGAATCGAGATGATCGCAATGATCGTCGCACGGATATTCCGTAAGAAAAGTAATACGGCGAGTGATGCAAACAACGCCCCAAGTAGGCCCTCCCGAACAAGTGTATGCACAGAATCCTTCACGCCCTGTGCCGTGTCGAAGCTTACATAATAATCGATTTGTTCTTCATGCTTTTTCAAAACCTCTGTCACCTGATCAGCCACTTCGACCGTGTTCGCATCCTGCTTTTTCGTAATCATCATTGAAAGTGAATCTTTCAAGTTGTAGCGTGTTAGCTCTGCTCTCTCGGTCACTTCCTCAATTGTTGCGATTTCTTTTAATGCAATAGGTGTTGGCTCTTGCTGATTCTGAGTTGTCAGCTGAAGGTCTTCCAATTCTTCGATCGTTTCTAGATCCTGCTCAACACGAACCGGTATCTGGAATTCATCCGCTTCCACTTGACCAGCTGGATATGAAAAATATTTTTCGTTGATTTGATTTTTGATATGATCAAGCGATAACCCGTTTTGAAGAGCTTTTTCCTGATCAACCGTAATCTGGACAAGACCCTCTTTTTGCCCTGAAACCTGGACCTCATTCACCCCAGATATCTTTTTGATGTCCGGGATGACGTTATTTTCGAGATACGTATCAAGATCCGTATCCCCTTTTGCAAAGATGGAGATATCATAAATCGGAATCATATCCATTGAAAAGCGTTTGACATCCGTTTGGACGGAGTCTTCCAGGTTCGCTTCCTCAATCAATTTGTTCACTTGCTGTTCTTTTTTATCAAGGTCAGTGTTGTTTGGAAAATTCAGTGAAAGCATCGCAAAACTTTCGTACGATGAACTTTCCAGCGTCTTCAACCCTTCTAACGAATTGAATTGTTCTTCAAGTTTGGTTGTAACGTTTTTGTTTACATCGTCAGGTGAAGCTCCGGGATAAACGGCTTCAACCGTCAATGTTGGATCTTCAATATCCGGGAACATTTCAATACGGAGATTGGTGATCGCGTAAAGCCCTCCGAGAATGATTAAAAAAGTAATAATGAAAATAGCGGCAACATTTTTGAGACTGAATCGGATTAATGAATTCATGTCCTCTCCCCTTTCTTGTTTTGGTTAAGCTGCACCGTTAATTGTAACGACTGAAAACGGAAACAGTAACTGGCTCAAGAAGGGTATTGCAATACGGCTTGAGACTTAGTAGATGGGAAGGCTCCGGACTTATGAGGAAGAGGCAATGATTATTCGGATCTATTGGCAATCGCCAATATTCATTTGAAGTTTATCGTTCTTCGGCTAAGTGGATCCAGGTGATAATTGCGGTTTTTTGTGGAACCAGTGTGGGTGAGGTTGAGGGAATGGGCAATTTTCTTTACTACAGAATCAGAGGATACATGAAATAATAAAAAATAATCATGTAATGCTTGTATATGTGCGTCTTTATAAATAGTACTGCATTCTAAAAATAAAGTCTTCTCATTGGAAACCTTGAACAACCAGGACATTGAACACCAGTGATAAGTTCTTCCTTTTTTATATTAAGTTTGGATAGAAGGTATGCACCTTAAGGAAGAGGTTTTATAAAGTGTGAAGGTCTTTTTGTGAGAGGATTTCTTTATCATATGTAGCGTGAAGATCATTCAAAACATCTCGGATTTTTGTATTACGAATCACCTTTTTCACAAGCAGGTCATGATTATTCATTGGTACAATCCTGGCATTATCATTTACAATGGAAAGAATGGGAATATTTTTCGGAAAATTATAGTGATTAAGCCATTCCGAAAGTTGGAAATGCTGAAGATTTACCTGTTGAATCGGGTCTTTATGGATGACTTCCCTATCGCCGATTTTCCACGGAATCCGGCAAAAGGTGTGTAAATTTACACCAAATACCGAATAAAACAAAAAACCTATCGCCACTTGGGCGATAGGTCTCCTCTATCTAATCTAATCTCGTTCCACTACAGATTCTCTCTCTATCAGCTCGGTTGATAGCTTGTAGTATGGTTCGACTTTTTCATTGGATAGTTGTTGGAAGATCAAGTGCACGGCGAGCGCACCTGCTTCGTACTTCGGTTGGCGGATCGTGCTTAATGACGGCGCTACGAACTCAGCTAACTGAATATCATCAAATCCGACGATCGACACGTCCTCCGGGACACGCACACCTTTTTCCTTGAACGCTTGCAGTCCACCGATCGCCATTTCATCATTCGCGTAAAAGATACCCTCAGGAAGATCATTCTGCGCAATCAGCATTTTCGTCGCTCGATATCCGCTCTCACGTGTAAAATCCCCGGAGATTTTCCATTTCGAAATATAAGGCAGCCCATGTTTCTCCAATGCCGCCTCATATCCCCGGAATCTCAACGAATTATCATGGGAGTTGCTCGGGCCGCTGATGAACGCGATCTTGCGGTGTCCTTTCTCAATCAAATGTTCTGTAGCAAGGAATCCACCTTGCCAGTTGTCGACCTCGACCTGCAGCACATGATCATGGACCAGATAACGATCAAGAACGACAATCGGAAATCCTTCACGCGCAGATTCAAGAATTGTTTCATCACTGATGTTGTGCGCCAAAATGATGACGCCGTCGACACGTTTTTCTTTTAAAAACTTGACCGCTGTCGATTGTGTATCCCCCATCGAGTTACACGCAATCAGATCGTAGCCGTTCGTCATCGCGACGGTCTGGACGCCATTGATCAGCTCCGAATAATAAGGACCTGACAAATCACTCAAGATCAACGCGATCGTGTTCGTCTTCGTCCTCTTCAAGTCTGAGGCGATTCCGTTCTTCTGATAGTTCAACTCTTTGGCTGCTTCAATCACTTTTCTCTTCGTGTCTGGACTGATTTTATCGATATTGTTCAGTGCATAGGAAGCTGTCGATACTGCCACTCCTGCACGTTTCGCTACATCTTTGATCGTTGCCATAACCTTCACATCCTACTACTTGCTAATTATCTATCTTTTAAAAAACAACGCCAACACCTTCTGAATGTGCTGGTCCCAGTAGCCCCATTCATGAGTGCCTGGGAATTCTTCATACCTCATATCAAGCCCGATTTCCCTGCAATGGTCTCGAAAACGGAGATTCGCTTCATAAAGGTGATCTTCTGTCCCGCAATTCGCATATAAAAAGGGTTTTGGAGAATCACTCTCCGCCAATTCTTTTGCCATATGAAAAAGATCATCGCCACTCCCTTTGACTTGACGGTTCCCGAATATAGCCGGGAAATCCTTTTTAAAATCAGAAAGCCGTTCCAGTACATCGACAGCTCCAGAGAGACTTGCCGCTGCATAATAGTTTTCTGGAAAATGGAATGCAGTTTTCAATGCGCCATATCCACCCATCGAAAGCCCGGCGATATAGGTATCTTCTCGTTTTGGAGAAAGAGGAAACATGGATTGGACCACTTTCGGAAGCTCACGACTCACATAGGCGAAATAGTCATGACCATATTCCATATCCGTATACCAGCTTCGCCCAACAGCAGGCATGACAACCGCAATTCCATAAGAATCCGCATATCGTTCGATCGATGTCCGCCTGCTCCAGGTTGTATGATCATCCGAAAGTCCATGTAATAAATAGAGCGTCGGATACGTTTTCCCAAAGTCCTGCACTTCCTCAGACTCCAGCACCCCGACTTGCTGGGGCAAAATCACGGTAATCGAAGTTGAACATTGCAGAGCCTCTGAATAAAAATCGCAAGTAATCCGTGCCATGCTGATCACCCACGTCCTAACCGATAGACGATAGCTTCATATGGTCGTAAATGGATCTGTTCTGGCGATTTTGGTGAATCGTCATAGTTACTTATAACTATTTCCGCATCCTTGGCTGAAAACCCTTCTCGTAACGTAAATTTCGGTGTGCCGCCATAAAAGTTCGCAACCATCAGAAGCGTTTCCTCGCCAAGCCGGCGTACATAAGCATAAATTTCATCATGATCCGCTTCAATCAGTTCATACTCCCCATAGACGATAATCTCATGTTCTTTTCGTAATTGAACCAACTTTTTATAATAATGGAAAATGGACTGCTCATCAGCTAAAGCCTTCTCCACATTGATCTCGTGGTAATTCGGGTTCACCTTGATCCAAGGCTCACCAGTCGTAAAACCGCCATTTTCCGAACCATTCCACTGGAGTGGGGTCCGGGCATTGTCGCGTCCTTTCGTATAGATCGACTTCATGACCTCCTCATGCGGAGTGCCCTGTTCTGTTTTTTCCTTATATATGTTCAATGTCTCGATATCGCGGTAATCGTCGAGGTCATCAAAGCGGATATTTGTCATTCCGATTTCTTCACCCTGATAGATGTAAGGTGTGCCTTGCATCATGTGTAAGACCGTCGCAAGCATTTTAGCAGATTTAACGCGATATTCCCAATCATCCCCCCAGCGGGAGACGATACGCGGCTGATCGTGGTTGTTCCAGTACAAACTGTTCCAGCCCTGCCCGTGAAGTTCTGTCTGCCACTTGCTTAAGACCGCCTTCAAATCTCTGAGCTCCAACGGTTTCAACGCCCATTTCCCTTTACCTTTAACCTCATCTAACGACATATGCTCGAAAGTGAACACCATATCAAGCTCATTTCGTTCCGGGGCTGTATATAACTTTGCTGAATCTGTTGTAGCTGAAGGTGTTTCCCCGACCGTCATCACATCATACTTCGATAACACTTTTTCATTTATTTCCTTCAAATAAGGGTGCAGCATCGGTCCATCCGTTAAGACACCTTTGTCGACTTCTTTTCCAATCAAATCGATGACATCCATCCGGAACCCGCTGATTCCTTTTTCAAGCCAAAAATCCATCATCTTATGCAGCTCTTTACGTACGTCATCGTTATGAAGATTTAAATCCGGCTGTTTTTTACTGAAGAGATGGAAATAATACTGTCCGGTCTCCTCATCATACTCCCAGGCTGGACCGCTGAAAACGGAACGGATATCACTCGGAGGTCCGTCTGCTCCATCCCGCCAAATGTAAAAATCGCGATATGGATTATCCTTCGATTTCCGGGACTCCATAAACCACGGGTGTTCATCGGACGTATGATTGATCACAAGGTCCATGATGATTCGGATATTCCGGGCTTTCGCTTCTTCAATCAGCTTCTCCATATCTTCCATCGTCCCGAACTCATCCATGATCCCGTAATAATCACTGATATCATAGCCATTATCATCATTCGGAGATTTGTATACAGGACTGAGCCAGATTACATCGATCCCAAGGTTCGCTAAATAATCCAGTTTTTCAATGATCCCCGGGATATCTCCAATTCCATCCCCGTCTGAATCATTGAAACTACGCGGGTAAATTTGATAGACCGTTGCTGTATGCCACCATTTTTTATCCATAACATCCTCCAACCATTTGATTATTCGTCACTGAAAAAATGGAGACAACTCACGTTTGCCTCCACACTTTTCCATTTGTACTTATTTAAGCCCTGACATCGTAAATCCTTCCACAATATATTTTTGGAAGAAAGAAAAGATGATGATGATCGGTACGACCATGAAGGCAGCACCGGCCATCTGTAATCCATAGTTGCTTGCGTATTGCCCTTGGAGCAACGACAACCCTACGGATAACGTATAGAGGCTTTCATCATTGGCGATGATCAACGGCCATAAGAAACTGTTCCAGGCACCGATGAACGTAAGAATCCCCTGAACGGCGAAAATCGGTTTCGCGATCGGAATGATCAGCTTAAAGAAGATATAAAATTCTCCCGCTCCATCCAAACGAGCTGCTTCAATCAGATCCGTCGGAATCGTCGTCATGAACTGCCTGAACAAGAAGATACTGAAGGCAGCTGCCAACCCTGGCAGTACGATCCCAGTCATTGTGTTCGTCAGACCCATTTCATTGAGGATCAAATAAACAGGAATCATCGTAACTTGTGCAGGGATCATCATCGTAGCCAATACCAGGTAGAAGATTGGTTCACGACCTTTGAATTTGAATTTTGCAAACCCATAACCCGCCATCGCATTGAACAAGAGACCCACAAAGGACATCACGACAATAATGATCGTATTTTTCAGATAGACTCCGAAATTGAGCCGTTCGAACAAATTGATGTAGTTTTCAAGAGTCGGGTTCTCAGGGAACAGTGTTGGTGGAAACAGCAGCACTTCTCCGTTCGGTTTGAATGAACTCATGATCATCCAGAAAAACGGGATGGATACGAGCACACCACCTACGATAAGAAGGATACTGACGATTGTCTTTTCAATTTTCCGATTGATTGTTTTTGATTCCATATGAGCCACCTCGATCTAGTACTCTGTATCAGATTTTCGGATTTTGAACTGGACGAGTGTCACGACAATGATGAAAACGAATAAGATGAAAGATCCAGCTGCCGCATAACCGAATTCACTGAATTGGAAGCCTTCCTGATAAATGAACAAGGCCATGGAAATCGTACCGTTCAATGGTCCCCCCTGGGTCATGACGAACGGCTCTTCGAAAAATTGCAGCCAACCGATCAAGGTCGTGATCGTGACGAAGAACGTTGCATAACGCAAAAGCGGGATCGTAATCTGGAAAAGCATTTGAAAACGGTTCGCACCGTCAATTTTTGCTGCTTCATAATACGAGTGCGGAATCCCTTGTAATGCTGCAAGGAAAATGATCATATTGATACCGATTCCTTTCCAAACAGCAAGCACAATCAACGAAAGCTTTGCAATCGTTGGTTCCTCGAGCCATGGAATTTTATCTGCCTCCAACAGGGACAAGATGTAGTTGAAAAGACCATACTCGGTATTGTATAAGTAACCCCAGATGACTGCTACCGCAATGATATTCGTGATGGAAGGCATGTAGTAGACTCCTCGGAAAAACCTGAACAACAGATTGGATCCATAGTTGAGGAGCAATGCAATTCCTAATGAACAAACAATAACAAGAGGCACACCGATGATTGCATAGAATAACGTGTTATAAATTGATTTATGAAAGACTTCATCTGTGAAGAGTTCTTTATAATTTTCTAGTCCGATATAATTGATATTCGACCAGTTTGCAAGCCCCTTGAGGTCAAGGTCTGTAAAACTGATGACAAAAGCAACGAAAATCGGAACGATGCTGAAGACCAATAGAATCAGGACGGCTGGTCCGATGAACATAAAGGGATGTCGATCCTGATATAATCGTTTGAAACCATTGCCCATAATAACCCACCTAACTGAACTATACTCATGACGACTGATTTAGACTACAATAAGATATTTGAGCTTGAGTAGAGGTTAAGTACAACTGTTCATTCCATTCAGTTTTGACCCCCTACTTCGTAAAAATGGAGTTCAGGCATAAAGGAATGCCTGTAACTCCACTATTTTCTCTAATCAAGTATGATAATCAAATCAATCTTCATTTGACTCGATGACTTTTTGACGATACTTGTCTAGTTCCTTATCGACGTCTGCACCACCGACAGTGACTTTCTCGATTGCATTGAGCAATTCTTGTCCGACAACTTCCCAGTTCTGGATTTGTGGGGAAGCTTTTGCTGTTTCCAATTGCTCACCGAAAACCGCAAGCATTTCATCTTCCTTCAGGGTCGGGTCTTCCCAAGCTTCTACTCTTGAAGGTAATGTGTTGGACGTTTTAAACCATTCAATTTGTGTATCTACTTCATTCATATATGAAATGAACTTAAGAGATTCTTCCACTTTATCCGAGCTGCTGAAAATCGAGAAGTTCGATCCTCCGATACTGGATGCAACCTGTTCTTTTTCAGGCATTGTGGCAATAGCCCATTTATCTTCTAAATCTGGTGCCTGATCCTTCAGAATGTTCACCATCCATGGACCACTG
The DNA here is from genome assembly GCF_019720915.1 of Alkalihalobacillus sp. TS-13. Taxonomy (GTDB): domain Bacteria; phylum Bacillota; class Bacilli; order Bacillales; family Fictibacillaceae; genus Pseudalkalibacillus. The sequence goes on from NZ_JAHKSI010000001.1 coordinate 2,594,155, forward strand.
AAGAACATCGGTTTCACACCATCTTTGAATGATTGAACGATATCCATTCCTTCTTTTGTAGTACTGATTCCTTCTTCAAAGTAACTTGTGTAATAGTTGATTGCTTCATCAAATTTCGGACTATCCAGGTTAAGATTCTTTTTATCCGTATCGAATTCGAATCCATTTTGCCATGCGAAGATGAATGGCATGATCTGGTCGTTACGATCGATGTCCAATCCATAATACTTGTCCCCGCGATCAGCAAGTTTACCTGCAGCATCCTTCAACTCATCCCACGTTGCTGGTGCTTCATCATAACCAGCATCTTTTAAAAGATCCGTGCGATAGAAGAGTACGCGTGTTTCAACATACCAAGGGATACCAACGATTTGATCCTCGTATTTCATTGTTTTCGCCGCACCGTCAAAGTAATTTTCAGGTTTGAATTCAGGGTAATCCTTCATATGCTCAGATAGATCAAGGAGTGCGCCTGCATCAGCGAATTCGGACACCCATGTGGTTCCTAATTGGACAACATCCGGACCTTTTTGAGAGGCAACTGCCGTCAAAAGCTTATCGTGAGCGTTTTCCCAAGGAATTGCTTGCACCTTGACTTTAATCTCTGGATTTTCTTCTTCAAATTTCTTCGCAATCTCTTCTAATTTCTTACCTTCTTCACCCATCGCCCAGACTGAAATGGTGTTATCATCTCCACCCGATCCGTTCGAGCAACCTCCAAGTAAAGCAGAAACGGCTAAAAGAAAAACAAAGAAAAGCGAAACAATCTTCTTGTTCATTTCGAACATTCTCCCTTCTACTCTAATCATTCGTTAATGCTAGTCTTTTAAATAGGAATAAACAAATGCAAAAAGAAAAATTTCATGGCAGCAACTGTTATATTTAACACTTTTGGCACGAATCTTCCTCTTTCTGTTGAAACGTTTCGATAACTTGATTATAATCAAATGTGAATCCGCTTTCAACATTTATTTTAAAAAACATTAAAAATTTTTAAAAAAATGCTTTAGTATCAACGTTTATTCTTTCATATCAATGGTTTTCGATCCGAATGAAGCGGATCTCTTCATTGACTCTAAAAAAGAAAGCGCTTATAATCCTTGTTAACATATATTGAAACGTTTCGAGAGTTAAACCTTAAGATTGTTTATAATTGCCGATGTGAGACAAATGAACGTTGATTAGCAGTGGAAATATGCGTGACTCCTACGGCAAAACAAGCTAAGCGGGACCCCGCAATCGATTTAAGGATTTTCCACTATAATAATGATCTTCGACCCCACCACGTCCTGCGCCTTGCGGTTACTCGGCGCAAAACGACAAGGATGGAATATTAGTCCATGGTCTTGTGGTGAACGTCGAAGCCAGCATAAGGTCACTGAAAATGAATTCATTTTTGTGTCAAGATCCTGTGCAAATCAGCTGAGGAGGCTTGCAGATCTAGGGCTTATGCATGGAAGTGATGTCTAGCTCAGCGACCAGTCACTTGGATCACTTCAAACTTCCTGCGGCGGCGACAGCCTCCTCGTCAGTATTCTAGTGACCTACGTGCCTAACCGGGTCGTTTTCGCTTTTCTTGTGCCCGCGGAAAGCAAGTTATTTCTAAATTGTAAAAACAACATTTTATACGAAAAACACCAATATCAATTAAACTCTCGGGAGGATGAATATGAGCGAACAGCTTACTTCACTTGTAAACAAGATGACGTTAGACGAAAAGATTGCGCAATTGATCCAATTGGCTGCCCCATTTTACAAAGGTGCTTCAAATGAAGGGCAAATCACCGGTCCAATGGCTGAAATGGGTATCACAAAGGATGTCGTAAACAATAGCGGTTCCGTATTAGGAGCTTCCGGAGCCGAAATGACGAGGAAGATTCAACAAACTCATTTAGAAGAGAATCGGTTAGGAATTCCATTGTTGTTCATGTCGGATATCATCCATGGGTACAAAACAATATTCCCAGTTCCGCTAGCCATCGGTTGTTCATGGGATTTGGAGTTGGCAGAAAACAGCGCAAAAATTGCAGCTAAAGAAGCTGCCGTATCGGGTGTTCATGTTACATTCTCCCCAATGGTCGACTTGGTTCGTGATCCACGCTGGGGTCGGGTAATGGAATCGACTGGTGAAGATCCATACTTGAATAGTGAATTCGCACGCGCTTTTGTACGTGGATATCAGGGTGAGGATCTTACGAGTGACAACCATCGTGTCGCAGCTTGTGTTAAACATTTCGCTGCTTATGGTGCTCCTGAAGGCGGCCGTGATTACAATACTGTCGATATGTCCGAAAGACAACTGCGCGAATACTATTTGCCAGCCTATAAAGCTGCACTAGATGAAGGTTGTGAAATGGTCATGACAGCCTTCAATATTTTAGACGGCATTCCTGCAACAGGTAACAAAAAATTGATGCGCGATCTTCTCCGTGAAGAGTGGAGCTTCGACGGCGTCGTCATCTCGGATTGGGGTGCAGTGAAAGAACTGATTCCTCATGGGATAGCGGCAGATGAAAAAGAAGCTGCACTCAAAGCGTTGACTGCAGGTGTGGACATTGAAATGATGACACCTTGTTATGTCGATCACTTGAAAGAATTAGTTGAAGAAAATGTGCTCAGCGAGAGTTTGATCGATGAAGCTGTTCTTAGAATTCTAGAATTGAAACAAAAACTAGGACTATTTGACAACCCGTACCGAGGGACCGATGAAGAATTAGAAAAAGAGATCGTCTTTTCTTCTTCCCACCGTCAGGCTGCTCACGAGCTGGCAACAAAATCAGCAGTACTGTTGAAAAATGAAGGTGTCCTCCCGCTCAAAAAAGAACAGAAAGTTGCACTGATCGGACCATTCGCAGAAAACAACGATCTCCTTGGACCGTGGTCATGGATTGGTTCAAGAGAGGATGCAGTAACACTAAGCGATGGGATCAAAACGAAGCTCGACTCTCAGAACCTTTCAATCGCTAAAGGAAGTGAAGTAGAAGCGGTATCACAAGACCAAATTGATGAAGCTCTTCAAGCTGCAAAAGATGCCGATGTCATCGTCCTTGCCCTTGGTGAAGATTCTGGAATGAGCGGAGAGGCTGGATGCCGGGCAGATATTCGTTTGCCGCAAGCACAGCTTGATCTGATCCAGGCTTTAAAAGAGTTGAAACAACCTATCGTCGCAGTCTTGTTCAATGGACGGCCGCTGGATTTACACGGTGTTGCTGATCAAGCGGATGCAGTACTAGAAGCCTGGTATCCTGGTTCTGAAGCGGGCTCAGCAGTCGCTGATCTGTTGTATGGTGATGCGAACCCATCTGGGCGATTGACCATGTCCTTCCCTTATTCTGTCGGTCAGGTACCGGTCTATTATAACAGTTACAATACGGGACGTCCGAAGGGTGCGCCTGACGCACAAGTCCGCTATGTCTCACAATACCTGGATATTCCGAATGAACCGCTCTTCCCATTCGGCTATGGATTAAGCTACACGACTTTTTCATACAGTGATGCCACATTATCCAATGATGTCTTAAAGGCAGATGAAACATTGAAATTGACCGTCGATGTCACGAATAACGGGGATGTGAGTGGTGAAGAAGTGGTTCAGCTTTATGTCCGCGACGTTTCTGGAGAAGTCGTCCGCCCGATGAAAGAGCTGAAAGGATTCAAGAAGATTTCGCTTGCTCCTGGTGAAACGGCGCAAGTCACGTTCACTTTATCGGAAAAACAGCTTCGCTACTATCATTCGGACCTTCGTTTCGAAAGTGATCCGGGAGATTTCGTCGCTTACATCGGATCGAACAGCCGAGACGTCAGTGCACATCCGTTCAAACTAGAAAAATAGAGGTGCTATCATTGTCTATACTTTTACAAACTGATCATAAGTATCAAATCCGTTCAGGAAACCTGCAATTCTCTTTCTTAAATACCGGGGATCTTTTTGAAGCATCCCATCAATCCACGATGATCAACCAGGTACAAGGGAACCCGATTGACGGTTCCCTTAACAACCTATACCTTCGTCTTTTTCAAAATGACGAGATAAAAGTCATTCCGCTTATCGGCATCCACTCGAATAGTAAAATGGCTGTAGCAGAATTCGCTCTCAAATGGTCGGGTGTCTTTGAAAATGTCCACTATGAAGTCTCTTTCATTTTGACGGATTCAGGAGTCTGGTTCTGGGACGTTAAATTGGAGGGGTCAGGTATCGAGTATGATCTGATTTATGGGCAGGATCTCGGTTTGGCTGATAAAGGGGCAGTCCGTTCGAATGAAGCCTACATCTCCCAATATACGGATCACACCGTTTATGAGGATGCAAAGCGTGGGTTTGTCGTCTGCTCCCGTCAAAACCAGTCGATGCAATCCGGATTCCCTTACCTCCAACAAGGGTCATTGAATGAGGTGAAAGGATTTTCAACAGACGGGTTCCAATTTTTCGGCACCTCTTATCGTGAAACGAATGAACCCGAGGCGTTGTCCAAAGAATCACTAGCAAATGAAATCTACCAATACGAGTTCGCTTACATTGCTTTGCAATCAGAGCGCAAGTCACTTAAAGGAAAGGACCGCGTCGTCTTTTACGGACTCTTTAAAGAAGACCACCCCGAAGCCGTCACTTCCTTAGCATTTGAAGATGAAATCCTTGCTGCCTGGAAACAGGTCGAGGGAACGGAAGAAATAGAATTCCACCCTGTTGAAAAAATTTCGTTATCCTCAGAGTTCGGTAAACCTTTACAGACCGTAGACATGAATGAAGAAGAGATTCACAGCCTCTTCCCTGTCCGCAAGCACGAGGAACATCAAGATGGGGCATTGCTCTCGTTTTTCACAGACACGCATGAGCATGTCGTTTTAAAAGGAAAAGAACGACTCGTTGAACGTCCTCATGGACACATTCTGATGAGCGGCCATAACGACCGATTGACCGAAAATGTCATGACGACCACCTCTTATATGACTGGTGTGTTCAATTCCCAGCTCGTCGTCGGAAATACCTCGTTCAACAAAATGCTTACGAATACACGGAATGCATTGAACGTCATGAAAACATCCGGACAACGGCTTTATATCGAAATCGATGGTACGTATCATCTGCTCGGCATCCCGTCCCTTTTCGAAATCGGCTTTAATTACACCCGCTGGTTTTATAAAACAGAAGATGATCTGATTGTCGTGACGAACCATACGACCGTTGACACACCTGAAGTTCGTTTGAATGTCCGCTCTGAAAAAGGGAAAGCATATCGTTTCTTGTTATCCAATCAGGTTACGATGAACAACAATGAATTCGAAGTTCCCTTCAATGTCGAACAACAAGGAGAAACGATCGTTTACAGTGCAGCTGATAATGCAGACAGTGCACAAGTGTTTCCTGAACTTTGCTATCGAATGAAGGTGGACGGAGCTGAGATCAAGCTGACAGACGAACAGATCTTCTCTCGTGGTCTTGAGCCGAAATCCACTTCGTTATCCGTATTGGATCTTAGTCCTTCAAGTGATTGGACTGTAACGATCCAGGGCTTGCTTCATGGCGAAGAAATGGATTTCATTCAAAAAGATGTGGCAGAAGAGATTGAGAAATATCGCCGCTATTATGCTGACGTGATGAACGGGTTCAAACTCTCGACAACTGCTTCATCTTCAAAACAGATTGATAAACTGAACACCCTGTCCTGGTGGTACACGCATAACATGCTCGTCCACTATTCTGTCCCGCACGGTCTTGAACAGTACGGCGGTGCAGCATGGGGAACAAGGGATGTTTGCCAGGGTCCGACCGAATACTTCCTGGCCACACAAAATTATGAATCAGTCCGTGAAATCATCCAGACGCTTTATGCGCATCAATACGGAGATGATGGCAGCTGGCCGCAATGGTTCATGTTCGATCAATACTTCAAGATCCAGGCGCATGAAAGCCATGGTGATGTCATTGTCTGGCCGTTGAAGGTCGTGAGCGATTACGTCCGTGCTACAGGGGACTTTGGAATTTTAAAAGAAGAAATTCCTTATACTTTAAGAGATGGTTTCAATTTCAGCAATGAAAAAGAGACGCTGATCGAACATATTAAAAAGCAGATCGATTATATCAAGAGCCACTTTTTACACGATACGTTCTTGTCTTCATATGACGATGGGGATTGGGATGACACCCTGCAGCCAGCGAACCAGCAATTGAAAAAATACATGGCCAGCAGCTGGACAGTCGCCCTTACCTATCAAGTGATCCACCAGCTATCGAAAGTGCTGGAACGGGTCGATCATCAGGAAGCGATTGAGCTGAAAACACTGGCATTCGGCATTAAAGAAGACTATAACCGCTTCATGTTCAAGACAGATGTCCTGCCAGGTTTCCTTTACATGGAGAATAGATATCAGCCTGAATTGATGATCCACCCGACAGACACAAAGACCGGAATCGACTATCGGTTGATTCCGATGAATCGAAGCATCATCAGCGAGCTTTTCACACCCGAGCAAGCTAAGTCACATTATGAACTGATCAAAGAGCACCTCTATTGTCCAGATGGTGTCCGCTTGATGAACCGTCCAGCAAACTATGCAGGTGGAGTGAGTACGCATTTCAAACGTGCAGAACAAGCCGCGAATTTCGGACGGGAAATCGGATTGCAATACGTCCATGCGCATATCCGTTTTGTGGAGGCGATGGCAAAGCTTGGTCACGGGGATGAGGTCTGGAAAGGGCTTGAAATCATCAACCCAATCGGATTGAAGGATGTCGTACCGAATGCGGAATTGCGCCAGAGCAACACCTATTTCAGCAGTTCGGACGGAAAATTCAATACACGCTATGAAGCTCAGGAACGGTTTGATGAACTTCGTAAAGGCACCGTTCCAGTCAAAGGTGGATGGCGCATCTATTCAAGCGGTCCTGGGATTTATATGAATCAACTAATCTCGAATGCTCTTGGTATCCGTATAGAAGATGGTCGTTTGATCATTGACCCGGTTCTATCGGATGAACTGAACGGACTGAGGTTCGAGTTCAGGGTTCTCGATCGTCCGGTAGCCTTCATCTATTCACTCGATAACGAAGAAAAGTCGGTCAAGGTAAACGGAGCCAATGTCGAAACTGAAACTCTTTTGAACCGTTACCGTGAAGGCGGATTTGCTATTAAACTGGAAGAGCTGGAAAAACACCTGAACGAAGATGATAACCTGATAGAAATTTCGATTTAATAGAAAAAGAGTGCTGGAAAGGCTTTTTCCTTTCAGAGCACTCTTTTCTTTTTATAGGAGTAAGAGTTAAATCAAGTATTTGGGGTGTGATGCAATTAATTTCGGGTAGATTTTTAATAAAACATAGTTATGAGGGCTCCGCAACATATGCAAAGTTCCTCTTTTTATAATTATCTACAAAAATAAAGGTAGTATATACAAAAATTGGAAATAGCTACAAAAACAAAAAATTACCTACAAAACGAAGACTTTAGACCTATGTTCCAAATCTTATCTTTCAACCAAACTTTTCATCGCCTTCGGAAAATGTTCATTATTTTCCTTAAGCGCTTCTCTCGCTTTTTCATAGGGAATTTGGAACATGATCATGAGAATCGCGGCTCGTGCATCTCCTTTTGCGGAGTTGCTATATTTCTGTGCAGTTTTTTCATCCACCCCAGTCACCTCTTGGATGATGTGGACGACTCGATGCCTCAGTTTTTCGTTGGTTGCCTGCACATTCACCATCAGGTTTCCATACACTTTTCCGAGCTTGATCATGACAGTCGTCGAAATCATATTCAAGACCATCTTTTGCGCAGTACCAGCCTTTAATCTCGTCGAGCCTGTCACCACTTCCGGCCCAACCAAAATCTCGATCGGATACCGAACGCACCGACTTAATTCCGCGTTGGGATTGCAAGATAACCCTGCGGTCAACGCACCGATTTGTGCAGCTTTTCTGACTCCGCCAATCACGTATGGGGTCCTGCCGCTAGAAGTGATCCCAACAACTGCATCCTTTTCTGTAACGACATCCTCTACATCATTCCTGCCTGCCATTTCATTATCTTCTGCATTCTCAATTGCCGTCCTGAGTGCTTCGTCTCCGCCAGCAATGATCCCATTGACTAAGTCATCAGCCACACCGAAGGTAGGCGGACATTCCGACGCATCCAGTATTCCCAGTCGGCCACTTGTCCCGGCTCCGATATAGTATAATCTACCTCCTCTTTCCATCACTTCAACGATTTTTTCAATGGCTTTTGTGATTTGAGGTATGCTTCTCTCCACAGAATCGGCAACAGTTTTATCTTCACGATTCACGACCTGAATAATTTCTTGGACAGAAAAGGTATCCAGCTTTTCTGATTCCTTATTCCGTTGCTCTGTTAACATGTTTTTATTGATCATAACTGTCCTCCTGTCGCCCTATCCATACTTACCGCCTTTGCGGATCATGCTTTTCTCTTTGTTTTTAAAAGTCTATTTGACCGCTCCTGCTGTCAGACCATCCATGAATTGTTTGGAAGCGATGAAAAACAGGACGATCATCGGTAAAGAAGAGAGCGTCAATCCTGCGAATAACGCTCCCCAATCCGCAGAATATTCACCGAATAACGAAAGCATCCCGACCGGAATCGTCTTCTTCATTTCATCAGTAATGAATACTAAAGGGAAAAAGAAATCATTCCACGATTGGATGAAATTAATGATCATCACAGTTCCAAGCGCAGGTCTCATGATCGGAAGCAACACATGCCAGAAAACCTTGATATCTGTCGCCCCATCCATACGGGCTGCTTCTTCCAACTCTTTAGGCATGGTTCGGAAAAAACCGGTCAAAATCAAGATGGATAATGGAATTCCAGTTGCTGTATAAAGGAACACGAGTGACCATAGGGAATTGATGAGACTCAAATCCTTCATCAGCATGAACAAAGGTACGATCCCCAATTTGATCGGAATCATCATACCGATCAAGAAAAAGAAGAACAAATAGTTATTCCACCAGAATGAATATCTCGCAATGTAAAAAGCTGCGAGCGATCCGAACAAGAGAATGAAAATGACTGATACCGCACTGACAAAAACACTGTTCCAGAAGAAAGTGAAGAACGGTATTTGCTCAAGGAGCTTTTGATAGGGTTCAAGACTGAAAGATTTCGGAATCGACAACGGATTCTTAAAAATTTCAGCATTCGTCTTGAAGGAAGAATAAACCATCAACAGGATGGGGTATACACTGATCACCGCAAAGACGAATGCGATTAAATAATAGATGGATCTGGATGCGATATGGTTTTTCATATTCTCCCTCCTAGAAAAGTAGAACTTTCCGGAAACCAAGAGTGAACAACTCGACGGTTATCACTTCCATAATAGTAGATTTGTCAGAACCTAGAGATTCGAGGAAGCACGTGAGCGATCACCGGAATGTACTATAGGTACATGAGGATGTGAGCGAACACAGCTGACAACGAAGCTCGACGGTTATCACTTCCATAATAGTAGATTTGTCAGAACCTAGAGATTCGAGGAAGCACGTAAGCGATCACCGGAATGTACTTTAGGTACATGAGGATGTGAGCGAACACAGCTGACAACGAAGCTCGAAGGTTATCACTTCCATAATAGTAGATTTGTCAGAACCTAGAGATTCGAGGAAGCACGTGAGCGATCACCGGAATGTACTATAGGTACATGAGGATGTGAGCGAACACAGCTGACAACGAAGCTCGACGGTTATCACTTCCATAATAGTAGATTTGTCAGAACCTAGAGATTCGAGGAAGCACGTGAGCGATCACCGGAGTGTACTTTAGGTACATGAGGATGTGAGCGAACACAGCTGACAACGAAGCTCGACGGTTATCACAAATCTACAACCTACATTTGGACCTCACGCCTCCGCAACACAAACAAAAACAACGCCGAAATTGTCGCAATGATCATGAACAGGACGACTGCCAATGCTGAACCTAAACCGATTGCTGCTGAATTTGCTCCTCCTGAACCGAATGCTAATCTATAGAAATAGACGGCTAATGTATCCGTGGAATAATACGGTTCACCCATTGAGCCTTGCATCGCATAGACGAGCTCGAATGCTTCAAATGCATGGATGAAAGTCAGTACTGTCATGATAGTGATCGATGGGATCATCAATGGCAGGATGATTTTTCGGATCAACTTGAATCCAGTCGCTCCATCCAGTCGAGCCGCCTCGATCAGATCATTTGGAATCCCCTGTAAGCCAGCAAGGAAAATCAATACTGCAAACCCGAGACCAAACCACGAGTTTACGAGAATGATTGCGATCAGAGCAGTGTCAGGGTCACCGAGCCAAGCCTTGGCCCAGCTTTCCAGCCCTATCTTTTCCAAAAAGACATTCATGGCACCGAAGTTCGGGTTCAGAATCAGCTTCCACAAAAAACCTACGATAATGACCGACAGTAAGCGGGGTAAAAAATAAGCAGCCTTGAAAAACTCCGCGAATCTGATTTTTTTATAAATGATATAGGCGAGCATGAAGGCGATCCCATTTTGTACTACCATCTCTAATAGAAAGTAGATGATGTTATTTTCAAATGCATTCCAGAACATACTGTTGAAAGGTTCTCTAGTAAAGAGAGCGATGAAATTTTCGAATCCGATGAACGCACCCCTTCTGATCCCCTGCCAATCAAAAAGGCTATAAGAAAAGGCAGCGAACAACGGATAAATGATGAAAGTAACATATATAGCGAGGGCGGGGATCGGAAAAAGATGGATGATCATCTTTCTCCAATCCTTCTTACTCTTAGATTTTGTAGGTATGTTCGTTTTCGTTTCGAGCTCCATCGATCCTCGCCACCTTAAAGAAATCTTGGCAAAGCCAAGCCTTAGCGCAGGCTGAGCTTTAGTTGCCCTTATATTGAAGAAAGTATTTATACTTTCTTTAAATGTTATTCAGTCATCATTTATTGAAATGGTTCGAAATACGTTTCAGCGTTTCCTTGCAGCTTTTCAGCAACATCTTTAGATGATTGTTTTCCGAGATACATCCCTTGAAGTTCAGTCTCAAGTGTCGCCTTCGTTGTCGGATTCCCTTTGTTGAAATGAACGAGCATCATGTAAGGGGTAGAATCCGTATTGGATGCTTCAGCCATCGCAGTGACCAGTTCATCTTCTGTTTCTACTCCTGGAACTGCAGGGATCCGCGCCAACTCATCCGAAAATAGTTTTGCAAATTTTTCTGTTGTCATGAACTCCAGAAATTTCTTCGCATCTTCTTTATTTTTCGAATTGGCATTGATTCCATAGGATCCATCCACCCAGGTCGTCATGGTAGGTTCCTTACCTTCAGCAGATGGCATTGGGAAGAATCCAAGCTCCAACTCAGGATTCATTTCACGAAGCACCTCGATTTCCCAGCTTCCTAATGGGAACATTGCAGCTTCTTCAGTAAAGAAAAGCGTACGGATATCTTCCATCCCGAGACCTTCGTAATTATCCGGGAAGTATTTCTTCAACTCATCCATCGCCTCAAGTGAAGAAACAAATTCATCGCTCGTGAATGTTTTATCCCCTGAGGTGATTTGTTCTACAAATTCGCCAGCCCCATAATGTGCAGGACCGACAATCGAATGGGCTAATGATAATAGCCAGCCTTCTTTCGTCCCGAGTGCGATTGGTGTTACATCTTCTGATTTCAGCTTTTCGTTCAGATCGATGAACTCATCCCACGTTTTCGGCTCTTCCAATCCATGTTCCTCGAAGATTTTCTTGTTGTAGAACATTTGCGCAGAATTCAGCGACAAAGGGACACCATAGATTTTGCCGTCTTCAGATGTAGCAGCAGAAATCGTATCATCCGTAAAAGTATCGATTCCCTCTAGATCATCAAGCGGCTCAAGGTACCCTGCTTTCGCAAGTTCCATTCCAGGTGCGTATGGACGGAGCTGGATGATATCAGGTCCTTCGCCACTTTGTAGAGCTGTATTGAGGATCGTATCGTATTCCGTATTTTTTGAAGGCTTGAACTCGATCTTGATGTCTGGATGTTCTTCATTAAACGCCTCGATGATTTTGTCATAGGCAGCCTTGTCTTCCGTTCTCCAGCTTCCGATCGTCAGGACATCACCACTGGAGTCATCCCCGTTGCTATCAGAGTCGCTACCGCCTGTACTATTGCACCCTGCAAGTGCAAGGGACAAAAGTAAGAGCACCCCAAGAAACAAACTGAACCACCGTTTCATCACATTGAACCCCTCCTAATTAATGTTTAATAAAGCTGGTGCTATTTGATTGTTGATGATGCGTAAAAACCAATAAAGTTGGAAATATGCGAGACTCCTACGGGAAAGCAAGCTAAGCGTGATCCCGCAGGCAATTAAGGATCTTCGACTAACAGCCACCACGTCCAACTAGTAACAGTTTAAATCACCGAATCATCAATCCATTTGCTTTGATACTTGCACCGCTTTTCTTGTCCTTTCGAGTGCATCAATGCTTTCATCATATTTCCTGCTCGTCATTCCGATATATAAAATGTCGATCACATTCAACTGGGAGATCCGGGAACTCATTGCTCCACTTCGGATACTCTGCTCCAATGAACTTGTGAACAGATTAATATCCGTAAGGTCGGCTACAGGATTAGTACCGAATTTCGTCAGTGAAATCGTTTTGGCTCCCTTTTCTTTTGCGATCTTCAAGGATTCAATTACATCTTTTGTCCTTCCTGAATAAGAAATGCCGAATGCAGCATCTGCGTCTGTCAAATTCGCACTGATCGTCCCCTGGGTATCAAAGTCGAACGCCGCTTCACACCAACGATTGATTCTTGTCAGTTTCTGCTTGAAATCCTGTGCAATGACTGCTGAAGCCCCAATGCCGTATATAGCAATTTTCCTGGCTTTGCTCAATACGTCCACAGCCGCTTCAACCTGTTCAAGAGAAAGGACTGAAAGGGTATCATTGATGGATTGGATGTTGTTATGTGAAATCGTCCCGATCATGGAAGCTATCGAACCGTTAGTCGGTATTTCCTGATAGGAATGGTTATTGTTATTGAATTGGGCAAGATCACCTGCAATCCTCAGTTTCAATTCCTGAAATCCTTTATAGCTGAGGGCTCTTGAAAGGCGGATGATCGTCGCTTCACTGACTTGTGTCCTTTTCGCAAGCTTCTGGACGGATAAGTTCACTACTTCGCCAGGGTTGGTCAAAATATATTCAGCCACTTTCCGTTCAGAGGGCTTCAAGGAAGGCATACATTCTTGGATGCTGATTAATCCACCTTTTAACATCAAACCGATCTCCTAAATCAATAAAGCAGATATTGTTCGCGTGTATTTTTGAATTGTTCGAGGTCATCCTGCCATTGAGCTTTGATTTCTTTTACGGATTGTCCCTCCTCAATCGCATCACGCACCCATCCGTTTCCAATCAATAAATCGAAGAATGACACTCCTGCACTGTTTTCAGCACGGAAATCAAACTCTTCAGGGTACATGTCATGAATGGTTTTCACGAGGTGAAGACCGGTTTCCACTGGTGAAAAAGCTTTTTGATCTGTCACATGCAGCTGGACACCATGACTCAACTGACCACGATGCTTTGAAAACACAGGTGTAAACGACGCTGCACGGAATGTAACTCCGCGTAATTTCAAGTCATTCAATTCCGTAGCTAGTTCGGTACTGTTGATGAACGGTGCTCCAATCAATTCGAACGGTTTTGTCGTCCCTCTTCCTTCCGATACGTTCGTTCCTTCAATCAAAGCTGCACCTGGGTAGACGAGGGCTGTATCTACTGTCGGCATATTAGGTGATGGAAGAACAAATTCAAGCGATGTATCATCGTAATACATATTCCGTTTCCAATTATCCATTTCAACAACTGTCAGATCTGCTCCGAGTTCGAACTCTTCATTGAACAAGCGTGCCAGCTCACCCACTGTCATGCCATGACGAAGCGGAATCGGATACATTCCGACAAATGAACTGTAGTCTGGGTCAAGTACTGGTCCTTCCACTTTTGTTCCGCTGATCGGGTTCGGGCGGTCCAAAACGATGAACGGGATATCGTTTTCGGCTGCTGCTTCCATTGCGTATGCCATTGTGTAGATATACGTATAGAAGCGAGTGCCGACATCCTGGATATCAAATAGAAGGACATCTACGTTTTCAAGCATTTCAGGAGTCGGTTTTCTTGTTTGACCATAAAGGCTGTAGACCGGAAGTCCTGTCTCTTCATCAATGTAGAACTCCACATATTCCCCAGCCTGCGCACTCCCGCGCACGCCATGTTCTGGTCCGTATAAGGCTGTCAGATTCACGTCCGGATCGTTATGGAGCAGATCTACGATGCTATTAAGCTCCTGATCGACGCCTGTCGGATTCGTGATCAGTCCTACCTTCTGCCCTTCAATCAGATCCTTCTGTTCATCCAACAAGACTTCAACTCCAAGTTTTACTTGTTTTCCTTTCCCTTTTCCATCAGCGTTGGTGGTAAGTCCTACAGCCACCGTTGACAAGACAAGAACAGTCGTTATGACCATGACGTACCATTTTTTCACTGTAATCCCTCCCGTTTAGTTTTAGAGATTAAAAGTCTCGGAGCTCCCAACCTTCACCAGAAAAGTCTGGGGTCATTTCCGCCCCATCTTCCAGTTCCAATTTCAGATTGTCGATGTACCAGCCGCGTCCATTCGTGTAGCTATCCGTTTCATAACGGAATCTCACATATTTTGCATTAGCCGGCACTTCTACTTGAACTTGATTCCATTCACTACTTCCAGTAAACGAATCATGGATCTGAGACCAGCTTTCCCCATCCTCTGAAACTTCGAATTTTCCTGTATCGTAACCAGACTCGAGCCTGTACCAGGTATCGAAGGTCAGCGTTGCAGGTCCACTCAGATCGACTTCAGCTGTAAGAGAACGCTCCATCGCATCCCCATAGCCAGAGAACCACGCCGGACTTTTATCAATCATCTCAACTGGAATAGCGTCAGCTACCTGTCTGGCAAACGCGCGTCTTGCAACATTCGTAGAAACTGTGTTTCGCGTCGGATGGACACGATTTGTTAAAAGAATTGCGATTGTTGCATTATTCAAATCGACTACGATCGACGTCCCTGTGTAACCGGTGTGGCCAACTGTTGAACTGGAGGAAAGGGCATCCATAAACCAGCCTTGCTGAATCTCCCATCCTAATCCATGGTCATTTCCAGGAAACTCTGGAATCTGGTTTTCAACGAGTAGTTTGACAGTTTCAGGCTTGAGGATCTGCTTGTTTCCATACCGCCCGTCATTCACATACATGTGTGCAAGTTTGCCAAGATCCTCTGCTGTGGAAAATACGCCAGCATGTCCAGCCACTCCATCCAGGGACCAGGCATTTTCATCATGCACTTCCCCCCAAACAAGACCGCGATTGGTCCATGACTGGTATTCTGTTGTAGCAATCCGTTCTTTGAGGGATTCTGGCGGGTTGTACATCGTATCGTCCATGCCTAACGGATCGGTGATATTCTCTTTTACAAATTGATCGAGCCGCTTGCCTGAAAGACGTTCAACCAATGCACCGAGTGTGATCATGTTCAAATCGCTGTATGTATAAGTCGTTCCCGGCTCATTGTTAAGAGGGTGTGCAAATACGATCTGAAGCCGTTCCTCACGGCTATCGCCTTGCGTATAGAGAGGAATCCATGCTGTAAAACCTGAGGTGTGGGTCATCAATTGCCTGATTGTCACGTTACCCTTTCCATTTTCTGCAAATTCCGGAAGGTGATCTGCTACTGGGTCATCCAATTCAAAATAGCCATCTTCGTAAAGTTTCATTGCTGCAGTAGTGGTGAAGATTTTACTGATGGACGCAAGATCGAATATCGTATCGTCTTGCATCTCGATCGGATTTTCCATTTCATTTTTGCTGTCATCCGTATAACGAGCTGCATACCCATAAGATTCGTGTTTAACAATATGGCCGCGCCTTGCCACCAACGCTACTGCACCTGGCATGACATCGTCTTCGATCATCGTGTCCATCACACCATCGATTTCTTGTAACGGTTCACTCCTCATCCCTGCCCCCCTTATCGATTCTGGTTTGAGAATGGGTAAAACCGGACCGGGATTTCCCCATGAAAAAGCAGGATGAGCATTACTGCTATTGCTCTTAGTTTCATTTTGTTCAATGCTAGGAGCTACAGGATGATTGTCATTCGCTTGCGCTAAAGTACTACCTGCTACTGAACTTGAACATACCAACAAAGCCGCTAAGGTAACAGTCAATGTTTTGGTTTTCATAGTACCTCCTTTTTCATAGTTGATCGTATAGAGCTATGAAGCTGCAGCCCTCCTTCCATTCTTGAAAATGTAAGTGCTTCCAAAATCTACTTTCAGGTTACCTAAGGGGAAAACAAGTTGTCTATACCACTTAAGTCCCTAACAACCGATTAAGGGACGTTAATTAAGACCTTTGATTCAGTCCTAATTAATTATTTTTGAAATATTATGTCAATTATAGTGCAGAATTTTGAAGTTTTATTTCAAAGTATGTTTCTTAATTGATGATGAGCCATTGTTGTAGAGCTCTTTCCCTGAAAAAGTCTTGAGGGCAATTCTTAACGGACACCCTTGCTGTTCGAATGAGCGCTTACCTGGGACAGTCTTTCGATGATTTCTCTTCTTCCTGTTCCAATTAGCGCCTTTTCTGGACAGACTCTGAACCAAACTCTTTCAAATTTAACGGACATACAGGACTCTATCTTTTACAAATGAAAATAAGGTCTCTGGGGTCCGCTATTTTTTCACAACAATCAACGAACTTAAAAAAACAGAGCTGACCCATAGAGGCAGCTCCACTCATATACATAAATTATTTTGTAATTTCAATGACGTTTGTTTCGCCTTGATTAATCGTTCCAGATTTCTTCAACTCGACTCTTTCACTCTCATCCAGATTAGTGAAGATGATCGGTGTAACGGTAGATTTTGCATTCTTTTGAAGATAGCCTAGGTTCAACTCCAGTAATTTTTGCCCTTGTTTCACTTCATCACCAACTTTGACATAGGCCTGGAATCCTTCACCATTCAACTCTACTGTATCCAACCCAACATGTATCAGGATTTCATAGCCATTTTTCGATTCAATGCCGATCGCATGTTTTGTCGGGAACAGATTGATAACTTTTCCATCGACTGGAGAGATGACCGTTTTTCCGGTCGGTACAACCGCAAAACCGTCTCCCATCATCCGTTCAGAAAACGTCGGGTCATCCACATCGGTAATCGGAATGATTCGTCCCTCAATTGGCGTGGCAAAATCATTTTCACCAAAGGCCGATCTAGCAGATGATTTTCCGACATCAACGGCAACCGATTCTTGAGGAAGCCTCTCTTCATTGGCTGCCATTTGACGCTGCATGGCGGTGGCAACGAACTCGACATTCGTACCGACAACTACCTGGAGATTTCTCCGGTCAATTTTCATAACCCCTTTTGCTCCGTGTCTTTTCAATGCCTGTTCATCAATTGCGTTCATATCTGCAATATTTAATCGAAGACGGGTTGCACAGCTGTCAATCGATTGGATATTTGATTTACCACCCAGTGCTTTGATGAAGTGGTAAGCCATATCTTCATATTTGTCACCAGAATCAACCTTAACGGGACCATCAACGTCAGCCATGTCCTCATCATCTTCACGACCCGGTGTTTTCAGATCCAATGCCTTGATAAGGAAATAGAATACGACAAAATAAATGGCTGCATATATAAGACCAACGATGAACAATAGCCACGGCCGCTGGGCAAGTCCGAAATTCAGAATGTAGTCGATAGCACCTGCGGAAAACCCGAATCCATGATGGATGTCCAACGCGTACGTAACCACCATTGCACTACCAGTCAATAAAGCATGCACGCCATATAAAATAGGTGATAAGAACATGAAAGAGAACTCAATCGGTTCTGTAATACCTGTCAGGAAGGAAGTGAAGGCAATCCCGACTAACAATCCGGTGACCGCTTTTTTCTTTTCCTTTTTAGCAGCAGCAATCATTGCAAAACATGCTGCAGGGAGACCGAACATCATGATCGGGAAGAAGCCAGTCATGAATATTCCTGCTTCTGGATCACCTGCAAAGAAACGATGCAGATCACCAGTCGCTCCGTTATATTCGCCAAATACGAACCAGACGAGACTATTGATAACATGGTGCAGACCGATCGGAATGAGTAATCGGTTGAGAACCCCATAGATTCCGACGCCTGCTGCCCCTGCATCGATGATCCATTGACCAATTGCATTGATGCCATCCTGGATTGGAGGCCACACGAATCCGAAAAGACCTGCCAGTACAACCATCACCCCAGCCGTGATGATGGGTACAAATCGTCTTCCTCCAAAGAAGGCGAGGTAATCTGGTAATTTTATATCATGAAAACGATTGTAAAGCAATCCAGCTATGACCCCAGATAAAATACCCCCGAGGAAAGCCATATTGATTTCTTCATTAATGGCTTTTGTCCCTTCTGTCAACACGAAAAAAGCGACCGCACCCGCTAATCCGGCAGCGCCATTCGAGTCTTTGGATAACCCGATTGCTACTCCAATCGCGAAAAGAAGTGGCAGATGGGCAAAAATAGCATTACCAGAAGCTGCAATAAACGGGATCCCTAATAAATCATCTTGTCCCAAACGTAAAAGTAATGCCGCTGCGGGCATGATGGCAATCGGCAGCATCAATGCCCTACCGATTCTTTGCAAAAATCCTAACATAAACAATCCTCCTTATATTTTTAAAATTTTCTGAAACCTTTTCATACATAGATATATCAAAAAAACGCCTCCAATTGTTTCAAAATTTTATAAATAGGATAAAAGTATGAAATAAAATTTCAGGTTAGTTAATAAAGTTTCGAGGGGATCATGAGCAATTACGAGGCAATCTTGAGCAATTCCAAGACTATCTTGAACAAATGTAGCCTTAAAAGAAGAGGAACTGACATTAAAAAACGTCAGTTCCTCTATATAGATGTTTTTTCGCCTTCGAGATTTTATGGCAATCTCTTATTGAGATGACTTTATCTGCTGATGAGCGTGATATTAAAAATAAAGCTCGTTTTCTCCAGAAAAACTTCCGATAGTCTCCGAAAATATATATTAAAATCGTGAAAAATAAAATTGGTATACTTGCAATCAAGTATAACGTAAGTGGGTGTTCTGTTTGGTCCACTGTCGTTTGTGCAAATGCTGCATTACTCAAGATAAACCAAAAGAACGGTACACTAAGTATGATTTTTCCCATACATAACATCCCCTTCGTTCATCTATTTCAGCAATATTTTACTCCCTTTTAGATAAAAAAGATATGACGAAACACAATTTCCGAAAAAATAAAGTCTTATATTTATATGAAAATTTCTTATTCATTCCTTTTTTACATACAATTAGGAAGTCTCCTCTTTCCTTTTTCAAAAGTCTGGAGTTAGACCTAATAAACGGACACGGAAAATTGACACTTCGTCTCTTTCAAAATAATTCTTTCTGGCAAAAATCTCTCCTTTTCATACTATAGAAGTGAATCTTCATTAGAATTGGGGAGGTAACTTTTGAAGGAGTATATCTATCACCAATGTTTATACCATGTTGAAAAGCCTGTTATGATCACGACTTATGACAAAAAAGCTTATATTGGGGTCATCAAAAAAGTGGATTCTGAAAAGGTCTACTTACAACCATTTGAAGAAAGAGATGGTCGGTTCTTTCCATTACTAGGGGCTGGACTAATCGGTTTGGGTCTCGGAGCTATTGCTGGAGTAACCCTTTTTAGACCACCATACCCATACCCACCTTATGGATATGGGTGGTAAAGAAAACTTGGCAAAGCTAAGCCTTGGCGCAGGCTGAGCCTTAGTTGCGCTTATACTGAAGAAAGTATTTTTATACTTTCTTTAAGTGTAAACCTAAAATGTCTCATTGCTAATGTAGTGAGACATTTTCCAATAAAAATTCGCGGTAATTTGATCTTCTCGATGGTTTTAAAATCGTCATCTTTTTTTTCGAGTGCTTTGTTTCCTATTGTTAGCGTCGTAAGACATTTCTCTGGGTAACCTCTTAGATGAAGGTTGGCTACCAGGTTTAACAACGACTTCCATCCGCTCAATTCTTTTATCAATTGCATTTTCAATCATTGCTAAAGCCTTCTCATCTTTTGGAGCGATGAAAGTGATTGCCATTCCTTTTTCCCCTGCTCTTCCCGTTCTGCCGATCCTATGGATATAGCTCTCCACGTCCTGTGGTACATCATAGTTAAAGATGTGGGAAACTCCTTCGACATCAAGACCTCGCGCGGCCACATCTGTTGCAATCAGTAGATGGACTTCCCCATTACGGAACCGTTGCATAACGTCTTCGCGCTTCGCTTGTGATAATCCGCCATGCAGCTCATCCGTCAGGTACCCTTTCTCCGATAAAGCAGTGTAAAGTTTGCTAACCCGCCGCTGCGTCCTGCAAAAAATGATCGCCAGAATCGGGTGCGTTTCCTTTACGACCTTCAAGAGGGCACTTTGCTTTTGACGGTCAGTGGTCTCTACAACATATTGTTGGATTTCCTCAACCGTCTTCCCTTTCGTGTTTACCTTGATCTGTTTTGGTGATCGCATATAGCGGTTCGCAAGCTGCCGTATATCATCAGGCATCGTTGCTGAAAAAAGGGCTGTCTGCCTTAATTCAGATGTCTGATCAATGATTGTTGCAACATCTTCTAAGAAACCGATATGCAGCATCTGGTCCGCTTCATCAAGAATAAGCATCGATACGTGTGAAAAATCAATTGTCCCGCGTCGTACATGATCGAGGATTCGTCCTGGCGTCCCAATCACGATATGGACGCTTCCCTCAAGCTTGTGGATCTGTTGAATCACATCCTGTCCACCATACACTGCTAAAACATTGATGTCTTCATCTTCAGTAAGTTTGTACAGCTCTTGCGTGACTTGCAAAGCCAACTCTCTCGTCGGCATGATGATCAAGCCCTGGATGACCGCTTCATCTGGATCGATTTTTTCAAGCATCGGTAGGAGGAACGCCATGGTTTTTCCTGAACCTGTCTGAGCTTGGGCGACGATATCATCCCCGCTTTTTAATAAAGGAATCGACTCTGTCTGTATTCGTGTCGGATTTGTGATCCCTTGCTGTTCAAGCTTTTTTATATAGTTGGTTGATAACCCTAGTACTCTGAAGTCTTTCATAATTACCACCATGCTTTCTGTTAGAACCAGCTGTTCTTCTGCTTTTTCTTTTCGGTCTTCGGGAATATAAAATAAGATAATGTAATGAGGATATCGATAATAACAACCAATGTCCAGATTCCCGTCACTTGTGCGGCAACGCGATGTTCAAACAGTCCATTTCTCACCAAATTATCAATCGTATCCCCTGTTCCCTCAGAACTGAATAATGTACTGAAATCCCTGAACGGCATATTCAATGAAAGAACGAAAATGACAGCGGCATATAATAAGACATGTATGACAAGGCCTTTCAACTGATGGACTGCATGCTTCATTCCGTACTGTTGTTCACTAAAATCCTCTGGCTCAAGCGGTTCGCCCTTCAGCTTTTTGATAGTCCTCTTGATAAAACGATCCAGCTTTTTGAAATCATTCTTTCCGAATGTCAACGCGTAGATCAGGAAAGCCGTAATGACAACCTGGAAAGTATCGAACTCGCCAGTATTCCTATAATCGATGATACCGATCATCAATAGCCATATATCACTGACTAACCAGATCACAATCAAGTATTTACTCAGCTTCTCCAAATTGAATAGGTAGCGGACGAGTAAGAATCCGATGACACTACCCCAAAAAATGATCTCACCAACTATGAAAAATAGCCATTTATATTCCGATATGAATTCGACCATTTGCCTATCCCCCATATGCTGTTTTTTTCCATTAATCCTATGCTACTTAACAACACAGGTTTTGGCAATGGTCAATTCTAATCGGATAAACTTCTCCATAGATAAAAAACGGCATATGCTTCCCAGTTTTCCCAGCGTGAAAAAAGTTCTCGGATTTCTTCAGGTGCAGGCTTCGTTTGTCTTCCAAGACGTTTTTTCAAAGCATTCTGCAATCCGGCATCTCCAATCGGAAAAGCAGATCGATCACGTAGACACCGCATCATGACGTAATGAGCCGACCAGGGACCGATTCCGCGAATAGCCAGCAAGGTCTTTTCTGCTTGTTGAAAATCCTCTAAAAGCGATTGCTTATCCAAATGACCATTTGCTATCAGCTCAGCGATACCAATGATGTATTCCGCTTTCCTTCCAGTGAACTGCAGTTTTTTCAAATCTTCAACTGAAACAGAAGTGATTGTTTTTGGATCTGGAAATTTCCAAAACAATCGCTCATTCCACTCCACACTCTTTCCGTAAGCTTCAACAAACCGCCTTTTTACCGTATAAGCAAACGGAAGATTCACCTGCTGCCCGATCACTGACCAGCAAAACGCCTCGAATAAATCAGGGACACCGATCACTCGGAGACCAGAATACTTGTGTACCAATTCACTTAATAGGGGATCCTCTTCAGCCATTTCATAAAATGGGTTCAGGTCGGTTCTAAGATCGAACCATTCTACAATGTAATCTGCAACCTGCTGATAGGTTTTTGCTGAGTCAGGTGCATCCTTCACAAAATCAATCTGGATGGTATCCTCTTCGTTTTCACTGATTTCAATGATCATTGTTTTTTCTTCGAATTGGAGCAGCTTATACAGCTTTTCATCCTCGACCAGATGCATGCATTCCGCAGGCGATCTTCTCAGATAATGCAGTGTTTCGGCAAAACTGAATTCTCGTGGAGGCTGAATCATGATTTGCTTCAACTCTTGATCAAAATTGAAAGCGTGCATGTCCTTGTGTCGTGTAATCATGGAACCCCTCCAGTCGAAGCAATCTTTCTTTGATCTGCAAGCCACCCCTGAACCCTGTCAATGCAGCATTTTTTCCGATCACCCGGTGACAAGGAGTGATGATTGGAATCGGATTCGCTCCGTTTGCTGTTCCGACCGCCCGAACTGCCTTTGGATTGTCCAAAGCCTCGGCAATCTCTGAATAGCTGCGAATTTGACCATACGGAATCTGTGTCAATTGGTTCCATACAGAGGTTTGAAAAGCTGTCCCTCTGAAATCGAGCGGTACATCGAATTCTTGTCGTACTCCATCCAGATATTCGTTTAATTGGTTGGCATATGGGGAAATGACCCCCTCATCCTCAACGAATACGGCATCAGGAATCTGTTTTTCCATCCATGTTGTCATTGTTTCAAAATTCTCCGACGGCCAGGTGATTTTACACAGTCCTTTATCGGTAGCAGCAAGAAAAAGCTGCTCGTTTTGGAACGTCGGATGTGTGAATGAACTCCAATACACTGTTGTCATCGTTTTCTCCTCCCATTGGAAAGTTGATTTTTCGACCTATATTCAATCGGTGTACAACCTGTCGTCTTTTTAAAAACAGATGAGAAGTGCGAAACGCTGCTGTACCCTACATGTTTTGCAACCTCTGAGATTGAGGTGTTGTGATCTGACAGTAAGTCTTTTGCTTTCTCCATCCTTTTCTGGACAAGCATCTTTGAAGGAGTCGTACCAGTCATCCGTTTGAAGACTCGTTGGAGATGGTATGGACTCATCATCAGCGCTGTGGCCATGCGATCCAGCGTCAGGTTTTGTGCAAAATCTTTTTCAATCATTGTATTCACCCTTTGGACGATTTCAGCATCAGGACCAAGTTTACTCGGATTTTCAGGCCGACACCGTTTACAAGGACGGAATCCTGCCTCTTGTACTTCTTCTATACTTTTAAAAACCCTGACGTTTTCCGGTTTTGGTGTCCTTGAACGACAGGACGGTCTGCAAAAGATTCCAGTCGTGACGATGCCGACATAATATTGGCCGTCATATCGGGTATCACGTTTTAAGATTGTTTCATAAACCGATTTAAAGATTTTTTCTGAGTCCATCCATACTCCCTCCCTTTCTTACTTTGATTATAAACCACCCGCTTATTCCTGATAACACTTCCTGAATAGGACAGCAAAAAAACGACAGCGGAGGTATAAATAGATTTTTTTACATGTACAATTACAATTATTAACAAAAAGAATAGATATGGGGGAAACAAGATGCTTGTTTGTTGATTTCAGGTGAAATTCACGAGACTCCTGCGGGAACAGCGAGCCAGGCGAGACCCCGCACCCTTTTAAAGGATCTTCGACTAAAAGCCACCACGTCCTGTGGTGATCGTCGAAGCCAGCATAAGGAATGCTCCTTAAGAAATTTCCTCGCAGACACGAAAATGATTTCATTTTTGTGTTGACATCCTGTGCAAGTGAGGAGACTTGCGGCTCGCCCTCGGAAAGGGAGGGCATTTTGCTGAAATCAATATTAAAACGAACAGAACTTTTAAACAACTTTCCTACCATCCTCCTAAAATTACTTCAAACTTCGAGGCACCCCTTTCCTTTTCGACAACAATATCAACCTCATGAATTTATTAAACGATTTATTTCCTCCGCAATACCCACTTAACTACAATATTTCCTACCATTAGTATGTCAGGCATACGCATATTTTGACATAAATTTCATCCTTTTCCAGTTAAACTATTTCGTAACACGAAAGAAAGGAGTGCAAATCGTAAACTTCTAAACTATTTGGAGGTGTCTATCATACGAATGACTATGAAAAAGCGTTCTTTAATCGTTGTACTTGTCACCCTGTCCATTTTGTTGATCGCAACCCCATTCTTCAACCCCAACACTACGATCGCCACTACTTCACAGCCACTAAAGAGTTTTGAAGAAAAGGCTGCACTTGTATCCATCCATGTCAAAGATCGGACGGAAATGGACAAACTCGTTGAAGCTGGGTTTGATCTTACTGAACATGTCCATCAGCATGAAGACGGTACTTATGACGTCGATGCGATTGTAACGCCATCCGAATTGAACACAATCCGTAATCAAGGCTTCGAGTTCGAAACGGTCTATACCAAAGCAGAAGCTGAACAACGTATTGCGGAAAGAAAATCCCAGGTGAAGAAGCTTGATCAAGTGACTTCCTCAGTGGATTCCATCAATATATTACGTGCCAATTTCTTTGAAAATTATTCTGGTACATTCTTATATGTTGAAGCAAAAACGAGTGCTGGTGCTGCAAGCAACGTTGCACTGACTGCCACATGGGATTCCGGTAAAGGAACAGAAATCGGATCTGGCGGAGAGGCAACTCTTCGACGTGTCGAAGACTATGGTGAATACCTTTATCACCAATTGCTGCTCCCGATTGAAGAAATCCCTCATCAAATCAAAATTGAAAGCAATCAAGGCGGGACTTCCACTACCACTGTAAGTGAATGGCTAGGAGAAGATAAACCAGACCCGGATAAACCTCACTATGTCAGCGATTTCGTCGACCACTACATGGACCCGACTGAAATTACTGAACGGATCGAAAGCCTGGCTGAAGAGTTCCCGGAACTGGCTGAAGTGATAGAGCTGCCGAATCAGTCAAACGGTTATCGCAGAAAAGCACAAGCCATCCTTGGGAATAATACGAATGAAGCTGTCGTCGTAACCTCGAATGAATGGGGGCATGAAGGCGGAAATGACATAAACATCACATTGGAAAAACCTGAGGAAGAACAAGCAGAATTATCGCTTCACATAGACGGGCAGGAAATTGTCGTGTCTCTAGCAACCGATGAAAATGGAAATGTATCGAGCACCGCATCAGATGTCACCACGCTATTAAACGGGGAGGGGAATGAACTCGTCAGCGCTGATACGTTCCGAGGTTCAACTGGTGATGGAATCGTCACTCCTGAAGCGTCCGTCCAACTGGATGACAATCTCGATGCCCCAGATTCGATTTCCCGAGATCCGCATACGGTAAAGGCACTCCGAATCGGAAAACATCGCGATGGTTCGAAAACCGGCGTCTTCGCTTATTCACAGGAACACGCCCGTGAATGGGTTACGCCTCTTGTATCAATTGAAACGGCAGAACGTCTGTTACGGAACTATGCTCATGATCCAGAAACACGTAAATATGTCGATAATCTCGATATTTTCATCGTGCCGACCGTCAATCCGGATGGCGCACATTACAGCATGTATGATTACAACTGGCAGCGGAAA
Organism: Alkalihalobacillus sp. TS-13; assembly: GCF_019720915.1. GTDB lineage: Bacteria > Bacillota > Bacilli > Bacillales > Fictibacillaceae > Pseudalkalibacillus. Next base: position 2,620,315 of record NZ_JAHKSI010000001.1, read on the forward strand.
AATATGACCAACCATTGTGTGGACACGAATTTTTCCGATCCTCTAGCGCAGGACTACTGGGGTGTCGATTTGAATCGGAACCATTCTGTAGGTTCTGTTTATGACGGTTATATCGGTGCCTCAACCAATTGTACAAGTGCGGTCTATTCGGGTCCTGAAGAAGTCTCAGAGCCTGAAGCGCAAAATCTCATCTGGCTGGCTGAGCAAAATCCGAATATCAAATTTGCGATGAACATCCATAGTTATGGGGGTTATTTCATGTGGCCACCTGGTGCTTATACGGAAAACCGCGAAACATTACCGCGTCCGACTGCTGGTGAAGAAGCATATTTCTGGCAGGCATCTGAAACCATCCTTGATGAGATTAAGGATTACAGAGGCACGGTCATCCTTCCGAGCCGTACAGGCCCGATTCCTGATGTCCTTTACTCTGCAGCAGGTAATTCTGCAGATGCCCTTTGGTACGACTATGGCATCTATGCCTGGGACTTCGAAGTCGGGGCTGATATCTGGAATGAAGAACAAGGCCGCTGGCAAGCTGTCGGCTTCCAACCTCCTTTTGAAGAAGGGCATGCTGAAGCGATGGAATTCGCAAACGGTATGAACGGACTGTTTGATGTCGCCTACCAATACGCAAAAGATAAGAAGCCGCCAATATCCAAAGCGACACCTGGTAAAGGAAACTATGATGAAGCAGTAGAAGTTTCCTTCGAATCAAGTGAACCAGCAACCATCTACTACACACTGGACGGTTCAAGACCTACATTCGAATCTGATAAAATCCAGATCAAAGACACACGGGAAGGCGCTGAAACGTTGATGATCGAGGAAACGACGACCATCCACTGGTTTGCGATGGATGCCGCTGGAAACGTAGAGAAACATTATAACCCAGACGGAAATGGAAAGAACTATAACAAAGCGAAAATCACAATAAGATAAGTTTATGAGTTTCGAGGCTGCCGCTATTAACCGGTGGCCTCGTTTTCCATTTATCGTGATTTTTGGAGTTTTGTTGTGATTATTCGAAGACTTGTCGTGATTTTTTAAAAGGAGGTTGCGATAAATCTCAGTTTTGTCTCGATTTTTCTTATTTGTGTCGCGATACATATTCCCGCGGGAAGCGAGTTTATTTCAATATTGCAAAAAAATGGGAACAATCTTACAAAAAATTTTACATTTTCTTATTGACTCTCACGTTACGTTATACTTTAAAGTAGTCATTGAAGGGAGGTTACATGAAGCAATGAAGGTAAAAGAAGTAGCTGACTTGGTCGGAATCAGTGTGCGCACACTGCATCATTATGATGAAATCGGATTATTGAAACCGGAAAAGACATCACAATCTGGTTATCGTCTTTACTCCGATGATAATCTTGCTACCTTGCAACAGATTTTGTTTTTTAAAGAGCTCGGCTTCCCTTTGAAAAAAATCAAAGAAATCATCAACAGTCCTTCCTTCGATCAGAAAGAAGCGTTAGAACTCCACCGTAAAATGTTAGTGGAGAAACGAAGCAGGATCAACACGATGATTTCGACAATCGATAAGACGATTGAACACACGAAAGGAGCGATTTCGATGACGAATAAAGAGAAATTCGAAGGATTCGACTTCAGCCAGAATCCGTATGAAAAAGAAGCCCGCGAACGCTGGGGAGATGAAGCAGTCGACAAATCCAACGCTAAATTGGGGAGCATGTCGAAGGAGGAACAGGAGGCGATGGGTGAAAAAATGAACGCCATCTACCGCAATCTTGCCGACGTTCGCCACACTCCACCCGAATCGGATGAAGCACAAGCAGCCATCAATGAATGGTATGTTTTCTTGAACAGTAATTTCGGTCATCACTACTCACTCGACGCTTTCAAAAGCTTAGGCCAAATGTATGTCGATGATGTACGGTTCACAAAAAACATCGATCAATTCGGTGATGGATTGGCAAAATTCATGCGCGATGCAATGGCCGTCTATGCCGACAAAAACAAAGATTGATCCAACGAAAGAAAGAGCATTCTTTTTAAAAGAGGATGCTCTTTTCCTTGAACTCTACGATCAGTATCATTTTAAAGCAGCCTTCTTGCTTTCATTACCGATTCGGATTGCATCCCGTTGTGCAATCAGGCATAATTCTGCTGCCTTGAACGTATGGGATTGTTCCATTGCGTATTCTGTCCCATTGATGCAATCCAAAATCAGTTCACCAAAGTACGGAAATCCGACCTTGCCGCTCAAAGAGAAATGCTTCTCTCCGTCATGGTTCACTAAATAAAGGTGATCCCCTTGCTCATCACGAGCGATATCGATATATTTCCGGAGCTCGATATACCCATCAGTTCCAAGGATGAGCGTACGCCCGTCTCCCCATGTGCGGAGGCCATCAGGTGTCAGCCAGTCGACCCTGAAATAATTGGTTGCGCCAGTATCAGCGATCAGGGATGCATCACCAAAATCCTCAAGTTCGGGATATTCTTCATGTTTGTAGTTCCCTACTTTACTGTGAACGACTTTTGCATCCTTTGCACCAGCATAGTAAAGGAATTGTTCAATTTGATGACTGCCGATGTCGCAAAGGATTCCACCGTACATGTTCTTTTTAAAAAACCAGTCCGGCCTGCTTTCCACACTGAGCCTATGTGGTCCTGCCCCCTGGACTTGCACTACTTTTCCAATCGCATCCTGGTCAATGAGCTGACCCGTAAAAACAGCACTTTCAACATGGAGCCGTTCGCTATAATAGACCGCCCAGATGAGCTCTGTCTCTTCTGTTTTTTTCTTCGCTGCTTCCAATTGTTCCAGGGTCGTGAATGGCGTTTTATCTGTGAAATAATGCTTTCCATGGTCCATCACCTTAAGGCCCAATTCACATCTTCTTGAAGGTATAGCAGCTCCTGCCACCAGTTTGATAGACGGGTCATTTAAGATCTCATCCTCAGATGCTGCCACTTTGACTTGAGGAAATGCGTTACAGAAGTCTTTTACTTTTTCAGGATCAGGATCATACACCCACTTCAACGTTGCGCCCGCTTCTGTCAATCCATTACACATGCCATAAACGTGTCCATGATCCAAAGCCATGGCTGCAATGTTGAACTCACCTTCACTGACGACAGGCTCGCTTTTTCCTTCAGGTGCGTAATTCATTCCATCACTTTTTTGCATTATAAAACCTCCCTAGTGATCCACATCAGCCACACATCGAAAGCCGATATTCCCTGTTGAGCTATCTGGAGAGTTCGAACTTCTTGCGGCAACTCGATAACGATTGCAATACGATTTGTGACAAAGATAGGAACCGCCTCTCATCGATTTCACTTGCCCTGTATGAGGTCCCGTCGGATTTGTGTTTGAACTTTCCCGGTGGTAGCGCGGGCTGAACCAGTCGTCACACCATTCCCATACATTTCCGCAAACGTTGTGAAGACCGAATTCATTGGGGTTATACGCATCGACTGGTGCCGGTCCTACATAACCATCACTCGCTGTATTTTTATTCGGAAAATCACCTTGCCATATGTTGCACTGATGCTTTCCATCAACAATCAACTCATCGCCCCAGGCATAGAGTTTTTGTTCAAGACCACCACGTGCTGCATATTCCCATTCCGCTTCTGTAGGCAATCTCTTTCCAGCCCATTCGCAAAACGCTCGAGCATCATTCCAAGAGACATGAATGACCGGGTGATTCATGCGATTTTCGATCGTCGAGCCTGGGCCATCCGGTTGATTCCAATAAGCTCCTTCAACGGCAACCCACCAGGGGATGTTCGGGACTCTTTGCGGCTTTTGCGCCCACACTTTCTCAGATACGAAATGATGGAAGACGAAAGACCAGCCGAATTTTTCCGCTTCTGTCACATAACCTGTCTGGTCTATGAACGCTTTGAATTGTCTGCTCGTTACCGCATATTGGTCGATATAAAACGGTTTTAGCTCAACGTTTCTTGCCGGCCCTTCTCCATCTTTCGGAAATCCCTTAAGGCTGTCTGTTCCCATGATGAAGGTTCCTCCGTCAAGCAAAACCATCCCTTCTTTGGTGTTTGACTGGTTCTTTTCTAATGTTCCAGTGGCGGTTTCCATGTTTTGTTGGTCTTGGTTTCTTCGTGGTGCACAACAATTCTTCATTTTTTCTCCTCCCAATCCCAATGCTTGTTGCTGAATTTTTTTACCATTTTAATGTTGAGATGACAGGATAGTGATCTGACGCGTAAGCACCGTCTACTTGACTCCGGTCGATCTCTGTCTTCAAAACCTGGACTTCAGGTGTTGTAAAAATATAATCGATCGGCGCCCCTTCCCTGCCACCTTTAAAATTGTGGAACGTACAACCAGGATTTTCGTCCATTTTCTCAAAAGCATCGTTCAATTTGGCTGTTGATCCTAAAAGGGAGATATCCCCCCGTAAAAACCGGATGGCAGGATCATGTGGTTCACTATTGAAATCACCAGTCAATATCACAGGCAGTTCCTTTTTCCGATACTGTTCGTCCAGTCTTTTCGAGATCAATTGGATGCCATGTTCTCTCGCCGGCGGGCTGATGTGATCGAGGTGCGTGTTGAAATGGATAAAATCGTTGTAAGGTTCTTTTTTAAATCTGAAATGTCCCCAGGTGCACACCCTAGGAAAATCACTTTCCCAGCTTATGCTGTTCGGGATATCCGGTTGCTCTGACAACCAGAATTGTTCTGATTCAAGGACTTCCAATTCATTGTGTTCATAAAAAATCGCACAAAATTCATCGGACATGCCCCCGCGCCTTCCCTGTCCGATCCATCGATAGTCGGCAAACTCCTCTTCCATATCTTCAATCATTCGGAGAAGACCTTCCTGGGTACCCACTACAAGCGGTCGATGCTTGTTGATCATCGCAGCAGCTTTCTTCCTACGGTGAACCCACGAATTCTTGCCATCCTCCGGAATATCAACCCTTAAATTGAATGTCATTACTTTCACGTTGATTCATCCTTCCTTGAGAGCCTGATGTGTAACATGCAAATTACGCATGCATCGGAAATTGCTCAAGATCATCCCAGATTTGCTCATGATCACCTCGAAATTGCTCAAAGTTCACTCCAGAACTAGCGGAAAAGGAGTGATTTTTACAATTATTGAATGACGTGAAAGAAAGGATCAACTGAATAGCTGATCCTTTTATACAAACTGTTTGTTTCCTTTACTTGAGTACTGTGTTGGTTTCCGGCATTCTCTCGGTGAAGAATGTCATCCCGCGCTTGAATGCAGTCATTCCATATAACATCGAACTCCAATCAATCAAGGTGATTTTGGTCGGGCACCATCGATCCTTTTGTCCGAGATGCCACCAGGAATAGCGATGTAATCCGAAATGATAAGACTGGCGGAACTTATCTTCATCCTCTTTATCCTCTGGATTCGTATACACATCATAAGGAATATGGAGGCGATACAACGCGTAAAGGTCATGGATTCCTGCAGGATAAACTGGCAAGAATCCTGCTACAATATAAGCTGAAGCGATATCACCTGGTGCGTTGTTGATTTTATCAGCATGATACCCGCCATGCAGACCATCATTCGGTCCAGCGCCATATCCCCAAACATAGGACGGTACATCCTCATGCTCTTTCCACTTCAAACGATCCGCCTGGCACGCATTTGTGAAGAAGTCTTGATACACCATACTCTTTCCGTATTCCGGAACGAGGTAATACGGAAATTGATGGACGAATGAGGATAAGAAGGCGTTTTTATCGTTATCCGTCAAGACAGGAATATCCCGATAATGGACTTGTGGAAGGTCATTTAATTTCGGCTCTGAAAAATTTTCATGCCATAACGTTTGGATATCTTCATTTTCCGGCTGCCCCAACAAGGCGAGATACGCAACCAGCGCATACTCGTTAAAGGCAGGTAATGGAGCGGTTCCTTCGCCGTCCTTTACGATCATGTTGATGACTCCGTTTTCTTTATCCGCAACAACAACACGCCAGTCAATCTGCTTCAGCAGACGCGTCGCCATTTCATTGATTTGCGGGGCAGTTTCCTTGAAGTGATGTCCCGCAAAAAGTGCCCCTGCTACCAATAAGGACGTATCAATCGTTGATATTTCGGAATTGAGGTTTTCACCCGTTTCCATATCGACAAAATGGGCGTAAAACCCTGTTTGGTCATCACGTGCAGGTTGACACCCTTCGATTTCTCCCATCACACACCGCAATGTGACAAGAGCCTTTTCTGCGGCTTCTAAATCCCAGTTCTCCAGATCTGCAACACAGAGACCGAGCAGGCCAACTCCAGTTGCTGCAATCGAACATCTGAAGTCCGGATTTTCACCAAACGTCATATACGCATCAGCATACAGACCGGTAAGGGGATTCCGGGAAGCGTCCAGCAAAGCATAGGAATCTTTATATTGGCGATCGAAAAAGCTTTTCACATTTTCGGGCAAGTCCTTATAATAATCCGTTACATTGCTCACGTTCATTACCCCTTCCTAGGCTTTATTGTAGATGCTTTGAAATTTTTCATGACGACTTTCCAGACGATCTGCTGCTTCATGGCGTTCCTCTTCCCGAAGCTTACCCACGTGTTTCGGCAATTCACCTCTGGTATGGTAAGGTCCACCCTCATGAATGACATTCCACATCGGGTCGGTCGGATAATCAGCAGTGACCATTTGCTCTGCCACCCACTCATCCAGCAGTCTCAATCCTTGTCCAACGATTTCGGGGCGTTCATCTACAAGGTTCGTGGTTTCGTGGGGGTCATTTTCAATATCAAAAAGCATCAAATCAGGGAAATCCTTCAACCCGTCATGATACGTACGGATCAATATCCAATTATCGAACCGGACAGCACGCTGGCAGCTCCAAGCGGCCTGACTGACGACAAGATAAGGTCTCCCAGCCGAGCGGCCTTCCGTCACTGCAGGAAGAAAACTTGTCCCGTCCCATTTTCCGCGAGGCTCACCACCAGCCATTTCCGTCAATGTTGGGCCAAGGTCGACTTGATAGTGGAAATCTTCATCCACTTGTCCCTGACGTATTTGCGGACCTGCCATGATCAATGGAATCCTGCTTGTAATATGATCGGCTGTCTGGTGATCGCCATATACGTTCAACTCTCCTTGATTTTCACCATGGTCAGCCGAAATGATGATCATCGTATCTTCAAGTAAGCCTTCCTCTTCCAGCGTATTGAGAATCATGCCGACATGGTCGTCAACATAACGGATTGCTGTGTCATATCCGTCAATCCATCTCTTGAAGTCTTCCCGGGAATGGATTTCGTGCGGGAGATCTGGCCATTGATTGCCTGCTGGCACATTACGTGCACTCATCGGACCAAAACTCTCTTGATGCTGGGCAATGATTTCGTCTGTCAACCATTCTGGAGCTGGATCATTTTTGAAAGGGTTTCCATAAGATTCCGGAGATCGATAAGGTGTATGCGGATCCCAGAAATTGAGATACAATAACCAGTCTTCTTTTTCCGTACCTCTCCCCTTGATCCATCTCAATGCTTCTTCTGAAACTTCTCCTGCCGTTTCTCCAGCATGTTTTCCGGTATCGATCATCTCAAGGAATCCTTCTACAACATCCCAGTTTGCATGCCGGCTAGGAAAAGGACTGATCATTGCCGTGTGATGACCCTGGAAACGTACAACATCAACCCATGCCTGGTAAGGAGAACGATGGTAATTGAATTCGCGGCCCGAGCCGATTGGACGGTTATCTGCTTCAAGTCCGCCATGGTTCACCGCACCTGTATGGATGCCGAATCGGGACTTGAACATAGCATTTCGGGAAGGGGCACATGGTGCATCCGAAGCATAATAGTTTGTGAACCTTGTACCTCTTTCAGCAATGCTATCAATATTTGGTGACGTATTCCGGTGGTAGCCATAGCACCCTAAATGGTCTGGGCGCAGTGAATCGATATCAATGTAGAGTATACGCATGATGAATCTTCCTTCCTTTAATAAATTGTCAGATTTGTACATTTCATAGAATCTAGAGGTTTTTCACAGAAGTCTTTTCATAGAAAAAGTCCAGCTCTAACCCCTGGAACCATTGGTATTTCATAGCCCCTCCTTTTTGTATATAATAAGGGAAAAGATTCTGACTGACCATAAACAAAATTTAAATATTTGTATAATTCATAAATTTATTTATCAGGAGTGTAGATGATGAAGATCTATGGGGTTTATCATGATGTGGAACCGACTTGGACAACTGAAAAATCACGTGGATTGAATACGCTGGTTTATGTAACGGAAGGAAAAGTCCGTTACTATATCGACAATAAGCAGCTGGACTTGGAAAAGGGCGAGATTTTGTATGTTCCATCCAATCAGTATCGTGCTTGGATGAACCATCCCGACGAATCTCATAAAAAATATACTGCTGTTTTTTCATGGGAGGATTCTATTCAAGCGATTTTTGCTGAACAAGATCAACTACTGAAATTTAAACCTAGAAATTCCGCCTATTATGAACAGAGATTTGCCTTTCTTTTCGTACAATGGCTCGGGCAGAAGACCTTTTACGAGCAGCTTTCCTATCATGTCATAGCCGAACTTTTATTACTGGTTTCACAAGAAAAATCAGAACGGAATGCTTCACCAGTCAAAGAACAGATCGTAAGGAAAATGCAAGACCACATCCTGTATAATTTCCGTCGGAATATTACAATTGAAGAGTTGGCGTCAATTGTGGATGTCACACCAAATTACGTCACCATATTGTTCAAAGAAGTCATCGGTGTAACACCCATTCAGTATTTACACCAGATCCGCATCAACACAGCATGGAATTTGATGACAGATACCAATATGACGATAAGAGAGGTCGCTGAATATCTCGGATACTGCGACCAATCTTATTTCAATCGAATGTTCAAAAAATGGATGGGTTCTCCACCATCGAGAATGAAACGATAGTGGAGGTAATTGGGCATCATACGACCACTCGAGCACGAAAAATGGTGTTCACTGTCCGTATGAATATGTCATACGACCACTCGAGCACGGAAAATGGTGTTCACTGTCCGTATGAATGCGTCATACGGACACTCGAGCAAGAAAAATGGTGTTCATTGTCCATAATGTTCACCTGCTATCAAACGGTTACTACACTTGACTTTGATAGGTTACGCACTTCATCTGCCGTCACTTCTCTTCCAAGATGGTCCGATAAATAAATGCCTTCACTGATCAACATAGTATCCAGGGCAATCTGTGCTGTTGGAAGAAGATTCACTCGGCCTTGAAGGGCTGCAATCCAGTGATGTTGTGAAGAATCATAAGCGTCTGTGTTTTCTCTTAATTGATGCCATCGGTAATCAGATTGGTCTCCTGGAAAAACAGTGTCCACATCCATATCACACATCGTAGTGTGATAACTTAACGGCGTCCTTTTTCCATTATGAACCCCGCGTATTCTGATTCCTCCCTTAGAACCGACAATGCTGCTTCCATCGAATTCATTCAGATGGATTGCCCAGCTCTCCAGAATATCAAGTGAAGCTCCATCCTTAAACCTGACATAGCCTGTTGCCACTTCCTCAGTATCGAATCTACTGATCTCCCTTCTTTTCGGATCCATATCCATCTCCTGATAAATTTTTCCGGTAATTGTAGACACCTCTGGCATATCCATCAAGTACAGGAGCTCGGATATATGATAAACTCCCATATCGAACAATGCTCCACCGCCTGCGCTTTCTTTTCTCGTAAAGAACTCTGTTCCAAAGCCATCTACGAATGGTCTGCCTCTCCTTCTATAGCCAGCTGAACGTGCATGAAAGATCTTACCGAGCTTTCCCTCTTCAATGAGCACTTTGGCTGCTTTCGTTTCTCTCAAATAAAGATTACTCAGTTGGATATGAAGCTTTTTCCCGTATTGCTGAGCCATTTGAAGCATATCACTTCCATCAAGATATGATCCGGCGATCGGCTTTTCACAATAGACATGTTTTCCCGCCTGTAACGCTTCGATCGTGACAGGGGCATGATAGTTATTATGAAGACATACATCAACGGCATCCAGATCATCCCGCTCAAGCATTTTACGAAAATCGGTATACTTGTACGCTATGTTGTATTTTTCAGCAACACGATCCAGCTCACTCCCATTGATATCTGCAGCAGCTATTACCTCAGCTCCAGGGATTTTCGAATAAAACTCCAAATGTTGTTTTCCTATGATCCCGATTCCGATAATACCGACTTTGATCGTTTCCATATGGATTCTCCTCCCTAAACATTTTAAAGTGATAGAACTGGCGATCTATGTTTCAGTGCTCGCCTGACATTTGCTAGCTGCCACTCGACTTCTATATACTCATTTGCCCCGGAATGGTGTTCCACGCCCAGGCAGCCTTCATACCCTGAATCAAACAAAATATCGATCTTCTCATCACACTGAGGGATCGTCCATGCCGCCATATGTGTATGGAACGCATAAGGGGCACAAAGCCGATCGCCATTTTCTTTATCCACATCCCAATTGTCGAAATGAAGCAGGATGCCGAATGCTGGATCATTCACAGCGTCATACACTTTCTTGATATTGGATGGAACTCTTGAGGTGCCCCAATGGTTTTCAGGACCGACTTTATAACCTCCTTCTTTTGCCCTTGAAGCATATTCTTTATAGCGATCGACTGTATACTCGAATTGTTCCTCACTCATGTCGATGTCGTGTCCACCCATATCGATCCGTACCGTCTCCGCCCCAAGGATTTCAGCTGCACGCAGATTCTTCAAGGCGTTTTGATAGTTGAGCTCTCTTTTTCCTGGATCTTCCTCCCATAGATGTGCACCATCCACACATAGATTGGCAAGGGTCAGTCCTTTTTCATCCATTGCTTCCCGTACTTTTTTCAAGTAATCCTCTTCGGTATTGAGCAGCATGCCATTCCAAATGTCAGCTTTATTCAAGTGATAGCGGTACTTTACACTTTCCAAATAGCCAAACACATCCATTTTCCCTTCTTGTAACAGTCCATGAAAAGCGAACGATGCAATTGAGATATTCATACACATATCCTCCGATTCTCTTTTTCATTTAACTCTACTAAAAAACGCCGTGGTATATCCCTTTATGATCCCTATTCCTACACGCTTCCAACACCTCCTTTAAAGAAAACCTGGGGAAATCCAAGCTATTCGTAATGGCTGAGCCATAGTTGCTTATATTAAAAATGTATTTCATACTTTTTTAAGTACAAGGCTTTGTTGATCTTTGTTGTTGATTTTAAAACAAAATTCACGACACTCCTGCGGGAACAGCGAGCCAGGTGAGACCCCGCAGGGAAGTGATGTCCAGCTCAGCGACCAGTCACTTGGATCACTTCAAACTTCCTGCGGCGGCGACAGCCTCCTCGTCAATTTTTCAGTGACCTATGTGACTAAACGGGTCGCTTCCGCTTTTCATTTGCCCGCGGAAAGGGAGTGAATGTCGAAGAAATCAACATCATTCTTTAACAAAGCTAAGTACAAAAAAAGCAGAGCACACCAATATGCCTTCTGATGTCTCTGCTTCTCGTTGATTTTTAATATGGAATTATTATTGTAGAAAGATATTTTTCTTACGTGAAACGTACGGTTAGATGATCATCGACTTTTGCATGTTTTTTTGAAACAACATACGTTACATTTCCATTCATCTCCACAACGTAATCATCACTTTCTTCAATTTTTCGATCCGTATCGAATGCGATGATATCTTCACTTTGTGTAAGACGGAAGTCGATCTGATCCACAGCAACATTTTTGATTTCTGCTGTTGCGTAAAGGACTTTCACATCGCCGAAGGAAACATTCACCGGCAGCATCACTCCGTCTTTACTTTGCAGCTCCAATAGACGGCCATCAAATAGCTCGGTACCGTTCTCATAAATGTGCAGTTCTTTTTCAAAACCATCCAGGTTCAAAATGTGGATGAACCGCTCACCTTCCTTCGTTACCGTGGAGGTCATGAATATTCCATGATACTTGCAGTCATGTTGAAGGGCAGCCTTCACACCCAATCTTTCCAACGCTTCTTTATAAAAACCGAGGTTACAGTTGTACACTGTGCCGATTACAATTGCCCGACCATCTCCAACACTGGTTTCAAAACCACACACTTCATCCGATCCATACACACGGATCAGTGGTACAGCTTCGCCAGTAGCAAACACTTGTGCGATGTGTGTTCTGATTTCAGGTCGGGAACCAGCCCAGTCATCACCATAAACAGAGAGTGCATAATGTTGGGACGCACGTCGAACACCAGTCGGTTGCACACCAAGTGCATCAGCAAGAATCGTACAAGGTTCTGCTTCCAAATCATACGTTGGTACTTGTCCGTAAAGAAGAAGGCTTCCACCGATGTTCAGATAATCTGCTAGTTTTTGTTGGACTCCCTCATCCATATAAAGGGCAGATGCAAGGACTAAAACAGGTGTTGTTTCTGGATCAATCGGTTTGTTTTGTACATCGACAGAATCGAACCGATAACCGGCCAGAAGCATTGCACGGGCCATGTTCTCCCATGCGGCAGGAGCACGATTGGCTTCTATGTTCTGGTATATCTCCTTCATCTTTTCGCTCTCAGGATAACGTGATTCTGTCATGAAATAATCCGGAATGAAGGCAAAAGAAACTTCATCATGTTCCTCTTCCATTACCGCAAGCTTATCAGCAACTGCCATCACCGTCTTTGTTGCTCGAGCCATCCTTGGAAACGTATAATTCAACTCCCCTTCAGGACTGACGGGTGCTGCGAATCCATGCCGCTCCCCAGTATGAGCGATCCTGTCATTGCCATCATCATATTTCTGTTCAAGACGGTAGTTCCGTCCCCCCGTGAACAGATAGTAGTTGATCATCCGGTTCCCTTGCGCGATGCACATCCGTACCTTGAAATCTGCTGCTGATGGATCGTACCGGCTGCTCAGCGTCTCTCCGAAGTTCCCGTCCCCGCAATTGAACTCGACCGATGTCAGAGGCTGGTCCTGATTGTGGACAGCATCCATGAAACCATTGATCAGATAAAGATCCTGGAACGTACTCATATCCAAATCCCCGAAATAGATATCTGAACCAGAAATGTAACCTGGTGCTTGCGTATAAGATTCATAGAGTTGGCTGATTCCGATCGGGTAGGTCAAAGCACGGCCACCGCCTGTACCATGGATATTGATGACAAACGGTACATCTTTTACACCGAATTCTTCTGCATAAGCGCGAAGTATTGCAACATACCTGGCAAAACGGTATCTCATATAATAGCCGAGATCATGATGAAGGGAAGGTGTATAGTCCTCCTTCGGTGAGCGGATCGAATCATTCCGGATCACCTCATTATCCATTTCAAACGGATAACGGCGTTTCAACTCTTCAGCCTCATACCGTTCATGCAGCCAGTTTGAAAAGTCATCCAGAACATGATCGGTGAGATCCGGACTGTTGCTGACCCATGAAAGCATCCCGATTTCATTGTCGAGTTGTACCCCGATGATATTTCCGCCATTTGTATGCAACCGAGGCGCAATTACGTCCATAACCGCTCCATACCATTTGCGGGTTTCTTCTAAAAATGATGGCGCAAGATAATCAAGCGTCTTGGCCGTGACCATTTTTCCATCCCAAGTGATCGGAACGATTTCAGGGTGTTTCTCTATTACCCAGTGAGGAATTCCTTCATTTTTCATTTCCGCCATGATAAACGGCCCAGGCCGGACAAAAAAGTAAAGATCATTCTCTGCGCACAAATCGATGAACCCTGTCAGGTCAAGTTCAGGGCGCGATTTTCCCTCAAGATCAACCTCGCCTTCAACCGGTTCATGACAAAGCCAGGGGACATACGAAGCAACCGCATTACAGCCGGATGCTTTCAACTTATCAAGACGATCCTGCCATTCCTCTGGTTCTAGGCGGTAATAATGAATTTCTCCGCACATCAGGATTTGAGGTTCACCGTCTATGAGGATTTGCTTGTTTTTCATTTCAATCATTTTGCTTCCCTCCTGTTATTTAGTTCCCGCGGAAAACGAGTATATTTCAATAATTAACTGACTTGCTATCCATTTTTCAAACCTTCCTGTTGCTTTTCATCAATTTTCAAAAACATCCTTTGTGCAATCCAGGTCACATATAGCGCAACCACACTTCCACCGAAAAAGGGAATCAGGGTCGGTACAAAGAACATGATGAAACTAATGCACACGACCCCCAAAATTGCCACTAAACTCTTAAAAGGATGTAACATGGCGATGAATATCGTATTTCGGAACAGGTGGAAAAGGGTTAATTTGTAATGGACGAATACAGGGAAAATCAACGCAAGAATCAGGACATACACGAATAAAAGCATGATTGTGAATGATTTCAAAAGAAAAAAGAGTGTAGAGCCTGAAGATGAGAAGAATAGGTAATCCAAATACAATACAATCCCCAGCCCTGTCATGATCCATCCAAACGCATTGGTCTTGCCGAAGTCACTTTTATACGTACTCCAAAACAATCGGAATATGGAAAAATCATCTTCTCCGCGCACCCAGCGCCGAATTAACGCAAACATGGCAGATGTTGCAGGGAAAAGACCGAACAACATCACACCAAGTAAGGAAAACCCGATCCACAATACGTTCACATAAGCGATCCTGGTGATCCATTCAAATAAGACAAACAACTTCCCCTTGAAACCTGTACCATTCATAAGTCAATCCGCTCCATTATTGTTTTTAGCTAGCTCTGTGATTTTTGCGAAATTCGCAGATGCCCGGCATCCGTATCAACCAGTAATCGATTCTCTCAATCTTTTTATCACGACTGTCTTCGGTTCACTGATATCCTTGAATAAAATCGATTCATCTTCAGTTGAAGCAGCTTTTTCGGCAACCCATCCACGCTTACATCTTAGCGAGCCTTTTGAACCGATTGGATGTAGTGTCATCTCCACGTGATCGTCCTCTACAGCTAAACTAGTCAATTCGACTGTCGAAAACTCGATCGTCAATCCCTCGGTAATGTCATAGTTTCGGATATAGATCGCTGAGGATCTTGGCGGTAAAACAACCTCTTCACCATCAAACAGGGGTTGCCCCTTTTCGTAGATGGCAGCCTTTTGTTCGATTTCATCATAGTTGCTGACAAACAGGAATGATTCTTCTCCATTCTTGCGTTCGACGAGTGACAGGTCAGGGTTCGTCGCCTTCAAATGACCCGTGATCCCCACCTTATCCGCAAGTTCCTTGATTACATCCAATTGATAACTGTAGTCATGGCCCATGGCAATTCCTAAAACAAGAATTTCCCCCCTGCCACAAGGTTTCTTATACGCTGCAACTTCATTTTCCCCAGTACGTGTAAAAGTGGCGATAGGCTCTCCAGCGAATCGAGTGAATCGCAGACGCTGTTTAATATTGACGGAATCCGTACTCAGCACATCGACATAGTCCGTGCCGACAACAACCTCCCATTCACCCAGGTCTAGCTCCTCGACAAGGATGCGACATGAATTCCCTGATAGATCCATTGTCGGGAGCTCCGGATAAATGATGAGCTTCCCACCTTGTTTGACATAGTCCGCAAGGCTTCTTTGGAGCTTTTCATCCATTCTTTTAGCTGAGAATACCCATAAGGAAGGGACGTCTTCAACTGAAATCTCTTTTAAAAGATCAATAGCTTCGAACTGGATATTTGCGCTGACCAACAAACGGAGGATCCCATCATAGGCATGATGATCACGTTTTCCGGTTGAATCAGCGAGCAGTCTACGATCCCGATCCTCCACCACTTCTGTCATATAATCATCTGGATTGAAGCCGACGTAGGTATGTACTTTTTTCTCTGAATTTATCAATCTTTTACCGACTGTTTTGAAAAGGGCACCTAGATGTCGGGCTTTTTGGTAGTTAGGGCGTAATTCGCCTTTTGAATCGATAGGCGCTTGCCATTCATGTCGTCTGCCGAACAATCCGATATTTTCATAGTTTTCTCCTGCGACGAACATGTAATAATTCAGGGCATTCATCCCGTGTGCGACACACGTACGAGTATTCAAATCCAAGTCTTGCGGGTAAAGTCTTGGTCTGTCCGCCAATCGGCCTGACTGGAATTCTGCCGAAAAGATTGGCTGATCCGCCTGTGAAATCGCTCTAGTGAAGGTTGTGGACATCACAAGATCATGGTAATTGTCATAGCCGATCCTGCCTGGATAAAAGTCCCCTGCGATGACAACATCATCAAATTCGGCTGTACGATAGAGCTGGGATAATCCGATCGGATAGTGGATTCCTCTGCTGTAGATCGAAAAATCCGTAAACCCATGTACATTGATGATAAACGGAACGGTAATCCCTGAATCCTTCGCAAATTGACGCAGGTCCCCTGTATAATCCTTAATGTATTCTCTTCTGAATTCACCCCACTCATAATGGAAAGAAGGATATTCTTCAGGCAGCCCCTTCTTATAAGCTTCCACAAAACTTGCAAAGGATTTTTCTTCGACTTGATAGTGTGTGTTAAACTGTTCAATCGTACTGTATTTGTCTTTGAGATAGTCCTTGAATTTTTCAAGTGTATCTGGATTATAATCGGATGTATTGCTGACCCAATGGAACATCCCGATTTCATTGCATAACTGATACATGATGATTGGCCCGCCTTGTCCGATTTGCTGCGGGGCGATCAGTTCATTCACTGCGTCATACCATTTTTTCGTCTTTTCCAAAAACACCGGATGCCTGTATGAAACAACCCGGGTCCCATGTTCGTCCCCACCACGTGTCCGGGAAAGGACTTCAGGATACGTTTCCAACAGCCAATCGGGAACACCATGGAAACGGACTTCTGCCATTACATAGGGTCCTGGGCGCACAATGCAATAGAGCCCGAATTCCTTTACAAGCTCCAAGAAGGATTTCAAATCCCGTTCCCCTCTTGTTTCACCGGTAAAGTCATACACACCTTCATCGGTTTCATGCCAGACCCATGGAACGTATGAACTGACGAGGTTGCAGCCTGCTTCCTTCAACTTTGTCAGTCGATCTTTCCATTCACTTTTTGGCACGCGATAGTAGTGTAATTCTCCACCATACAGGAATTCTTCTTTGCCGTTGATGATAAATTTCTTGCGATTCATTTCAACCGTCATGGATTGTTTCCTCCTTGGATTCCTCTACTGTTAATTGGTTTTGGTCGCCAGTTTTTCCACCGTTCCATTCAAATTGTCCAGACTGAGTTGTAAGCTTTCCATCGGATCTCCTGGGCATTCATCCTGCTCGACGGCATACCACTCAACCCCATTTTCTTCACCCCATGCCAAAATCGGCTTGAAATCAATAGATCCTGTCCCTACCTCAGCAAAAGTCTGGTTATCGTCAAGAGTCATATCCTTAAGATGGATGATCGGCATCCGATAAGCATATTTTTGGATGAAGTCTAAAGGATCATATCCGGCTTTCTTGACCCAATACGTATCGATTTCCGCAAATACCTGGTTCTCTGCATCAGGGTCAAGCATAAATTCCAGCGCTGACATTCCGCTTATCGTCGTTTTGAATTCAAAATCGTGGTTATGATAGCTGATCCTGTAACCTTCACCTTTCAGCTTCTTTGCAATTTCATTCAAGTCCCGCTTTATCGCTTGATAGCCTTCGACCGTTCGAAGCTCATCAGGTACGAATGGACAGACAATGTCTTTCGTATTGAAGGCCTCAGCTTCTTCAACTACTGCCTGCAGGTCTTCCCGTAATCGATCGATCCCCACATGCACACCAGGCACCTTTAATCCGGTTTCTTGTAAAACCGCCGCAATCTCCTCTTTCGAATAACCGAAGAGTCCGCTGATTTGGACGCCGGCCCACCCCATCTCTTTCAATTCTCGTAACACTCCTGGAAAATCATCCTTGAGCAGATCTCTCACAGTAAACAATTGCGCCGCAAATTTATGCTTCATATCAAAACTCCCTCCCCGATTTGTAGTATCAGATTTTTAAAAAGGTTTTTCAAAAAGTTGTTGCGGATTAATTAAGGAATAATAATGATCTAAGCACAAGAAACAGTTGAGATTCTTTTTGAAAAAGTAAGCTCAATCGAGACCTCTTTAGTGAGGCAGGTTGCTAGTTAATGGACATCAGAGACGCTATTTATGACATATTGAGGTTTCTTTGAGATTTAGCTGACATCAGAGACGCTATTTGTGTATTTAACAGCTTATTTTTATGATTTTGCATTAAATAAGGTCCCTGGTGTCCGTTAGTTTCGTGAAATCATATTGTTTTAGCAAAATAAGGTCTCCTGTGTCCGTTAATCTTTTTTTAAACCGTGTATTCGCATAGATTGTTGTTTTTGGAAATATACTCGCTTTCCGCGGGGCAATCTGCAAGCCTCCTCAGCTCGTTCCTCGCTTGCGGGGTCTCGCTTAGCTTGCTTTTCCCGCTGGAGTCTCGTATATTTCCACTACCAAAAGGTTTCAGCATCTTTCTTTACAACATTCCATTAGCAACAAACTTTTAGAAAACAGCCTTTATTAAAATACAATCTACCGCTTTTAAAATGTCCCCTTCACATCAAGTGTTTTGTCTTCAGCTTTTTCCTCATCATACGTAGACTGATCGATCCGATCCTGCAGCTTTTCAAAGAATTGATCCTCATCGATCGGCAGCTCAACCCATGCATCCGTCCAAGTGGATAAATGCATCGCATTGGACAGTGTCAAACCTTTGATCCCTTCCTCACCTGGGGCGATCAACCGCCGGTCATGAAGAATCGCATCGACCCAATTCCTCATGATCCCTCCATGTCCTGTTTCAATCCCGTGAACCGGAATCTCACATTTCCAATTTTCCGGGAGGCCAAATCCACCTTTCCATTCCTGGTTGAATTGGGTTTCTGGAATCCGGTTCCGCCAGAAAGTGATTTTATTATCTTCAACGATCAGTTTTCCTCGATCCCCATAAATTTCAAACCGATTCGTTTCTGGCGCCATTCCGGTCGAAGTGACAAACAATCCACTCGCTCCGTTTTCGTATTCCACATAAGCCGTAACATCATCTTCCACTTCAACATCACGATACTTTCCAAAATTGCAGAAGGCTCGTACCCGTTTCGGTATCATATTGATCGTCCACTGCCATAAATCCAACTGATGGGGACATTGATTGATCAACACCCCGCCTCCTTCACCTGCCCAGGTAGCCCGCCAGGAACCGGAGTCATAATAGCTCTGGGAACGGTACCAATCAATGACCCAGATTGTCCTTCTGATTTCCCCTAGTTCGCCAGACACGACAAGGTCCCGGACTTTTTGAAATACCGGATTCGTCCGCTGGTTATACATGATGGCAAAGACCTTATCGGCTTGTGCTGCGGCCTCATTCATTGCCCTGACTTGTTTTGTGTATACGCCTGCTGGTTTTTCACAGAGTACATGAAGATCATGTTCAAAAGCCTTCATAGCGATTTCTGAATGTTGGTAATGTGGCGTTGCAATGATCACACCATCAACTCGACCAGAGGTAATCAATTCATCTGGCGTTCGATACACTTCTACATCGTCCCCAAGGTTTTCTCTAGCCCACTTCTGTCTTTCCTCACGAACATCACAAACAGCAGTCAGCTCTGCCCCTTTGATCTGATTATTCAAAATCATAGCGGAATGAGCCGTCCCCATATTTCCGACACCGATGATCCCTACACGAACTTTGTCCATAATATCGCCTCCAACTAAACTTGATCTTGCCTTCTGATTATCACTTGAAACGTTTCAATGACACGCAAAATTTTTTCCTGATGCCTATTCGCCGGTGATCCCTGTTTTATCAAGTACTTCTACAAACCACTTTTGTGCAAACATATAAAGGACCAGGAGCGGGAGAATGACTAGAACTGTTCCAGCAAATTTGATCGATTCATTGATGTCTGCACCCTTTCCTTCAGCCCCGGCTGAGGAGTATAGGGCTTTGAACGAATCATTGAACTCTTTCAACTTCAACGGTAGTGTCGACATGCTGTCCCCTAAATAGAGAGAAGCCGTGTACGTCTCATTCCAGTGCCATACCAATGAAAACAAGAAGACAACGACCAATGCCGGAATCGAGATCGGTAAGATAATCCTGAAAAAGATAGTTAGATAATTTGCTCCATCCAATTGTGCTGATTCATCAAGAACTTGAGGAATCGATTTGAAAAATTGTGTGTAAATCAAGATGAACAACGCGCTCTTGATCCCGCCTGCGAAAATCGCTGGTAAGATGAATGGCAGCGGCGTTCCTAGCATTCCATATTGCTCGAACATGAGGAACATAGGAATCATCACGATCTGTGTTGGGATGATGAAGGTCAGAAGCATCAGGCCAAAGAGAATATTCTTACCAGGAAATTTGAACCTCGCAAACCCGAACCCTACAATCGCACATGAAACCATCTGGGTGACAGCAGGTAAAACAGAATTCAACAACGAGGTCATGAATGTCTTCGGAAACTCGAGAACATTCCAAGCCTTTACAAAGTTATCAAAATACAACTCTTTCGGAATCCAGAGAACTGTGGGATCCAACAAATCTCTCAAACTCTTGAAGCTCTCTGAAACCATATAAAGAATCGGATACAGATAAATGAAACCTACACTGATCAAGAGGGCATAAATGAACGTCTTGAAAACAAGACCATCGTTCCCTTGCATTCCCAGTAATAGTTTCTTCATCCTTGTTCCGACTGTATTCGCTTTTTTTATAATCGTTTTATTTATGGCATAGTCCAGTTTCATTAGGTGTCCACATCCTACTTGGTTAAGATTTTTTGAATTCCAATCTTTCCTTCCTTGTGAACAGGAAAATCGAGATAAGCAATATGATGAAGATGATCATGAAATAGATCCACGATAAGGCCGTTGCATAGCCGAATCCCGTCTCTACCTTGAACATGTTTTCCTTGATCAATACAATCACGTTATTCAACGAATTCGTAGAAAGATCCACTGTGGTATAGATGATATTGACAAGGATAAAAGGCTTGATGCTCGGCAACGTGATCTTCCAAAAGATTTCCCAAGGCGATGCACCGTCGATGGCAGCTGCCTCATAAATCTGTTTATTCACTTTTTGCAATCCAGCCAAGAATATCAATATCTGAACCCCCGAATACCAGAGGATAATGATCAGCTGTTCGATTACATTGATGATTGGTGCCGCCCAGGAAGGACTTAAGTTAGCATCCAAAAAGTCGATGATCCCATATCGTTCGATGATCGGAATCGTTGCAGCCCCCTGCGCAAACAGTTCATTCACAACCTCACCACTCGTGATGATGACGGGAAGGAAAAAGATTGCCCTGAAAAATCCTTTCATCCGGATCGGTTGATTGATCATCAACGCGACTATGAGCGAAAAGACGATGACAATCGGAATCAATAACACGACAGACTTCAAAAACATGATCAACTCTTCTAAAAAATGAGGATCTGATAAAAAAGCGAATTTATAGTTTTCCCATTTTAAAAAGGTCGTCTTAATACCTGATGCTGTCACATACACCTTATTGAAACTCATAAAAAGGGAGTAGAAGAGAGGATACGCCATGAAGAGCACGAATCCAATCAACCATGGCAGGATGAACATGTACCCTGTGAAGTATTCTCTTGTTCTCCGATTGAACGATGGCACTTTCAGCTTAATCCCCTCCCTCGATTAGTTTGAAATCAAGCGCTCCGATCTTGTGATCATTGACTTCCATCTCTTTCGTGTTGTAGTTGACGATGATTTTCACGTGATTGGAATAAGTGACCTCTACAACACCAAGCTCAATGACCTTTCTATCTTCAATCGCAGCGCTCTGGACCTTTTTCAATGCTTTATTAACCAGCTTGTACTGACTGACAACGTCTTCGCTCCAATCTTCATAGGAAGATGTGAAGAGATCCTTGGACGGTGTGTTTTGCAGCTTCCATGATGGTTCATGGGTCAGGTAGAAGGATGGATACGCACCGTATTCAATCATCCTTAACAATTGTTTTTTTGGATCGGCATGATAGTTTGAAAAAGTCGTGTAATAATCAATCAACCCATGCATCACGATTTGAAGGAAAGGTACAGAGTCTGTTTCATAGACGAACCGTGATGAGCTCATAGGGATACTTAAAATTTCATCACTATACTTGAACAAATAGTCATTCGGCTGGTAGAACGACACTCTTTCCAAACTTCCTGATAAAGTGTTGGCCAATTCTGCATATTTCGAAGCCGATTCTTCCCTGGAAAGTCTGCTTTTAGAATAATGGTTTGAATATAGAATCGACCCTGTATCTTCAATGGACACCCCTTCAATTCCCAATTTTTCAAAATGCTTTATATCTTCACTGGCGATTTCCAAAGCTTTCTCAGGGTTCATATAATTGATTTTCAGGTCAGAGAACTTTTCATCTACTAGATTGTTAGAAAACGAATATTCAAGGATTCGGTTGCTGATCCGTCTTACACCATCCACTTGCACATCATAGTTATCCTGATCTCCATATGCCTTTGTATAATTCGTATAAAGATAGAGCGGGATTCCTTTCATCTCCAGGTGTTCCTTCAATTCTTCGAGTCCTTCTCCACCACCTAACTTATCCTCGACGGGGAATTTCGCTGGATTTCCACCAGTCATGCCACCCTTGTTCCACCCGCGGTATACAGCGGTCATTTTATCGACTCCGGATTTCATCAAGTCATCGATGATCATTTTGGCTTGATCGAATGTCGTCATCGAGACGAGCTTTTTCCCGATCAGTCCAGGTTCCATTTCGCCGCCAAGGAACTCTACTCTAACAGGAACATCCTCATCTGAATTCTTATTTTCAGGAACTTTGATCTGCTCATTTTTCTCCAGATAAGCTCGATATGTTTTCGCCATGCCTACATAATCGGAATCCTTTTCTGATAAGAAAACATAACGGATTTCCTTATCTTCATGCAGCCTCTTTTTCTGAAAGGTGTTGATTCCACCCATACTCTTACTCGTAGGCTGGAAATATGGATACCTGACAATGAATCTAGGAGAAAGCCAGTTGAAATCGGTATTGACGCCACTTGGGTAGGCGACGATTTCTGAATTAAATTTACCCTTTTCAATTATCCCGATGAATCCATTTTTCTTTACGCCATGTACCATGCCAAAGACCGGAACCGATATAGACTGGGGCTTTACTTCCCAGTCACCTTCTGTCTCGACTGCCTCATCTTTTCCATAGATTTTCCCAATGTAAGGAGAATCATATTGCGGATGATCGGCTTGATAGCGGATAAGTGCTCCGCTTCCATCAGGTATGAACATATAGCCTGGTATCTCTTCTTTTTTCACTGCTCCCAGAAAAGGGAACAGCTGGACAGAAGCGATCTTTTGCTCTCCATTTTCTTTGAAAGCCTCATCAGGCATACGAACGACCAATGAGTCCTCTTCCAAAACGACTTCAATGGACATGTTCACTTCCAGTTCTTCCAATTTAAAATCAGCTCTGAAACCTTCTTTCGTCTTTTCGAGATGTTCAACCGCACTTTTAAGAGATACATAGCTTCCTGATTTGAGCATTTCATCTTTATTGAAATATTGGACAACCACCGGTGACGTTACGGTGGCCGCCCATTCGTCATTCAACTGGGTATCTTCCAATGCTGAGTCATCAGGCACAGAGCTCCACACGTACCCTGTACGTTTATTTTTAAGCATGATGTTCAAGGTTTGTGGAGAAACGTAAAGTTCGAGATTCTCATTCTCAGCGGCTAATTCGTAGCCCTCTGGAATGTCCTTGACCGGAAGATCCATTTCCATTTCTTTTTCAGGCTGGGTGAAATCGTTCCCTTTGAATTGAAAGGTACTATGAGTGACTTCCTCCCCTTGCTTATCCGGCTGCTTCTTGTTTTCTTCACTGTATCCAATTTGATAGGTTATAAAAATCATCAGGAGGATGCTTCCGAGCATGATGACCATTTTCTTTTTATTAGACACGAAGCTTCACCTCTTGGAAGATAGAGTACATGAAATCAATCACCTGATTGGAGAGACCGAATAATATGAACGAAATGATTCCTAATACAAGCATGCCGGCGACACTGAGAACCATGTTTTTGATCGTCTGCCCGATTTCATAAGAATGGATCTCTTTCACCATCATGAAGAGGAGAAAGGCGCTCCACAGGATGATCGCTTTTTTAGAGAAGTCATAAAGGACAACTTCCATGTTCGTCAGCCCTTTTGACATTAACGTGATAGGGATTGAAAAGATGAGATAAGGGCTCAAGGCATAGACCGTACCAATATAAACATTCTTGAACTTGCCTATTCCATCGTTGATGGTACTGATCAAGTAGTTGCAAATGACCCACGCAAACAATGGGAGATAGACTTTATACAGTTCTGTCGTTATGTTGACCCTATTCGTATCAACGTCGCTGAATAATGCATTCGTTTCAAAAATCGTGAAGATATGCACAATGAAAAGGAACAACAGTAATAACGTGGCAGAGAAGACAGAAGCTCTTTGGTTCGTTCTCAACTCATAATAACCGTCAACTGGATGCCTTAATATTCGGAAGACATGCAACAAGTGTGAGACAATCTCGATATTTTTGAACTTGATCCACAGGTCCACCACCTTGCTTCCATATCCATTTCTTCTGTACAGCCTCTTTACCAGGAAAATCGAGAGTGCCAGAAGAACGATTCCGATCAAAACCCAGGAAACATACTTCATCAACCAGTTCCTTCTGATTTCCCAATAAGCTTCTGAGAGGCTCTCATCGTTCCCGGCAAGCCTGAATTCTTCAAGGGCTTTTTCATAATTCCCTTTCTTGAAGGCTGCCTTTCCGATTCCGTTATGAGCAAGGGAAAACATGCTGTTCCGCTTCAGTACTTCATTCCAATAATGTTCACTTTCCAGATACTTTCCGTCTGAATTAAGGGCGATTGCGTTATGGATCAAACTGGTGAATTCAGTGGGCTTCAAGATTTGAATATTGCTTTGTTTCTTATCTAAAATGAACAATTTACGGTCGGAAGAAACGGCAATTCCAGAAGGTGTTTTAAATAATCCAAGTCTCTGGTGTCCAGTGTTCAGTCCCCCAAAAACGAACAATAGATTTCCATCTGGATCATATTCGAAGATGTATCCATACTTTGAATCCACAGCAAAAATATTCTTATTCTGATCAACGGTTATATCCGCGATGTTATTTGATGCAGATACATCTGGCAGAAGATTTTCACCAGCTACATTCAGTTTCTTGATCGTTTCTGTTTTCAAACCTGCTGTACTGGTATAGATCAGCCCTTCATCATCAACTGCGACATTCGTGGCTGATGGAGGGTATTTCTTCATCAATTGACTATACTGTTTCTCGGTATAAAGCATTTTCTGCATCTGATGAACTAAATCGAAACTTGTACGATTCCCCCCGTAATAACCGAGGAAATCTCCTTCCGGACCAAGCTGAATCAATCCTTGTGTGGATCCATCACCGACTATGTAGACATTCTTCTGTTTATCTATGATGACTTTAGTTGGATTGAAGGGGCTCTTCTTTCCATAGATGACTGAATCCGGTTTTTCATATTCAAAAGCGAGTGATCCATCTTTTTGGAATTTGAAAACCTTCTTTTTTTGATAATCCGCTACATAAATGAAGCCCTTATCATCAACGAAAACTCCTGTAGGTTTTGACAGGACATCTTCCCCGACAATTCGCTGAAAATTTCCGAACGAATCAAAAACGACAACCCTTGAGTTTCCCGTATCCGCTACATAAATCGTGTCGTTTTTATCTATGAAGATATCCTCTGGTTGAAACAAAGGATCACTCTCTCCGGTGAGAGGATCCGATTCGTTGGATTGAATGTCGAATCCATCGATGGTCCCGATCGGCTGGTATGCAGTCTGGGTGTATATCGGGTAGCCATCTTTATCAAATGTATAGGTGATGAAAGGTGCTTCTGCAGATGCCGTCGATGTACCTAAAAGCACAACAGCAACTGTCAAAAGCAATATGATCTTTAGCCGCGCCATTTTTTACCTCCTCTCTTACTTCAATCCTGAATGAGCCATCGTATCGATCACTTTACTTTGCATAATTAAGAAGATGATGAGGTTCGGCAAGAACATTAGTGCAGCAGCGGCTGCCGCCATTCCTTGGCCGGCTACCTGATTGTCGTTCCCCATATTTCCTGCTAACGTACTCATATAGAAAGCGAATGTTTTCAAGCTCTCATTATTCATGTAAATCTCTGATGTTTCTGTATTGTTCCATGCCATTTGGAAGGCAAGTATGGCAACAGTAGCAATTGCTGGTGTAACCATTGGAATGATGATTTTGCGGAAGATATAGAAATTGCTGGCTCCGTCTACTCGAGCCGCTTCAATCAACGCATCCGGAATCTGGTCGATGAATTGTTTGATCAGGAAAAGCCCCACTGGCATAGCCAGGACCGGTAAAATATGTCCGAACATGTTATCTGTCAGACCGATCCTGTCGATAATGAAATATCTAGGGATCGCAACTGCAGCAGGAACGAACATCAAA
This sequence comes from Alkalihalobacillus sp. TS-13, assembly GCF_019720915.1. Lineage (GTDB taxonomy): Bacteria > Bacillota > Bacilli > Bacillales > Fictibacillaceae > Pseudalkalibacillus. The sequence goes on from NZ_JAHKSI010000001.1 coordinate 2,646,837, forward strand.
GCGATGATATTCGCCTCGAAAATCACTTTTTTCAGTTTAAAATCCAATTTCGATAAGGCGAAGCCAGCCATTGCACTGATGAAGACACTGGCAAACACGATTCCGGCTGAAATGATGATGCTGTTGAAGAGGTATCGAGTCATTGGAATGACGGTGACGCTTGTCTCTTTGAATAGATCACCAAAGTTTTGTAATGTCGGCTTTTCGACAAAAAACCTTGGTGGATAGAGAAAGAGTTCATCGATCGGCTTCAGTGCCTGTGAAAATATGAAAATGATTGGCAACGCCATAAAAATTGAAAGCGGTATCAGAAATGCAAAAAACTTCGTCTGACTGAAACTTAATTTACTTGGATCGATTTTGGACCCTTGAAAAGAAGCCATGAAATTTTCCCCTTTTCTTCGTTGGTGATGTTATCTAAGCATGTATTTACCTCGGTTAATTTAATTAGAAATTCAGCGGACGCTCCGTAAGCCTTCTCACTCGTCCTTACTGAAAACAAGTTGCACTAAACCTTTAACGGACACAGGAGGCCTTATTTCTCCAAAACCACTTGATTTTATAAAACTAGCGGACACCAGGGACCTTATTTTGAAAATATCATAGGAAATCAGCTGCTTTGTTCACAGATAACGCCTCTGGTGTCCGTTAAAAATACTGAAACACCGATTTTGTCACAGATAACGTCTCTGGTGTCCGTTAACTGTAAAAAATGTTTATTCTTGCTGACTTGCTTTTCCCGCAGAAGTGTCAGAGGACCATATATTCCGATTTAGTCGTCTCTTTCGCCGAACAGACGCCAGCAGAACCGGGAAACAGCATACACAAATATGAGAAGGACAAGGGATATGGCGGAAGCATAACCCATATCAAAACGAATGAACCCATGGTCTGCAATATGTGTCAGGATCAGTTGCCCCGAATACTGAGGCGTCGGATTCGAGCCCGATAGCTGGACGGCGATATCTCCAGCCTGGAAGGTCTGTACAACTGCCATGACCGCTCCGAACAGCATTTGCGGTTTCATTGATGGAATGGTAATATACCAAATTTCTTGGAACCTGTTTTTCAATCCATCAATATAGGCTGCTTCATAAAGCTCGCGATCTACATTCAAAATTCCTGCAAGCATGGCCAGAAATCCTACACCCATGCTGTTCCAAAGCGATACGAGGATCATGATCGTCATCAAGTGCGCAGGAGATTGCAGCCACTGGATCGGTTCATTGATGAAACCGATCTGGATCAGGATGCTGTTCAAATATCCTGCCCTGTCTCCACTGAACAAAATGAGCCACACGACCGACATGGCGACACCGGCAGTCATTGACGGTGAATAGATCGCCAATGTCAGGATTGTTCTCGGCTTTTTCGGAATCTGAGCCAACAACCATGCCAAAAAGAACGCCAGGACATATCCACCTACACCGACAATCAACGCAAATTGGAATGTATTCGGAAGCACATGCATCATGAATACATTGTCCTGAGTGATCAAATTCACGAAGTTCTTAAGCCCGATGAACGTCGGTGGTTGGATGGTATTGAAATAAGTGAACGCAAAATAAGCAGCAACAATGACAGGTATGACGATGAATAGTGAAAATACGATCAGGAAGGGAGCGACGAACCCAAGAGCGCTCAATTCCTTTTTGAGTCCATCTAACCAAACCGCTTTCCGGCTGAACGTCTTAGTTCTAACGCTGATGTTTTGTTCTGTATTCGTAGCTGGTTTCACCGGCCTCCCCCTTTGACTCGATTTTTTCTATCGATGGCACTTCAAGTTCTTCAACAACTTTTCCATCTTTAATGAAACCGAATTCCTCCAGTTTCTTTCGCATTTCTCTATTGGTTGTGATGACTGCATCTTCCACGGCTTTTCGTTCATTTTCGCCTTCGAAGACAACCTTATTCCATGCATTGCTGATTTCACGCTCAAGCATGTAATCACCAGGAACATGCGGAATGTCTCTCAACCATTTCCATTGGTCTTTGATCACATCTAAATCTTCATCCGGCCAAGGCAGCTCGCTAAGTGCCTCCACATTTGATGTGTTCCAGCGAAACTCTGTGCCGTAGATGGTTTCAATCAAATTGCCGAATTCAGATTGGGTCTCTTTTGAAGTCCACCATTTGATGAACTCCCACGTTTCTTTTTTCTTATCACTGCTGTCGAACATGATGACGCCTTTCCCTGTTCCAGGTGCCCAGCGTACAACCTCTCCATCTTCATTTTTCACACCAGGATAAGGAGCGATGCCCCACCAGCCTTGAAGCTCAGGTGCTGCCGCTGTGATTTTGACGTAATTATCAAAATCAGCGATACCGATCGGCAAGTCACCTTGACGGAAGTGACTGTAGAAATTCGGTACTTGAAGAGGCATACTGTAGATCGTAAACAGACTCGTCATCTGCTTAAAGCCTTTTAAAGCGGCATCACTGCCAATTGCTGTACTCATGCCATCTTCATTAAAAAGCTCACCACCATTCTGGTAGATATAAGGGACCGTTACTTTAGCTTCTTTAAGCCCCCCCAAACCAGCGATCGGTACATAGAAATTCATTCCGAACCGTTGCAGTTTCGGAAGCATTTTCCGGACATCATCCCAGGTGTCAGGAACAGACATGTTGAGTGCTTGCAGAATATCTTTCCTATAGAATAGGACATAAAATTCCTGAGTTTCCGGAAGCGCATAGGTCCCATCATCGTACATGAACGGGAGAAGCGCACCAGGTGAAAAACGTTTCGCCACTTGGTCATAATCCGGGAACTGGCTCAGATCTGCCAGTGCACCACGTACGGATAGTTCAAATGGGAACTTTTGGTTCACACCGAGTGCAAGGTCAGGTGATTCATCGGAAGCATTTGCAAGAATCAGTTTTTCCTCAGAGGGCATCAAGCTTAAATTCACCTTGATTCCGGTTTCCTTAGTGAAATCCTCATTGGCCATTTGCTGCATCAACATTACATATTGACGAGGTCTGTTCACCCAGATCTCGATTGATTCTTCATCACTCGAACTTACTTGATTGTAGTCTTTTGTAAACGAGGAAAAGAAATTGACAGCCATGGAACCGGCTTTTTGCAACAGATTCGCTTTCGCACCAGGCAAATTCTTATCCGAATAGACATAAAACTTATCGAACTGTAAAGGTTGGTTAGGCAGTAATAAAAGAAGGTCTCCAAGTTTCTGTGTCACGGACCCTGAGCTTTGGGAAAGTTCTTTGAAGCGTACTGGTATTTCACCAGGTTTATTTGCGATATCTTCCATTTGCTTTGCACTGATAATCAGATTCCTCGCTTGATCGGGTTTGTTGTCACTCAATTTTTCTAGGTATTCATATCTGTCCCTTAGCTCTCCAGCAAGCTCATTCAGTCGAGGGACAATGTCAGGAATCTGTTCTTCGATGTCCCAATCCCGATAGAGGTCATTGGATTTTCCGGTTGCCATCTGGATTTCCAGTGATAGATCGTTTACTTCTTTCATTACATCTTTTATCGTGCTGATGACTGGTTGATAAGGGGATGGGTTTGATACAAGCGTTAGCTCGTGCTCCCCTTTCTCAAGGAAAAATTGATACGGCCTGCCGTTTGCATCTGAAAGGGTTTCGTTTTTCCATTCCGTCGTGTACTCGAATGGATACTTCAGCATTTCGTTGAAAGGTATTTCGCCATCGATTTTAATTGTCCGATAGACAGGGACATTCACATTGAAATATTGATTGTACTTGAACCCTAGCTGATAGAACCCTGTTTCATCGACTTTTATCTTCCATGTGACAGCTTGTCCTCCAGCTTTCCACGTGTCTCCTCCAAAAGCATTGAGAGATAGCTTGCTGCCACGGTTTGGTGTCACATTCGGTTCACCGTTGGATAGAGCCCTTATGGAAGAATCAGATTTAGAGTATGGATGTTCAGCTTCAATTTCGAGTAGACCCTTTGTTTGTTTCCCGTCCTCATGTTTTTGTAAGTACTCTTTATATGAAGGGTGCTTTTCAGGAGACTTGACGGTTACGTCACCCAATAGCATCGGCTCACGGATATTCAACAGCGAAATCGTGTTTTCCCCTTTTTTAAGATGAAACATTAGAGGCTGGTCGAATAAGTAACTCGCATCCATGAAAGGCCGAGATTGCCAGGTATGGATTTCTTCCTGTTTCGGATACACCTGGTTCCCGAGCTTATCTTCTTCAAATTTATTGACGGTGTCCTTCCATAACCTTGGAAGCACAATTCTTCTTGATTCATAGTATTGGAAATCACCATTTACTTTGATTCCGCGTTCAATCGGTATGATTTTACCTGGTAAGGCGAAGTAATCTACTTCAATTTCATAAAGACCTTCCTTAGGTACGTTGATGGATAATTGCAATTCCTTCGTTTTTTCTTCCCAGCGGAAAACAGTTCCGTCGTATTCGTCATGGCTGATGAGTTCCACTTCTTTATTGGGACTAGTAAACTCTTCTGGTTCAATGACTTTCTCAAACCCTTTGGTAGCTTTAATGTCTTTTTTGTCCCATTCTATTAATTTATCTTTGTATTCAGCTTCAATAACTCTTGTTTCAAAGTTCTCTGTCTTGTCTTTTTTCTTGTTATCATCCTTGGACTTATCGGAATCCTTCTTGTCTTTGTCGAATAGATCGTCTAATAAGTCCCCGGTATCTGATTTTTTGTCCGTGTTCGCATAACTGACATGCGATGATTGATTCAGAAATGATCCAGTAGATAAGATCAACAATCCGATCAGCAGGATGGTTATTGTTTTTCTGCGCATAGGATTTCTCCTTTTCGAAGCGGGGTCTGAGTGAAATAGAATTGGATGGGGAGATACTTGGCCCCATCCATATGTTCTGCGTGGTCTATCATTCTTTTATTGCTTTATCCAATTCCTCTGTAGCTTTTTCATAGGTTGCATTGGCTTTTTGATCCATTTCTGCTCCCACATCACTAGGGTTCGCTTCACCTTTATCGAACTTTTCATTCATACTCCCAATGATATTGAGGGCTTCCGTATACCCAGGATGAGCTTTAAGAGGATCGACGGTGCCATCAGGGATCAGTTGGATGATCTCTTTCATTTCTTCAGGTACGGCTTCGTCGCTTAAGTACGCATCCCAGATTTCTTCATCATTGATGAGTGGAATACTTCTTGCTACAGGGACTCCTGCATCTTTACGGTCGAACCAGCCTTCCTTAGAGAAAGTCAGCCATTTTAAAAATTCATAGGAAGCTTCCTTATGCTTTGAATTCTTCGAGATACCGACATAATCGGCAACCAATGGTACTCGGTAGCCATCAACGCCTGGAACCGGGAGGACTGTCCAATTGAATTTGTTGTTATCTGTATTGCCCTTCAGTCCCCATGTCCCATCATAGCGGATTCCGATTTTCCCAAGCGTCCATGGGTCCTTGTCCTTTCCGTACCACTTATCTCTTTCTTCTTGGGTATAAACGGATGGACTGACTTTATCCTCATTCCATAGCGTATTGATATAATTCTGTGAATCTACATAAGCTGCTGAACTGAAATTATATTGTTCGCCATCCCATGTACCCCATTCTAGTGAATTATCAAATTGAACAGGCAGTACTTCACGGTATGCTCTAGGATTCAAAAAGCCGAATTGTTGATTATTATAGTCTGTCAACTGAACGGATGCCTTCCTTAAATCATCTAGCGTCCAGCTGCTGTCAGGTACAGGAACATTTTCTTTTTCAAACAAGTCTGTATTAAGGAGCATTACGATAGCATGCATTGAATGAGGCATTGCGTATTGATGACCATCATAATTTGCAGTTTTGAGAACACTTTCAAAGGTATTCTCAGGATTGTAGTCTTCATCTTTTTCTAAGTAAGGGGTTAAGTCTTCCAACCACCCATTTGTTATAGCGGTCGGTACGCCGAATGTCCAGAAAACATCCGGAAGTTTTCCTGCTGCAGCTGCTGCTGAGAGCTTTTCGTTCCATGGCCATCCAAGAGACTTATCCTTCTTTACATCAATGTTTGGATGTGTTTCTTCGAATGCTTTGATGACCTGATCAACCTCTTTATCTTCCTGCCATGTTCCATAGGTAATGGTTATCTTTTCACCTGAATCAGATGCCTTTTCTTCAGATTCTGAATCTTTATTTTTCGATTCTGAGCTTGCTCCTTGATTGTTAGAACAACCTGCCAGACCTGCAGTAAGAATTAGCAAAACGACTAGTAAACATTGAAATAACGGTTTTACCCTCAATCTAATCCCTCACTTTGTGTTTTTTCAAAAGGCACTGTGATTCTATATTGTCGTTTCCGCGGCCTTCACTCCCTCCTCGGGCGAACCTTTGCCTGGCTCGCTTTTCCTCCAGGTGTGCCGCAAATTTCGCTAAAAGAGTAAGCTAATCAATATTACGTCAACAGAGCCTTTCATAACTAAACTGGTGCTATCAAACTTGGAAAATAGTAAAAACGATCATTCCCCCTTCCAGCCTGTTAATTTGCCTATAAACTTGACTGACACATACATTGAAACGTATCGATAAAAACGTATATTTTTACCCTTTCATAATCATGTTGAAAAACACTTTCAAAAAGGGAAAAATAACTGCTTATTATTCGTCTCATTCCAGAGAAAAACCAGGCTTTATGTAAGATCTTTGCAGTATGTAAATGCCCTGTCCGATTGAGATTTCGGAACACGTTCTCTAGAACAAACGCCTAGTAAAAATGCTAGTGTCCTATCAAACGAATGACTTAGTCTTATGCTGTTGCTTTTGATGTACAAATCCAAAAAATCGCCAATTTTTTCATTTCAAATTTGCCTCATCGTCGAAACGTTTCGATAATCTTATATAAAAATTACCATGAAAGCCTTTTCAGTTCAAGAGTTTTTTGAAAATTTTCTAAATTATTAATTTAATAATTTTTTTAATGTACTGTCTTTAATAGACAATATGATACCTCACCAGTTTATTAAAAATAGCTAAGGGTGTATGAAAGTGGACCTTATTCAGAAAGTACATGGAGGTTATCGAGTTCCTGACTGAATACAGCCTTTATTGGAACAGCAAAAGATGTTTTTCACTCTTTCCTGTCCCGATTCACCTCTTATTCGGACAAGAGAAGCAGATGGCTAAACGAAAAAAACACTCCTTCTCCAAAGCAGTGATCCAAGCAAGCTTCATCAGTAATGAATAGGAGGCTTACGGATCGCCAGCCGAAAGGGGGTGAATTTTGTAGAAAACTTTAAAAAGGGTTGAACTCTACAACGATTTGTTGTACAGTTAATAAAATTTAAAAATTCTGTTTCTTATCCAGAGAGGTAGAGGGAATGGCCCGGTGACACCTCAGCAACCATCAATGCGGTAAACATTGAAAAGGTGCTAATTCCAACAAGTGGGATTCACTTGTAAAGATAAGAAGAACGACCGTGCATATTAAAGTCTTCTTCTTATAAGAAGGCTTTTTTCTTTTGTCTGTTTTCGAATAGATTGTTGTTATTGAAATATACTCGCTTTCCGCGGGCAATCTGCAAGCCTCCTCAGTTCACTTGCACAGGATGTGCTGGCTATGACGTTCACCAAAGGACGTGGTGGCTTTTAGTCGAAGATCTTGTGGGGTCTCGCTTAGCTGCTTTTCCCGCTGGAGTCTGGTTTTAGCCCTTAAACAACATTCCATTAGCAACAAACTTCTAGAAAACAGCCTTACTAATTATCTGGATCTGCAGGACTTGAAAATATCAACTATGTCAGCGAGGGATTCAAATGGGAATTTTAGATGACTTGAAGCAAGATAAAATTTTGATTGGGGATGGCGCGATGGGGACGCTCCTCCATTCGTATGGATCTGACTGGTGTTTTGAAGAATTGAACTTATCGCATTCAGACCAAATCTCCAATATCCACCGGGCATATATCGAAGCCGGAGCAAATATCATCCAGACCAATACATACGCGGCGAATTATATTAAACTCGAACGTTATGGTTTGCAGGATCAAGTAAAGGAAATCAATACAGCCGCAGTCCGGTTGGCCAAAAAAGCTGCTGGAAATCACGCATATGTGGTCGGTACGATCGGAGGGATCCGTGGTATCAAGCCCCACACGATCACCATGGATGAAATCAAGCGAACGTTCCGTGAACAATTGTATTGTCTCCTTTCAGAGGACCTTGATGGTATTTTACTAGAAACGTTCTACGACTTAGAAGAGTTGGAAACAGTCCTATCCATCGCCCGGAAAGAGACGGCACTTCCGATCATTGCACAAGTGTCGTTGGAAGAGACCGGTTATTTGCAAAATCGTACACATATCACAGAAGCGTTTACCAAGCTTGAATCACAAGGTGCAGATATCATCGGCATCAATTGCCGACTCGGTCCTTATCACATGCTTTCGACATTGGAAGAAGTATCGCTCCCAAAGCAGGCATATTTGTCCGCCTATCCAAACGCAAGTCTTCCGTCGTATGTGGATGGAAAGCTCCACTATGAGAGTGATGCTGACTATTTTAAAGAGTGCGCCCGTTCTTTCAGGGAACAAGGGATTCGATTGTTGGGCGGATGCTGCGGTACAACGCCTGCCCATATAGAGGCGTTCTCTAATGAACTTGAATCTTTACCGCCTATAAAAGAAAAAGAGGTCAAAAAACGGCAGACGCCCCAGGCTGCTGTTCAATCTGTAGATCCAGGACCTCCTCCCCTTCATGAAAAAATTAAAAAAGAACAATCGATCATTGTTGAATTGGATCCGCCCAGAAAACTCGATACCACCCGCTATATGGAAGGTGCCAAAGCGCTTAAAGATGCAGGAATCGATGCGATTACTCTCGCTGATAACTCCCTGGCATCACCTCGGATCTGCAACACAGCCGTCGGTTCCATCGTCAAAGAACAGATCGGTCTCCGTCCCCTCATTCACATCACATGCCGGGATCGGAATTTGATCGGTCTGCAATCCCACATCATGGGGCTTCACACACTTGGAATCCGAGATGTCCTTGCGGTTACCGGGGATCCAACGAAGGTAGGCGACTTTCCTGGTGCATCTTCTGTGTATGATGTAACATCGTTTGAGCTAATCAAAATCATTAAACAGTTCAACCAGGGGATCTCGTTATCTGGAAAAGAACTTGGTCAAAAAACGAACTTTTCTGTCGGAGCAGCATTCAATCCGAATGTCCGCTACATCGATAAAGCTGTCGAGCGATTGGAAAAGAAAATAGAGTGCGGGGCAGATTATTTCATCAGCCAGCCCGTCTTTTCTAAGGAAAAACTGCTGGAAATCCATGAGGCTGTCAAACATTTGGATGTTCCAATATATATTGGAATCATGCCGCTCACAAGCAGTAAGAATGCGGATTTCCTCCACCATGAAGTGCCTGGTATCAAGCTATCATCGGAGGTTCGAGAACGTATGGCGAGATATAAGGATGATCGTAAACGAGCTAGTCAGGAGGGCGTCGAAATCGCCAAATCCCTTCTCGATACTGCAATCGGATTATTCAACGGTATTTACCTTGTCACGCCGTTCATGCGATACTCAATGACAGTAGAGCTTGCCCGCTACGCACGTAACCATCATCTTAACCAGTCATCTAGGAGGCTACAAAATGTCTAATCAACAATTTGAACAACAATTGAATAAAAGAATCCTGATCATGGACGGTGCGATGGGGACGATGCTGCAACAAGCCCAGTTGACCCCTGACGATTTTGGTGGGGAATTTTATGATGGATGCAATGAATACTTGAACATCACTGCACCAGAGGTGATCGAATCCATCCACACGACCTATCTCGAGGCCGGAGCAGATATCATCGAAACAAATACCTTCGGAGGCACAAGTCTCGTGTTGAATGAATACGAACTTGGTCATAGAGCTTATGAAATTAATAAAACAGGAGCCGAAATCGCCAAAAAGGCTGCCCGGAAAGTGTCAACCCCAGAACGGCCGAGGTTCGTAGCTGGAGCTCTTGGACCGACTACGAAAACGCTAAGTGTCACAGGTGGAACGACCTTTGACGAACTGACGGATTCATACGCTGAACAAGCGAGAGGACTTTTAGATGGAGATGTTGACCTGCTTCTTCTCGAGACGAGTCAGGATATGCTTAACGTAAAAGCTGGTTTTTCAGGCATCCAGAAAGCTTTTGAGGAAACAGGCCGAACCGTTCCATTGATCGTTTCCGGTACGATCGAGCCGATGGGGACGACCCTTGCTGGCCAGACGATCGAATCGTTCTATATCTCGCTGAAACATATGAACCCGATCGCTGTCGGCTTGAACTGCGCCACCGGACCAGAATTCATGCAGGATCATGTACGTGCTCTCGCGGATCTTTCGACGTCAGCAATCAGCTGTTATCCGAACGCCGGATTGCCTGATGAAGAAGGCCAATATCATGAAACACCCGAATCACTAGCGACGAAGCTTGCCGGATTTGCTGAAAAAGGATGGCTGAATATCGTAGGTGGATGCTGTGGAACGACACCGGATCATATCAAAGCGATCGCTACGAAACTTGCTGGTTACAAACCGCGTGAACTTCCTGAAAAAGAACTTCACATGGTCTCCGGAATCGAGCCGTTTTTATATGATAGTCCCGATCTGCGTCCAATCATGGTCGGTGAAAGAACGAACGTAATTGGTTCAAGGAAATTCAAAAGGTTGATTGCTGAAAAGAAGTTTGAAGAGGCTGCAGAAGTTGCCAGAGCTCAAGTAAAACGAGGCGCGCATGTCATCGATATCTGTCTCGCGGATCCGGACAGCGATGAACAGGCGGATATGGAAGCCTTTATCCAGGAAGTCGTCAAGAAGGTCAAAGTCCCTCTTGTCATTGATTCCACAGACGAAGATGTTATCGAAACCGCACTGAAGTATTCCCAGGGTAAATCCATCATCAATTCGATCAACCTGGAAGATGGTGAAGAGCGATTCGAAGCGATCGTCCCCCTTCTTCATAAGTACGGAGGTGCGGTTGTCGTCGGCACGATTGATGAGGAAGGCATGGGTGTGACGGTCGAACGGAAGCTTGAGATCGCCAAACGCTCTTATGACCTTCTTGTCAACAAGTATGGACTTTCCCCTACCGACATCATCTTTGATCCGTTAGTTTTTCCAGTCGGTACTGGGGACGAACAATATATTGGTTCAGCTAACGAAACCGTTGAGGGAATCCGCCTCATCAAGAAACAGTTCCCTGAATGCCTGACGATCCTGGGGGTAAGCAATGTCTCATTCGGTCTTCCTCCTGTCGGCAGGGAAGTATTGAATGCAGTGTATCTCTATCATTGCACCCAGGCTGGATTGGATTATGCGATCGTCAATACCGAAAAGCTCGAACGTTTCGCCTCGATCCCGCAGGAAGAGATCCAGATGGCGGAAGATCTGATTTTCCGAACAACAGATGACGTGCTTGCCAAATTCACTGAATTTTATAGAGGGAAAAAGAAAGAAGTCAAATCTCTGCTTCCGAAAATGACGCTCGAAGAACGGATTGCGTATTATGTCGTCGAAGGGACGAAAGAAGGTCTGCTCCCAGATCTTGAAAAAGCGCTTGAAAAATATGATAAGCCTTTAGACATCATCAATGGTCCGTTGATGGATGGCATGAAGGAAGTCGGCCGTTTGTTCAACGACAATCAACTCATCGTAGCCGAGGTTCTTCAAAGCGCAGAAGTGATGAAAGCCTCTGTCGCCTTTTTGGAGCCCTATATGGAAAAGAACGATACCAGGTCGTCAAAAGGGAAGATCATTTTGGCGACGGTCAAGGGCGATGTGCACGATATCGGTAAAAACCTGGTAGACATCATCCTGAGTAACAACGGGTTTGACGTCGTCGATTTAGGGATCAAAGTAACCCCTGCAGATTTGATCGAAGCAGTAAGAAAGGAAAAGCCGGATATCATCGGTCTTTCGGGTCTCTTAGTCAAATCCGCACAGCAAATGGTCATCACAGCCAGCGACATGCATCAAGCCGACATTTCAACACCGATTATGGTTGGCGGGGCTGCGTTATCAAGGAAATTCACCGATACGAAAATTTCGAACGGATACAACGGCCTTGTTTTATATGCTAAAGACGCAATGACCGGTCTCTCACTGGCGAATCAAATCCAAACACCAGCCGGATTCGAAGAGCTTATCGGTGCCCACGAAGAGAAGAAAAGAAATACCGCTGAATCAGTTCTTCAAGCAGATTCTGGAGGGGGCTCCGGAGTTGCTGTCAAAGCCCGGTCCAAGGTCTCACGGGATGTGCAGGTTTTCATTCCTAGGGATACGAAACGTCATGTATTGAAGAATCATTCAATCTCGCATATCGAACCTTATATCAACTGGCAAATGCTATTGGGACACCATCTTGGAGTCAAAGGCAAGGTTTCGAGATTGCTAGAAGAAAAGGATAGAAAAGCGCTCAATGTCAAAGCGGTTGTCGATCAACTCCTGCTCAAGGCAAAAGTAGATGGCCTGATCCAACCAGCTGCTGTCTATCAATTCTTTCCTGCCCAGGCAGATGATGAGAAGGTCTTGATTTATGACCCGGACGATCATACGAGAGTCATTGAACAATTCGAGTTTCCTAGACAGCCCAAAGAACCACATTTATGTCTGGCTGATTATTTAAAAACGAAAGACAGCGGACTGATGGACTATGTTTGCTTTTTTTCGATTACTGCAGGAAGAGGGATCCGTCAGCTCGCCACCCAGATGAAAGAAGAAGGACGATACCTGGAAAGTCACGCACTCCAAGCCCTGGCACTCGAAACAGCAGAAGGATTCGCGGAACTCATCCATCAGCAGATCCGCGATCAGTGGGGCTTCCCGGATTCAGTTGATTTTACGATGAGAGAACGTTTTTCCGCCCGCTACCAGGGACAACGCTTCTCCTTCGGCTATCCTGCCTGTCCGGAATTGGAAGATCAAGAGAAGTTGTTCAAACTCATCAAACCAGAAGAGATCGGCATCGAATTGACCGATGGCTATATGATGGAACCAGAAGCGTCCGTGTCCGCAATCGTATTCGCACATCCAGAAGCACGGTATTTCAACGTCATGAATGGTGATTGAACCAGAAAATATTGCCAGGAATAACGAGTGTGAGGCATATTTAAGATGATAAATTCACGAGACTCCAGCGGGATCAGCGGGCCAAGCGAGACCCTACAGCGAATTAAGGATCTTCGACTAAAAACTACCACGTCCTGCGCCTGCGGTTACTCCGCGCAAAACTACAAGGATGGAAGTAAGACTGTGGTGTGAACGTCGAAGTCGGCAGGATAAACGCTTCTAAGATTTCTCTTCGCAGACACGAAAATGATGTCATTTTTGTGTTGAGATCCTGTGCAAGTGAGGAGGCTTACGGAAGTGGGTTAATACAGGGGAGTGATGTCTAGCTCAGCGACCAGTCACTTGGATCACTTCAAACTTCCTGCGCGGCAACACATTGATTGACATCCTTATGAGTTAGCCCACGCAGAACCAAGTCTTCGTTTGGTTCGAGCCCCCTCGTCAGTTTTCCAGTGACCTACGTGCCTAAACGGGTCGCTTCCGCTTTTCGTTTGCCCGCGGAAAGGGAGTGAATTTAACGAAGCAACCATAAAAATAACATAACTACCTCATAATAGTAATTTATAATGAAAAGATGATCCCAGCCGCATTTGGTTGGGATCATCTTCTTTTTTGTCAAGTCTATTATTGATTCAGTGTTCATAGATCATTTTTCTCGTCATACCGCCATCTATGACGAGGTTCGCTCCGGTTACGAAGTCGTTCTTTTCATCAGTTAAATAGAGACAGGCACGAGCAATATCCTCCGGTTTTCCGACACGCTTGGACAGATGCTGTTCATGATCGATTTCTCTGAGCTCTTCATACTTTCCGGTTTCAATCCAGCCTGGAGAGATCGCATTGACGGTAATCCTGTCTGATGTAAAAGATGCAGAAAGGGCGTGGGTGATCGAGACGATTCCCCCTTTCGAAGCCGCGTAAGCTTCCGAATTCGGCTCTGACATACTTGCTCGGGTGGATGCGATATTGACGATCGCTCCCCCTCCCTCATTCTCACGCATGTGTTTAGCTGCCTCACGAGAACAGAGGAATACGCTTCTCAAATTGGTATTGATGATGTCGTCCCACTCGTCTACTGTAAGTTCATATGGTGATTTGAATTGGGAAATGCCCGCATTATTGATGAGAATATCGACCGGACCAACCTCACTCTTCGTTTGGTTGATGAGGCTGATAATATCGGTTTCGTTCCGTACATCTGTTTTGAGGAAGAAAGCTTCGCTACCTTCCTTGATGATTTCATTGAGGACGTGTTTTCCTTGCGTTTCATCAAGATCCGCGAGAACCAGCTTTGCACCGTTCCTCGCATATTCCTTTGCGATCGCTCTTCCGATTCCATTCGCTGCACCCGTTACGATAACCACCTTGTTCTTGAATGACACGATAGATGCTCCTCTCTAGACAATCTATCTATCAATGTACCCCTTTTAGAAGGGATTCAATCTGTTCACTTTCCAGGTTAATCTGTTCACTTCCTGAAACAACTGCCTCACCTTATATAAAGGAAAAATCCCGCCATCAGAGGCGGGATTCGTTATTTCTATTCAACATCCTGGCGTTTCTGAATTCTTTTTATAACCTGCGTCAATCGCGTCTTTTTCTTTTAAAAAGAAGACGCGGTGTTCGATTGGGATGCTTTCCCATTTTTCCGGCTCTACGTATTGCTTCGTTTCGAAATGCCCGACATATTTATCCGGACCGCCACGTTTGTTGAAACGAAACTCATAAGGAAGTTCATCGATCGGTCGGTCAGGATTCCATAGTCCCCTACCCGCTTCTTTCGCTCGAACGACAGCATCCCCATATTCTTCGAAGTTGTCCAAATTCGGATAGATGAAATAAGGAACTGCCATTCCAATCTCAATCATTTCTCTATTGATGTTCTGTTCTTTTTTCAAGACAATTGCGAGCAAGCGTCCATACTGATCGAAGGCTTCATCTCCAACTCGAAT
Source organism: Alkalihalobacillus sp. TS-13 (assembly GCF_019720915.1). GTDB lineage: Bacteria > Bacillota > Bacilli > Bacillales > Fictibacillaceae > Pseudalkalibacillus. The sequence continues at coordinate 2,661,838 of NZ_JAHKSI010000001.1, forward strand.
CGAGATATCCTCGCCTTCAGGCAAAAGATTTTGAAGCTGTCTCGTCGCTTCTTCTGCATAATACCCCTGGGAGTCTCCCTGGTAATTTGTTTCCGGAGTGTCGATTGAAACAAAGCGGACTTTTGTCGTACCTAATACAGCTTTTTCTAAGTGAATGGTGTCGCCATCGACTACTTTTTTTACTGAGGATGAAAATTGGCGTGAGTGGGAAGGAGATTCTTGCTGAGCGTCGGATTTTGAGATGTCTGTTTCAGAGGTGACATGCAATTCTTGCTGGTGATCCACATCCAGTTTTCCGCGTATGTCGAACCATTTACCTGGCTCGAGATCATCAAGCTTCTTTTTCGACTTCACGAGGATTCCATTCATGTCCTCATCGATAAAAGGATAGTTGTACCCATCATCAAGCGGCTCATCGGGTTTTCCGGCAAGGTATCCTTTGACAGTGACATCTTGTCCTTTCAAATCGCCTTTGTCATTTCTGGTCAAATCAGCAATTCTCACTTCAAGATTACTTGTCAATCAACTCACCCTCTTTCACTGGATTACCTTCATTTTAAATCATTGCTACAAAATTAACCTCTATTTTCCATAAAATGAGTCTTAGTTCACATTTATCCGGTTTTCTCCTTAACTTGATTGACCTGGTTATTCCCTTGCTATTTAATAATGACTAACCAATCTATCTGAAATGAGGGTGAATTTGTGAAAAAAACGAATAGCATCATCTTCACTATTCTGCTGATCGCTGCCCTTGCCGCACTTGATCACCGCCCGGCTAAAGCAATAAGTGATTCGGGATTTTTGCTTAAAGAAGGACCACCTCCACCTGGAGCGAATGATCCAAACTGCCGACCTAGCGCAGCGCATCCTGAACCAGTCGTGCTCGTTCCCGGAACCTTTGAAACAATGGAACGGAACTTCATCAATCTTTCCCCGGCGTTAAAAGAAAAAGGCTATTGCGTATTCGCTTTGAACTATGGATTCAGTACTGCGGGTCCTTCAACCGGTCCGATCGAAGAGTCAGCTGCAGAGCTCAAAACCTTCGTTGAAAAAGTACTCGATCTGACTGGAGCAGAAAAAGTATCGATTGTTGGGCACAGTCAGGGCGGAATGATGCCGCGTTATTTTATGAAGTTCCTTGGCGGGGCTGAAAAAGTCGAGGATCTGATCGGCCTTGTTCCATCCAACCATGGAACGGATGGTGTTGCCGGCTTCAGGGAACTGACGGAAACCGGTTCAAATTTCAGTTCATGTGCCGCTTGCCAACAACAGCTGCAAGGATCGGATTTTTTATCGGATCTGAACATGTATGACGAAACCCCTGGGGAGACCTCATACACGGTGGTTACAACGCGAAATGATGAAGTGGTCGTGCCCTATTCTTCAGCATTCTTAAATGGTCCGGCTGATCAGGTTAGTAACATCACCATCCAGGATCATTACCCTTACGACCAGGTCGAACATCAATTCATCGCTCAAGATCCCCTCGCCTTCACCTTTGTTTTTGATGCACTCGAATACGAAGGACCGGCTGATCCGGAAAGAATAGTCACAACCTCCGAATAAATCTACAACCTCTTCCTTTTTGAAAAACCACACCGGACAAGTATCCAAGCCATGCTTGTCCTTTTTTCATAGGATAGGATGAGGTGAAGAAATGAAGAAAATCATCCTATTTGCAGATACAGGTATAGATGATGCAATTGCATTGATTTATGCGTTGAAAAATCCTGAAGTAGATTTGATCGGAGTCGTCAGTGGTTACGGGAACATCGATAGGGAAAAAGCATATCGGAATGTCGAGTATTTGCTCGAGCTTGCCGGGCGTACTGATATCCCTGTCATTGCCGGTGCGACCCGTCCCCTGAGCGGTGAAGATCCAGTCTTTTTTCCCGACATCCATGGGGCAGAAGGCCTTGGCCCGATTGATCCCCCGATTCCTGAAGAACGATACGCGAATCGGACAAATTTCAGCAAGCTGTTCCGTTTGATCAAAGAAAATCCTAAAGAGGTTACAATTGTGAATGTGGGACGATGCACTTCACTAGCTATCGCCCATTATATAAGTCCTGAAGTGATGGATAATGTTAAGGAAACCTATTTGATGGGTGGAGCATTCCACGTTCCAGGCAATGCAACCGAGGTAGCGGAAGCCAACTTTTTTGGTGATCCAATCGCGGCGGATTTCATTACCCAGAACGTCAAGAATCTTACTATCATTCCTTTAAATGTGACGAGGGACGCGATCCTCACTCCAGAAGAAGTCAATTTCATCGATTCCCGTGCAGATTCCGCTTTAGAAGGACTCATCAAACCGATCTTAGACTTCTATTACGAGGTATATCAGCAACTTGAACCAGGTATTGAGGGTACACCGCAGCATGATTTGGCTGCCTTAATGGCTGCACTTGAAATCGATGGGTTGTTCCAATACAGAAGACGTGAAGTCAGTATTGAAGATGCAGGTGAATATACGAGCGGTCAAAGTGTCGCAGATTTCCGTCCAGGAACAAAAAACTGTTTCGGGCCGGGTTGTTCACGCATCGCGCTCAGAATCAATGAAGAGGTTTTCGTCTCAAATGTCCTTGAAATTTTGACGAACCATAGATAGTGTCCTTTAGAAATTAATTGGATTTATACCTTATACTTTAAAGACTGTTTTCTAAAAGATTGATGCTAATGAACTCCTATAATTTGATAGATGTAGATGAAAATCTATAAGCATTGGAAAGATACGAGACTCCTGCAGGAAAAGCGAGCGGGGTGAGACCCCACACTTTTTAATATGATCTTCGACTATAATAATGAACTTCGACTAAATACCACCACGTCCTATGGTGAACGTCGAAGTCAGTACATCCTGTACAAGTACGTCCTGTGGTGAACGTCGAAGCCAGCACATCCTGTGCAAGTGAGGAGGCTTGCGGCTCGCCTGCGGGAAGCGAATATATTTCCACTCCATTACAAGGGAATTATGAAAAACAACAATCTTTACAAATAAAAAATTGGCTGTCCTTTTTAGGGGACAGCCATCATTCATTTCTATTCCATTGTCCGGTTGTTTTCATCTACCTTAAAAAGGTGAGCCGGTTCTGGCCTGTCTCCGGAGACGAAAATGCCGTCTCCACCACAAACCGTGCAGCTATATTGCCAGTTTTCATCATCAGCCAAAAGTCCGCTGCCATCACACGCTTTACAAACTTGGTTCCGATCAACCATGGATCTCATTCCTTTCTTTGGTGCATTTGATTAATGTTGTCGATCCCTCTCCCAGTTGATTAATCCGCCTTTCAGCATGATGTCCACTTGACGATCTGATAAGGTATGGACAGCTTGGATTTCTTTCTGTTTTTCTTTTAGAATCACAGTCAGTTCTTTCCCCTGTTTAAGCTGTGCCCTCAAGTTTTTCAGTTGGATGATATCGTCTTCTTCCAACAGATCGTAATCTGCTTCATTCTTAAACATTAGCGGTAAGACGCCAAAGTTCACGAGGTTTTGCCAATGAATCCTCGCAAAATCCTTGACCAACGCGACACGTAAGCCGAGGAATCTCGGTGCAAGAGCAGCGTGCTCCCTGCTTGATCCCTGACCATAGTTGAAGCCCCCGACAATCGCATGACCGCCTACCTTTTTGATTTCCATTGCACGCTCATAATAGGTTTCATCAATGATCTCGAAGGTGAACTTACTGATTTCCGGCAGGTTGCTCCGGTATGGAAGGACACGTGCACCACCGGCTAAGATTTCATCCGTCGAGATGTTATCTTTCATTTTCAACAAAATCGGCAATTCCAATTCATCCGGCAATTCATCCATTTCAGGGATCGAAGCAATATTAGGCCCTTTTACAAGCTCAATTTTTTTTGCTTCCTCTGGTGGAAGCGGCTCATTAAGTAACGCATCATCAACCGTCGGATGGTCCGGGGCTTTCACTTTCGGATACGTTATATCCAATGTCCTTGGATCAGTAATTTTTCCTGTCATTGCTGAAGCCGCTGCTGTTTCTGGACTGCATAAGAACACACTGTCTTCTCTCGTCCCGGAACGCCCAGGGAAATTACGTGGTGTCGTCCGTAAACTGTTCCGCCCTGTTGCAGGTGCCTGCCCCATTCCGATACATCCGTTACAACCCGCTTGATGCAAGCGTCCCCCCGCAGTGAGAAGGCTACCGATATGTCCATCATCGACAAGGTCTGTCAACATTTGTCTGGACGTCGGGTTGATATCGAAGGAAACGCCATCTGCAACCCTCCTGCCTTTCATCATTTCAGCAGCTATCGCAAAATCTCGATACCCTGGATTTGCAGAAGATCCGATATAGGATTGATAAATCGGTTCTCCAGCCACTTCCCTAACAGGGACGACGTTTCCAGGGCTTGATGGTTTGGCAATCATAGGCTCAAGCTCTGATAGATCGATTTCTTCATGCAGATCATACGTTGCATCTTTATCAGCGACGATTTCTACCCAGTCATTCTCTCGGTTTTGGCTTTTTAAAAAGCGCTTCACTTCATCATCGGATGGGAAAACGGTCGTGGTTGCCCCGAGTTCTGCACCCATGTTAGCGATGACATGACGATCCATCGCGCTCAAGTCTTCTAGCCCCGGACCATAATACTCGATGATTTTACCGACACCGCCTTTTACATCATGACGACGCAGCAATTCGAGGATAACATCCTTGGCGCTCACCCATTCTGGAAGTTTTCCAGTCAATTTGATACCCCAGATTTGAGGCATTTTGATATAGATCGGCTCTCCAGCAATCGCCATCGCGACATCAATTCCACCTGCACCCATGGCAAGCATACCCATACATCCATTGGCACACGTATGAGAGTCCGAGCCCAATAACGTTTTACCAGGGATAGCGAGCCGTTGCATATGAACCGGATGACTGACGCCGTTTCCAGGACGGCTGTAATACAAACCGAAACGCTTAGTGGCACTTTGTAAAAACAAATGGTCATCCGGATTTTTGCTATCCTCCTGGATGATATTATGATCGACATATTGCGCAGATACTTCTGTTTTTGCCCGATCAAGTTTCATAGCTTCCAGTTCTAGCATCACCATCGTACCAGTCGCATCCTGGGTAAGGGTCTGGTCGATTTTCAAACCGATTTCATTACCTGGCGTCATTTCACCTGAAATCAAATGGTCCTTGAGCAATTTTTGGGAAACGTTAAAAGCCAATTTTTCTCCCCCTGTTCGAAGTTTTGAAGTTTTAAGGTCAACTGTTCCATATGTACCTAAACGTTAAGTTTTGTTGTTTTGCGTAAATTATTCATTTCACAGAACATTGACCCCTTTACAGTTACATTACCCCATTTAATTCCATTTCAACCTTTCATTTTCTATATGAATGGTTTATTTCCTTGACCGTGAAGAAAATATGATAAGCCCGTTAATTTGGCTTTGCAAACTATGATTGATTTCAAGAGGGAGCCAGGCAAGACCCCACAGCGAGGAATTCGCGAGGAGGCTTGCGGATCGCCAGCGGAAAGGGAGTGAATTTCGCAGAAATCAATTCAAAAGCTTTCCACTATAAAACCATCCTTTTTGTGAGGATGGTTTTGATTCATCAGGTTTTCAATCGTGGTTTTGTCGGATCGCATTTTGGTTGGGAAAGGTGTGATACCTCAGCCAGTTTCATCAGATAATAGCACTCTTCTCTCATCATATGGTCAGCCATCAATGGCGCAAAGGTACCCAAAACTTTTTTGCTCAATCCCATTTCCTCGATTTCTTTAAGGAAATTCATGAACAGCTTCATTTCAAGTGAAATATCATCGTTGAATTTCTCCAATGCAGGAAACGTAGACAAGTTGGTACGAAGAAATCCTGCCATTTCAACCGCCTTCAGATAGAACGATTCAAAGTCTTTCGTGAAATCATCACTTTTCTCTTTGATCTTCTTTTCAATCCGATCCATGTTATCAGAGATAGCACCAGCATGGCCTGCCGCATCCAACAGCCAGATCAAATGGTGATGGACTTCATGCAGCGTAGGCGGCACTTCTCCTTTTTTCAAAAAAGGTAAAATTCGCAAATACTCTTCCAACTCATTGACCATATGGTTCAGGAACGTCGGCCCTAAACCAATTTTGATTTTTCCGACCAGATGACGTTTGATGAGATCCAGTTTGAATTGTCTAAGCTTTTTGCTTTCCTCTTCAGCTTTTTTGCTAAGTTCAACCATATCCCCATTTTTCACTTGACTTAACAATTGATCGTAAGTCTTAATGAAATGATTCGCCTGTGCAATTTCCTTTGTCTGCTCCGGGGCAAGCGAGTCATGAATGAAACGAGCGTGATCACCCAGGATCTGTAACCAGAATCCATGTTCAAACCTCGCTGTCTTTGTAAAATCAGCCATGGAGTACCCTCCCTTTCGATTCTATAAAATCATATCTACAGAAGTTGGATTTTATGACTCGAATAAATAGGGAAGGAGGCGCATTCTATTTTTAACGGACACCAGAGCCGTTATTTGTTACAAAAAGGGGTGTTCCCAATAATTTAGCGGACATCAGAGCCGTTATTCATCTCAAAATCCTATGATTATGATCAGATTTCCCAAAATAAGGCCCCTGGTGTCCGTTACGTTTTTCAAACGCGGCATTTTCCTCTAAATAAGGTCTCCTGTGTCCGGTAAATCCTCACAGGTGAAAAAATCAAACAAAAAAGACTTCAGCTGTAATGCCGAAGCCTTTACCTTTCTTCTACTATCTCGTCAATGCAGAAATTTTTTTGTCCCGTTCCAGTTTTTCTTCTTCAGAAGCTAAATCATATTTTTTCAGTAAATGAAACATCTCGTTGAGTTCTTCTTGAGTAGGATTGCCTTTGAGAAAATTCCCGCTGCTCCTGTATAATTCAACCGGTACATAATCAGATTGGGATTTCAATTTCTTTTCTACATCCTCTAAGGTATGGTCAATATTGCATGCCATAAGCATCCTCCTTTCTCACACAGTTTTTCAACTGTTCCCTTCTAGTAAAACATGTTTAGCAGAGCTGTTCAAAGTATTACACAAAATAGGACAGCCCTCTTAATTGAAATTAATAGGGTTTTGTTGCATTCTCGATTTCATCAAGATGCATAAGTTTTTGCAGTGGCTTGGAAATCAGGAGTAGAACTACACCTAGTACGACTGCTGAAAGTCCGAGATACATGAAAATCTCAAGATATCCGAATTTCGTTGTAAGTGATGCGATATAACCTGCGACATAGTTTGCTGCAGCATTACTCAAGAACCAAACACCCATCAATAAAGAGGCGATTTTGATCGGTGCCATCTTACTTACAAGTGACAATCCGATTGGCGATAATGCTAATTCCCCCAGTGTATGAAGCAAGTAGGTCACGATCATGAACATCATTGATACTTTGATCGGATCTGCTTCATTGCTTCCAGACATTATTACAGCTGGCACCATGACCATGAAACCTGCTCCGAGTAAAATCAAGCCAAATGCCATTTTTGTCGGAATTGCAAAGTCACCGCGTTTCGTTCTGGTTAATTTAAGCCAGAAAGCCGAAACGACAGGTGCCAACAACAGGATGAATAATGGATTCAATGACTGGAAGAAGGATACTGGTACTTCATATCCGAATATCGTACGGTCAACAAAGTCACGTGTATATAGCGTGAACGATGCACCTGCTTGTTCAAAACCTGCCCAGAACATGACAGTAAAACATGCCAAAATCAAAATGACGGCTGTGCGATGTTTCTCCTGTCGAGATAAAGGCTTTGGTTTTATCGTTTTATCAAGTGAAGGTTTCGCTTTTGCAACTGCCGGCTTTGTTCCAATATCACCCAGGTATTTTTTCGATAACGCATTGAACGTTACTTGTCCAATGATCATCCCAATTGAAGATGCCAGGAACGCATATTTGAAACCGAACACTTCAACTCCGCCTGTATTCGAGTAGAACCAGTTTGCATAGATAAAACCTGCTACTAGCGGTGATATGAATGCACCCAGGTTGATTCCCATATAGAAGATGGTGAACGCTGAATCCTTCCTTGGGTCATTTTTAGAATACAATTCACCTACCAGGGTAGAAATATTCGGCTTGAAAAATCCGTTACCGATAATCAATAATAGTAAACCTAAATATAAGCCCCATTCAGACTGGATTGCGAACAAGGAGAAATCTCCAAGCGCCATTGTAACCCCACCAATGGTGATTGCAGTCCTGAGCCCCATCAGTTTATCTGTAAGATAACCTCCAATGAGAGGTGTGAAATAAACTAATCCAGTATAAAGTCCGTATAACATCAGGGCAGACTCATTGTCCATCCCTAATCCGCCACTGAACAATTCAGCAGTTAAGTAAAGAACGAGAATCGAACGCATTCCATAAAAACTGTAGCGCTCCCACATCTCAGTAATGAATAATAAAAATAGACCTTTCGGATGCTTTTGCTTCTTTTTCGGTACAGCTTCCGAATTTTCGTTGATTGTATTTTCCATGATGTCCCTCCTAGTTGTTCCCCAATGCATTTAACTAATTTTTCCAATCAACTTTATGATTCTATAAGTTTTTCGAAGTGATATGGATGAAAGTGGGAGTAAGTAAAAAAGTAAAAATTTAAAGAAAAGTCCGTTATTTTGTCGAAAACTGACAAATCATTCGTTAAATTTCAATGTTGTGCACAATGGCAAATGATCGGAGGCTTTCTTATTTTCTTTGAGCACCTTCGCATCTTTTACCTGAAAAAATTCATTCGTAAAAATATAATCCAGTTTCATCCGTGGCTTTTTGGAAGGATAGGTGTGGCCAAGCTCTTTATCGCCATGCTGTTCGAACCAGGTATCATTCAACTGCTCTGTCACTGATCGCCAGCTGCTTGAAAAAGGTTTCATGTTCCAATCACCCATGATGATCGTGGGTATATTCTTTTTGGTTACATGATCAATGATGAAGTCCGTTTGTCTTCCATGCAGAAAAGGTGCGAGACTTAAATGAGTGGTATAAACAGCCACAGTTTTTGATTCAATCTCAATCAGGACTTCCAATAAGGCGCGATCTTCAACGATTCCTGGCAAGAAGTCGAATGGATGATTTGTCGATTTCAAAATAGGAAACCGTGTCAGAATCGCGCTTCCATATCGTCGGCATTCACCTTCTCCTCCCGATTTCATTGTAATTGCAGGCCCGAAAACATAGGCCATTTCAAGCGCACTGGCAATCGATTCTGCCTGATCCATGAATTCGCTTCTTTTCGAAAACTGCTTATCCACTTCATTAAGGCCGATGATGTCTGCATCAGAATCCATCAACACCTTAATGATTCGATGTATATCAAGTTTCTTATCAGTTCCTTTACCATGTCGGATATTATAGGTCATTATTTTCAATTCCACAGAAAATCCCCTTTTCACCTTATTAAATTCATTTATTTAGAGAGAATAAGAACGATGTGCATAACTGTTGGCTTTAAATTCACTTCCTTGATTTTTCCGAAATTCACTCCCTTTCCGCGGGCAACCACTTGTCTCGCTCTATCCAGGCTGAAACCAAGTTGCACATACCCGATAGCGGACATAGGAGACCTTATTCAACCAAAATAATGGGTATTTACAAACTTAACGGACACCAGGGACCTTAATTCGCAAATATCATAGAAAATCAGCTGCATGTTCACAAATAACGGCTATGGTGTCCGTTAACTAAAAAACATGGCTGCTCGGTCTTGCCTGGCTCGCTTTTCCTCCAAGGATTGTAGTGATTTTTGCTAAAGAAAGCACTAAAGCTTACCTTTGCACAGGTCGCATAAAAGATATCCTAAAAATCTATAAAAAATTTAAATATAGCTCAAACGATAAAGGATGGTAACCAATGTCGAGAACACCAAATGAAAAATCCCAAGAAAAACCTGTGATCATGATTATGGTTGACACATTAATGGATGAAACGTTACAAAAAGCTCTTGAAAACAACCAGGCACCTGCGTTCAAATTTTTCATGGATAAGGGCCAGTACTTTCCTAAGCTTATCTGTCCCTTTCCAACTATGTCCGTCACTGTAGATACCACCTTACTGACCGGAACCTATCCAGATAAGCATCAACTTCCAGGGTTAGTATGGTTCAACAAACAAGAAAACCGGCTCATCAACTATGGAAGTTCATTTCAAGAATCCCTCAAGCTCGGTCTTCATCAGTCCCTAGAAGATCTATTTTTCAATATGAACAACAAACACATTAGTCAACAGGTCCGCACCATCCATGAGGAACTGGGTGATCAAGAACAGTTGTCAACGTCGATCAATGCACTTATCTTCAGAGGGAAAAAGGACCATTATTATACGTTCCCAACGCTTTTGAAATGGCTGACAGGCATGAACACAGAAGTGGCAGTGAAAGCTCCCGATGGCTTTACATATGGAAGGTTCTCGAAATACATACCTTCAACACAGCATCAGCACTTTTGGCAAAGATTCGGTTTCAATAACACGTTTTCTTCCCATGAGCTGATCCGCTTGATTAAAAAAGACAAGCTTCCACCTTATACAATCGTATATTTACCAGATTTGGACAAATGGATTCATAAGAATGGACGAATGTATACAAAAGGAATCGAAAAAGTGGATCAACAATTGCAGAAGGTATTGAATTCGTTTGACTCATGGGAAGATGCCATAGAAAAATACAGTTGGATCATACTGGGTGACAATGGCCAAGCATGGATCGATGCTGATAAACAAATAGCTCTGGTTGATTTGCAACAGACTTTTCAAGATTATAAAGTGATGAAGTTGAAAAAAGGTGTCATGCCTGATGATCAACTCGTACTTGGTGTGAATGAAAGGATGACGTTCATTTATACACTTGATCCGAACAAACTTCCAATCTCCGACCTCGTCCCCCATCTTGAAAAAGATAAACGGATCGACATGATTGCCTGGAAAGATGAAAGCTGGGTTGAAGTGAGATCAGGTGTTAATAAAGGAAAGCTGAAATTCCATCCTGACGGGGATTACACAGATGAATACGGACAAACATGGTCAGTCGAAGGAGATCTCGGGTTACTGGACATTTCCAAAAAAGAAAATGACCTTGAGTACGGCGACTATCCTGATGCATTCGCCCGAATCCACAGCAGCCTGAATTCTCACCAAGGCGAGTACCTTATTGCAAGCGTGAAACCAGGTTATGAATTCAAAGGGGAAAGCTCACCGACACATGTAGGAGGTGCAAGCCATGGCGGTTTGCATGCACAGGACTCCTACATCCCGATGATTGTTACCGGGACGAGTTCCAGTCCAAACCATTTACGGACGGTGGACTTGAAAGAATGGGTTTTATCACTAATCTCAAAAGGATGACGTTGACGTATATCCCGATGGATCAAAACACATAGTAGTACTGTTGATATCTAAAGGAGGTGGCACAATGGACGCTCGCCGCGCACAAGAAATCACTTCATCCCCTGAGATGGTTGAGGTGACCTACAATGGGCAGAATGTGTACATCGAACACGTGGACCAATCAAATGGAACAGCTACGATCCATCCACTTGATAATCCGAACAGCAAAGAAAGTGTTCCTGTTGACAGCTTAATGGAGCAATAAGTATTAACCTCCACTATCGAGTGGGGGTTTTTGTTTTTTGGAGCTTACTTTTGCTATCATGCTGTAAGTTTGAAAAGAGATTCAGAGGGTACATGAATACTAAAGGAGGAGAATCATCATGTAATTTTTAAAAGATGGCAGGATGCAAGTCAAAAGACCTCATGTTTGCAAACAGTATCCCGAGTCCCTCAATTCCTGGATGATGTACTTGAAAGAAGCTTAACAGGGATGAAAGGAGGATGAACATGAACTACAAAAATATCCTGATTCCAATTGATGGTTCTGATGGCAGTAAGAAAGCAATAAAAACCGGTGCCGAGATCGCAAAAATGGCAGACGGTGACTTGACTCTGGTTTATGTTGATGAAGATTTGGCCCTTGCACCGTACGGTGTTGGTCACACACTAAGTGGAGATAATACGGCGATCTTACGAGATAGCTTGAGAGAAGTCGACACAAGTGTGGAACGGAACGAAAAAGTATTGAAAGAAGCGAAAGAATATGCAGAGCCTTTTTATAATAATGTAAAAATCGAATTGCTTGCAGGAGAACCCGCGAGAGCAATCTGTGAGTATGCATCCGACAAACAGGTTGAGTTGATTGTGATTGGAAGCCGTGGATTAAGCGGGCTGAAAAAATGGGTGCTTGGCAGCGTCAGCCAGAAGGTCGTATCTGAGGCAGACTGCTCTGTACTTGTAGCGAAATGACCTTCTTGCTAAAAAGTGAGACAGCCCTACAGTCACCCCAACACAACTTTTTGAATTAAAAGGGACTGTCCTAAAAGGTCGGAGTGACTATGACACTTTTTGGACAGCCCTTTTAAGTACGGAGAAATTCAGACACTTATGGACCAGCCTCTTAGTATATTTTTAATGGCGAAATAAAGCTAGATCGATCGCATCAGCCATCGCCTGGTATCCTGGATCATTTGGATGCAAATGATCTCCTGCATCATATTCCGGCCGAAGCTTTTGTGGATTTTCCGGATCCTGCATCACCTTGTCAAAGTCGATGACACCGTCAAAAACACCACTTGTACGGATCCATTCATTCACTTCTTGTCTTACGACCTCTCCCTCTTCAGTAAAATACCCTTGAAATATTGTATCTCTAAATGGCAATAGAGTCCCTGCATAAATCCGTAACCCCTTCGCATGTGCTTGTGCCGCAATTTGTTCCATACCATCGATAATTTTTTCAGAATCAAGGGTATGAGGGACATGACCGATATCGTTGATTCCTTCAAGTAAAATCACATCGGTTGCGCCTGTTTGGGACAATACATCACGATTAAGTCGGGCCAAGGCATTCACACCATAAACAGGTGAATCCCTTAAAATCTTATTGCCTGAAATTCCCGCATTCAGTACCGAATAATTCTTATTATGATATTTCTCATCGAGACGATCATCAAGAATATCTGGCCAGCGTAAGTTTGCATCGATCGTCGAACTATGGCCATCGGTAATGGAATCCCCCAATGTGACAATAACTCGACCATCATTCTTTTTCGTCAAGACATCTACTCCTGAGAGCCAAAACCAGGAGACATCTGTATCAGTAAAAGCAACTCCCTCTTCTGCTTCTGTATGATCCCCGCTTTCTGAGATATAGGATGTTTGTCTCGAAAGATTATGCCACGTGGTCGGACCACTCGCCTCTGGTATGTAAACACTGACTGCGAGATTTTGGTCATCCTTCACTTTAAAATCCAATGGGTCACTAATTACTTCCGCACCTGGTGGAATCGTAATACTTCTCTCCCCTGAGAAGGTAACTTGTACATTTGATCCGGGTACTATGCCAGCTTCATTTTCTGAAAGCGCAATACCTACATTTCCAAACGTCAACGATTCTGAACCGAATACATTAGAAAAGCGAAGACGAACTTTCTCTCCAGAAGCATGTGGATGGATGATCATCCTGACCGTTTGATTCTCAAAACCCTCTTGAGAAATACCATTTTCATAGGGGGGCTGAGGACTCGCTGCCCATGCTCCTTTCCAACTCTGGTGATTTAGGGTTTTGTTAATTACAGTGGTGGTTTTTTCATCATCATGAGCTAAGGAAGAATTCGTAGGATTCGCAAATACTGCTGTAATACCGAGAAGCAAACTTGCTAAAACGACAAAAATGAACATTTTCCTGCGTAACATAATAATACCCTCCTTTAATTCACCAAATTTTTTGACAAATAAACTTTACCATAAAAAAAAGTATTAATATGTTCTTTTTGAATAATCAGGAATATTGATATAGGCTTGTCCATACCATTGAACTAAGCTAAATTAATATAGGACTTTTTGCCTTTCATACTCTACCCAATCGGTCAAGGTAGGCTTCTATAAATATATGAACCGAGAAGCAATAAAAGTTGATAATTCTAGCGTTGATATCAATAATCTTTTAGTTAAAGACGGGATACCAGTAGATATTACTGGGCATACAAGTGAAATATACATTAATAATGCGACCATAAAAATTCCTGGTCACTAGAATCTTCTTGAGTTACTATCAACTTCTATTTATTTTAATTTGGTGATCCAACTCAATCTCTAATTTCATAATAAATGTGGCTTGTCCTACTACGGATATGGCCCCTTTAACGGAACAATGGGGTGCACTCCAATACTTTTGAATTCCGCCCTATAGTGGAATAATGAAAATAGAAACACGAATGCAAATTAGCTTATATTTCTTCAACTAAAGCCACCCGAAACTTGAAACTATCTCCTTTCAAAAGCTAATTTCACTCCCAAGGTTATCAGCATAAATCCTGTTAATCGTTGAAATGCAGAAATAAATGATGGTTGATTGAACCATACTCGAATGTAATGAATCAGATTAACATAGAAAAATAACCATATAAAAGTTATTAAAACTGGCGTTATCCCTATGATAATCATCTGTAATAAAGTATGCTCGTCAGGGACGATAAATTGCGGTAAAAATGACATGAAAAAAATAATGGCTTTAGGGTTAAGTACGTTCGAGAACATGCCTTGCATGAAATAAGAACCTTTAGGTGTTTTCTCCGAAGTGTTTGTATCCGAGTTTAAGTGTGGCTTCTTCGAAAAAAGTGTAAATATCCCCATCAAAATAAGAAATGTAGCTCCGGCATATTTAATAATTTGAAAAAGTAAAACAGAATTAGCAATAATTGCAGATAAACCAAGAACTGCAATTGCTATATGAATGGTAATACCTGCACAAACACCACCACCAGTTTTAAAACCTACTCCTTTTCCCTGAACGAGTGTATTTTTAGTGACTAATACTGTATCAGCACCAGGAGTAAGTGTAATCAGTAAGGTTGTTATTACAAATAAATAATAATGATCCATATAGCCCTCTACCTCCATTACACTTAATCACCCTAATAGTAGCATAAATAAAGGGTTATTTAATGAACCTGGCCCAATTCAAAAAAACGCACTTACTCAAGAAGTGCGCCTGATTGTTGAAGATCATTCATCCAATCCTATTTAAGAAAAGCTACCCGTTAGTGAAAAAGCGATGCCTTCTATCAGTGTCGCACACTTTCGTTTAGTTTTACTGATTGTTTAAAATGACTGTCCTCTTTTCTATTTGAAACATAGCTATGCAAAATCATGCCAAGAATGACGATGAAAATACCGCACCAAGATAATGGAGAAGGAATTGGTATCGATAAAAATATTAGTTCACCAGCTAATGCAAAAAGTACTTCCATTGATTGCGTTGCTTCAATAGAAGCTAACTTTTGCATGTTCCCTCTCACCATATCTGTTGCTTTGAAAAATAAGACAGTAGCAATGACTCCAGAACAAATTGCCACTAATAAAGATTGAAGACTTTGCCCCTGACTTGGTAATCCTACGGTATAAAGACCATACAAGGAAAGTAAAAACCAGAATGGAAGGCTTGCCAGTGTCATTCCTAACACTCGTTGATACGCATCTAGACGCCCTTCACACACATCCATCATTTTACGATTCCCAAAAGGATATGCAAATGATGCTATTAGAACTGGGACAACTCCCAGTAATAGACTTTCTAAAGAAAGGTGTTTAGCATGTTCCATTTGCATTAGAACAATACCTAACAGGATGATAAGGGATAGTGTAAGACCTTTAAAGGGAATTTTCTGTCTTATCTGTAAAGGCCCATTCTTTGTGTATATCGTTTCAAAAAACAACGGTGCAAGTAAAGTACCTGAAATAATAGTAATTTGCCATGTTCCAGCGATAAGCCAACCAGGTGAATAAGCAGCTGCAAAGCATAAAGGAGCATAGAATAATCCAAAACCAACAAAACTCCATGAAACCCATGTTCCTGGTTGTTTTCTCATTTCGTTTAAGAGTGGTCGTAAATTTTTTCTAATTATTACAATACACAAGAGAAATGGAACCATAAAGATATATCGGAGCGAAGCACTCCAAATCCAACTACCACCCGACAACTCCATAGATGCATTGAGAACAAATGTAAAAGCAAAAAAGAAGGCTGCATAAATACCTAGTAAAATTGGTTGCATTCAGAGCTCACCTCGGCTCCGTTTGTTGTGTAAGCAGTTCACCAAGACTTAGCCAGTTTTCCTCTACAAGACGGACAACTGTTTCGTATTCCCGATTTTTACAAGCTGATATAATTTGATTGTGCTGCTCAACCGAATTCAACCCTTTTATCGTAGTAAATTGTGAAATCTCTAACCGTTGAATTTTAGGTAGACTACGTTCTAATGCGAATACTATTTCAGGGTTGCCAGACACGTCTAAGAAAACCTTGTGAAAAGTTCCATCTGCCTCAATCGCCTTAATAATATCACCTTTTTCAATTGAAAGTCGCAATTTCTTATTACTAAACTCTAATTCTTCAATATCCGTTTCCTTTAATAAAGGACATGCAAGTCGAGCAGCTAAAGCATGTAAAACTGCTACAACAGTAAAAGCATGTTTCGCCTCCTCTAATTTTAATGGTGCTACACGAGTAGATGACCCTGGAAGTGACTCAACAAGTCCTTCATCTTCAAGTCGTTTAAGGGCTTCCCTAACAGGGGTGCGACTAATTCCAAACTTGTCTGCTAATTCCTTGTCATTTAAGCGTTCTTCTGGATGTAATTCCAAGGTGATAATCGACTTTTTTAAAGTTTGATATACTTCATCTCTAAATGATAAACGTTTAATTGGTTTTATTATGTCTTTTTCCATAAAACCAATATATCGCATATTGGTTTTTCTGACAATTATTACTTCAACTAAACTGCCTCGTTAATTTAAGTACAATCTTCACAATCTCTTCTGAAATTTAACATATATTATTCAATTTCCTTTAAAGCTGTTGTTCAATAAAATGGCCAGATACACGCAAAAGGACGCGTTCCTAAATAAACGCGTCCTTATCTGGAATAACTCATATTACTTATTATCAAATCGAAAAGATTCGATCCTTTCTTCCCCACTGTCCATATTTTTTATTGTAATTCGATTATTCCTGACTTCATCCTCTCCAATAATGATAACGTTTGGGATATTTTCTTTGTTTGCTTTATCCAGTGCTTTGCCTAATTTCTTATTCATTAGTTCATACTCGACTTTATAGCCTTGATTTCTTAAATAGCTTGAAGCAAGGATTCTTTTGGTGTGTTTAACGGGATTATATAAAAATCCACATTTGAACGTTTTCTAACCATTGCTATCGATTTGCTTAGAGCCGTATAAATAACATCTAAACCAAATGAAATACCTACTGTTGAACACTTATCATTCGTTCCGATAAAACCGCCGATCGCATTATAATACCTTCCACCATTCCAATACTTGACTTAATGGACTTATTAGATAAAAAGATTTCATAAATCGTACCTGTGTATATTTCCAAACCTCTTGCTAAGATAGGATTAAATACGCATTGTGTACTCGCACCATGTAAGCTTTCCTTTACCTCCGTTTTTATAAAAATTATAAACCGCACTTGATTTAAGTGTTTAACTTAATCAAATGCGGTTAATTAGAAATAGCCTTCCTATTTACGACTTAATCGAACACCAAAATAATACCTCTAATTTCCATCCATTTGTATAATATGCTACCTTATTTTGCAATTTTTCTTTCCATTTAGGTATACGTAAATTTAACAAGGTCTTATTCAGTTTAACTGCTCAATCCTTAAGTATTTATGATCCAGTAGCTAATTCGACAATTGTGTCCGATTGTGTAATAACTTTGAAATTAATGCCGTCTGAATATATAAAACATAGTTGATCCTAGTATACTGTTAGCGTAAAAATACATCCCCATCCCGAGTTCAAAATCTCCATCCATTACTTCAATAAACAACACATAAACTGCTCCTAGCAAGGTATAGGTAATAAGGCCGAGAATGATATTTTTGTTCTTAACAACTTTACTGTAGAATAACTCACCTAATAGACATCCAGGTAGTATCAATATCCAGCTAAATATCATTATAGAAATCAATTCGTGATCGAAACTATGTCTCCAAGACAAATTGTAAATGATCTTAATTATAATTACGGTAATATAAGCAGCAAAACATCCCTTTAAAAACCCCATAGCTTCCTACCTTCTGTATCAATTAATTAATGTAATTCGCCCGATTGCGGAAGTCGTTTTACTGTATGTTGGCAGCACTTTTTTCATGAAAAGCCCCCGATTGCTGAATAAGAACTCCTATTTAAGTAATAAAGTAATTGGTGAAAAAGTTACGAGTATCTTCGTGTGACAAAACTTCCAACACCTTAGCCTTTTCTATAAACCTAATTACGTTTATCTCTTCATCAATTGGGTTAAGCATTTTAATATCTCCTGTATATTCAAGGTAAAACATAGTTGTTTCTTGCTCTCTAAATCCAATTTTCTCTTGAATATGATCCAATCTTGGTCTTTTTGAACTTTTAATTTATTGCAAAGCAACCTATGAACTTCTTTAAACTCATGAACTATACTTCTCATTATACTTATAATTTCTTCGGTATTTCTCCCACATTCCCAACTTTCGAGAAGGGTGCATTGCCAATCAGGGCTTACCTTACACCTTCATATTTTGCCCAATCACCAAATGCATTGGGTTGATTCCCAGCTTCCATATACCACGCAGTACACATGGATAACCGAAACCCCATCAATACAATTCAAAGCATAATAATACTCTTTTCTCATTGCTCTCCTATATGCTTCATAGAGATAGGCTAAAAATTTTGTTCTCTATAACTCAAGTTCTTTAAAAGTTGGTTCATAATTCAACTAACGTCACGTTAGTTGAAGTGAATATATTCACAATAATTCATTTCTAATTATGTATTATTTATTAATAACAATCGATAATTTATAGCTCACATAATTGCTCAAGCTTGTCAAAAATTCATCTAATATTTCATTGGATGGAAATTTGCATTCAAGAAGATAACAACTTTCTCCACTGATTTTGTAGTTGTTTATGACGTATTGTTCTTGTTCTTTTATGAACGACCAATAAGGTTGATGATTCGTGCTTTTCGTATAAATATGTATAATTGCGTGAACAAAATACCCCATTTTTGCTTGATTGACCTTAATGCTATACCCCTCAATAATTCCATTATCCTCTAACTTCGCAACCCTGGCTGAAGCAGCCTGTCCAGTCAAATGGACTTTTTCACCTAATTCCTTCATAGTGATACGGCTGTTCTTGGAAAGTTCATCTATGATACGAATATCCGTACTATCTAACATTTCTTCAAATCCTTTCAATTATCAAGTGAAACTGCAAAAAGACTTGATTTTATCTATGTAAGTAAAAAGTGGTCTTATTATAAACTATATGTACATTAAAGAAAAGGAGCTAATGAATATGAATATACAACAAATTCGGAATGCAACAATAGTTGTCCAATATGCAGGGAAGAAGTTTTTAATAGATCCATTTTTGGCTGAGAAGGGTACTTATCCGCCCTTTCCCAATTCATTAAGGCAAGATCAAAATAATCCTTTAGTCAGCTTACCAACCTACATTGACGATATTATTAATAATGTAGATGCTGTCATTGTAACTCATCTACACTTAGATCACTATGATAATGCAGCTAAAGAGGCACTGCCAAAAGATATTAAAATGTTTGTACAAAATGAAGAAGATGCCAAAGTAGTTAAAAACGATGGTTTTCAAAATGTAGAAGTTTTACAAGAAGATACAGTCTTTAAAGACGTCCAATTAATTAAAACAAAAGGCGAGCACGGTAGAGGAGAAATATTAAAACTTGCTGGTCTAGTGTGTGGTGTTGTCCTTAAACACCACAATGAGAAAACTTTATATGTAGCTGGAGATACTGTTTGGTATGGAGCTGTTCAAGAAGTAATCGATAGACACAAACCAGATATCATTGTTGTAAATGCTGGTGACAATCAATTTCTAGAAGGCGGTTCCCTCGTAATGGGGATAGATGATGTTTATGAAGTGTATAAGGCTGCCCCTAATGCAAAAATTATTGCAAGCCATATGGAAGCTGTAAATCATTGGACATTATCAAGGGAAGAATTAAAAAGATTTATTAATGAAAAAGGAATCTCCTCTAATGTTTTAGTGCCAGATGACGGGGAATTATACTCATTTTAAGAATCAGAACAGACAGAAAAAATTTCTGTCTGTTTTTTAGACCTTTAATCCGTAAAAATAAAGAGGGTTTAGTCAACTAACCTGCTTACACTTTAAATACATCTCTTCACAATCTCTTCTAAATTAAACATAGATATCCAATTTTCTTTATAGGTATCCCTATACAATTTGGCCCTTTTGTGGATTAAATATAGCAACCTCTTATTCCACGTGATCCTATAAATTTCCTTCCTTACTTCAGAATATAGCCCTTTTCATAAAGAAAGAGCACAACTCTTGCTACAGAATTGCGCCCTATAATGGAATAACCGAGTAGCTTCTATTAGCCGGTATAGTTCAACAAGGTTAATAGTTTTTTTCCATAAGAATGGTATCGACAATCTTATTAACGTGAATTTCTGTTGTATTTAATTGATGGATATTTAAATCCTCTTTTTTAATTAACATAGGGAGCTCTGTACAACCCAATATGATCCCTTGTATACCATCTCTACTTATCATTTGAGTGACGATATTCAAAAATTCTTTTTTTGTTTCATTGTTCACAATACCATTTTCTAATTCTTCAACAATCTTTTTATGTATGTATTCCTGTTCTGATTGATTCGGCACTATAATATCCTTTTGATTAGAAATAAAAGGTTTTTTGAAAAAAACACTTTCCATCGTGAACTTAGTCCTAAAAGACCAATCCTTTCTAACCCCAATTCATCTGCTTTTTTATATGTTTCTTCTACGATACTTATCATAGGTATTTGAACTTTTTGTAAAACTTGTTCAAAAACAATATGTGGTGTGTTTGCAGACATTACAACAAAATTACACCCTATCTTTTCTAAATTTTGAACTGCCTCAGCCAAGTAATTTATTAACTCTTCTGTCTGTCCATTCATAAGCAGATTAAACACCTTATACATATTAATGCTGTTGATAAAGAGTTCTGGTAAATCTTCTTTACTTCCTATCTTTTCTTGAAATTTAGAAATGATTGACTTGTAATAATCTACCGTTGATTCTGGTCCCATTCCTCCAACAATTCCAACCTTTTGCATACTATCTCTCCTCTCAGATATTGATACATTTTAACACAAATCAGTTAGAATTGTCAGAAAGCGATCCTCAACAATATGACCCTATAAATGAAGAAAGAGCATAATTCACTACTTCAAAATTGCACCCTTAAATGGAATAAGAAAAATGTGAAATATCTTCAGAGTAACCCGAGCTTCTTGAACTAATGCACAGTTAGTTTAGTAAAAACAACCTGAGTGACTCACCTTACTATTCATTCCTTATATTTGTTCTGCTTTCGCCACCCGTAGCGAGTCATGCCACGAGGTTTGTATACCGATAACGTTGTGACTACAAGCAACACCACTATTCCGCCAACAGCGGGAACAACAAGTGACATTCTTACCCCGCGTAAATTAGAACTAGATAATATCGTCTCTGCATCCGTTAAACGATACTGTAGATTTTTTGAACAGGAAACTTTCATGATAAGAAATTCCAATTCTTCTGAGAATTCTTTTATATTTAAATTGCGAATTTTCGAGGTTCACATTTTATATTTTGAAGTATAAAATTGCCCAAAATTATTGAAGCATAAGCTAGCCAATTCGGCAAACTTATGCTTCAGTTCACAAATAAAAAAACCACCATAAGTTATGTATGGTGGAGACGGTGGGAATCGAACCCACGTCCAGAAATATCGGCACTTAAGCTTCTACGAGCGTAGTCGATATATTGGCATTTCGCCAGCACTTCAGCCTATCGACAGGCATCCGTGTGGCTAGCCTGGTTGGTCTCTTCCTTCATCCTCAGGCGGTGGAATCCGGCGTAGCCCACTTAAGTTGAGTCCCTTACCCTAGCACATGGGCGATGCAGGGAGGAACCGCAAAGCTACTGTTACGCAGCTACTGCGAAGTTGTTGTTTTCTTTGCCAGTTATAGGCGTTGGCGTTTTTACGAGGCCGACCCCCTCGGCTCGCAACTTAAGCTCGACCTATCCCTGTCGAATCCGTAACGTCCCCATATAAATGAGAGTTACTGAAGTTGCTTTTTGTGTATAATAAAACGTTCGAAAAATTGACGAATTAGAAACAAGAAGTTCCAGGCACGACGGTTTTGAGAACCACAGCGTATTTTGAGATACGTGAGGATCGGAAAAACCGTGTAACACAGAAATTCGCCGTTTATCATTTGGTGATATTTCGAACTTCATCTATTAACTGGCGACAACTTTTATTATAACATATCGAACGTACGTTGTTAATGGAAATAGATTACATCTTCTGACGTTCACGGAAAGCTTTCTCGATTTCGCGTTTAGCGGTCTTGCGTTTCAAGTCTTCACGCTTATCGTACTTCTTCTTCCCTTTTCCGACTCCGAGCAAAAGCTTCGCAAAACCGTTTTTGATGTAAAGCTTCAACGGTACAAGCGCATACCCGGATTCTTTCGAAACACCGATCAGTTTACTGATTTCTTTTTTGTGTAAAAGCAGTTTGCGTGTTCGCAAGGGATCATGGTTATAGCGGTTTCCTTGTTCATAATGGCTGATATGCATGTTATGAAGGAAAACCTCACCGTTCTGAACACGTGCGAAAGAATCTTTCAAGTTGACTCTTCTTGCACGGATCGCTTTGATTTCTGTTCCTTGCAGGACGATTCCAGCTTCAAACGTATCTTCGATGGTATAATCGTGTCTTGCTTTTTTGTTTTGTGCGATCAAAATTCCTTCATGACGTGCCATAACTTCGTTTCCCCTTTCAAACTGCATGATACATTTTAACAACTTTGGTCAAGGAAAGTCAAGAATGACGGCCTTTATAAAAGCAGAACCTCATCCAGCTTATGAATGAGGTTCGACTTGATTATCGGCGCTTCTTCTTTTTTCCTTTTTTCTTTTTCGAGACATCCTTATAAAAAGGTTTGTTGCCTTTCTTTTTACGAGATCCGCCGCCGTTTTGCCCTTTGTCATTCCTCTTTTTCTCTTTTGTAGGGCTCTTCCCGCCGCTCGATATCACCCGAGCACGATCCCGGCGTTTCCTTTGGGCCGGTGCTTTCATGCCGACGATTTCGAAGTCGATCGCACGTTCTTCCACGTTGACAGCCAGCACGCGTATTTGAAGCTCATCACCGATACGGAACACTTTGCCTGTCCGTTCACCGATCATCGCATATTGCTGTTCGTTGAAATGATAATAGTCATCTGTCAGATAGCTGACATGCACGAGACCTTCAATCGTGTTCGGTAATTCGATGAACAAGCCGAAGTTCGTTACGCCGCTGATGACACCTTCGAATTCCTCACCGATTTTATCCTGCATGAATTCCGCTTTTTTCAGATCATCGGTTTCACGTTCCGCATCGACCGCACGACGTTCACGTTCGGAAGCATGCTGTGCGATTTCAGGAAGCTGCTCTTTCCAGTGACTGACTGTTTTTCCGTCTGTCTTCCCTTCAATCAAATAAGTCCGGATCAAACGATGGACGATCAAGTCAGGATAACGACGGATCGGCGATGTAAAGTGTGTATAGAATTCAGTGGACAATCCGTAGTGACCATGGTTTTCAGGTTCATATCGTGCTTGTTTCATCGAACGAAGCATAACTTTGCTGATTACGGCTTCTTCTGGTTCTCCCTGTACTTCCTCTAAAATCTTCTGAAGCGCACGCGGATGGATGGAATTAGCAGAACCACGGACGACGTAGCCAAAGTTTGTGATGAACTCAAGGAAGTTTGTCAGCTTTTCCTCGTCTGGATCTTCGTGGATCCGATACATAAAAGGCACGTTCATCCAATGGAAGTGTTCCGCAACTGTTTCGTTAGCTGCAAGCATGAATTCCTCAATCAGTTTTTCAGCGACCGTCCGGTCACGAAGGACAACATCGACAGGCTTCGATTCTTCATCTACAAGTACACGCGCTTCACTGAAGTCGAAGTCGATGGCACCGCGGTCAAAACGCTTTCTACGCAGGATATCTGCAAGTTCACCCATTAGATCGAAAAATGGCACAAGCTCTTTATAGCGTTCTAAAACTTCGTCGTCCTCACGCAATAGGATTTTACGAACATCTGTATACGTCATTCGTTCATTCGTGCGGATCACACTCTGGAAGATTTCATGATTGACGACTTCCCCGTTCGGTGTGATTTCCATTTCACACGATAAGGTGAGACGGTCGACCTTCGGATTCAAACTGCAAATTCCATTGGAAAGACGATGCGGAATCATCGGAATCACACGGTCAACCAGATAAATGGATGTTCCACGCTCAATTGCTTCCTGATCGATTGCCGAACCTTCTGTCACATAATGACTGACATCCGCAATATGGACCCCGAGCTTGTAGTTTCCGTTGTCGAGTTTGATCACATTGACGGCGTCATCGAGGTCTTTCGCATCTGCACCATCAATCGTAACGATGATTTCATCGCGTAGATCCCGGCGGTCAGTAAGATCGGCTACATCGATTTCGTCAGGGACGGAGTTTGCGTGTTCCAATGCTTCGTTGGGGAAATCCCTTGGAAGGCCGTGTTTATAAATGATTGACAGGATATCAACACCAGGGTCATTTTTATGCCCTAAAATCTCAATGATTTCACCTGTCGCACTTGATCGTCCCTCTGGATAGCTTGTTATTTTTACAAGGACCTTATGGCCATCTACAGCATTGTTGATTGCCTCTTTCGGAATGAAGATGTCATTCGGAATCCTCTTGTCATCCGCTTCGACAAATCCGAAACTTTTACTATCGATGAACGTCCCGACCACCTCGGTTACGCCGCGTTCAATGATCCGGATGACTGTCCCTTCAGGTTTTGAATCTCCTGGACGGGAAGAGATTCTCACGAGGACGGTATCCCCGCTCATCGCTCCGTTTAACTCGGATGGCGGAATAAAGACATCCTTTTCACCCTTTTGTTCAGGAAGCAGGAAGGCGAACCCTTTCGCGTGTCCCTGCAGCTTTCCTTTTATCAGGTTCATCCGCTCTGGCACACCATAACGGTTGCTTCTGGTACGGACGATATCCCCTTTTTCCTCCATCTCATTCAATGTAACTACAAGTTCTTTAAAATCCTCCGCATCTTCCAGATTGAGCTCTTGCTCAAGTTCTTGGACAGTCAGCGGTTTATAAGCTTCTTCTTTCATAAATGCTAAAATTCTTTCTCGATCCATTTGCTTCTTTCCCTCCTTCGATGTGAGCTGTGTGTTTTAACATTATAGGACCTTTTATAAGACTTATTTCGACCATTCCAGACTGTTGAGGAAATTGAGAACATCCTCATGAAGTTGTTCTTTTTCCTTGTCGAGTGTGATGACATGGCCGGATTCCTCGTACCATTTCAAGTCTTTTTGATCAGATTCAATGAAATCATAGATAATATTGGCACTGTCCGTATTGATCATCTCATCATGTCTCGCCTGTGCCACGAATGTTGGTGTGTAAACCATATCAATGTTATCCCGGACATCGGCAATCAATTCTTGGAGAGCTTTAAGGGTATTCATCGGTGTCTTTTTGAATTCTTCCATCTCTTTTTCAATCTGATCTTCCGACTTCCCCTCATATTTTTTGTATTCTTTTGCGTAATCAAGCACGCCTTGATACATGATTTCTTCGCTTTTTATATACATGGGTGCACACATTGGTACGATTCCCTTGACCGTAGATGTGTAGCCGAGTTTCAGTGAAAAAACTCCGCCAAGCGACAGCCCTGCAACTGCAATCTCTTCAAATCCTTTTTCCTTCAGTTCGTTGTAGGCTTCCTTGACGTCTTCCCACCAATCATCCGGACCAGTGTGGACGAGTTCCTCCGGTGGGACGCCGTGTCCTTTGTATTGAGGGGCCAGGCAGGAATAGCCTTCTTTTTGCAAATAACGTCCGAGCATACGCACATCTGCTGAATTTCCTGTAAAACCATGCAGCAGCAAGACTCCACGGTCTCCCCCTTCAAAGAAAAATGGTTTTGGTGAAACGATTTTCATGATGTTACCTCTCCTTTTGCTTCATCTCTTTCTGTGTTTGTAAGAAATCGATAGACGTGACGAATGACGTCTTCCTGCTCAATATCATGGCAGATGATATGTTTCGATTGCGGTAAGTATATGATTTCTTTATTTTTACTGCGAATGGTGTTGTAAATATATTTAGCACTCTTTTTCGGGACCACACCGTCACACTCCCCCTGGATGATCAGTGTAGGGGTATTGACTTTTTTTAAGTATGGACGCAAGGAACGGATCAGACTTCGAAATTGAAAGGTCATCGATAATGGAGTCCCTCTGAACTTCCGGACATATCGCTGAAACATTTCGTTTTCCTTGAGATTGCCTTTGAAAAGATCCTGCAGCATATGCTTGATGTCCTGAGCTAAGTGTGAGGGGCTAACGTAATGAGCCGCCGCACTTAACAGGACCAGCCGATCGATTTTATTTGAAGCGGCCAAGTATCCAGCGATAATCCCGCCCATTGAAAAACCAACTACATAGATTTTGTCACATGTCTTTTGCAGCTCACGGAGTTTTTCTTCTGCTGTCTGGATCCAGTCTTGATACGTGACACGTTCCATTCTTCCATTATCCGTATCATGTCCCGGAAAAGTCGGTGAAACGACAAGCCAATCGGTATTTTCTTTTAAAAAATGGACGAGCGGCTCAACCTCATAAGGACTTCCGGTAAAACCGTGCAGACAAAGACAACCAATCATGCTTGTGCTCCTTCATATCTTTCTTATAGTTTGCCCCTTGAAAGAATCATTAAAACGTATGTAACGGAATCCGATGGAATAAAATGTCCCAAAGATTTTTTATACGGACACTTGAGTTGTGTTTTGGGGCTAGACTTGTCTTATGAACCCTTCATACGGACACTTCAGCCGTGTTTTGGGGCCAGACTTGTCTTATGAACCCTCCATACGGACACTTCAGCCGTGTTTTGGGGCCAGACTTGTCTTATGAACCCTCCATACGGACACTTCAGCCACGTCTTGGGGCTAGACTTGTCTTATGAATTTATTGTTCACAGCCTTATTTTTCTCATACAAAAAATAAAACAGCAAGCTTTTACACTTGCTGTTCTAGCGACAAATTAATATACGTATGCTAACAAAATCGTAAGAACAAAGAATAATACCGCGAGTACGATCGTCAACTTTTGGAACACAGCATCGATACCGCGAGCTTTTTGCTTACCGAAAAGCTGCTCTGCTCCACCAGTGATCGCACCGGATAATCCAGCACTCTTACCAGACTGAAGTAATACGACAGTTATAATTGCAAGCGCATCAATAATCAATAAAACCATTAAGAATGTTTCCAATTCATCCACCTCCAACGACACAATCCAGTACTATAAATGTATCATAACGAAGATGGAAAATTCAACAAAAATTGCGAAGGAAGATTAGGTCGGTGCCAGGCACCGTTTCGGATCCCTTGAGGCACAAGGACTTTCATTTGGTGCCAGGCACCGTTTCGAATCCCTTGAGGCACAAGGACTTTCATTTGGTGCCAGGTACGCTTATGGCACGCTTATTTGGCTCGCTTATTTGGCTCGCTTATTTGATGTGGAAGCTTGCGCCGTCGATGATATCTATGTTGTTGTAGTGCTTGAGATCTTCCATGAGTTTAAAGAGGGCTTCGTCTTTTTTCTTCGCTTCGATCATGCAGTCGATTTGATCGACACTGCCTTTGATTTCGTTGAGGAAATCCATGAACATCTCGGCATCAACATAATCATTATGGGCTCTGAATTGTTTTTCGTTCTTTGGGCTGGAAATGTGCATTTTGATTGGCAGCCGTGAAATTGACCAGGTGTTTACAATTCTTTCCCACTCTTCCTCCCAATGTTTGTTTTCATGATGCGCCAGGTGATGATGATAATCGAATACGAGCGGAACACCTAACTTTTCGCATAGGTACAGAGTATCGTTCAAATGAAACGATTTATCGTCATTTTCTAATATGATCATCTCCTGAATGGAGTTCGGTACGAGCATCCAGTTTTGAATGAATCGTTCAAGGGCAAGCTCTCGATCACCATATACACCTCCGACATGAAGAACACATCGATGTCTCGGAAGAATCCCCATTCCCTCTAGAAGTCTCTTGTGCAGCTTCAAGGTTTTCACAGTCATTTTAAGGACATCTTTTTTCGGTGAATTGATCAATACAAAATGATCAGGGTGAAAATCCACTCGCATTTCTTTTTTCGCTACAAATTTCCCGACTTCTTCAAGATGTTCTTCAATAGCCCTCATGTAATCCCAATCCGGAAGCTCCTCGAATGTAGCTAGAGGCACTAACCTCGAGGTCATCCGGTAAAACTTGATATCATGGGCGGCATTGTGCCTGAGGATCCTTAAAGTATTCTGGAGATTGGATCGCGCAATCCGTTCTAGCTTCAACATCGCAGCACTACGGTTTTCAATTTGCGAGAAATTTTTAATGGTCATGGTCTGAGATGGGGATGCATTCTTTACTTTCAGGCTCATCGCGACATAACCTAGACGAACAAATGTCATCTGAATGTTCCTCCGTTCAATCGGTTACATGTAGTATGTCAAAAGGCTTGGTAAATGATGAGTAACATATTTTCACTTTGCGACAAGCATATTAAAATCATGGAGGTGTTTATGCGATGCGAAGAAAAGACCTAAATCGCGAGAAAGAGCTTCCAACTGCAACTAATATGAACCCAGGATTCACGGTTCAAAGTGATGCTTTCCAACCACTAGACCTTCTCATTGAACAAGCCGACAATGGGATGGAACTAGAGCGTAGTGACGTTCACGCAGACAACGAAGACATGTAGTTACGCTTCGATGCTGCTCGGTGCCAGGCACCATTTCAAACCCGTTGCGGCACAAGGGATCCATTTTGGTGCCTGGCACCTTCCGAGAACCCTTGGGAGAGTGAGACGAAATTGTCGTGCCTGACACGCTTTTCAAAATAAAAAGAACTCCGAATGCCGTTGATGATGCGGCGTTCGGGGTTCTTTCATTTAAAAACCAGAGTATTTGTTCTTTACTCTATACTTACTTTTTTATGTTGTAGAATGCGTCTTTTCCTGCGTAGATGGATGTGTAGTCGAGTTCGTCTTCGATGCGTAGAAGTTGATTGTACTTCGCTACACGGTCTGTACGGGATGGCGCACCTGTCTTGATTTGGCCAGCGTTCGTTGCAACAGCGAGGTCAGCAATCGTGCTGTCTTCTGTTTCACCAGAACGGTGGGAAATGACTGCAGTGTATCCTGCGCGCTTCGCCATTTCAATCGCGTCGAACGTTTCAGTCAATGTACCGATTTGGTTCACTTTGATCAAGATCGAGTTACCCACTTTACGTGTGATTCCTTCTGAAAGCTTCGCTGTATTCGTAACGAACAGGTCGTCACCCACGAGCTGTACTTTGTCGCCGATTGCAGCAGTTAGCTTCTCCCAGCCATCCCAGTCGTTTTCGTCAAGTCCGTCTTCAATTGAGATGATCGGGTATTTCGAAGTCAACTCTTCATACCATGCAACCATTTCCTCAGAAGTCTTCGTTACACCCTCACCAGCTAAATGGTACTGGCCATCTTTATAAAGTTCAGAAGATGCCACGTCCAATGCAAGTTTCACTTCTTCATCCGGCTTGTAACCAGCTTTTTCGATTGCTTCGATGATCGTAGAAATCGCTTCTTCGTTTGAAGATAGGTTAGGTGCGAATCCACCTTCATCACCAACTGCTGTATTCAAGCCCTTGTCCTTCAATACTTTTTTCAACGTGTGGAAAATTTCTGCTCCGACACGAAGTGCTTCGCGGAACGAATCAGCCCCGACAGGCATGACCATGAACTCTTGGATATCCACGTTGTTATCAGCGTGCTCTCCACCGTTCAAGATGTTCATCATCGGTGTTGGAAGAGTTTTAGCGTTAAATCCACCAAGGTAGTTGTATAGAGAAACATCAAGGTGGTCAGCTGCTGCATGCGCAACGGCCATAGATACACCTAGAATCGCGTTCGCTCCGATCTTCCCTTTGTTTTCTGTACCGTCAAGCTCAAGCAATTGCTTGTCGATCGCCACTTGGTCAAGTGCGTCGAAAAAGACGAGTTCTGGTGCAATCATTTCGTTGACGTTGTTCACTGCGTTCAGAACACCTTTTCCAAGGTAACGGTCTTTATCACCGTCACGAAGTTCGACTGCTTCGTATTCACCTGTTGAAGCTCCACTTGGTACAAGCGCGCGTCCTCGAGCTCCTGACTCTAACCAAACTTCAACTTCTACAGTTGGATTACCGCGGGAGTCTAATACTTCACGCGCAAAAATATTAACGATATTCGATGTCATAACGCTTCATCTCCTTAGTTTATAATAGATTAATCTTTAATCAGTGATTTCCCTGTCATCTCTTTTGGCTGTTTCCCGCCCAACAAATCAAGCACTGTCGGCGACAAGTCCGCCAGAATTCCGTCATCACGAAGGTTTACACCTTTTTTCGTGACGATGACCGGTACAGGGTTCGTCGTATGTGCTGTCATCGGTTTATCATCAACCGTGATGACCTCATCTGAGTTTCCGTGGTCAGCCGTTATGATAGCCGCGCCATCTTTTTCTAAAATCAAGTCAACGATCTTACCAAGACATTCATCCACTGTCTCGATTGCTTTGATGGTAGGCTCTAGCATACCGGAATGCCCGACCATGTCCGGGTTTGCAAGGTTCAAAATGATTACATCGTGCTTGTCCGCATTCAGTTCATCAAGCAACGCATCCGTCACTTCATAAGCGCTCATTTCTGGTTTCAAGTCATAGGTCGCCACTTTTGGTGAATCGATGAGGATCCGCTCTTCACCTGGGAATTCATTCTCGCGTCCGCCACTGAAAAAGAACGTGACATGCGGATACTTTTCGGTTTCAGCAATCCGCAGCTGTTTATAATCCTGCTGTGCTAAAACTTCACCCAGCGTGTTGTCGAGGTTCGTCGGTTTGAAGGCGACCTCCCCATCCACTGTTTCACTGAAATGAGTCAGACAGACGAAATGGAGATCCTTCGGCAGTTTTTCACCACGATCGAATCCCCGGAAGTCTTCGTTCGTAAAGACCTGTGAAATCTGGATCGCCCGGTCAGGACGGAAGTTGAAGAAAATGATCGCATCATCGTCTTCGATCGTCGCAACCGGAGCACCGTCTTCCTTCGTTATCACTGACGGAAGGACGAATTCATCATGGATATCGTTAGCATAAGAGTCATCGACAACTTCGATCGGGTCGTTATAAGACGGGCCTTCACCGTAGGTCATCGTGCGATAGGAACGTTCTACACGATCCCAGCGCTTATCACGGTCCATCGAATAATAACGTCCAGATAACGTCGCAATTTCTCCGACGCCATATTCAGCCATTTTTTCCTGAAGCGCCTTGATGTAAGTCTTCGCAGTTTGCGGTCCAACATCACGGCCATCAAGGAATCCATGGACATAAACCTTCTCGACATTCTCTTTCGCTGCCAGCTTCAATAACGCATAAAGGTGATCGATGTGACTGTGGATTCCGCCATCCGAAAGCAATCCGAAAATATGGAGGGCAGAATCTTTCTTTTTCACATGGTCCATCGCATCAAGGAAGGTTTGCTTTTCATAAAACTCGCCTTCTTTAATCGAGAGATTGACCCGAGTCAAGCTTTGATAGACGATTCGGCCAGCTCCGATGTTCAAGTGGCCGACCTCGGAGTTCCCCATCTGACCTTCAGGAAGGCCAACCGCTTCGCCACAAGCCTGCAGCTGGGAGTGAGGAAACTCATTCCAATAGTGGTCGAAGTTCGGCTTTTTCGCCTGGGCGACCGCATTCCCTTTTGTTTCATCCCGTAACGCAAACCCATCAAGAATGATGAGTGCGACTGGTTTTTTAGCCATTATTTACAACCTCCAACAACTGTAAGAAAGACTGAGGCTTCAAGCTTGCCCCACCGACAAGTGCACCATCGATGTCTGATTGGCTCATCAATTCATCAATCGTTTCCGGCTTCACACTTCCGCCGTATTGGATACGCACTTGTTCTGCGATCTCTTTTGAAAATTTATCAGCGATCACACTGCGGATATAAGCACATACCTCATTCGCATCCTCAGCAGTCGCTGATTTTCCTGTTCCAATCGCCCAGATCGGCTCATAGGCGATTACAGTCTTAGCGACTTGTTCTTCAGAAAGACCGCTTAAAGCTTGCTCAACCTGTGTTTTTACATGAGGTTTCGTTTCATTGTTCTCACGTTGTTCTAATGTTTCACCGACACAAACGATCGGTACAAGGTCATGCTTAAAGGCAGCGTGTACTTTCTTGTTAACAGAGCTATTCGTTTCGGCGAACATTTCACGACGCTCAGAGTGTCCAAGAATGACATACTCGACATTCAAATCATTCAAAGCCGCCGGGCTGATTTCACCTGTAAATGCTCCGCTTTCTTCAAAGTGCATGTTTTGTGCTCCGATATGCAGCTTCGTTTCAGCAGTTTCATTCACTAGAGCGTTCAAAAAGAGTGCAGGCGCACAAATTACCGAATCAATTTTCGATTCATCTGGCACAAGACCTGATATCTCTTTTACAAAGCTCTTGGATTCCTCCAATGTTTTATGCATTTTCCAGTTTCCTGCGATGATCGGTTTACGCATCCTTTAAGGACCACCTTTCATTTGTTTAAGTATGTTGTTCTACATTGTTGATTTCCGCGAAATTCATTCCCTTTCCGCCGGCGAAAGTTCTAAGCACGAAGGTTACAGGGACCTGTCAATGAAACCGGCTAAAAACGTTACGTCCTGTAACAATGCCGGTTCTCGTACATCCTGTACGTCGGAGAACCGTAAAAAACCGAGTAACGTTCACTGCCGATAAACGTCACGTCCTGTGACAACGGCAGTACTAGCACGTCCTATGCGTCGGAAATACGCCGGTTAACATTCGTTTCTTTTTTTGAACTTCCCCTTACTTATCTTTTAACGCAGCAACGCCCGGTAAAACCTTCCCCTCCATAAACTCTAGAGAGGCACCTCCGCCGGTAGAGATGTGATCCATCGCATCTGCGAGATCGAATTTTTCGACTGCTGCTGCTGAATCACCACCGCCGATGACACTGTACGTATCTTTCGCGTCGGCTAACGCTTTCGCGATTGTCATCGTACCGTTCGCAAAGGCATCAAATTCGAATACACCCATAGGTCCATTCCATATTACAAGCTTCGAGCCTTCGATCACGGTTCTGTACTCATCACGAGTACCTGGTCCAATATCTAGTGCTTCCCAATCTGATGGGATTTCATCAATCGAGACGACTTTCGTATTGGCATCTCTTGAAAAATCATCTGCAATGACGACATCTTTCGGAAGATACATTTTTACGCCTTTTTGCTCCGCTTTTTCCATGAATGACTTCGCCAGGTCGATTTTATCCTCTTCTAAAAGAGATTTCCCGACGTCATACCCGAGTGCTTTTACAAAAGTATAAGCAAGGCCGCCGCCGATGATCAGGTTGTCCACTTTATCTAAAAGATTATCGATAACCCCGATCTTATCTTTAACTTTTGCGCCGCCAATTACGGCTGTAAATGGACGTTCTGGAGTTGAAAGTGCTTTTCCGAGAACATCAAGTTCTTTTTCCATTAAAAGTCCTGAAACCCCTGGAAGATGATGAGCGACACCTTCGGTTGATGCGTGCGCCCGGTGAGCCGCTCCAAATGCATCATTCACATACACGTCAGCCATGGCAGCGAACGCTTTCGCTAGCACTGGGTCGTTCTTTTCTTCACCAGGTTCAAAACGGACGTTTTCAATCAGTAAGACTTCTCCATTGTTCAGGTTTGAGATTGCTTGGTCGACTTCTTCACCATAAACTTGATCGGTTTTTGTAACGGTCCGGTTCAAAAGATCACTTAGACGTTTTGCGACAGGATCAAGACGTAACTCTTCAACGACTTGTCCCTTCGGACGTCCAAGGTGACTTGCTAGAATGACTTTTGCTCCGTTTTCTACTAAGTGTTGGATTGTCGGTAATGCCGCACGGATTCGAGTTTCGTCATTCACTTCTCCATCCTTCATCGGCACGTTGAAGTCAACGCGACAGAAAACTCTCTTCCCTTCAACGTTCACATCACGCAAAGACTGTTTTTGCATTTACGGAAAAGCCTCCTTCGTTTTAATAAATCATAAATTTAATTGTTGAACTTCTTTTTAACTTCCCCTAAGTACATGTGAAAAGAGGAGTAAAATTACCCCTCCCCCACATTCTATATAAACTTATGAAAATGGTACAGTTTTTTCCTGTTGAAAACTGTTCCTTTTTGACTTTTCTAAACCTCTTCTTAAAGTCCTTTAGAAGCGATGAACGCTGCAAGATCAACAACACGGTGAGAATATCCGCTCTCATTGTCGTACCAAGAAATTGCTTTTACCATGTTGCCTTCCATGACCATTGTAGAAAGCGCATCGATTGTAGAAGAATCAGGGCTTCCGTTATAGTCACGAGATACTAGTGGCTCTTCGCTGTATCCAAGAATACCTTTCAAGTTAGACTCTGCAGCTTCTTTTAATGCTGCATTCACTTCGTCTACAGTTACATCTTTATCAAGCTCAGCTACAAGGTCGACTAATGATACGTTTGGTGTAGGTACACGCATTGCCATACCATTCAGCTTGCCTTCTAGCTCTGGAAGTACAAGAGATACCGCTTTTGCTGCACCTGTTGTTGTCGGGATGATGTTTTCGCTTGCCGCACGCGCACGACGATAGTCTTTGTGTGGAAGGTCAAGGATTTGCTGGTCGTTCGTGTAAGAGTGGACTGTTGTCATCATTCCACGTTTGATTCCGAACTTATCGTTCAATACTTTAGCAAGTGGTGCTAGACAGTTTGTCGTACAAGATGCGTTTGAGATGACATTG
Organism: Alkalihalobacillus sp. TS-13; assembly: GCF_019720915.1. GTDB lineage: Bacteria > Bacillota > Bacilli > Bacillales > Fictibacillaceae > Pseudalkalibacillus. The sequence goes on from NZ_JAHKSI010000001.1 coordinate 2,696,933, forward strand.
TGGCTTGCTGCATCGTACTTGTCTTCGTTAACACCAAGTACAACCGTGATGTCTTCGTTCTTCGCTGGAGCAGAAATGATGACTTTCTTTGCTCCTGCTTCAAGGTGTTTTGCTGCATCGTCACGTTGCGTGAAACGACCAGTTGATTCAACAACGATTTCTACGCCAAGGTCTCCCCAACCTAGTTGAGCAGGATCACGCTCAGAAAGAACTTTTACCTCTTTACCATCTACCACAAGGTTTTCACCGTTAACTTCAACTTTTGCATCTAGTGTTCCATGAACAGTGTCATATTGTAATAGATGAGCAAGCATTTCAGCGTCTGTAAGGTCATTAACTGCTACTACCTCAACGTCGTTGTTCTTCAATGCTGCACGGAATACGTTACGTCCAATACGTCCAAAACCATTAATACCAATCTTTGTAGCCATTATAAAACTCCTCCTTGGATTTAATAAAGAAATTGAATGTATATATTTGATAAGTCCCTGGCACCGTTTCAAACCCCTTGTTAATTCTTCCTGAACGGTGCCAGGCACCATTTTGTAAGCCTTGATATGAGTGGGGTTTGCTTCGGCGCCTGGCACGGAAGCACTTAATCGAATTCGATCAGTTGTTTTGCGGCGCCTTCATCTGTGATGAGGATCTGGTTCGGGCCGCGTTTCATATATGCTGCGATTGCGCTAGCTTTACTGCTGCCGCCTGCTACAGCAAATATTGTCTTATCGTTTGTGAGGTCATCGAGCTGTAAGCCGACTGTTTTTACTTTGTGGACGATGTTGCCGTCTTTGTCGAAATAGTATCCGAACGCTTCAGCAACAGCCTGGTATTCTTCGATCTGCCGATAAACTTCAGAGGAAGAATTCCTTCGTTCTGCCATCGTTTTCGCCTCTCCGATCCCATGGATGACGATTTCTGCTGAACGGATTTCCTCTAGTACATCTTTCACGACCGGCTCACCAATTAAACTTTGATAAGATTCATTGCTCAATTGATCAGGGACATGCAGCAATCGGTAATCTCCGTTTGCTTTTTTAGCCATCATAGCGCAAATCGTGTTCGCTTGATTTTCTACTCGTTCACCGAGTCCGCCTCGAGCGGGTACGATCATTGGCTGTCGCTTCTTTGAGAGCGGCGTCATCATGTCCGCAACTGCTGCCAGAGTCGTCCCTCCAGTCACTGCAATCGTCTTCTGGTTTTTCAGTAGCGGTAAAAGCCGCTTGATCGCTGCTTTCCCCATCTCTTTTTTCACCCAGGATTCCTGATCGCTGTCCCCTGGAACGATGATGACTTCTGCCAACTTTAATTTTTCCCGTAATTGTCCTTCTAAAGCATGAAGTCCTGAAACTTGCTTCATGATGTTTTCAAGTTCTAGAAGAATATGATTACCTTCATCGGTCAAAGTCATACCTGATGTAGAAATCTTCAGTAGACCTTGCTCATTCAAAAACTCTACTTCTGCCCGAAGAACTCGCTCGGTCTGTTGTAAATTCGCTGCTAGACTTCTTCGTCCGATCGGTTGCAAATACCGTACATTTTGAAGGATCCTGTAACGGTTCTGCATAACATTAAGCAGGTCAGGTAATAATTTTCTTTGTAAATCAATTAACGGTTCCATCGCAACTCCCCTTTAACCAGGGTTGGGACTATTTTCGTCCCGGTAAGTCGTATTATGTCCCAATAAGTGTAAAAAAAATACGACTTGCTAATACACTTATTATATTAGCAAGTCCTTCATAAGGTTTCAACAAAAATCACTTGAAAAATGTAAGTAAGCGTTTTCTTAAATCATTTTGATCGATGATACCGTATTGAAGATCTTCTCCATTCACTTGCACGACAGGGATCATCACCCCATATGCCTCCAACCATTCGTCTTTTGTATAAATGTCCCTCTCTTCAATCGAAAAATCGATTTCTTCCTGCAATTCTTCAAGAATTAAAAGTGCTTTATCGCACAATGGACAATTTGTTTTTGTATAAAAATGAACGGTCAGCATGAGTTTGGCTCCTTTTTATAAGGTTCTGTTTGAGAAATTAATGGGAAATATACTCGCTTTCCGCGGGCAATCTGCAAGCCTCCTCACTCGTTCCTCGCTTGCGGGGTCTTGCTTAGCTTGCTTTTCCCGCTGGAGTCTCGCATATTTCCACTACTAACAGTCATTCATTTCTTTATCAACTTTCATTAGAATAAACTTTTTAAAAACAGACTCCAATAAAATTTCATTTTAAAACGATGGAACTATGACAGTTCCACCGTTATACGACGATGCTTTTTCGTTTCGATGATGATGGGATCCTCAGTTCTTCTCGGTATTTCGCCACCGTCCGTCTTGATATGTCGATCCCCTCTTCTTTAAGGGAGTTGGCGATTTTCTGATCGGAAAGCGGCTTGTGTTTCGGTTCAGTTTCCACCATACGCTGGATTTGTATTTTCACTTGTGCAGATGATGTATCTTCACTTTGATTCGTTTTATCTAACTTTGAAGTGAACAAAGATTTCAGTGGGATGGTTCCTCTTGGTGTTTGGATCGTCTTGTTTTTCACAGCTCTGCTGATTGTCGATTCATGGACATCGATTTGCATTGCGACTTCCTTCAATGTCATCGGTCGAAGTGCCTCATATCCATGCTCGAAGAACGCCCGTTGTGCTTGCAGCAAATATTCCCCAAGATTCTGGAGGGTCTGCCTTCGCTGGTCAAGACTCCGCTTCAGCCATTCGAATTTTTGCAGTTGGTTTTCAAGATAGGATTTCGTATCATTATGCTGCTTCAAGATCCGGAAATATCGCTCATTCAATGAAACCTCAGGGACCAAATCTTCATTCATCCTTACAAAAAAATCCCCCTGCTTATTCTGTTCAATAAAGAATTCAGGTTCGACCCATTCAGGCTGGTCTTTTTCAAACCCGGAACACGGTCTCGGATTCAACGAACGAATGAAATCATCCACTTCCTTCAATTCTTTCATCGTAATGTTCAGCGTTTTTGATAGATAGGAAAACTTCTTATCCGCAAACGCATCTAGGTGGTGCTTGATGATTTCTTCTACTACAGGCATGTCACAATCTGTCGCTTTCAACTGCAGCAACAGACATTCTGACAGTGATCTTGCACCAACGCCGATCGGTTCAAACTGTTGAATCCGTTCCAGGATGGTTTCGATTTTTTTACCCGGTACCTCGAGCTCTTCCTGCAGACACTCTAAACTGCAGTCCAGATACCCGTTTTCATCTAAACAATAAATCATATATTCTGCGATCACTTTATCTTCATCAGTCAATTCAACCCAGGCCAATTGCTCAAGAAGATGCAACTGTAAAGAATCATCTTCTGATTTAATGAAATTGACTGGATTGAAATCATTATCTTCATCATAAAACCAGGAATCCTGATCGTTTTCCGTCGTAGAGGTCCGCTCACTTTGGACATCCACTGGTTTTTCCTGCAGATCGATCAATGGATTTTCCATCGCCTGTTGATGTAAAAATTGAGAAAGTTCGAGTGTAGGATATTGTAAAATCGTTATCGCTTGTCGTAACTCATGCGTCATGACAAGTTTCATCGATTGTGTTTGATATAAACCTAACTCCATAACAATCCCTCCTACCAACATCTTATCAAAAATGTATGCGCTTTAGCACCTTGAAATATTTTCAAAATGGTTGGAAGCGGGAGTCTGGAACGTTAAATCATGAATAATAAAAAGGAAATTGTAGCTAGGCTGGTCACTGTACTAACAAACATCGCACTTGAGACATACTCCGACTTCAGTTCGAATTTAGTAGCAAGTAAAGTTGTCGTCGCCGCTGTCGGTGTGGCAGACGAAAGGATCAATACTTTTGCCCAAAGTGAATCTAACGGGTAAAAAAATCCGATGATCAGGTAAGCAATCGCTGGATAGACGATCAGTTTGAAAGTCGTCGCAATACTGATGAATGACATCGCACTCTTTACATTGATGTTTGAAAGGTTGATTCCTAGCAAGGTCAATAGAGCCGGTATGGCCGCGTTCCCTAATAGTTCAACCGGGTTAGCCAAAGCGACCGGGACCTGGATACCCGATAATTTTAAAAAGATAGCTAATATGATTGCAACAAATGCAGGCATTTTGAAAATATTTGAAAAAGCTTGCCCAAAACCGGTTTCTTCATTTCTTGAAGCGTAGTAAATCCCTGCAGAGTTCATGAGTAAAGATTGGATAACTGCAAAAATGATCCCGATCGTAACACCAGTTTCTCCGAATGCAAACATGATGATCGGAAGTCCATAGTTCCCGGCATTCGGAAACGCACTGGCAAGCATCATCGCATTTTTATAAGAAGGAGCCCACTTGAAGAAAAAACTGATGATATTCATCAACCCTGCAAACAAAACAAACAAAATGGCCCCGAACATGGCGATTTTACCTAAATCAGAAAAATCCAGAGACGAAGTGGTCACCGAATAAAAGAAAAGGGCAGGACTGAAAACATAGATACATAGATCAGAGACTGGTTTTGGGTTCACCCCTAGATATTTTCCGACGATAAAGCCGATCAATATAATGAAAAATATGGGAAAAACAATATTAAGCAAATCGAATAAGAACATAACTTCACCTGACTAATCTATTTTTCTTATAGGCTCTTTTAATAAAGATTGTTGTTTTTCACAATTCCTTTGGATGGGCGGAAATATACTCGCTTTCCGCGGGCACAAGAAAAGCAGAAGCGACAGGTTTAGTCACGCAGGTCACTGAAGGACTGACGAGGAGGCTGTTGCCGCCGCAGGAAGTTTGAAGTGTCCAAGTGACTGGTCGCTGAGCTGCCCTAGATTTACAAGCTTCCTCGCGAGTTTCTCGCTGTAGGGTCTCGCCTGGCTCGCTGTTCCCGCAGGAGTCTCGTATATCTTCCACTGCTTACAGGATTTCATCGACCTCTATATCAAATGATAATCGTTCATAAGCAACAACCCTTATTAAATAACCTCCTCTTAAAGAAAACTTGGCAAAGCCAAACCTTGGCGCAGGCTGAGCCTAGTTGCACTTATACTGAAGAAAGTATTTTTTACTTTCTTTAAATGTAAAAACGAAAAACAAATGAGGAGTACCCTCCCCATTTGCTTAATTAATGTGGCTGTTTACGTATAGATTTTTTATGCAATTCGGAAATATACTCGCTGCGGGCGAACGAAAAGCGGAAGCGACCCGATTAGTCACGTAGGTCACTGGAAAACGGACGAGGAGGCTGTCGCCGCCGCAGGAAGTTTGAAATGATCCAAGTGACTGGTCGCTGAGCTGGACATCACTTCCATGCATAAGCCCTGAATCTGTAAGCCTCCTCACTTGCACAGGATGTGCTGGCTTCGACGGTCACCACAGGACGTGGTGGAATTTAGTCGAAGGTCCTTATTATAGTCGAAGATCCTTTTTAAAAAGTGCGGGGTCTCGCTTAGCTTGCTTTCCTGCAGGAGTCTCGCATATTTCCACTGCCACTGGTGTTAAGCCTCTCTTTATTACTTTCGATTAGCAAACTAACCTTTAGAAAATAGCCATTAAAATAATATCGGGATTAATATTCCGGCCAATAGTAGAATGAGTGCCCCGCCTAATCTAGAGGAAATTTGCGCGAATGGCATTAGCTCCATTCTTCTTGATGCTGATAGAACTGCAACATCTCCTGTTCCACCCATATTCGCCATACATAATCCAGCTGTTATAGCAGATTCAATCGGGTAAAATCCAACGAGCCGACCAACCATTGCTGAGCCAATCGTTGCACCTAAGACCACAGCAAGGACAATCGCGATATATTGTAAACTTAGAGCATCAATTACCGCATTTAGATCGGTATAGGCAATTCCGATTCCGATCAATAACGCAAACGTCCAGTTTTTTGCAACAAATTGATACCACTGGCTTGCGCCTTCTTCCACGATCTTCGGCAAGAAGTTGAAGATTTTACAAACGGCTACTGCAATGATCATAAGTGCGTAAGCGTGGAGAGGGATAAAGCCAGCTAATACTTGTCCAAAAACAAAGAATGCTAATGCCGCAAGTAATCCGGCTCCCATTTTGCCGATATCGAGTTTGGATTCTTCTTTTTCATATTTAAAACCTTTCATCAACTGACCATTACCTGTCAGTGAAGGCTTCTTCTCACCGATTAAGTTAAGGATGCTTGCGATGACGATTGCGAAAACGTTCCCTAATGCTAGCGCCGGGACAAGGATAGAAATATAATAGCTTGGGTCATTTCCCAACAGCTCAGAATAGATTTGGGACATTGGTACTGCGCCAGCACCCATTCCGCCTCCCATGATCGGAAGTGTAATCACTAGAATAGCATCCATCACATCAAAACCAACGATAAAACCGATCAACCCTGCTAGGACGATTGCACCAAAGACAGCTGAAAGTAGGGGTAAAGCAAACCGTGCGCCAGCTTTGATGAGTATTTTCGAGTTCATTCCTAGTATACTACCTGTAATTAATGCTGCGATATAAAAGTTCAGGAACTGTCCATCCTTCATGAATTCGGTGATCATTGTAACGCTTTGTTCGGGGAGTATATTTCCATATACGAGGAAAGAGGCTCCAAAGATGGCAACAATCGCTCCCCCACCTAAATACGTTTTAACAATAGGAGTGTGATCGCCTAACCAACCAAACAATTCTCCTAAAATGATCATGACGATCAAGCTGCCGATCATTCCGCCTGGTAATGTATTTGTGTAAAGTGCCACCAACATGATAACTCCGAAGATAGCAAACCATACGACAGGGGTACAGAATAATGTCATTCCTTTCGGCGGTTCTTGTTGAACCTCGGGTTGCTCAATGCTGTTCTCTTCATTTTTGTAAGCTAGATTACTCACATCATCATCTCCTCACAATTGAATTTTAGAGGTTGGAAACGGTTTCAATTATCCCAACACCTCTTCATGTCAAAAATAGTCTTATTTTGCATTGTAGGAGATTAAGAGTAAACAATTAAGGTTTTATTATTAATGAAAGTATTTTGTAAATAAAAAAAGTAAACGGCAATGCTGCCGTTTACAAATAGGTCTTGATGAGCGTTTCACTTTGTGGAACTCTTTGATACCGTGTCTGTGGCCTACCGACGGATCCATATATCGTTTGGGCTTCTAGGACACCGATGTCACTTAGAAAAGCTAAATATTTACGAGTAGAAACGCGTGAAATACCAACGTTGAAGGTGAGATCTTCTGTTGAAAAACCATTGTTATCCAAGCCTTTTATTTCATTCCAGACCATGTTTAACGTATCCTTGGTCAACCCTTTCGGCAACTCATTTCCTGCTGACTCATCTTGATCATTATGGAACATTAATTCATCAAGCTCCTTTTGACTCGGTTCCCGATCCAGGTCAAAGTAAGCTTTCTTGCTTTTATACCTCTCCAATGCTGACCGAAACCTGTCAAACTCGAATGGTTTGATCAAATAATCCACCGCACCGAGTCGTAATGCCTTGTTGATACTCCCCTTATCGTTTGCAGCTGATATGACGATCACATCCAAAGCTGCATCTTTCGCACGTACCTCAGATAAAAATTCCAACCCGTTGATTTCCGGCATGAAAATATCAAGCAAAATCAAATTGACTTTTTCTTGTTCCAGCACTTTGAAGGCTGCAGCCCCGTCACTTGAAACAGAGACAAGATTAAAACCTTCCATTTGCTCTAAGTATCGTTTATTGAATTCCGCAACCATTGGGTCATCTTCTACAATCAATACGTTAATCATCACTTTCATCCTTACTTTTATAAGGGATACGCACTTCAAAAATAGTGCCTTTTCCTGGTTCAGAGGTGACAATCACATCACCATCTATTTTTTGTATACTTTCATTAACAAGATGCAGACCATAGCCCCTTTCAGAATCTTTTGTTGAATATCCTTTTTCGAAGACTTGATTTAACTTTTCCTCGTTCATGCCTATACCTTTGTCTTTAACTTCAAGTGTAAGAGACTCTTCCTCTTCATCAAAGACAAAACTGACCAATACTTTTTTGTCTTTCGCATTCTTGACAGCGTCCAATGCGTTATCGATCAGATTTCCGACGATGGTGATGATTTCATGAATGATTTCCTGATTACGAGGCAATGGGACGAATGTGTCTTCTGATAATAAAACATTCTTGTTCTGTTCACGCGCGTAACTCATCTTGGCTAAAACAAATCCTGCTAAAACCGGGTCCTTGATCCGTTTTGCGATAAAACCGATTTCTTCTTGGTAATGGTTCGTAATCTGATTAATATAAGCAGGCAGTTGATCGTAGGATTTCATATGGACCATTCCAAGGATAACATGAAGCTTGTTTTTGAACTCGTGCGCTTGAGCTCGGAGTGCTTCCGCATACATTTTCACTCCCGTGAGTTCCTCCGCAAGGCGTTTGATTTCGGTCAGATCACGGAAGGTGGATATAGCCCCCACCACTCTATTATCCACTTTGATTGGGACGATGTTCGCCAACAAAGTAATGCCATTCAAGTTGGTCTCTTGATCGAGTATCGGGGCCCCGGTCTTGATGACCTTGATAAGTTTAGAATCCGTTATGAAGGAATCGACCTGCTTTCCGATCAATTCGTCCTTCATTCCAGCCTCACGAAAGATTTTTTTAGCGGTATCGTTCGCAAGGGTCACTTTCCCATCTTCATCGATGGTCAAGATTCCTTCCACTGTCGATTGGAGCATTTTATTCCGCTCTTCCAGTACTTTCGCGATTTGCGAAGGTTCGAGACCAAAGAGGATTTTCCGGACACGCCTGCCGAGTAATATGGCTCCGATCACACCGATCACCGCTCCGAACAGGATACCGATATAGATGATGTATCTGCTTTTGCTGACGGCATGTTCGATACTGCTCAATGAAATTCCGACCGCAACTGCACCGATTTGGTCTGTGCCTTCAGAGTTGTAGATCGGGGTAAATGATCTAAGAGACATTCCTAGCGTCCCTTTCGCGATCGATACATGCTCATTCCCTTTTAAAACTTCATCCTCATCGCCGCCAACAAACGTTTTGCCGATCTTTTCTTCATCAGGATGGGATTTCCGGACACTGTTCATATCAAAAACGACGACGTAATCCACATTCGTCACTTCACGTATATCTTCAGCAAACGTTTGGATCCCCTCTTCCGGCAGTTCGCCTTCCATACTATTGATGACGACTGGAGAATTGGCGACTATTCTCGATATATTCGTTGCTTTTTCTTCTAAATGCACTTGTGTCCTCTCAGAAACCTCTTTGCCTATGAGAAGATAAGTGACCAGAAGTGCCAGGATGACGACACTGCATACGAGTAATATGATTGTTGTTTGTAACCGTAAATTCGGCATTTTCAGTTTCACCAATATGCCTCCATAATGATTCAATTCGTTTTGCACCCAAAAATAGTTATTGCATGAATACCCAGTCTACACTATAATATCCAATGCATATCTTTTTTCTATGTCTATTATAGAGTTTTCTATGACCACTTGTCATTTTGCGCTCGTAGCTCAGGGGATAGAGCAATGGTTTCCGGTACCATGTGTCGGGGGTTCGAATCCCTCCGAGCGCGCTTAAGAAGGCGGGACTGTCCTAAAAGAAAAGTGTCAGACACCTCCAACACAACATTCTGGATCAAAATGTTGTTAAATTCGGAGAGACTCAGACACTTTTGGGCCAGCCCCGTTTTTTTTATGCCATGAAAACAGGAACGATATGTAAAAAATTCCTGTTTTGGGACTCGCCACCGCTCTTTTCTCCTGTCCAAATTAGGCCCGGCTTCTGACAGTCTTCAACTCTTTTCTCCCCTTCCTGTCCGAGGTTAGCCCGTGTTTGGACAATCTTTCAATTCTTACAGCAATCATGAACAAGTCGTGCAAAAACGCCCTTTACATCGATAAGGTACCTTTCGTATATCATGGCAACCTACACAAACCAGCAGTTTGAAACCTTTTTTAAGATCTCCACAGCCTCTGAATTTTTCTACTTCCTTGATGACGACAGAAGGATTCGGTCACCAAACTTATTTTTGAATTTACCCCAATTATCATTTTTTTCAAAAGAGATGCGCCTCAAAATATTTGTCTCCATAACAAAAAACTACCACTGTTGAATTTACTGTGGTAGAACCAAATTTTTTGCTTTCTTTTCAAAAAAAAGGACCCATAGGCCGCGTTTAGCCTTCAGGTCCCTATTTGTAAGCCTTATTGCATTGGTAAAATCCCTGCGTAATCAGTCAAGTATCCGTCAGCAGGATAAGCCGGGATGTCATTCCAGTGATCCGGATCTACATCCTCGATTTCCTGCATTGCGATTCCGCTCAACAATTCTTTTAAGGCCAGGTAGTTTTGCTTGGTTAAATAGCCGTTCGATTTCTGCCCTAAACTTCCTTCCCGTGTATTCCCTTTCGTTTCGAAAAAGATTGCAGGGTTGCTATGGCCTTCAGGATTCAGATTATTGTAATTCAACCCGAGCATCATAGCTGAAACCACCCCTCCTTTGATGTCGATATAATACTTCGCATCATCTCCACCGACTTGATATTGATCGATGTGTGTATACCCATAGCTGGTAAGCTTATCATAAACATAAGCCTGCATCTGTTTGGTCACTTCATTATAGTAACCATCTTTCAACCTAGGAAGTGTTGGTCCGTCTGGTGCCAACGAAATACCGAGTGAGAAGCTGGTGGCCTCATTCGTTCCATAAACCGTCTTAAAGCCTTGATGATGAAGGTCGATTGCAAAATCCGGTTTGATATCTGCCCAATATGCATAGACGACTTCCGATTCCTTCGCTTCAAAACCATGTAAAGTCCAATCTCTGTTTAGGTCGACATACGCGGAATCATTCACAGGTTCACCGTTTTCATCCATCAATAATGTTTCGCGCTTGTTCATGATGCTTCCATCCGGATTGTACATAGGGATGACGTATAGAGTAAGTTCATCCAAGAGTGTTTTAACATCAGGATTACCCGAACTACCCAACGTTTTTAAAAGTTGCATGACAGCTTCTGTCGTCAGCTTCTCATCACCATGAATCTGTGCTTGGATCCAGACCTTCGTATCTCCGTTACCGACTTTAGCAGTGTAGATGCTTCGCCCTTGTTCAGTCGTTCCGTAATCATCAAGCGTCGACACTTCAATTTTTCCATCACTTTTTTGTTCTAGATGATGTAATTGATCGACCATTTCTTCATATGTCATGATACTGCTGATGTTATCTTTCCCATTCGTTGATGGTCCTCCCGGCTTCGTACTTCCGGCAGCATAGACGCCACTGGACCCTAGAACCAATCCGGCAATTGACAGTAAAGTGATGAGTTTCAACAATTTATGCACGCTCGAAAAACCTCCTGTGTTGTAAAAATCCGTATATCATTTTTTATTTTGCTAAGTGGTTATTCCCCTTTCCAACCACTTTCCGGAAGTGTATCCCAGAATGACGTATCCGCTGTTTCAATCGATCCGTCTGCAATTGCTTTTAAAGCAGCGTCCATTGCTACAACAGCTTGCTGGATCAAGTAACCGTTACTCTTTTGGCCTAATACATAAGGTTCGTAGTAATGGTCAGCCATTCCTCTCATTTCCATCAACAGTGTTGAGATTCCGTATTCAAGCGCAATTCCATTTCGTCCGATTGTAGGAGCTGTTCCACCAACGTACTTTGAGAGTGTTCCATAGCCTTTCGCTTCGACCGCTTCATAAACAACTGAACCGAGCTTTTTAGACTTTTCGACAACATCAGCTGACACATTCTCATTCGTCGGGTAAAGAATCGATCCTGACACAAGCTCATCACTATCTCCTAAAGTTGTTTGCGTACCTTGATGATGTAGGTCGATCATATAATCTGGTTGATACTTTTGCAGAACGAACTCATGGAACGCTTGGGTTTCCGGCTGTTCTTTTGCAACATGATCACGATTTAGATCCACCTCATTTGCGTTATAGCGCGTATGGGTTCCAGAGACATAATCTTCTAGTGAGAAATTGACATCTCCCTCTGCACCATCCACATTCAAACGAGGAGCAATAAGCACATTCACTTTATCCAGGATGTCTTGTACCCCTTTCCCATTCGATGTAAGGTGCTGGATCATCTTCAAGGCACCTTCTGTCGTCAATGTTTCATTTCCATGTTGCTGGGTTAAAAACAGAATGGTTGGGTTTTCAGGATTGCTGATGAATTTAGCCAGATAAAGATCTCGATCTTTAACGGATTTACCATATGATTCTACGGTCAACGCTTCAGATTTTTTGTCTTGTTTTTCTAGAAAAGCCACCATTTCCTCATAGTTGTGGAGCCTTTCATTTTTGATTGTTTCATTGCCATTGTAATTAGGACCTTCTCCAACAGCACTGACGTTTCCCACAGGAAAACTGAAAAGCATTCCAGCACTAAGTGCCACACTAGACAAAACCGTCATCGTTTTCTTCATTCTTTTCCCTTCCTTTCGTGAATCGAAATATATATACATTCTTCTTTTAAAAACGACAATTTACCTTCAATATGAAAATAAACAGGCAAGAATGTCTAAGGTTTCGACAAATACAAACAATCTTTTACAAAACGAGGGGCTGGAGAACTAGTCTTTTATATAGAGTTATCTGTACATCCTCCTTTGTATCGGGATATAATTTAATTCGACAATTTATTTATATATATATTCCGTTTTTTTGAAACCCTGGAGTATTTTAATCGTCTATCTATAAGGAGATCTTTTGACGGCTATACTGATAATACGGTGTAGTCATTCGAAAAGTATGATATAATTCATCAGAATATAGGATTTGAAATAACCAACTACTTACGGTGGTGACCATAGATATGCCCTCACGAATAGAACGAAAAAAACAAAAACGCAAGAAAGGAAGCTTTCTGAAAAAGACTTTAATGGTCTTGGCGATTCTTTTTATCGCGGTTGCAGGTTATGCAGCGATCCAATACTATCAGGGGCTTCAGCAGGCAGCACCTTCTGAAGAGATGGAAAGTAATTATGAATTCAATGCGCCAGATGAAAAAATAGAAGGTAAATACAATGTGCTGTTACTAGGAGTAGATCGCCGAGGTGAGGAAGACTCTAGAACGGATACGATCATGATCGCACAATATGACACGAAGACCGATGAAACGAAACTGGTCTCATTAATGCGGGACTCATACGTTGAAATCCCGGGCTATAGCAAGAATAAAATCAATACAGCCTTTTTCCATGGCGGACCGGAGCTCTTACGGAAAACGATCAAACACAATTTCGATATAGATATCCATTACTATGCTCTGGTTGATTTCAAAGGCTTTGAACAGGTGGTCGATACGATCGCACCAGAGGGTATCGAGATGGATGTCGAAAAACGGATGTCCCAAAATATCGGGGTCACACTCGAACCCGGTGTCCAAAATTTGAACGGTAAAGAATTACTCGGGTATGCAAGATTCCGCCATGATGCTGAAGGAGATTTCGGACGTGTTAAACGTCAGCAAAAAGTGATTTCGAAAGTGAAAGACGAGTTCACTAGCCTTTACGGCATTTCCAAGCTTCCTAAGGTAATGGGAACGATCCAGCCTTACATTGACACGAATATGAAAATGTTCACAGCCATTGGACTTGCGAAAGATGTCATGTTGAACAAAAGTCAAATCGAAACGATGAAAATTCCGATTGATAACTCTTGGAATGACCCGACTTACCAGGGTGTCGGTCAAGTGCTTGAAATGGATATAGAACAAAACAGACAGGCCTTGAAAGAGTTCCTTGGAATGGATGAAAATTCAACCAACATGACAACCAAAAACGAAGACGAAGAACCCGAATCGTAATAATGAAAAGTACGAAAAAGCTGCCCACCGACATCAAAAAGCTGTCCCGATGGGCAGCTTTTCTTATTGACTGCTCACTTCAGTGCCATCACTTCCGCCACTTTCTGTACCAGGCACCGATTGAAACCCCTTGGTATCACTGCATTCTCAATCGGTGCCTGGCACCTCTTGCAATCCCTTGTCCCCCAACGCTTCTCAAAGTGTGCCTGACACGCAGAAAGAACCCTTACGCTGTAAGGGTTCTGAAAGGGTGCCTGGCACCGAAGCAAAAGCACCAATGCTTATTCTTCTTTGCCCATGCCTTTGAGGAAGGCGAGGATCATGCGGATGGAGCGGTTGACTTCAGGATCCTTCAAGGTTTTGATCAGCTGGAACATGCTGATCACGTCCTCTTTTTCTTCCTCTTCGGTCGCCTCCAGCACCCCCTGATTGATCTTTTCCATAAATGGCTGCATTTTCGAGAATTCGATCGTTCCTAAGAATCCGATGAAATCAACAACATTCCGAGAAAACTTCGCATTATGCGGACGGTTGATCTCCCTGAAGAAAGCGGATGTCGCTTGATCACGGTGGTTCACCAATGCACTGAGCAACGGCAGCATTTCACTTTCATGAAGCCTGTCAACCAGCACGATCAGATCCAGAATCGCATCCTTCCGTTCTGCCAGTGCTTGTTCGATCTCCTCCATGCCTTTTTCACGGACTTCCTCTTTGGATGGAACAAGGGGTTCAACTTTCCGAGTGGGCTTTGCCATTACTTTTTCACTTCCTTCTTACGCACGACATTGCCAGGAAACACATAATCATCTCTATTCCACTTTTCCTCGACTTTAATACCAATTTGCGGCTGACGGTTACCGAATCGATGGTTGTTATGCGGTAGCGGTCTCTCCCCTTCAAAATCAAGCAATTCCATCTTCACTGCTGCGTCTTTGTAAGCCGGTGTATCCGTATCCTTGTCAACTTCGCTTGAGGTCAACTTGTTTACAGCAAGGTCACCATTGTCATTCAATGGAATATAAAGTTCTTTCCCTTTCACTCGTTCTGTGACCACAACTCTGCCCTTCACCGATCCCGTCCGTGACAACAGCCGTACCAACGAGCCGTCTTTCAGCCCTCGGTCTTTCGCAAGTTCATGAGATACTTCGATGAATGCTTGTGGCGTTTTACGTGTAATCCCGTGTGACTTGTAAGTCATGTTCCCTTCATGGAAGTGTTCAAGCAAACGGCCGCTATTGACGTGCAAGTCGTACTCCTCGTCTGTTCCTGTCGGTTCTGTCCAATCGACAAAAAACAACCTTGCCCGCCCATCCTCGAAATGGAATTCTTCTTCATAAAGCATTGGCATATCGATTCCTTCTTCATCGACTGGCCAAATCAGACTTTTGTATCCTTCCATACGTTCATAGGAAACACCTGCGAACATTGGGGTCAGCTTCGCGATTTCATCCATTACCTGTGCAGGGCCTTCGTACTTCCATCCTGCTCCGAGTACATTTGCGAGCATCTGCGTGATTTCCCAGTCTGGCTTGGCATCACCCAACGTCGGAAGAGCAGGATAGATGCGCTGGATACGTCTTTCCGTATTCGTAAAGGTCCCCTCTTTTTCAAGGCTAGGTGCAGCTGGTAAAATTACATCCGCAAATTCGGACGTCCTTGATAAAAACAGATCCTGGACCACAAAGAAATCAAGCTGTTCAAAACCGCGCTGAACGTAATTCGCATTTGCATCAACGATTCCCATATCCTCACCCTGAAGATAAAGGGCCCGTAAGGTTCCATCATGGATCGCGTCGACCATGCCATGATTCGTCAACCCTGGTTCGCCGTTCAAATTTACGCCCCATGCCTCTTCAAACTTTTTACGGATCTCATCATCCTGGACATCTTGATAGCCTGGAAAAGTGTTTGGCATGCTTCCGAAATCACTGCAGCCCTGCACGTTGTTATGTCCTCTAAGCGGATAAGCACCTGTTCCATGACGACCGTAGTTCCCGGTAACGATCAGCAAATTGGAAATCGCAGTACTGGTGTCGCTGCCGCCCTTCTGTTGAGTTACACCCATAGCCCAGCAGATGACTGTCGAATCGGCTTTATGGATCGCTTCAGCAATTTTAATCATCGTCTCTTCCGAAAGTCCTGTCACTTTTTCAGCATAATCCATTGTGAATTTCTGAATCTTTTCAAGATACTCCTCAACATTTATAACACGATTCTTCAGAAATTCCTTGTCATGCCAACCTTGTTCAACAATGTAGTTCGTCACTGCTGAGAGCCAGACGAGGTCCGAGCCCGGCTTCGGCTGGATGAACATATCCGCACGTTCTGCCATCTCATGCTCGCGGATATCAGCGACGATCATTTTCTGACCGAACAGCTTTTGAGACCGTTTGATTTTAGAAGCCAAAACAGGGTGGGACTCTGCCGTATTTGAGCCGATCGTGATGACAAGACCAGCTGTTTCAATATCTTTGAGTGAACCAGCGTCCCCGCCATAACCCACTGTCCGGAACAATCCTTTCGTCGCAGGAGACTGACAGTACCTCGAACAGTTATCAACGTTGTTGGTTCCGAAGATCTGACGAGCTAGTTTCTGCATCAAATAGGATTCTTCATTCGTCGCTTTGGAAGAAGCAATGAAACCTAGTGCTTCAGGGCCGCTTTCTGAGTGAATTTCTTTCAGCCTTTTTGCGATATACGAGATCGCCTCGTCCCATTCCACTTCCTTGAACGTATCCCCTTGTCGGATAAGAGGCTTCGTCAATCTCTCTTCACTATTGACATAATCCCAACCGAACTTCCCTTTCACACATGTCGAGATTCCGTTAGCTGGCGCTTCAGGCTGCGGCTGGATTTTTAAAATATGCCGGTCTTTCGTCCATATATCGAAACTGCAGCCGACTCCGCAGTACGTACAGACCGTTTTTGTTTTTCGGATACGATCTTCACGCATTTCCGCTTCCGTATCTGATATTGCGAACAATGGTCCGAAACCGGATTCAACATTTTTCGTAAAATCAATCATCGAACGCAATGTCCCCTGTTCGACATTCGAAAGGTAGCCCGCTTCCTTAATCATCGATTTCTCCATCAATGCATTACACGGACAGACAGTTACACACTGACCGCAGTTGACACAGGAAGATTCATCAATGGGAACATCATTATCCCAAAGAACTCGTGGCTGTTCACGTTCCCAATCAATGGTAAGGGTTTCATTGACTTCGATGTCCTGGCAAACCTCCACACACCGACCGCACAATATACATTGGTTCGGATCATATCGATAAAAGGACCCTGAATCATCGATTTCATATCCCTTCGATTGGAAAGGAATATTCTGATGTTCCTTCTGCATTTCAGCCACAGTGTTATGGATATCACAGCGTCCATTATTATAATCACACACCGTACAATACAACTCATGCTTGTGCAGAATCTTATCCATCGCGTAATCCTGTGCTTTATGTACATCTTCATGCTGTGTATTGATTTCCATTTCCGCTTCAATCTTCATCCCACAAGCACGCTTCAGTTCCCCATTTACCTCGACGATACACGTATCACAGCTCTCGATCGGGCCAAGACTTTCGTGAAAACAGATTGCCGGTACATCGACGTCTTCCGCTTTCAGGAATTGAAGTATATTCTGACCTGCCGACGCCTGGTACTCCTCACCATTAACATTGACTCGAATCATTTGATCAGACACGATTGAACCTCCTCTTTCTCAAAAAATTGAAAGGAGCAAGCTTCATAGAAATCCGCTGCTACCATATATGAAGTTGAAAAGTTCCCTATCTAGTACATTGTTTCCCTTTCAAACTTGCGATAAACCACCATTTAGAATTCGAGAACACCTTACCCATCAACGGAATTAAGGTTCTTAGCGATTTCTTTTGAAGAATTGAACGTTTAAATCCGTTAAGAAAGGGAAAAATGATATGATGTATACATAGCTTCTTACATAACGGTCACAATGCCTTTTTTAAAGGCTATGTTATTTGCAGAAAAATTGCTTAAAGCGAAATTTGCGATACTCCTGCGGGAATAGCGAGCCAGGCAAGACTCCGCAACGAATTAAGGATCTTCACTAAAAGCCACCACGTCGTGTGGTGAACGTCGAAACCAGTACGTCCTCTGCAAGTGAGTGAAGAGACTTACGGATCGCCCCCGGAAATGGAGTAAATTTCAAAAAAAGCAATAAGTAAAAATAACAAAGCTTTTTGAAAAGAGAAAAACGTCGAACGAAAAATCCGCTTGTAAGAGCCTAATAGTTTGACCTATATTGACCTATTGAGTAAGATGAAATTAAAGCCATAAAGATACTTATGGAAAGAGGAGGATTTCTGAATATGAACTTAATCCCAACAGTTATTGAACAAACGAACCGCGGGGAACGTGCCTATGATATCTACTCCCGCCTTCTAAAAGATCGCATCATCATGCTAGGGAGCGCAATTGATGACAATGTTGCAAACTCGATCGTCGCGCAATTATTATTCTTAGCTGCAGAAGATCCTGAAAAAGACATTTCGCTCTACATCAACAGTCCTGGAGGATCCATCACAGCAGGTATGGCGATCTATGATACGATGCAATTCATCAAGCCGAAAGTCAGCACAATCTGTATCGGTATGGCAGCATCTATGGGTGCATTCTTACTTACAGCAGGGGAACCTGGAAAGCGTTTTGCACTGCCGAACAGTGAAGTCATGATCCACCAGCCGCTTGGCGGTACACAAGGTCAGGCTGCTGACATTGAAATCCATGCTCGCCGCATCATTGAAATGCGCGAGAAGATAAACAAGATCATTGCAGACCGCTCTGGTCAACCGGTTGAAGTTGTAGAACGTGATACCGATCGTGATAACTTCATGAGTGCTCACCGTGCAAAAGAATATGGTCTGATCGACGACGTTATTGAAAAACCAGTGAATGTTGATAACAAATAAGGTTTTTATGAGACTGGCTCCGAAACTTTCGGGGCCAGTTTTTTTATTTCTAACAGTAGGCTTTCTCCTATCATGCACATAAACTGATAAAGAAGATTTGGTAACCCACTAATAAAAAAGGAGGAAGACAAATGAAGGTGTTCCTTATCCTGTTTTTCATAGCGATGTTAGGACTAGGAAGCTACTCATTCGGTGAGGATGTCGTTCAGGAACCTGATCAGACAGAGGGTTCGAATGACACATCAGGCAAAAATGAATCAGAGGATCTTATCGAAAATGAGGTTTTTAAAATTGCTTCACCTCTTCCGAATCAAACGGTGAATGAAGAGTTCGTTTTCAAAGGCAAAGCTAGAGTTTTCGAGGCGAATTTCCAATATGAACTGAAGGATGGTGAAACGGTTCTCGAGAGTGATTTTATCACAGCTTCTGAAGGGGCACCTGGCTGGGGGGACTTCGAGCGAGTCATCACCGTTCCTGAAACCGTCGATTCGAAATTGATTTTAAAAGTCTTCGTTTCTAGCGCAAAGGACGGGTCAGAAATAAACGTTTTAGAAATTCCTCTAAAACCGAAGCTTTGACTGGCAATGAGGACAATGCTTAGGTGAACGATTAAGTTTAAATCCAGATGGTCGGGAAGCTTTTCCACACACCTGGCAATACGAGCGCCCTTGATAAGCACGCCCCGTCCGGATCCGAAAATAGAACAACAGCCCAAGAATCAAAAAGAAAATCACCCATGCAAACGTAACCACCATAAACCCCTCCACTCTCGTTTTTAACCTTGACTCGCACACATTATATTTCAAGGATACCAGAAATAGGAGTGCAGGAACGGAAGAAATAGACCCATTTAGTCCGAAATAGCTCTGGATTCGTACAGTGTTCCCATCTTTTCCCCTTCTCCTGACCGTATGAACTCTTTATTGAGACAGTATCTCGCTTTTTTTACCTGCTCCTGTCTGAATTAGCCTTGTATTGGGACAGTGAGACGCCTTTTTCACCTATTCCTGTCCCAATAAGCTCTGAATTGAGACAGTCCCATGCCTTTTTCACGAGTTCCTGTACGAATAATGGCTGAATCTAAACGAATTAAAAAACATCAGCCCGGGAGCTGATGTTCATGATACGACAAGCTGTATACGGTTGCCTGATGGATCTTCTGTGAAAACCAGCTGGTCATCTTTGTCAACCTTGTAACCTAAAGCATGTAATCGTACGGCTGTATCCATCAGTTGACGTTCACTTGGAAAAACGATCGTGTACCATTTCATCCCCACTTCATTTTCTTGAGGACGAGGTGCACCCGTTCCATTCCATGTGTTAAGGCCGACATGGTGATGATAACCACCTGAAGCAACAAATAAAGCTTGATGGCGGAACGGCACCGTGATATCGAAACCGAGACCATCCACATAAAATTGCTTCGCTCGTTCGAGATCGTTGACATGAAGATGGATGTGTCCGATCACAGTGTCAGCAGGCAATCCATCCCTCGTTTTTGTATATGCCGTCTTTAGCAAATCTTCCATATCTAGAGGATCACTGACAAACGGCAATTCCCCATCATTCCATGTCCATTGATCGGCAGGACGGTCTGTATAGATTTCAACCCCATTTCCATCTGGATCAGCCAAATAAAGTGCTTCACTGAACAGATGATCGGAACCACCTTGCAAAGGATACCGTTTGTCTATGAGTCTTTTTAAGGATGCACCTAGATCTTCTCTTGTTGGCAGCAAGATTGCAAAATGGTAAAGCCCCGTCGCCCTTCTCTGCTTCGGCTCGGCGTCCTTCTTTTCCTTAAGTGTAATGAGCGGATTTTTACCATTTGCAGTTAATGAGACAAGTCCGTCTTTTTCCTCTAAAACTGAAAACCCTAAGTGATTCGTATAAAAGTCGATTGACCGCTTTAAATCTGACACAGCCAAATGGACAAGCCTAACGTAAATGTTTGAATGACGATGAAATTTCATACCCGTATCCTCCTTAGATCTATTTCGCTTACTTTTTGTAAGTTATTAATTATACTATATCATTACTTTTCACAACTTACAATAAGTAAGTATAGTTTGATTACAGGCTATGTTTTGTTGATTTTTGCGAGATTCACTCCTTTTCCGCGGGCGATCCGCGAGCCTCCTCACGAGTTCTTCGCTGCGGGGTCTCGCATGGACCGCTTTTCCCGCAGGAGTGTAAGTAAATTTCACTTCAATCAAACATAGTTAGATAGCAACAGTATGATTTAATAAAGCCGGATCACAAAAAAACACCGTCTCCATTTATTAAGACAGTGTTTTTATGTAAAACCTATTCTGCTGTTGTGATATATCTTTCTAGCGCATTCAGTGCTTCTTCTTCATCTTTTCCGTCTGTGACGATCGTCACCTTTGAACCTGATCCTACAGCCAGGCTCATGATGCCCATGATGCTTTTCGCATTCACTTTCTTTCCCTCTTTCTCTAAAAATACATCTGAGGTAAAACGATTTGCTTCTTGGACAAACAGTGCAGCAGGACGGGCCTGCAAGCCGGTTTTCAATTCAACCGTCAATTCTTTTTCTAACAATGGATCATTCCTCCTTGTACATTCTCTATATAGAATTTATATATCGACACTCAAGAATAAATGTAAGAAATTTTTGAAAGCGTTCTCTTAGACTCTAAAAGAAAAACGCCGGACTTACAATTGTCCCTGGCGTATTTTATTGGCCAATTCATCCAGCTTCCGTAACCGGTGATTGATTCCCGATTTACTGATTGGACCAGAGGTGACGAGATCTCCAAGCTCTTGTAACGTCACATCCTGATACTTTACCCGAAGTTCAGCGATTTCACGAAGTTTGTCCGGAAGTTTTTCCAACCCGACTTCTCGCTCGATCAAGCGGATATTCTCCACTTGACGCATCGATGCACCGACGGTTTTATTCAGATTCGCTGTTTCGCAGTTTACGAGACGATTGACTGAATTCCGCATATCTTTCATGATCCGGACATCTTCAAAATACAACAATGCATTATGAGCGCCGATCAAGGTGAGGAATTCGGAAATCTTTTCTCCTTCTTTCAAGTAGATGATGAATCCTTTTTTCCGTTCTAACATTTTAGCATTCAACTCGAAAGAATTCATCAATTCAAGTAAAGATTGTGTATGTTCTTCATACATCGAGAAGATTTCTAAATGATAGGAGGTCTCTGGATGGTTCAAGGATCCGCCAGCGAGGAAAGCACCTCTTAAATAAGACCGCTTGCAGCAGCTTTTCTTTGTGATATCTTTCGAAACGACCCGCTTGAATGAAAACCCTTCCCCCATGATATCCAGTTCATTCAATATCGCTCTCGAATCTTGTTTGATCCGAACGATGTAGACGTTATTTTTCTTCAATCTCATTTTTTTACGGACAAGCAACTCGGCTGGATAGCCATATAACTGTTTAATCAAAGTATAAATCCTACGTGCTATCGCAGCATTTTCAGTCGGTATATCCAGGATGATTTCTTTGTTCGCTAACGAGAGCGATCCGTTCATCCGGATCAATGCCGAGAGCTCAGCTTTTGAACAGCACTTTTTCAGTTCTTGCTTCGTCAATTCTTTCTTTGTATCTGACGCAAAGGACACCATGTACACCCCCTCTTGTTTTCCAGTTCTGGGGTTCTATTTTGAAACTACATCTAAAATGATTTCTGAAACACGTTTTGCATCATGCCTGATCAGCGAATCATTGTATTGCACTATTTTATCACTGATCACATCAAAGCCAAAGGATTTTAACCTCGCCTCATCATATTCGACAGGCTCTCCACCTTCTGCTTCATATTTCGTCAACACATCAGCCGGCACTTTATCATTATTGACAATTATCGTATCAATTATCTGCTGACCGATGTGGGCAATGAGAATATTTACGTGATCGGAAGCGGTGAAGTGATCTGTCTCGCCAGGCTGGGTCATCACGTTGCATATATAGACGCTTTTCGCTGCCGATTTCTTGATCTCTTCAGTAATCCCTGGTACGAGCAAGCTCGGCAGAATACTCGTATAGAGGCTTCCCGGACCTATAAGGATGAGGTCCGCATCACGGATCGCTCGTAAACTCTCATCCAGCGGTTTGACTGTATCCGGCGTCAAAAAGACACGCACGATCTTTTTCCCTGTATGCGGTATTTTCGACTCACCTGACACGATCGTTCCATCGTTCATCTCTGCATTCAAAATGACACGATGATCGGATGCCGGAAGTACCTTTCCTCGTACGTTCAAAACCTTGGACAGCTCCCGGATCCCTGTTACGAAGTTGCCGGTGATATCTGACATTGCAGCCAACAAAAGATTTCCTAACGAGTGCCCAGACAAGCCATTTCCGTTTGTGAATCGATGCTGGAACAATTGCTCGACAAGAGGCTCCACTTCCGAAAGCGCGGCTAGCACATTCCGGATATCCCCTGGAGGTATGATATCGAGCTCTTCCCTTAATCTCCCTGAACTCCCGCCATCATCAGCAACCGTTACGATCGCTGTTATATCGACGGGGAATTTCTTTAACCCTCTCAACAGGACTGACAATCCTGTTCCCCCGCCGAAAACGACTATTTTAGGCCTTTGATTCAACTTCAGGTACCTTTTTATCTTTCTTGATATCACGATGGCTGCTATGGACGTGATATTCTTTACTCAAATAATCCTTCAGGTGTTCAGCAAGGGTGACTGAACGATGCTTCCCGCCCGTACATCCGACTGCGATCACTAGCTGGCTTTTTCCTTCCCGTTTGTAATGCGGGATGATGAAGTCCAGCAATCCTGTCAGCTTTTCGATGAACTTCTGTGTTTCTGACCATTTAAGCACATAGGAAGATACCTCTTCTTCCAATCCTGTTTTTGGTCGCATATGCTCGATATAATGAGGGTTCGGCAAGAAACGCACATCGAACACTAGGTCTGCATCGATCGGCATTCCGTATTTGAAACCAAACGACAAAACATTGATCGTGAACGGATGTGATTCATTTGTTATATATCGTTCAATGATATTTTCCCGAAGCTGTTTCGGCTTCATATCAGTCGTATCTAAAATCTTCTGGGCTCTGCCTTTAAGCTCTTCCAGCAATTCTCTTTCGTTTTTGATTCCGTCTAGCGGCAATCCGTCCGGCGCAAGCGGATGTGAGCGTCTCGTCTCTTTGTATCGCTGAACAAGTGTCGCATCTGCTGCATCCAAAAACAGAATATGCGGCTTTATGACTGAGGAATCGGACATTTCATCGATTGTCTCAAATAATTGATCAAAAAATTCCCGTCCCCGTAAATCCATGACGAGCGCTACTTTCGTCAGTTTTCCTGTGGAATCTTCCATCAGTTCGACGAATTTTGGCAGCAGCGCAGGAGGCAGGTTATCGACACAGAAATAGCCAAGGTCCTCGAAGCTTTGCATCGCTACAGTTTTTCCAGCTCCAGACATTCCTGTGATGATGACCATTTTGAATTCTTGTTGTTCCATCTATACCCCGCCTTTCCATTATAATCTGTGTCCAAAGGTATGATCCAACCCTGTGTGTAGATCAAAAAACCTATATGTCGTGGACAACCTTTATTAAGATGGATCTAATCGATAACTGAGCAGTTTGAAATCTGGTGTATACGTAAACGTTCCGATGATCATCCCGTTGCCTGTCATCATATAATCGTGGATATGATGATCGCCCGGAGCCATCGGTAAGTCTGATATCTCTTCTTTCGGTTTCCAGGCTAATTTCCCTTCCTCCGATTCGGATAGCACTTCACCTTCATAATCAGTCGCATAGAAAGTGAACATCATCCACTCTTCTACAATCTGCTCTTCTTCTTTAATGATAAAGTTGAAAACACCTTTTAACTTTGGATTCATTAGATAAAGACCAGTTTCTTCCCGGTACTCTCGGATAACCGCATCCTTGATGGTCTCTTCAGACTCCATTTTTCCACCGGGGGCTACCCACCACCCGCGACGAGGTTTTTGAAGCACTAAGATTTGATTATCTTTTTCGAGTACACAATTCGTCACTCGTTGCACATGATTCACCTCTTCTCTCAATTATACTACGTTTTCAAGCACGCCAACAATTCTATTCCTAGTTTATGTAATCAGTTAGGTTTATTAAACAATTGATGAATATACATTTATTCAATGGTCCAGTATCTTTAATTTTCGATAGCACAAGCTTAATTCCTTTGAGATTCTTACATGTTTGATGGCAGGAATGTGACACTTCAGCTGAAAAAGCATTTGGTATTTCCGTTCACCTGTCCGTATGAAGCGTTCATAGAGCAACTCCAGCCGCTTTTTCGCGCTCGACTGTCCGTATGAAGCGTTCATAGAGCAACTCCAGCCGCTTTTTCGCGCTCGACTGTCCGTATGAAGCATTCATAGAGCAACTCCAGCTTACTCCGGGAGCTTGTTTTTATACCTTTTAACCTGAATAAAGCTACTTTCCTTTTGGAGAAGGAGTAAAATGCGCCTTAAAAATACAAAAAAAGAGCACGGAACCAAAAGTCCCGTGCACAAAAATAAGAAATTTATTAAAAGGGGGTCAATTTCTTAATTGTATAATAACCTACCAATATTTCACGGTTGTTACAAAATGGTTAAAACCGAATTACTTTTTCTGGATAAAGAAAAATTCAGCTTGTTTTTTACGAATTTACACTCAATTTTTCCATAAGTTCTTCAACATAATGCTGGGCACTTTGTGCAGCAATACTACCGTCGCCAGTCGCTGTAACGATCTGACGCAACGTTTTTTCACGGATATCTCCAGCTGCAAAGATTCCAGGAATTTTCGTTTCCATTTCAGAATTGGTCTCAACGTAACCATTTTCGTTCGTGATTCCAAGGTCTTTGATTGCTTCATTCAATGGAATCATGCCGATATAGATGAAGACGCCATCCGTTTTGAATTCGCGCTCTCCACCGTCTTCAGTGCTTACTAGTGTCACACTGCCGACTTTGTTATTATCAGCGTTTATCTCTTTTACTGTATGGTTCCAGATGAAATCGATCTTCTCGTTATCGAACGCACGGTCTTGTAAAATTTTCTGTGCACGCAGTTTATCGCGACGGTGTACGATGGTAACTTTTGAAGCAAAGCGCGTCAGATAGACCCCTTCTTCAACAGCGGAGTCCCCGCCACCTACGACGACAAGTTCTTTGTTTTTGAAGAAGGCACCATCACAGACTGCACAGTAGGATACACCACGTCCGCTAAGTTCTTTCTCACCAGGAATGCCTAGTTTTTTGTATTCTGCACCTGTTCCGATGATGATCGAGCGGGCTTTATATTCCTTACCGCCGCCAGCTTTTACCGTCTTGTATTCTTCACCGTCGATGATTTCCTTCACGTCGCCATATTCATATTCAGCCCCGAATTTTTTAGCGTGCTCGAACATCTTATTCGATAGATCCGGTCCTAGAATATGGTCGTATCCAGGATAGTTCTCGACATCTTCTGTGTTTGCCATTTGACCGCCTGGAATTCCGCGTTCAATCATCAATGTGCTCAAATTAGCACGTGAAGTATATACAGCAGCTGTAAGTCCAGCAGGACCTGCACCTGCAATGATTACGTCATAAATTTTTTCTTCAGACATGCTCTCCACTCCTTTTCCGAAAACCAATTTACAGTTAGTTTGAACGAATATTCGTCTTCTTATTAGATATCGTATTAAAGCAACGCCTTAACGTCTAATATAATGCTCAGAGAGGGAGACCGTGCCTGGCACCAAAAACGAACCTTACTCTCCCAAGAGGTTTCAGATGGTGCCTGGCACCGAAAATGGGCCTTACTCCCACAAGGGGTTTCAGACCGTGCCTGGCACCGAAAATGAGCCTTACTCCGACAAGGGGTTTCAGACCGTACCTGGCACCGAAATTGAGCCTTACTCCCACACGGGGTTTCAGATGGTGCCTGGCACGGAAATTGAGCCTTACTCCCACAAGAGGTTTTAGATGGTGCCTGGCACCGTCATCCGCCATCAAACAGCTGGACCGCCACTCACCGCAATTCCGTCATCAACGTCAGCCGTCATTATGGTTTTATGGCTTGGCGGTGGTGGAGGATTTTCAGTGTTTTAACGTATTTTTGAAGGGTTGAGGCTGAAATCCCGAATTTCTCAGCGACACTTTTTTGTGTTGTCTTCTTCTCTTGAAGCTGATCAGCCATATATGTCACTGCTGCTGCCCAGGCTGTCGGATTGGCGATCGACAGGGATCCTTCCCTAGCTTCATTGATCAAGAGATGCCACAGAAATGCCGTGTCTGAATCAAGTTCCTCTCGTAAGTTCAAGACATTTTCAAGAATTACTAAGCCTTTTTCCATATCCTCCGATGGTTGATCGAGCTGCTCGATGCCGCTATCCTTATGAATTTGCACAGATTCATATCCACGTTCAAACAAGATTGTCGCAGCAAGCTCCTTCATGATTGCCGGCTCATTCTCTTCCGCACAGAATGTCTCAAGCGTCGCTGTCGTGTCTTCATCGTCCCACTTACGGATCAACAACAAATGAGACAGTTTATTTTTATGGATCGTACTTCTGAGCTTCTTAATCCGTTCTGACAACTCATTTGGATCCTGCAGATTATTCAAGGGTATAGTATATTGGTATTCAGCTTCCTCAGAATCGAGAGTGTTATCCCGCAACTTTTCTAAATAATACGTGGCGACCGTACTGTCCGCATCCAGATCAAGGACCTTCTCCCACGCTTTTTCAGCAGATTGGACCCGTCCTGTTTTGAATGAAGCGACAGCAAGCCAATGGAAAAACGTCACATTCCATGCGTAGCCATGAGAACGCACTGAATTCAGCCATGTGAAAGCAAGCTCGTCCTCCTCTAAAAGTGCGAACGTGCTACCAAGCTTATAGCGATGTTCCGGAATGATCGGATGGATCACCTTCAAGCAATCGAGGAACCGGTCAAGTTCCTTTTGCTGGTACAGTTGTTTGTAAAAAAGAGCAACATTACAAAGCGCATGGAGATTCCCGGGATTTTTACCGAGAACATCATCAAGCACCGAGAACGCTTCGTCATATTCACCTAGATAAAAATGAGCGAGGGCCAGGTTGTTATATGCAGCCCAAAATTCCGGGTGTGCGTCGACCATCTCTTTCAACAAATTCCGCGCACCAGAAAAATCACCTTTCTCAAGGCTTCGACGTGCTTTTTCATGTTTTACGATCAGCTTTTCTTCGGACGAATGCTTTTCTAAATCTTCCCCAAACTCGGTATGTATCAAATCAAGTAATTCCTCAGAATCCTCGTAGAATTCACCGTTCGGATCATTCTCCATATAGCGTACCGCTTCACTTTCAGCCTCCCGGAACATGCCGAGATGTGCGTAGTTATTCGCCATGAAGTAGTAGCATTCCGATATGTCTGCGTCGATTTCACTCACGATATATTCAAGCAAGTCATTCGATTCGATGAAATCACCAAGTTCAGCTAATGTTGCTGCAAGCTGACACAAGTAAGTCGGTTCCTTCGGCTCGACCTCGACTGCTTTTTCAAATAGCTGTTTCGCTTTGATCAAGTCTTTCTTCTGATATGCTTTAAGACCACGTTGAAAATAATACTCTCCACTTCTAGCAAAAGGAATGACATTACCCCTTGCTTCTTGTGGAGTGTGCTGGTTAACCTTCATTTAATTCAATCACCCGTTCTCTGAAACTATCCATCGAAAGTATAACACACCCTCACTCTGTCGAACACAGCAAATCAAGAGTTTTCAATAAACGGAAAATTCACGTAAAACGTCGACCAGTTACGTTTTGTAGGTAAATTCTCATTTTTGTAGATCACTTTCCATTTTTGTAGGCAATCCTGAATTTTTGTAGTTTACCCTTTGATTTTTGTAGATAAATCCTTCACGAGTGGCGGGTGAATCGTTTCAATCTCGTTCATAGAGTAATGAAATACGCAGATTGAACCATCTTTTCGACGAATTTTCTTAAAATAGACCTAAAAAAAACGAAAAGGAGCCTATTCCTTTTCGTTCTTCTTCGTATGTCGTTCTTCCAACACGCCTAAAACCTCACTAAGTGGTAAATCCTGTTCACGCAGCAGTACCATCAGATGATAAAGCAAATCCGCCGACTCCCAGGAAAGCTCTTCCTTGTCTCGGTTTTTCGCCGCGATGATCACCTCTGACGCTTCCTCACCGACTTTTTTAAGGATTTTATCGATGCCTTCTTCAAACAGGTAAGTCGTGTAGGAGCCTTCCGGACGAGTGCGCTCCCGTTCAGCGATCAACTGCTCAAGCTCTGAAAGGATCGCCAGCTTCCCCACACCCGCCGACACATCAACCTGACCCTCATCACCTTCAAAAAGCGAGTCGTCAAAGCAACTGAACGTCCCTTTGTGGCAGGCAGGCCCCTTCGGCTTCACCAGCACGACGAGCGCATCTTGATCGCAATCGTAACGGATATCGGTGATCGTCTGCGTGTTCCCTGAGGTTTCACCTTTATGCCACAGCTCCTGCCTTGAACGGCTGAAGAACCAGGTTTCCTTCGTTTCAAGCGATTTTTGCAACGATTCCTCGTTCATATAAGCGAGGGTCAGTACTTCCTTGCTCTCGACATCCTGGACGACTGCCGGAATCAAGCCTTTTTCATCAAAACGTAATTCACTGATCTTCATCGGACATTCACCCCTTGCTGTCTCAAATGATCTTTTACTGCTGCGATTGATGTTTCTTTATAGTGGAAAATTGAAGCCGCTAAAGCTGCGTCCGCATCGGCTTCAACAAAAACCTCATGAAAATGCTCGGCAGATCCTGCTCCGCCTGACGCGATCACCGGAACTGTCACCGCATCCCGGACAGCCTTCGTCAACTCGATATGGAAGCCGGATTTTTCGCCATCACGGTCCATACTTGTGAGCAGCAACTCTCCGGCGCCTCGTTTTACAGCTTCCTTCGCCCAGTCGATCACTTCCCAATCCGTTGAACGCTGGCCGCCATTCGTGTACACACGCCATGATCCGAGCTCCTCATCATAACGAGCATCAATCGCCACGACAATGCATTGCGAGCCGAAGTATTCCGATCCGAGCGTGATCAAGTCTGGATTTTTGACAGCTGCTGTATTCAAGGAAACCTTGTCAGCTCCAGCCCGCAGCACCCTTTTGATATCCTCCAGAGAATTGATGCCGCCCCCCACTGTAAAAGGGATCGCTAGCGTCGCAGCCACCTGTTCAACCAGGTCGATGATCACGTTCCGACGTTCATTGGAAGCGGAAATATCGAGGAAAACCAATTCATCCGCGCCTTGCTCATCGTACGCCTTCGCAAGTTCGACGGGGTCCCCCGCATCTATGATATTGACAAACTGTATGCCTTTTACGACCCGTCCATCCTTCACGTCCAGACAGGGTACAATCCGTTTCGTTAACATCTATTGACCTACCTTTTCTAGTGCTTCTGAAAGAGTGAAACGCTCCGTATACAGCGCCTTCCCTACAATCGCACCTTCGATTCCATCCTTCTGCCGTCCAGCCAAAACCTGAAGATCGTCCAGAGAGCTGACGCCTCCAGAGGCAATCACCTCAGCGCCTGATTCCTTCGCAAGCTCCGCGATCGCTTCGACATTCGGGCCTTCGAGCGTTCCATCACGTGAAATATCGGTAAAAATGAAGTGCCGGGCTCCAGTAGCAGCAAGGTCCTTCGCAAGTTCGACAGCCTTCACTTCCGAGTTGTCGATCCAGCCTTCTGTCGCCACATAACCATCACGGGCATCGAGTCCGATCGCGATCCGCTCCCCGTATTTCTGCAGCATCTCCTTCGTGAATGCTGGATTTTTAACCGCGACACTCCCTAAAATAACTCGGTCCACACCATTTTTCAAATAAAACTCAATATCCTCTTCGGACCGGATCCCACCGCCGACCTGCACCTTCACATCAAGATCGGAGGCCACCTGAAGGACATGCTTGTGGTTCACTTTTTCCGCAGATTTAGCACCGTCCAAGTCGACCATATGGATCCAACTCGCACCCTGCTCCGCAAAATGCTTCGCCATCTCAAACGGGGAGTCGCCATAGACGGTCTCCTGATCATAATCCCCCTGAAAAAGCCGTACGCATTTGCCGCCACGCATATCAATCGCTGGATACAGTTCAAATCGCTTCATCCTTCTGCCTCCTCTCCACATAATCACCGAAGTTTTTCAGAATTTCCATGCCAGCATCGCTGCTTTTTTCCGGATGGAATTGCGCTCCGAAAATATGGCCGCGGCCAACGACAGCCGGAACCTCTTCAAAATAGTCAGCCGTTGCAAGCAACACAGTTCTGTCCTCCGTCTGCACCAAAAACGAATGCACGAAATAGACGAAGTCCGTTTTAAGATTCTGCAATAAAGGAGAATCAGGCTGTTGGATGATCATCCGATTCCATCCCATGTGCGGCACCTTATATGTAGTCCCATCAGCCGTAATTCCCGGAAAGCGCACAACACGTCCAGGTAGAAGACCGAGCCCATCCGTCAATCCGTTCTCTTCACTTTCCTCGAATAAAAGCTGCATGCCGAGACAAATTCCGAAAAGCGGCTTCCCGGCTCCCACCTCGTCAACAATGAACTGTGCCATCCCGTCTTTATTCAATGCATGCATCGCATCTTTAAAAGCACCTACACCCGGCAGCAGCAACGCATCCGCCGTAGCTAGCTCTTCCTTTCGCTCTGAGATGAAATGATCGATTTCCAATCGTTTCAGCGCATTTTGTACCGAGTGGAGGTTTCCCATTCCATAATCGACAATCCCGATCATTTACAGCATTCCTTTCGTTGAGGGCACGCCTTTCACCCTTGGATCGATCTGAGTAGCTTCATCCAGCGCCCGTCCCAGTGCCTTGAAGATCGCTTCGACGATATGGTGCGTGTTCGATCCTTGATGGACGATCACATGTAGGTTCATCCGCGCTTCAAGGGCAAGCTTCGATAAAAACTCGTGCACAAGCTCCGTGTCGAAAGTGCCGAGTTTTGCAGATGGAAGAGCCGCTTTCAACTCCAAGTGCGGCCGGTTGCTCAAGTCGATGACAACCTGCGCTAACGCTTCATCCATCGGTACGATTGCATTTCCGTACCTGCGGATTCCTTTTTTATCTCCAAGTGCTTCGATCAGGGCTTGTCCTAAACAGATGCCGATGTCCTCTGTCGTATGATGATCGTCAATCTCCGTATCGCCTTCCGCATCGACCTTCAGATCAAATAACCCATGACGGGTCCAAAGATCGAGCATATGATTCAAAAACGGGACAGGAGACTGGATGTCCGAATGCCCTTCTCCGTCAATCTGGAGGCTTAGCCTGATGTTGGTTTCATTCGTCTTTCGTGAAATTTCCGCATTCCGCTCTGTCATTTCTCACTCTTCCTCCAATCGGTAATCGATCGCTCGCGCATGGGCTTCCAACCCTTCAATTCGAGCTAGTTTACTAATCTTTCGGCCGTTTTCGAATAAAGCGTCGGTCCCATATGAAATGATGCTTGATTTTTTCGTATAATCATCGACACTCAACGGGCTTGAAAAACGGGCTGTGCCGCTTGTCGGGAGCACGTGGTTCGGTCCTGCGAAATAGTCCCCGATCGGCTCCGAACTGTTTTTTCCAAGAAAAATCGCTCCCGCATGCCGGATCTGTCCGAGCAGTTCGAACGGCTCATAGGCGACGATCTCAAGATGTTCCGGGGCGAGCTCGTTGACAGCCGCAATCGCTTCTTCTTCCGTATTCGCAACATAAATGACGCCATTGCTGATTACAGACGCTTCTGCAATCGCTTTACGCGGAAGACTTTCAAGCTGGCGGATCACTTCCTTCGATGTCTCTTCCGCCACTTCGACCGACGTCGTCACAAGAATCGCAGACGCCATCTGATCATGCTCTGCCTGGGACAAAAGATCTGCCGCCAGATGGACCGGATTCGCCGTATCATCCGCATAGATGAGGATTTCACTCGGTCCTGCAATCATATCGATGCCGACTTGGCCAAAAACTTCCCGCTTCGCCAAAGCGACATAAATATTCCCTGGTCCCACGATTTTATCGACAGGGGCAACCGAGTCTGTTCCGAACGCCAACGCTCCGATCGCCTGGGCGCCTCCTACTTTATAAATCTCGTTGACACCACTCTCATTTGCAGCTACCAATACACTTGCCGGAAGCGTCCCATCCGGGCGAGGAGGTGTCGTCATCGCAATTCTCCCAACACCTGCTACCTTCGCCGGAATCGCCCCCATAAGGACGGATGAAGGATATTCGGCCGTACCGCCTGGAACATAGACACCCACTGAATCCAGCGGTGTGATTTTCTGTCCAAGAACCGAACCGTCATCGTTCGTCATCATCCATGATTCACGGACTTGTTTTTTATGATAGACCTTTATATTCCGCGCAGCCTCCTGGATGATTTCAATCACTTCTTCATCCAGTGATTCATAAGCCTTTTCAATCTCGATCTTCGTCACCTTCAACGAGTCAAGTTCAGCTCCGTCAAATTTCTTCGTCAATTCGAAAAGAGCCTTGTCCCCATCCGACTTCACTTGTTCTAGGATCCCAAGCACAGCCTGCCTTTGTTCTTCAGTCCCTTGATTCAGTTGCTTTCGAGGCACAGTCCCCTTCAATTGCTGGATTTTCATCGCGCGATCTCCTCCCCTTCAATGACCTTTTCCAACCGACTCACCATCTCATCGATCGCATCTGCTTTGATTCGGTAACTGACTGGGTTGACGATGAACCGCGATGTAATATCGAGGATCCATTCCGTTTCAACAAGTCCGTTCTCTTTCAATGTCCGGCCGGTCGAAACGATATCAACGATCCGATCTGCCAGACCGATCAACGGGGCCAATTCAATCGACCCGTTCAGCTTGATGATCTCGACCTGCTTACCCTGGCTTCTGAAATAATTCGAAGCGACATTCGGATATTTCGTTGCGATTTTCGGTGCGACGGTATCCAGGTCTGTATCCGGAAGCCCTGCAACCGCCAGATGACAACGGGAAATCCCTAAATCCAGCACTTCATAAACATCCCGCTTTTCTTCAAGCATGACGTCCTTTCCTGCGATCCCGACATCTGCGACACCATGCTCCACATAAGTTGGAACATCCATCGGTTTCGCCAATATAAAACGCAAATCCGCCTCTTCGATCTCAAGGATCAGTTTGCGTGAATCCTCGAACTCAGGTGGAAGAGTGTATTCGGCTTCACGAAGCAACTGGACAGCCTCCTCAAAGATCCGCCCCTTCGGCATTGCAATCGTCAATGTAGATGAACTCACTGCTCTCCCCCCTCTTCTTTTCCAAGATAATATGTGACATTTGAAAATTGTCCGGTAAACACATCAAGACTCTCGATGCCTTTGATGTCCTGGACAACGACTGTTTCACCCTGGTCTCTCAGCTTCTTTCCGAAGGCATAGGCATCCTTCCGCTGGCCTTCTGAAAACACAACGCAATGCGTGAAGGCTTTCGTTTCTACTGGTCTGATCGCTTCCATCAAGTAATCAAGATGGATTCCAAACCCGGTCGCTTTTGCTTCTTTATCGAATTTTGCGAGGAGCGCATCATAACGTCCCCCGTTGCTGATCGGAGAACCAAGTTCAGGGGCATATCCTTCAAAAACCACACCTGTGTAATAGGTCATGTGGCTGACTAATGTGAGATCAAGTGTTGCAATGTCATTGACACCGTATGCTTTCAGACAATCACGCAAAGCATGGAGTTCTTCAATCGCCTCATAACCCCGGGTAGATGTGATTAATTTTTCTGCATCCTCCAGCTTGTTCCCCCCTCTCAGGTGGAGGAAGTCGAGAAGACGTTTCTGGTCGATCGATGACAACGGCAGCTTCTTCACATGCTGTTTGTATCCTACGTAATTTTTCTCGTATAAAAAACGTTTCAGCGTTTCGACACGCTGGTCCGTTCCGAGAATCTCCTTGAATAACGCATCCACATAGCCAAGGTGACCGACAGCGACCTGAAAATTTTCAAGACCGACATTTTCGATCGTCTCGATCATCAACGCGATCACTTCTCCATCGGCACTTGTCGAGCCATCCCCGATCAATTCAATACCGAATTGTTCAAACTCTGAAGGACGTCCTCCCTCCTGCTGTTGGGCACGGAACACATTCGCTGAATAAGCGATGCGCATCGGCTGGGATTCATTTTGCAGCGTTGACGATGCCACCCGCGCGATCGGAGCTGTCATATCCGGTCTCAACACAAGGGTCTTCCCCTCTTGATCGAGCAATTTGAATAGCTGCTGCTCCAAAGTTGCAGAAGCTTCCCCTACAGTATCGTAATATTCGACCGTCGGCGTCTGCATGAACCGGTATCCCCATTTCTGGACAGCTTGTTCCATCGCAGCCCGGCTTGCTGATTTGATCTCATACAGGTTCGGTAACGTATCCCGCATGCCTAAAGGTTTTTCAAACACTAATGGTTTCGTCACAACATTCACTCTCCGAATCGACCTATTTAAAAATCATTGATTGAATAAATTGGCTATGTTAACTAATACTGTTGATTTCTGACAACGTTTATTGAAGTGAAATTTGCGACACTCCTGCGGGAAAAGCGATCCTGACGAGACCCCGCCCTTTTTAAAAGGATCTTCGACTATAATAATGAACTTCGACTAAATACCACCACGTCCTATGGTGAACGTCGAAGCCAGTACTTCCTGTGCAAGTGAGGAGGCTCGTGGATTGCCCGCGGAAGGTAGTGAATTTCGTGAAAATCAACATATAGCCAATAATTTTAAAAAATAAGTATTTTTTAAGTTGAAAATTAGTTATTCTAAATTTCTGTTTCAAAATCCTTTAGTTCGCTAATTTACTAACAAGATAAAGGTATAATAAGTAGTCTAACTTTCTTACAAAAACACGTCAACCGAAAATTTTTTATCTGACGTTTTATCTTTACCCTATTTATTCCTTCTTAAATAGTTGTAGTCCAAAAACTTGACTCTTGCTCAAGGTACTTCTTATATTCGGGAGTAACATAAGATAAAATGAATACAATATAGCTTATAAGTTACTCTAGCTATACCCCAACTTCTCGCAAATTACATAAGGTTGTTTTCGTATAGAGTGTTGTATACTACACTTTTGAAATATATCCGCTTTCCGCGGGTATTCTGCAGCCCATAATGAAAATACGATAATGAAAGAAGGTTTCTTATGTTCAACAAAATCTTTTTCCTTGCAATCGTAATTGGTGTTCCTTTGTCTGTGGCTGGTAATTTGCTTCACTGGCCGGAAGCGATCATGTTCATCGTCTACTGTCTCACCATTGTTGCTCTTGCAGCTTACATGGGGCGTGCGACTGAAAGTCTTGCGATCCACTCAGGTCCGAGAATCGGCGGGCTGTTGAACGCCACCTTCGGGAATGCTGTCGAGCTCATCATTTCGATTTTCGCCTTGAAAGCGGGTTACGTCTCCATCGTGCTTGCCTCTTTGACAGGTTCTGTCCTTGGGAACCTCCTGCTTGTCGGGGGACTTTCGTTTTTCGTCGGGGGCTTACGTTTTAAAAGGCAAAGATTCAACGTCCACGATGCAAGACATAATTCAGCCCTGCTCATGTTCGGAGTGGTCGTCGCCTTCGTTTTCCCTGAAATTTTCGCAATGAACTTGAATGAGACTGAAGCATTGACGTTAAGTATTTGGGTTTCAGGCATTTTGATCGGTCTATACTTAGCCGGCCTCTTCTTTAAACTGGTTACGCACCGCGGTGTATATAGCAGTGAAGGCGGAGATGAAGAAGCACATGAGGAAGAAGCAGAATGGACCGGAAAGAAAGCGTTAATTATCCTGGCGTTGGCTACTGCTGCTGTCGCGTATGTGAGTGAAGCGCTCGTCCACACGTTCGAAACGGTCGGAGAGCAGTTCGGATGGAGCGAAGTTTTCATTGGGGTCATCATCGTTGCGATTGTCGGTAATGCAGCCGAACACGCGTCAGCCATCATCATGGCTTACAAGAACAAGATGGATGTAGCGGTCGAAATCGCGGTTGGTTCAACGCTTCAAATCGCGATGTTCGTCGCACCGGTACTCGTACTGCTCTCACTGATTTTCCCGACACCGATGGCTCTCGTCTTTACCGTTCCAGAACTCGTCGCCATGGTTCTTGCCGTCCTGTTGACGAATACGATAGCAAACGACGGAGATACGAACTGGTTCGAAGGTGCCACCCTGCTAGCCGCCTACTTCATAATGGGCGTCGGCTTCTACCTTCTTTAATAAATTGTTTGTTAAGCGATGGTGAAATGTTGTATTGAAAAACGACATCCGCGACACACCTGCGGGAGAAGCGAGCCAGGCAAGACCCCGCAACGAATAAAGGATCTTCGACTAAATGCCACCACGTCCAGTGGAAGTGAGCGAGGAGGCTTGCGGATCGCCTGCGGAAAGGGAGCGAACTTCGAACAAAATAAATAACGAAACCACTGGTTCACCAGTGGTTTTTCCTTTTGAAAAAGACGGTAGTACCTTAACGGACACAGGAGACCTTATTTACACCAAAACCCCATGCTTTTGCAAAATAACGGACACCACAGACCTTATTTAAAGAAATCCGATCGAAATCAGCGGGTTTCACCTCAAATAACGGCCCTGGTGTCCGCTAAATTTCTGAAACACCCCTTTTCGACACAAATAACGGCTCTCCTGTCCGCTAGATCTCACCCGCGTCTAAATTTCTTTTTCACACCTACTGCCTCAACACAAAAAGAGCCCCATTCTGAAGGAATCGCTCCAAACACCATGTCATGTTCGGGATTCACTCAGAATGAGGCTCGCACTATCCAATTTCAAGTTTATTTATAGACGTGGTTCACATAACGATGAACAAAACGGCGTACATCCCGCTCCTGTACATGGAAATGGAACTGGCATCTATGGGCATTCTTGAAATAACTGAAGTCGGTCTGCAGATATTTTTCCAATTGTTTTCGATGAATATGTACCACCAGCTCACTTGACTGGAAAGGCACCGCAATTTTCAACATCGATATATATGGAAGCTCCTTGAAGAGATAAACAAGGTTATCAAGAAGCAGTTTTCCTATCTTTAATTTAGAGGAAAAATAATGATCATAATCATCCAGATATTCAGGACTAACGTGATCGCTGTTTTCAAAACGGATGACTGCTTCGTTCCCATTCCAATAAGCATCGCGGATATAATCACTGCCTCTTAGTCGGGAAACGGCTGACAAAAAGAAGAACCGGTCCTGTTGCTCTGATTCTTTTTTCGTTTTCTTCTGAATCGCCGGGCGAACCCAAGCATCGCTTATTTGGAACTCACCATTCATATAGATCAACGACATTCTCTTCTTTTGTTCCATGTGACACCCACCTTTAATCTATATATCGTCAATATCCGACATTTGTTTATGTTTGGCCATCTCTTCTTTCGTATAGATGAGCCGCATCGGATTTCCGCCTACGAATGAACCGGGTTCAACATCCCTATGTACCAATGTGCCTGCTGAAACGACGGCTCCATCACCAATCGTCACGCCGGGCAGAATCGTACTGTTGGCACCGATCATCACTTCATCTCCAATATTTACATTACCAAGACGATACTCTTTTATCAAATATTCATGCGTTAAAATTGTCGTATTGTATCCGATAATGGTGTTTCGACCGACCGAAATCCGTTCAGGAAACATGATATCGACCATGACCATCAAAGCAAAGGCTGTCTGTTCGCCTACTTTCATACCTAGAAACGTGTGGTACAGCCAGTTCTTTACTGGAATGATCGGTGTATATCTCGCAAGCTGGATGACTACGAAGTTTTTCAGCACCTTGAAGAAAGGCACCGTCTTGTAGATCTGCCAGAGCGCATTGCTTCCCTTAACAGGATGACGCTCAGTCTTTCGCATTATACATTCACCTCTAAGACTTTTAATAGATCCGGCATTTCCTCCAGCATATAATCCGGCTCAGATCGTTCGAGGTTTTCTCTCCCCTTGATGGTCCAGGAGACTGCGGCCGTCAGCGTACCGGCATTTTTGCCCGCTTCGATATCATAACGGCTGTCCCCGACCATGATCGCG
This sequence comes from Alkalihalobacillus sp. TS-13, assembly GCF_019720915.1. Taxonomy (GTDB): domain Bacteria; phylum Bacillota; class Bacilli; order Bacillales; family Fictibacillaceae; genus Pseudalkalibacillus. Next base: position 2,735,792 of record NZ_JAHKSI010000001.1, read on the forward strand.
GAGGCTTTGTCGGATTGCAGCTTGTCCAACGCACGGATCACAGGCTGCGGGTCAGGTTTCGCATGCTCAACGTCATCCAGCGTGACAATCGTCGTGAAATACTCACCTAAACCCGTGATTTCAAGACCAAGCTCAACCGCATCCCGCATCTTCGTCGTTACGATGCCAAGCTTGAATCCTTTCTCATGCAACGTTTTTACCGTATAGGTAACCCCTTCATAAGCATGCACATACTCTTCATGATGGGCAAGATTATGTTCTTTATACGTACGCACCATCTCGGCAACGGACGTTTCATCGACTCTCTTAAAAGAATCAACCAAAGGCTCCCCGATGAAGGAAATGATATCATTACGAGAGTATTGCTGCGGCTTGAACTGCTCCAATGTATGTGTAAAAGAAGAGATGATCAAATCGTTCGTATTGATCAACGTTCCATCCAAATCAAACAGAATCGTATCAATTTTCATAGTTTGCTTCCTTTCGATGTCTGTATACGTTTTTTGCTTCCACACGGTTCCATATGAATGCCACAACCATCGTTAAAATGATCGCGACGACAAGCCGGATGATGAGCAATGGCCACACCGGTATTCCGAGCGGGATGAAAATCAAGGTATCTTCAATGACAGCATGACAGGATACAAGAAAGATGAATGCTAGATAAAGGTCCTTCTTTTCCACTCCGTCCTCCTTGACCGCCTGCATCATTACTCCAGCACCGTATGCGAGACCGAAAAAGATACCTGCTGCTAGAGTCGTAGATGTGTTCGGTTTCATGCCTAGCGATCTTGTAATCGGCGCCATCCAACGCGAAAACAACGTCAGCCAGTTCAAGTCTTTCATCACCTGGATGAAGATCATGAGCGGGATGACGATCGCCGCCAGCTGGAGAATGCCGATAAAGCCTTTTTCTAACCCATGCCATAAAATGTTCCAAAAACCGTTGACCTGTTCTTCTGTGCCCGAAATGAACCCATAGACAGCTTGTTCTGAACCGCCTTTCCACACGAGCGAGATGAAGAACGCGGAAATCAACGCAAGCCCGATCCGCACAGCCATCACGATCCACATTTTGATTCCGACCTTGGTCGCAACCGACGACTCGATCAGTAGATTGTGTGAAAACGAGAGCATGACAGCAAGGATGAACACTTCCTTCACTGTCAGATCAAGGCTGAGGATTGCACCGATACCCGCATACAGGTTTAAAAAGTTACCGATGACGAGCGGCAGAGCGGCCTCACCTGAAAGACCGATCCATTTCATCAAAGGCTCCGCAAGCTTGACGAGCCAATCCATCAAAGGGGTTTGCCCAAGAATTGTAACGATCAGAGTGATTGGGAAGATGATTTTACCTAGTACCCATGTTGTATTCAGGCCAACCTTCAGACCGTTTTTCAATGTGTTCATCATTTTCCTGCTTCCCCTTTCTCTAGCTGCTACAATTCGTTATACCGTTTATCTGCTAACCCAGTTTTCCTGCGATAGATGATGATACCGATACTGATGACGATCAGGACAATCGAAATCACCTGGGCGATTCGCAATGAGTCGGTCAGCATCAAGCTGTCCGTCCGTAGTCCCTCGACAAAAAAACGGCCGATTGAATAATAGATGACATAGGTTAAGAACAGCTCGCCGCGCCGTAAGTTGACACGCCGCAAACCGATCAACAGTACGAATCCGATGAGATTCCAAATCGATTCATATAGGAACGTAGGATGATAGTACGCCCCTTCTATGTACATCTGATTGATGATCCAATCCGGAAGATATAACCCTTCTAAAAATTCACGCGTCACCTCACCGCCATGGGCTTCTTGATTCATGAAGTTGCCCCAGCGGCCGATCGCTTGCCCGAGGATGATACTTGGCGCTGCAATATCTGTAAGCTTCCAGAAGGATAAATCTTTCACTTTTGAAAACACGTAAGCTGTCAAAAACGATCCGATCAGCGCACCATGGATCGCGATACCGCCTTCCCAGATCTTGATGATCTCACCCACGTGGTCTTTATAGTAATGCCATTCGAACGTAACATAATAGATCCGTGCACTAATGATGGCTACCGGAACGGCGATCATGACGAGATCGACGAACGTTTCCGAATTGATGCCTAAGCGCTTTGACTCTCGGACCGCGATATAAAGTCCGAGCAGAGCTCCAAACCCTATGATAATGCCATACCAGTAGATGGTCAATGGACCGATTTCAAGTGCGACCCGGTCCAATGGCTGGATGTTTGCAACCATTTCCTCTTACCTCCTAAAAGTCATCGTAATCTGGTGTATCGATGACATTGTTCAGCTTCTCCGAAAACTGTTGTGCCGCATTGACCCCCATCCTCTTCAGACGGAAGTTCATAGCAGCGACCTCGATAATGACAGCAAGGTTTCGTCCAGGACGGACCGGTACCGTCAACCTCGGCAGTTCGACATCGATGATTTTCATCGTTTCTTCATCGAGACCGAGCCTGTCATAGGTTTTTTTCTGATCCCAGGTTTCGAGGTTGATCACCAACGCGATCTTTTTAAAATTACGGATCGCACCTGCACCAAACAGGGTCATAACATTGATGATCCCGAGTCCACGGATTTCCAACAGATGCTGGATGAGCTCTGGTGAACTCCCGACAAGCGTCTTTTCGTCTTCCTGACGGATTTCCACCGAATCATCGGCGACCAATCTGTGCCCCCTTTTTACAAGCTCGAGTGCACTTTCACTTTTCCCGACGCCACTAGAACCTGTAATTAGGACTCCGATTCCGTAAATATCAACGAGCACACCATGTACCGCTGTCGTCGGTGCCAATTTACTTTCTAAAAAATTCGTCAACCGGCTGCTGAGACGTGTCGTCGTCAATTGTGACCGTAAAATCGGAATGCCTTTTTCTTCCGCAGCCTCACCTAATTCCGGAGGCACGTCCCAACCTCTCGAGATGATGATGCCTGGAGTCTCGTCCCTGCAAAGCTTGCGAAGACGTTCCCTGCGGATCCGGTCATCCAGTCCGTTGACGAACGAAAGCTCTGTCTTGCCCAACAGTTGCAGGCGCTCAGCCGGATAATACGCAAAATAGCCCGCCATTTCAAGGCCAGGACGAGAAATATCACTTGTCCTAATCGTCCGATGGATGCCGCTCTCGCCATGGACAAGTTCCAGCTGGAACTCATCGATCAGATCTTTTATATGTATGTTCGCCATCTTGAAAGTCACTCCCACTTTCTAGCTTTTCTACCACACTATATTTTAGCATTCTTTTTCAAATCATGCCGACTCTACACCTAGTTTTCCAAAAATAGGTTGTAAATTATGAGTGGATTTTGGGTGAATCAACGATATATTTGGGTTTTGCACCGATAAATTTGAAGTTTGCTCCGATAAAAATTGTGTTGCACCGATATAGGTTCGAGGGCGATTTCTAAAGCGTAACTCATTCAATTTTACGACATTCCGCCCTTAAAAGAATCCATCCAAACGCTCAAAAATTGTGGGGAAACCTCCTACTGTTACTGGATTGTAGAAGAATTGGCAGGTAATCGCTTACATGAGCGAAGGTGACCAATTCTGCAACCGCAGGATGACGATCAGCCCTACAGTTTAGAGTAGTAAAAAAGTACCGAGTGGCCGGATTAAGAGAGATTTTGGCAGATTCCGGTTCGATTTGGCCGGATTCCTTCGTGAACCCGCCGGATTACCTCCCAATCCAGAGCTGGACCGGAAACCCACGAAAAAAAGAACTGACCTGGATTTTCATCTTTCTCCAGGTCAGCCCTTCAAAATTTATCGATCTTTCAACGGTTTGACGATCAGGTTGTTGATCAACAGATTCAAAACGGAGATGATGATCGCTGCGACCAGCGCCATGCCGAATCCGGAAATCATGAAGGTATCCCCCATCAACGCTTGTGTGAGCATCAGGGTGATCGCGTTGATCACGAACAAGAACAGTCCAAGACTTAAAATCGTGACAGGCAAAGTCAAAATCACCAAAATCGGTTTGACGATTACATTCATGATTGCTAACAAAATACTCGCGATGATCGCTGCTCCGATTCCAGACAAATAGAAGGATTCACTGAAAAATCCGGAGACGACCATCAGCACGATCGTATTGACAATTAAAGAAACAATCCATCCTCTCAAAACACTACCTCCTTACCTCTTCGCAATTGAAATCGAACCGGTCTTCGCCACCGCCTCAATTTCATAGGTCGTCGGTGCATCTTCATTGGCGATGAATTCCATCCGCTTAAGCACCACATCTTTTGTCTCTTTCTTAATATCAACTTTATCAAGAAAACAATTCAGGCTGCCAATCGTAGCTTTCATGTTTCCGTCCACCCGCAAACTGTTAGGCACAAGGATTTCAATTTTCCCAGCGACCGTTTTAAAAGAAGCTTTTCCAGGCATAGCGTCATCTAACGTGAAGGTGATCGAGCCATTCAAGGTTTCCGCCTCGACATCTTCGTATTTACCATTTAAACGGATCGCCCCGTTCAATGTTTCAAGGTCAAGCTTTTTCCAATTACTCTGTTCCAATCTGATTTTCCCATTGGAAGTCGAGGCATTCAATGAACCGCCATCTACACGGTTCAACGTTACTGCTCCGTTCGATGTACGGACGATCATCCGGTTCGTCTTCAATTCATCGAGGGTAATGGCTCCGTTCGCTGTGCGAAGCTGGATTTCCTCGTACATTTTCGTAGGCACATACATGTGTGCTTGCACTTTCAGGCGGTTTTCATCGACAAGGAATTGAAGTTCTCCCGATTCCGTCGCAAAATGTGCATTTTTCAAAAAGTACGCTTTCGCTTCTTCGGTCGACTGGGTCCGGTACACTGAAACATGACACTCGACGCGGACACTCTGCTCCTCCCACGGATGTAACTGTATGCCCCCGTTTGTCACATGGACCTTCAGACGGTTGAAATCAACATCGTTTTCCTGAAAAACATGATCGATTTCCACTGCCTGACCGAAGTTGAAATCAAAATCAGTATCCTTCAATTTCGTCACTACCCGGTCGATCAAGCTCGAAAACTTACTGATCGTCGATTGTTCTGACTTTTTCTCATACGTATGGGTTTTGTGCTGCTTATTTGTGCTTCCGTCTTTCTGTTCATTCGTTTGCTGCTTTTGCCCCGAATAATTGACTGTCGCTGTTCTGACAGGCTGCTTTTCTTCGGAAATGTCGTTTTCTCCAACTGCTTTTAAAAGCTCAACCGCTTCTGCCGATGAAATTTTTCCCTCATCAAGCATTTTCAAAATCATCTTCCGCTCTTCCATTCTAAAAATCCCCCTTCAGATTTTTAAAAATAATTCAGGCTACGCGATTGTTCTTCAGGCGCTTTTAATCAGGAAAACTATTTCTCCTGTAATACATGTATACCCTTCATGATGTTCCATATAGCAGCGGTCACTGCAGCACCCCCGAATATGATCATGCTGATGACCGTGAAATAGTTTACGATCTGCCCTGATTCGAAAAATAAGATTGATAAGATTGCCAGGGCGAGGACAGGAATTAAATGAGAAATGTAGGCAAGACGTGCATGCTGCCTGACATCCCGATCGTCAATGAGTAGAAAAATGACTGCTGGTACGATAAAAGGTGCGAAAAACACACTCATGTAGCTTAATGATTTGATCAACTTACCCGATGAAGACAACCCCGTTCTCCTCCATTCAATCAAGACTATGAAATTTTTCGAGCACTTATTATATGTATGTGACCCGCCCAGGTCTCATGCAGCACTCTATTGATTCGACACAAAAAAGAAAAAGCCTCCTAAGATGAACCATCTTAGAAGACTTTACGCGTTCTATTTTGCTAAGGTTTCAGTTTTCTTGATTTTCGATTCCATCCGTTTCCGGTCACGCTTCAAAATCGGCGCCAAGTATTTACCCGTATAGGAAGCCTCGTTTTCCGCAATTTCCTCAGGTGTTCCTGTTCCGACTATCATACCACCTTTATCCCCGCCTTCAGGTCCGAGGTCGATGATATGGTCGACCGCCTTGATAACATCAAGATTATGCTCGATGACAAGAACTGAATCCCCGTTATCGACGAGACGTTGGAGCACAGTTAACAACCGCGAAATGTCATGGACATGAAGTCCTGTCGTCGGCTCATCTAGAATATAAAGTGTCTTCCCTGTTGAACGCTTATGCAGCTGGGATGCCAGCTTCACACGCTGCGCTTCCCCTCCAGAAATCGTCGTCGAGGACTGGCCAAGTTTGATGTAGCCGAGACCGACGTCCATCATCGTCTGCACCTTCCGTTTGATCTTAGGGATATTCGCGAAAAATTCGACCGCTTCCTCAACCGTCATGTCAAGGATGTCAGCAATGTTCTTCCCTTTGTATTTCACCTCGAGGGTTTCACGGTTATAACGCTTCCCGTGGCACACCTCACAAGGTACATACACATCTGGAAGGAAATGCATTTCGATTTTGATGATTCCGTCGCCGCGGCATGCTTCACAGCGACCACCTTTGACGTTGAAGGAGAACCGCCCTTTCTTGTACCCTCTCACCTTCGCTTCATTCGTCTGAGCGAAAACGTCCCGGATGTCATCAAAGACCCCGATATACGTTGCCGGGTTCGATCGTGGCGTACGTCCGATCGGCGACTGGTCGATATCGATGACTTTATCGATATGATCGAGCCCATCAATCTTCTTGTGTTCACCCGGTTTCTCTTTTGCACGGTGGAGCTTCTGTGCAAGTGATTTATAAAGGATCTCATTGATCAGCGTACTTTTACCGGATCCAGACACACCTGTCACACCAGTAAATACACCGAGAGGAATATCGACGTTCACTTTTTTCAAGTTGTTTTCAGTAGCCTCTTTGATCGTCAGCTTCCTTCCGTTCGACTTCCTTCTTTTCTTTGGAAGTGGGATGAATTTTTTACCGGACAAATAATTACCCGTCAACGAACTATCATCATCCATGATTTCTTGTGGCGAGCCTTGAGCGATGATCTTTCCGCCATGCGCCCCTGCGCCAGGTCCGATATCGATGATGTAATCGGCTGCAAGCATCGTATCCTCATCATGCTCGACGACAATCAACGTATTCCCGAGAGCGCGCATCTCTTCAAGCGTATTGATCAACCTGTCGTTATCACGTTGATGTAACCCGATCGACGGTTCATCCAGGATATAAAGGACACCCGTCAAACGTGAACCAACCTGAGTTGCGAGACGAATCCGCTGTGCTTCCCCACCTGATAAGGTGCCGGCAGAACGACTGAGTGTCAGGTAATCGAGTCCGACATTGACGAGGAACCCTAACCGATCATTGATTTCGCGTAATATCAAACGCCCGATCTGTGCTTCTTTTTTCGTCAGATCAAGTTCACGGAAAAACTTATCCGCATCCTTTACTGACATATCAGTAATGTTCCCAATGTGGTGATCCCGGATCTGGACCGCCCGTGCTTCCGGCTTCAACCGGTGGCCGCCACAGCTTGGGCAATGCTTTTGCGCCATATAGCCTTCCATCTGTTCCCGAATATAATCGGAACTTGTTTCATGATAACGTCGCTTGATGTTGTTCACGACACCTTCGAAGAGAATCTTGTTTTCTCTCACCTGGCCGAAATCATTTTCATAGCGAAAGTAGATTTTATCCCTGCCGCTTCCATACAAGACTTTGTCCAGTTGTGTCTTGTTTAGTTTTTTAACCGGCACATCCATATCGATTCCATAATAATCACATACACTCTTTAAAAGCTGCGGGTAGTACTGGGAGTTCTGGGGTTCCCAAGGTGCAATGGCGTTGTCCCGCAATGTACGATCCCAATCTGGAATGATCAGATCAAGATCGACTTCAAGCTTCGTCCCCAGACCATCACATGAGGAACAAGCACCAAAAGGACTGTTGAACGAGAACAGCCGGGGTTCTAATTCACCAATTGAAAAACCACAGTATGGACACGCATGATGCTGACTGAACAACAGCTCTTCCTCACCGGTGACATCGACGATCACCTTACCATCCGCGATGTTCAATGCGGTTTCAAGTGAATCTGCCAGACGTGTTTCCACACCGTCTTTTACGACGATCCGGTCAACGACGATTTCAATCGAATGCTTCTTGTTCTTTTCAAGTTTAATCTCTTCACTTACGTCGGTGATCTCACCATCCACCCGGACACGAACGTATCCTTCCTTTTTGATATCTTCAAGGACCTTCACGTGCTCCCCTTTACGCCCTGATACAACTGGAGCAAGGATTTGCAGCTTCGTCCGTTCTGGATATTCGATGATCCGGTCGACCATCTGCTGGATTGTTTGTGATGTGATCGGCACGTCATGATTTGGACAGATTGGCACCCCAATCCGCGCAAACAAAAGACGCAAGTAGTCATAGATTTCAGTCACAGTTCCCACCGTGGAACGCGGGTTTTTACTCGTCGTCTTCTGATCGATTGAAATCGCTGGTGAGAGCCCCTCGATTGAATCGACGTCCGGCTTGTCCATTTGTCCTAAAAATTGGCGCGCATACGCAGAAAGTGACTCTACGTAACGGCGCTGACCTTCTGCATAAATCGTATCGAAAGCTAAGGAGGATTTACCTGAGCCGGATAAGCCAGTCATCACGACCAGCTTATTTCGTGGGATGGTAACATCAATCCCTTTCAGGTTATGCTCCCTCGCTCCTTTTATCGTTATATGTTCATTTGCCATTGGAGTCATCCTTCCGCTTTAAGCTCTAGTACCATGTCACGAAGCTCTGCTGCACGCTCGAAATCGAGATCTTTTGCAGCTTGCTTCATTTCTTTTTCCATCCGCTCGATCACTTTCTCGCGTTCCTTCTTATCCATCTTCTGAAGAGCTTTCGCTTGTCCTGCTGACGGTTCATCCTCAGATGCGACAGTAGCACGGATCAAGTCTGGAATCGCCTTCTGGATCGTCTGCGGTGTAATTCCGTGTTTTTCATTATAGGCAATCTGCTTCGTACGACGACGTTCTGTTTCATCAATCGCAATCCGCATCGAATTCGTAATTTTATCAGCATACATGATGACATGCCCGTTCGCATTACGTGCTGCACGTCCGATCGTCTGGATCAAGGAACGCTCCGCTCTCAAGAACCCTTCCTTATCGGCATCCAAAATCGCAACGAGCGAAACCTCAGGGATATCAATTCCTTCACGAAGGAGGTTGATCCCGACAAGAACATCGAATACACCTCTTCGAAGATCCCGGATGATTTCGATCCGCTCAAGCGTCTTGATCTCAGAGTGCAGATAGCGGACTTTCACGCCGTTTTCATGTAAATAATCGGTCAGGTCTTCTGACATCTTCTTCGTCAATGTCGTGACGAGGACGCGCTCTTTCTTTTTCACCCGTTCCTGGATCTCATCCATCAAGTCATCGATCTGACCTTCGATCGGTTTCACTTCGATGGTCGGATCAAGAAGACCCGTCGGACGGATGATCTGTTCGACCATTTCTGGCGAGTGCTCAAGTTCATATGGTCCAGGTGTCGCGGATACATAGACAGCCTGGCTTACTTTCTTTTCGAACTCCTCGAACATGAGCGGCCGGTTGTCTTTCGCTGACGGCAGACGGAAACCATGCTCGACAAGGACTTGTTTCCTCGCCTGATCTCCGTTATACATGCCACGGACCTGTGGAAGCGATACATGCGACTCATCGACCATCAACAGGAAGTCCTTCGGGAAGTAATCCATCAACGTATATGGCGTCGAACCCGCTGGTCTCAATGTCAGATGACGCGAGTAGTTCTCGATCCCGGAACAGAAACCCATCTCCTGCATCATTTCGATATCATAGCGCGTTCGCTGTTCGATCCGCTGCGCTTCCAGAAGCTTGTCTTGTTCCCTCAGCTCTTTAAGTCGTTCTTCAAGTTCAACCTGGATCCGTTCGATCGCGATCTTCATCTTCTCTTCACGGGTTACGAAGTGGGAAGCCGGGAAAATCGCAACATGACTGCGTTCCCCAAGAATCTCACCTGTGAGCGCATCCACCTCGGTGATCCGATCGATCTCATCCCCGAAAAATTCCACCCGGATACAGTGTTCATCACGTGATGCCGGGAAAATCTCGACGACATCTCCGCGGACACGGAACGTACCACGTGTGAAGTTCACATCATTCCGCGCGTATTGGATATCGACAAGGTCATGCAGCAATTGATCGCGATCCTTTTCCATATCTGTTCGCAACGAAACAACGAGTTCACGATATTCTTCAGGATTACCCAAACCATAGATGCACGATACACTGGCAACGATAATGACATCATTCCGTTCAAAAAGAGCTGATGTCGCTGAGTGGCGCAGCTTATCGATTTCATCATTGATGCTCGCATCTTTTTCTATGAAAGTATCGGATTGAGGTATGTACGCCTCAGGTTGATAATAGTCGTAGTAGCTGACGAAATACTCAACCGCATTGTTCGGAAAGAGTTCCTTGAATTCACTGTACAGCTGACCAGCCAGCGTCTTGTTGTGGGCAATTACAAGCGTGGGTTTATTGACCTGCTGGATGACATTCGACATCGTAAACGTCTTCCCGGTACCTGTAGCTCCGAGCAAAGTCTGATGTCTTTTACCAGCGTGGATGCCTTCGACCAGTTGCTTGACCGCGTTGGGCTGATCCCCTTCAGGTTGGTATTTCGACACTAATTCGAACTGCTTCTCACTCATGCGACGAACCCCTCCGTTTCTTAAATCTCACTATCAAACATTATAGCACAGGATTAGGAAAAAATAACAAGAAAAACGAACTTACATTCGCCTTTTTTGTTCCTGGTAATTTTTTCTCATGTATTCTCATAAATAATGAAACAGTAGACATGCTTTTCCCGTCTATACATTTAAGGAAACTTGAATTCTTGTTTTGATGTTTTGGAGGTAAATACGATGAAAAGATGGTTCTATGGAGCTATATCGATTGTTTGCATGTTTCTTTTTGCATATCTTGTCATCATCCCGAACCTGCCGGGCAATGCCAGCAGTATCCCTGGTCAATCCGGGAACGGCGCCATGCCTGAAGAAGATCTATGGGAGCAATCGATCACTGGATATATTGTTGATAAAGAAAATGAACGCATTCTTGTTTTAGAAGGAATTGAAAAAGAAGAACTCGAGGGCTTCGACCCGAAAAATATCCATGAGTACCCGAGCAGCGGTGCTTACTGGTTCAAGGTTGATTCTGTCGATACTTATAAAATTGGGCAAAAGGTCGAGGTCTGGCCAAAAGGCGCAATCGCTGAATCGTACCCTGCCCAGGGAACGGCTGGAAAAATCAATATTTTAGAGGAAGCAGATTAAAAGGAACTTGGGACCGGGACGGCGAATTGAACTGATAGACTATGAAAAATGCAGGTGATAGGAATGTCGAAATATTCAATTGAAGAGTTTGTCAGACAAACTTCCCAGGAAGATAAAGGCGAAGGGCTATTCGAGCTTGAAACGCCGCGGATCCTTGAAATCAACTTGGACGGAAACGTCTGGGCGAAGATGGGGGCGATGGTTACCTACCACGGGAACATCAAATTTGTCCGTGAAGGGATCCTCGAACACGGCATCGGTAAAATGTTCAAAAAAGCATTGACCGGTGAAGGGGCAGCCCTTATGAAAGCAAATGGATCAGGGAAGCTCTACCTTGCAGATCAAGGTAAGAAAATCACGATCCTCCAGCTACAGAACGATTCGATCTATGTGAACGGGAACGACCTGCTCGCATTCGAACCGTCAATTGACTGGGACATCAAATTGATGAGGCGAATCACTGGGATGATGGCTGGCGGACTATTCAACGTACATTGTCAGGGAACCGGGATGATTGCTATCACTTCCCACTATGAACCGTTGACAATTCAGGTAACGCCGGGCCGTCCGGTGTTCACAGATCCGAATGCGACCGTCGCCTGGTCAGGCTCGCTCTCGCCAGACTTCCAGACTGATGTATCTTTGAAAACCTTCTTCGGAAGAGGAAGTGGTGAGTCAATCCAGATGAGGTTCGAAGGCAGCGGGTTCGTTGTCGTCCAACCATACGAAGAAATCTATATGCAGCAAAGTCAATCCTGAACAGAAAAACGGCCTAGTGCCGTTTTTTCATTGTTGAAATAAATTTACGGACATGAGAGACCTTATTAAGGTGAAAAACACTGTTTTTACATCTTTACGGACACCAGAGACGTTATTTACCGGAATTCACTTGAAAACAGCAGAATTTGTCACAGATAACGGCTCTCCTGTCCACTAATTTATAGAAACCCCACTTTTTGACATAAATAACGTCCTGTATGTCCATTATTTTCATATTCCTCAAATGAGTTGGAACTCTTAAGTGGTATACTGTAACATAGACAGAGTGGAAATTGCTTTTTAAGAAGGAGAAGTTATGGAATTACTATATATCATTCTTGGTTTTACGATCGGCATCTTGTCAGGTTATTTTGGAATCGGCGGCGGATTCATCTTGACCCCTGTCCTGATGCTTATCGGTTATGCCCCGGTTGTCGCGATCACAACCAGTCTCTTATACGCGATCGGTTCTTCAATCTCAGGCGTCTGGGCGCATTTCAAAATGAACAATGTGGTTTGGAAGACAGCTCTATTGCTTGGAATAAGCGGTGTCGCTGCGACCCAATTCGCCAAGCCTTTCGTACTCTGGCTGGACAAGAACGGATACGACGTAACAGTCATCCCGATCCTATACGCAGTGATCATCGGTTATTTTGCATATTCACTTTTGAAGAAGACAAACAAGGCAAAAGCGGTCAAAATAGAGAAACCTGGTCTCTTCATGACTTTGATCATTGGTTTTATCGGCGGATTGATGTCAGCAACCTTAGGAGTAGGCGGTGGATTTGTCATGGTACCGCTTATGATCTCCATCATGAAATTCGAATCAAGGAAAGCCGTTGGCACAAGTCTCGTCAGCGTCTTGATGATCGTCACCGCAGGGTTCATCTCTTATGCGGTCACAATTGAAATCGACTATATACTCGGATTAATATTGGTTGCTGGAGCATTATTCGGAAGCCAGGTCGGAGCAAAACTGACTTCGTTTTACTCGAACGATCAGATCAAGAAATACTTCGGGCTCCTCTACATCACAACGCTCGTCAGCATCCTGTTCGAACTGTTCAATCTCGATATCGCTGGAATTTCCGTATTAGGACTCTATATGATTGTCCTGCTAGGAAAGTTTACCAAAGACCTGCTCCAACGCAGGCATAAAGAATCGGTATCATGATAAAAGCTGGTCCCAAAGGATCAGCTTTATTTTATTTTTAACGTTCCTAATAGTTTTCCTAACTCATGTAAAAAGACTGCCAACTCGGCAGCCTTCTCGCAAATTATTTTATTTCGTTCATCGATAATTGTTATGATTCGGTTGAAACAGATTTTCCTCCGTATTCCTCACATCAGAAAAATTTTCTACATTGTAATGGCCATCTAGGATCCTGTTATGATGGTCGATGATTTGTTCCGCGGATAAGTTTTCTGAGTCAGTCGTTGAATGCCCATCTCGTACCAATGTCACATCAAAATCGTTGACAGTCGCCATTCGTACGGCTGTGTCGATACAGTGTTCTGTTTTACACCCCATCATGACGAGGTGTCCAACTTCCTTTTCCTTTAAATAACTCAGTAATGGTGTTCCATGAAACGCATTGGTTGCAGCCTTATCAAAGACTTCCGCATCAGATGGAACATTGATTTTATCATGAATTTGGAATCCAGTCCCTTTACCTTCAGCGACATCAAGGTCTCTCACAAAAACGATCAATGAATCGGATTCTATTGCTTTGTTTATCACGATATTGATATTCGCCAACAATTCTTCCTTTTTAAAAACACAAGCCTCTTTTTCATTTCCATCAATCAGTTCTTGTTGAGCATCAATTACCAGCAAAGCTTGCTTCAATCACAGCACTCCTTTTTAATTAAAATCCTGCACTACTCCTACTATATAAACGTTCATTTTTAATCATCATCATAAAAACCGCCCCCTTTAAGAATCATCCTTTACCTATTTCGCTATCGATACCTCCAAACCCTTCATGGGGAAGTTTGCATGGGTTATTTTTTTTACGACTTTTTAAATAAAGGCTTTGTTAATCTTCGTTGTTGATTTTAAACGAAATTCACGACACTCCTGCGGGAACAGCGAGCCAGGTGAGACCCCGCAGCGAACTAAGGATCTTCGACTAACAACCACCACGTCCTATGAGCGAGGAGGCTTGCGGAAGTGGGTTAAGGCTGGGAAGTGGTGTCTAGCTCAGCGACCAGTCACTTGGATCACTTCAAACTTCCTGCGGCGGCAACACATTGATTGACATCCTTTATGAGTTAGCCCACGCAGAACCAAGTCTTTGTTTGGTTCGAGCCTCTTCGTCAGTTTTCCAGTAACCTGCGTGACTAAACGGGTCGTTTCCGCTTTTCGTTTGTCCGCGGAAAGGGAGTGAATTTCGAAAAAAATCAACATTATTCTTTAACAAAGTCTAGATTAAAAGAACCAAAAGGAAAAACTCATTCGAAAATGAGTTTTTCCATCAGTTCTTATAAGTTGAACAGATTCGGAATCCACAACACCGCGTCTTCCCAAAAGGTAATCACGAACAAAATCAGGATCCCCATCACGAGGAACGGCATAGTCGATCTTACTAATCGCTCGAATTTCACTTCAGCAATTGAGGATACGATGAATAGCCCAGTGCCTACCGGCGGTGTCAACAAGCCGATCGTCAGGTTGATACAGATGATTACCCCGAAATGGATCGGATCGATTTGAAAAGCGGTCAAGAGCGGCATGAACACCGGCACCAGGATGATCAATGCTGCAATTCCATCCAGAACTGCCCCCAACAATAACAGGAAAAGATTGACGAGGAGCAGGAACACGATCGGACTGTCAGACAATGAGAGCATCGAATTCAATAACAGCTGCGGGATCTGCTCGAATGCGATCATCCATCCGAAGATGTTCGCCATCGCGATCAAGAACGTAACTGTCGCAGTACTGATCACCGTGTTCAAAAGAATTTTCGGTAGCTTTTTCACCTTCAGCTCCTTGTAGAAAAATGCCCCGACAAGGTAGGCAATCAAGCAAGCGACCGCAGCAGATTCAGTTGCCGTGAACGCCCCGCTCAATATCCCGAAAATGATGATGAACGGAACGAGCAATGCAGGCAGAACGTTCAATGTATTCTTTAAAATATCTGCACCGGACGCTCTTTCGTGCTTTGGAAAATTGTATTTAAAGCCAAGGAACGCAATCAGTGAGATGAACCCAATTCCATATAGAATTCCTGGAATGATGCCGGCCATGAACAATCCACCGATCGATGTCCCCGATAAGGTACCGTAGATGATGAAGATCATACTCGGCGGAATGATCGGCGCTACGATTGAAGACGCCAAGGTTAATGCAGAAGAAAACTCC
This sequence comes from Alkalihalobacillus sp. TS-13, assembly GCF_019720915.1. Classification (GTDB taxonomy): domain Bacteria; phylum Bacillota; class Bacilli; order Bacillales; family Fictibacillaceae; genus Pseudalkalibacillus. The sequence goes on from NZ_JAHKSI010000001.1 coordinate 2,751,232, forward strand.
TTCTTATAACCCTCTCGCTCCATTTCCGGAACCATGACCTTGCTCATCATTGCAGCCTGGGCGTTCGCAGAACCGAGTATTGACGCCAAAAACATGTTCGCGACGACCGTTACGTAAGCAAGGCCTCCTCTCACATGTCCGAACAGTACTTTTGCAAACCGCACAAGACGTGAGGTAATCCCACCGCCGTTCATCAGCTCACCTGCGAGCATGAACAACGGGATCGCCAGCAAACCGAAATTATCGAGCCCGGAAAAGAGCCGCATCGGTGTGGATTCCAGAAGCATCGTGTTCCCAACCGTGAAAAAGTACAGGATCGTTGTCATACCGAGGACCAGTGAAATCGGGATCCCCATGAAAAGAAACAGGAAAAACATCAGGATAACTAGAATCGTCATTGCGCAACATCCTCTCTTATCGCCTCAATCATGTTAGCAATCAGATGGATGGCCGCGAACGTCAGTCCTAGGGGTACAGCCAAATAAGGGATCCACATCGGCAGTAAAAGCGACGTTGATTTTTGAAACGCGACACTCGGTGAAAGAATCCATTGATAACTGTAAAAAAGAATGAGCCCTAAAAAGATGAGCATGAACACGTGCCCAATCACGAAGACTACTCTTTTTACCTTAGGAGGCAAATACTCAAGCACAATCGAAACTGCGGCCTGGGACCGATACTTCAGCCCCAGACTGCCGCCAATGAAACTTACCCAGATCAATAAAAAGATAGAGACTTCACCAGCCCATGATAATGGTGAGTTGAATAAATATCTGAATGCGACAGCCAGCGTGACGATCACTGCCATCGAAAACATCAGAACAATGGATATATATTTTTCAATCGTCGAGATGCCATTGCTCAAAGCTTTCATGTGTGAAACCCCCTTTAGATTAATCAGTCACGGAAGGTGTCGATGAATTCTTGAATGAGAGGGTCTTGTTTTCCGTACTTTTCATCAAATTGTTGTTTATACGGATCAAAGAGCGCCGGATCGATTTCATAGATATCCATGCCTTCATCCTTAAGGGTCTGTTTGAACTCTTCTTCCTGATCCGCTCTTGTCATCGCAGAATATTCTGCAGCTGCAGCAATCGCTTCGCGGATGATTTTCTGGTCCGCTTCTGGCATTCCTTCGAACGTCTTCTTGTTTACGATAGCAACCGCAGGCCAGACCATGTGATTCGATACGAGACCATAGTCGACGACTTCATAGTATTTGTTCGTGATTGTTGCATCGAGGTCCATGTCCATTCCATCGATGACACCCGTTTGCGCAGCAGAATAGACTTCAGGAAGAGGAAGACCTTCGGTTGAAGCTCCAGTTGATGTATAGAAATCCTGCATAGGAGGACTTGGTGTCACTCGAAGCTTGAGACCCTTCATGTCCTCAGGCTTTTCTACTTTTTTATCCTTGAATAACATAACGCGTTGCCCCGCAAAGAAATAATCCAGTCCAACCATTCCTTGCTCATCTAACGTCCCGAGGATTTTCTTCGCGACCTCACTTTCACGTGCATCATTCGCTTCGTGCAGATCTTCGAAAGCATAAGGTGTGAACCATGCTGCGAAGGATGGAGAACGCGAACTCATATAAGCAGCTGTTATGAATCCGAAATCAACCGACCCTGCAGAGATTTGTTCGACCATATCCGCTTCCGTCCCTAACTGACTGGATGGATAGATTTCAAGTTGCATCCGCCCATCAGAGCGCTTGTCCAATTCTTCGGCGAACTTTTCAGCAGCTTTGTGCCACATGTGACTTGGCGGTGTGATATGTGCCAGCTTGAACTGATACGTTTCATCCAATTCGCCGCTAGCCGAATTTGCTGTCCCGTCACTTCCCTTATTACAAGCAGCTGTGAAAATCAACAATACCGCCATTGCAAAAAACGAGATACCTTTCATAAACTTCCTCATTGATACCCCTCCATTTTTAAAAATTAGGCTTTGTTAATCTGCTTTGTTGATTTTACGCGAAATTCACGACACTCCTGCGGGAACAGCGAGCCAGGTGAGACCCCGCAACGAACTGTGCAAGTTCGTGAGGAGGCTTACGAAAGTGGGTTAATGCAGAGAAGTGATGTCTAGCTCAGCGACCAGTCACTTGGATCACTTCAAACTTCCTGCGGCGGCGACAGCCTCCTCGTCCGTTTTCCAGTGACCTGCGTAACTAATCGGGTCGCTTCCACTTTTCGTTTGCCCGCGGAAAGGGAGTGAATTTCGAAGAAATATTCAAAAGCCGTTTTGAACACAACTTATATATATCTAAGGAGCAGTCATTTTTTTTTTGAGCTTTTCATCCGCTTTCGATATACCGCCGGCAGCCCAGTTTTCATCCGGAATTTCGTAAAGGAGAACCCGGATTCGGTCATGATCGGTCCCGGTGCTGCGGTGGATCGCTTCTGTCACTTCTTTTATCAGTGAACGTTTCTGTTCCTTGGTGCGCCCTTCAATGATGTGTATTTGTGCAATCGGCAATTACCGTTCCTCCTCCAGCTCATCCTTCAACACGCAGATTCAACGACCCAAGCTGATCGTAGCGTACTTCGATATGGTCTCCATCACTGACATCCACCGCTTCTGTAAAACCTCCGACAAGGATGACCTGACCAGGTTTGATCGTCTGGCCCTCGCGGCTAAGCATTTTCGCTAGCATCGCGACAGACCTCACTGGATGCCCGAGTACCGCTGCACCCGTTCCTGAGTGGAGCAATTCGCCATTCCGGAACATCGCGACCCCCATTTCATCCCAGGCTGTGTGATACGGTGAAAAAGCCTGGTCACCAAGAATGAACTTCGTCGACGATGCGTTATCCGCAATCACATCAACAAGTGTGAACGAAAAGTTCTTATAACGGCTGTCGATCACTTCGATCGCCGGGAAGATACATTCCGTCGCCATCCATACATCTCTCGGTGTGACGTTTTCGCCACTTAATTCTTTTTTCAAAACGAACGCGATTTCCGGTTCAACACGCGGGTGGATCAAGTTTTCAAGAGGCAGCACCGGATCGGATAACTCCATCGATTGCGTCAATCGGCCATAAATCGGTTCATCCACACCGACTGAAACCTGCTTCGCCTTGCTCGTTAGCCCCATTTTCCAGCCGACCATCCGATCCCCGCGCTCTTCCTTATAATCGATGCACATTTTCTGGATTTCATACGCCTCTTCTACAGTCAGAGACGGATTGTCGATCGTCACTTTATCCATATCCTGACCGGTCGTCTGATGGGACTCGATTTTTTTAGCCAGGTGTTTCAAATCTACTTGTTTCACTTCCATTTAAATCTCCTCCTTATCCGACAGGTGCTCGTTTTTCTGCCAGTTCACTCGCTACATCAATGATCATATCCTCTTGTCCGCCAACAACACGGCGAGCCCCGAGTTCGACGAGAATGTCACGCGCATCAATCGCGAACTTTTCTGCAGCCCGATTCGCATGTAAAAGGAAACTCGAATAGACACCTGCATAGCCTAGCACTAGGCTACCTTTCGTAATTTCCTGTGGCTGTGGTAAAATCGGAGCCACTGTATCTTCTGCCAGGTCCATCATTTTATAAAGATCGATTCCGGTTCCAATTCCAAGTCGATCGAGCACGGAGACAAGCACCTCCGTCTGCGTGTTTCCAGCGCCTGCCCCTAGACAACGGACGCTGCCGTCGACCCAGGTCGCGCCTTCTTCAAGAGCGACGATCGAATTCGCCATTGCTAAGGAAAGGTTGTTGTGCCCATGGAACCCGATGTTGATCGATAATCGGTCCTTCAACGCACGGATCCGCTCCTTAACCTGGTGTGGAAGCAACGCCCCTGCTGAATCGACGACATACACCGTATCCGCACCATAGCTTTCCATCAGTTGCGCTTGCTCTACGAGTTTTTCGACCGGAACCATATGCGCCATCATCAAAAACCCTACCGTCTCCAACCCGAGCTCTTTTGCAAGCTTGATATGCTGGCGTGATACATCCGCTTCGGTCACATGTGTCGCAACCCGTACCATTCGCGCACCTAAGTTCGCCGCTTCTTTCAGTTCAGTGACGGTTCCGATCCCCGGTAAAAGAAGAACCCCGATTTTCGCCTGTTTGCAAACAGAGACAGCCGCTTCGATCAACTCCATCTCATTCGTTGCGGATCGGCCGTATTGCAGCGAGGAACCGCCAATGCCATCCCCATGTGAAACCTCGATATACGGAACATTCGCCTCGTCAAGCTTTCTCGCGACTGCTGTCACTTGATCGACCGTAAACTGATGGCCGATCGCATGACTTCCATCCCTCAAAGCCACTTCCACTATCGTTACATCCCGTTTTGTCATCGCACTTCTCCTTTCCTATGCATTCTGGACGAGCCGATTCTTCGCCAACTCTTCCGCTACCTTGACCGCAGATGCCGTCATGATATCGAGGTTGCCAGAGTAGTTTGGAAGATAATCACCCGCTCCTTCCACCTCTAGGAAAACCGTCACTTGATTGCCGTCAAAAATCGGCTCTGTCCGGACCCTATAACCAGGAACATACACTTGTACGGTTTTAACCATCTCCATGATCGAGGATGTGATTTTCTCTTGATCACACTCGCTTTCCTTAACGAGACAATAGACCGTGTTCCGCATTAGAATTGGCGGTTCAGCAGGGTTTAGAATGATGATCGCTTTTCCTTTGTCCGCGCCACCGATTTCCTCGATCCCTTTCGCAGTCGTATACGTAAATTCATCGATATTCGCTCTCGTTCCAGGTCCTGCACTTTTACTGGCGATCGTCGCGACAATTTCGGCATACTCCACATCAGCCACTTTGTTGACGGCGTGGACGACCGGAATCGTAGCCTGGCCGCCACACGTGATCATGTTCACATCAGGTTCATCAAGATGAGCACCTAGATTCACCGGTGGTACGACGAATGGTCCTATAGCCGCGGGCGTCAAGTCGAGAACCTGCTTACCGGCTGATTTTAAAAGTTCCGAATGACGGTGGTGAGCCCTAGCGGAAGTCGCATCGAAAAGGATATCCGCAAGCTCCGGCTTTTCCATGAACCCATCGATGCCGTCATCGATGACTTCATAGCCGAACTCCCGTGCCATTCTCATCCCGTCTGAATTCGCATCGATTCCGATCATCGTCGTCATTTCAAGCGCATTTGACCGGCGAAGCTTCAACATAAGATCCGTACCGATGTTCCCCGAACCGATGATTCCTACTTTTATCTTGGACATCTCATCACTTCCTTTCATTAGATCACTCTTGCTTCAACCGTTGAACCGGACCGTCACTTCACCCAATGCGTCGAATGTCGCCCGGAATGTATCTCCTGGCATTGCATCGACTGCCGCTGAAAGAGCTCCTGACAAAATGACCTCCCCGGCTTTGAGCGAAACCCCGTAATCTGACAACTTGTTCGCAAGCCAGGCGACGCAATTTGCCGGATTTTCAAGAGCTGCCGCACCCATTCCCGAATTGACAGGCTCCTCATTTTTGTAAAGATCCATTTTTATAGCGGGCAGATCAACAGCACGGATCGGCACCTTATTTTCGCCTAATACATACAGGCCGGATGACGCATTATCGGCAATCGTATCTGGAAGTTTGATCTTCCAATCCGCGACACGGCTGTCGACGATCTCAAGTGCCGGCACGACATAAGCCGTCGCTTCATACACATCATCAGCTGTAACATTCGGACCGTGAAGATCCTTTCTTAAAACAAAGGCGATTTCCGCTTCCACTTTCGGCTGAAGAACTTTGTCAGCTGGAATTTCGTCGCCATTATCGATCACCATATCATCAAGCAGATGACCGTAATCCGGTTCACCAACCCCAAGAAGATCCTGCATCGCTTTTGACGTCAAACCAATCTTTTTCCCGACAATCCTTTGCCCGGAGTCGGTTTTTCGTTTAATCGTGGAAAGCTGGACTTGATAGGCTTCATCTATACTCAAATCAGGGTAAACCTCAGTGAGCGGTTGAACCCCTTTGCGATTTTGTACTGCCGTCACTAAATGCTCGGATAGCTCCTTCACTCTCTCTGTCATCAAATATGCCTCCTGGTTTTTCAAATCATAGTTTGATTGTTATGTTGGATAGTTCACTATAAAAATCAAAGCTGTGCATGCCGCCTTCACGGCCGATTCCACTCTGTTTCATGCCGCCGAACGGTGTACGCAGATCGCGCAGATACCACGTATTCACCCAGATGATCCCAGCCTCGATCTGATGCGCGACACGGTGGGCCCGACGCAGATCATTCGTCCAGATCGTCGTTCCCAATCCATAGTGTGTATCATTCGCCTGCTCAATGACCTCCTCTTCCGAATCAAAAGGCAAAACGGTAACGACTGGTCCGAAAATCTCTTCTTTCACGCACCGAGCATGAGGACCGAGACCTGATATGATCGTCGGTAAAATATAAAACCCTTTGTCGACGCCTTCTGGCCGGGTTCCTCCTGTCAGGATCTGCCCGCCTTCTTCTTTCGCAAGCTCGATATAACCATTGACACGGGTGTAGTGCTCCTTACTGATGACAGCACCAACCTTCGTTCCTTCTTCAAACGGATCGCCGACTTGAAGCTTGCCTGTTTCAGCGACGAATTTTTCGAGGAATTCGTCGTACGCCGGACGCTCTACATAGATCCGTGAGCCGCAAAGACAGACTTCCCCCTGGTTCATAAAGCTCGATTTCAGCGTCGTTTCGATCACTTCATCAAGGTCAGAATCCGCGAAAATGATGTTCGGGTTTTTCCCACCGAGCTCATACGATAATTTTTTCAAAGTCGGTGCCGCCGCTTTCATGATCGCAGACCCCGTCTTTGTTTCACCGGTGAACGTGACCGCATCGACATCGGGGTGCTCCGTAATCGCAGAACCAGCTGACTCTGGTCCAAATCCGTGAACAAGATTGATGACGCCGTCCGGTACGCCTGCTTCCTTACAGATTTCTGCTAGGACTGTTGCTGTCATCGGTGTCCATTCCGCTGGTTTCATGACCGCCGTATTCCCTGCCGCAAGACAAGGTGCCAGCTTCCACGTCAACAACAGCAATGGTAGATTCCAAGGATTGATCATGCCGACGACCCCAACTGGTCTCCGGATTGAATAATGGAGAGCAGCCTGGTCCTGTTGGTAAGCCTCCGTTCCCATAGACGTCAGGTAATCCGCGAAAAAGTGGAAATTATACGCTGCTCGAGGAATGTCGATTTCAAGCGCCATTTGATACGGCTTTCCGGTGTCCATCGATTCGAGGGCTGCCAATTCTTCGACTCTATCAAGAATCAGGTCGCCGATCTTGCGCAGGATGCTGGATCGCTCTCTGGTAGATAGGTCTTTCCATGGACCTTTCACCGCTTTTTTCGCAGCAGCAACAGCGAGATCGACCTCTTCCTTTCCACCTTCAGCCACCTGCCCCATCACTTCTTCTGTTGCAGGATTGATATTGTCAAAGGTTTTCAGATTGATAGAATCCACATATTGACCGTCGATAAAATGACGGCAGTTGATCGGTTGGATTTTTTGCAGGATTTTATCTTTTACTTGCACTTCCTCAACCTCCTATCGTATGTCATTCTTTGTAATGCTGAGCGTTTTTTCGGCTGTTCTAAAGCGGAATCCGGCGGGTTTCAGCTATATTCCGGCAGGTTCAGACCGATCCACCACTTTTAAAAGGAAATGGTGACGCGACGGCCACCATTCAAACTTCCTAACACAAATGTTCAAAAAGGACGAGAAACAGGGCCGTCACTGGTTAAAAACGTCAAGTCCTGTGATAACACCAGTACTAGCACGTCCTATGCGTCGAAAGTTCTAGGCGCGGCCGCCACTAGGACCAGATCGTATGTCATAATACGTGAGGACCCGAGGGGCAACACAACGAAGAAATTCGACTGCAATGTTTTCCGCACTTTTTTGAACTTCTACTCTACTTCAACAATCATCTCGATTTCGACCGCCGTATTATTCGGAAGCTGAGCCATGCCCAGCGCAGAGCGTGCATGAATCCCACGGTCTCCGAACACTTCGACGAGTAGATCAGAGGCCCCATTGATTACTTTAGGCTGATCGGTGAAATCCTCCGTGCAATTTACGAACCCTAACAGTTTTATGATGCGTGTCACTCTGCTCAGATCACCCAGCTCATATTTGAGGACGCTGAGCAGATTCAACATCGATTGCCGGGCAGCAGCATAGCCTTCCTCCAACGTCAGATTCCTTCCGAGCTTTCCATGGAATTCATCAACGCCTTGTCCTGCAGTGAAAATGAGATTCCCCACACGGACATGACTTACATAGTTCCCTACAGATGGCCGGACTTCTTTAAGTTGAAATCCCAGATTTTGCAGCTTCTCCTCTGGTGTTATCACTTTCTGCTCCATTCGTCCGCCCCTTTTCTTTTACATTTAAAAATCGTAATGCGTTTTCTCCAAGAATCATTTCTTTCTGTACTTCTGAAAGATCGGCAGTCTGTTCAATCACTTTTCCAGGCGGGATTTCCCTCAACAGGAACGGATAATCCGAGCCCATCATCACTCTCTCATAGCCAAAACGATCGATGAGATACTTCACATTCAAAGGATCATAGTTCAACGAATCGAAATAGAAGTTTTTCACATAGTGGCTCGGCGGATTCGTCGTCAAACGCAAGTGCGGCCATACATTCCATCCCTGATCCAACCTCGGCAGGATATAAGGGAACGAACCTCCACCATGCGCAAAACAAATCTTCAAGTCAGGGAACTTCTCAATCACACCGCTCCAGACAAGACTAGCAGCCGCAAGCGCCGTTTCACTCGGCATTCCGACCGTGTACATAAAATTGTGCCTAGGCGTCCGGTCTTTCGCGAGTGTCTCCCATGGATGGATGAACAATGGGACATTCCATTCCTCAGCCATACGGAAGAATTCGAGGAACTCCGGTGCATCCAGATTTTCACCATTCACGTTCGTCCCGATTTCGATTCCGTATAGATTCAAATCAGTGATACAACGCTCCATTTCTTTAATAGCAGCGGTACAATCCTGCATTGGCACCGTTCCTATCCCGATAAAACGATCTGGACGTTCTTTTACCGTTGCTGAAATGAAATCGTTCTGGATACGTGCCATATCAACCGCCGCTTCAACCGGCGCCCAATAGGAAAACGTCACCGGAATCGGGGAGAGCACCTGGATGTCGACTCCCTCCCGATCCATGTCCTGGATCCGCTTTTCAGCACTCCAAACCTGGTCCGTTACTTCACGGAACACTTTCCCACCAACCATGATGTTCGCTCCGCATGCACATGTCTGTTGAAGAATCGGCCAGCGTTCCTGACCATATTTTTCAGTAAAATCAGGCAGGTCATGCGGGATGATGTGTGTATGGAAATCTACCCTCATTTCCACTCATCTGCTTCTTCAGGCATCATATGACCACAGTTGTCACACTTCCTCAACTCAGGACTGCTGTTGAACTGTTCAATCGCACCTTTCACCTGTGTTTCAATATTCGTCAACTGGACCGTCACGCGGTGCATTTCATGGTCGCACTTATCACAGAACCAGACAAAATCTTCAAGCTCACCTTCGCCACGTTTCCGTTCGAGGACGATTCCGTAAGAGTTTGCAGTCCGATGCGGGGAATGAGGCACCATCGCCGGCAACATGAAGATATCCCCTTCACCGACCGTCACAACTTCACGCTCGCCTTTATCGTTGATACATTCGACATAACAGTTACCTTTTACTTGATAAAAGAACTCATCCGACGGATCAACATGGAAATCACGTCGCTTGTTTGGTCCACCGATCAGCATCGCAATGAACTCTGAATCCTCCCAGAGTACTTTGTTGTTGACCGGCGGCATCAAAAGGTCTTTATTGTCCTCAATGATTTTCATAAGATTTCCGACTCTATCATTCAATAAGCTTGTACCAGATTTAATGGCCATGATATTCCTCCTCATATTTTTAAAATGTTTATTTTGCGAAATTCATGTAAGCGTTATCACAAAACATTAATATAACCTAATTCATTTGAGATTGACTGTGCTGTCCGCACCACACTTTGGATGATGGTTCTGCTTTCGCTTCCCTGCATGTAAGAGATCGGACCGACCATATTGAGCGCGGCGACAGTTTGTCCTGTATACGTTTGGATCGGAGCAGCAACCGCATACATCCCATGTTCATTCTCGTTATTCGAAATCGAGTAGCCCTGTTTCCGAATCTGCTTTAGTTCAAGCATTAGCTTGTCCACACAAGTGATCGTGTTCGGAGCTCGTTGCAGCAGACCTTTCGAAATCGTCGGTTGGATGAACGAAGGGTTGTACGCAAGCAATACCTTCCCCGTGCTTGTACAATAGGCTGGCTTTTTTGCGCCAACATAGGTAGGTACCGACATAGAATCTTTGGCAGCAACTTTCAGCACGAACCGAACCTCGCCAGCATCGAACATCCCGATATGAACTGTGCCCTGGTATTTCCGTATCAGATTTTCCACGATCGGAATCGCTTCGTTATAAATATCCTGTTGATACATGACGTGGTTACTCCACTCTAATAACTTCCATCCGAGGCGATACTTTTTCCGACTATCTTGAATGAGAATCCCTTCCTGGCAAAGTGTACGGATGAGATGATGCGTCGTACTAGGATTCATCTCTAATTTCCGTGCAATTTCAAGATTACCCAGAGCCGGTTCTTCATTCGTAAAACAATTTAGAATTTTCGTAATTTTATTGATAGACGAAATCACATGCCCACTCTCCTTTTAATATCACACATAGAAATCCGAGCGAGTGATTTGACAAAAATCACTCCAGATAGAGTATTAGATAAGTGGTAGTCGTTTCCTTTATTAATTATTTAAAATTTTTAGATTCAAAAAATGAACGAATCAGATTTAATTTTTAATCAATTGCTTTTTATGCATATCCGAAGCGCCATCCAACGCATCCTTCACCATTGCGAAATCATACTTGCGCTTGAATCCGTCATAGAACCAGCCCAATCTTCTTAGTGGATCTCCTGAATAATAGCGCTCGTATTGCAGCAAGCGTTGTCCGAATGCTTCACCCGATAGATCCCATGCGAGCTTGAACAGTTGGACACGATCTTCAGAAGACACACCCTCTCGTCCAACATAATACTTGTCGACGATCGGCTTCAGTTCTGGATTGTCGAAGTCAGCTCCCATCGGCGACATCAACAAGCCACCAGCTCCAATCGTCTGGATGATTTCAATTGCACGTGGATAAAGTTTCGGCAGCATACCTCTGATCGTTTCAAGCGGCGCTGAACCAGGACGTAATTCACCTTGTGGCGTCGTTTCATATTCATACTCGGAAACTCTCAACAAGGCTCTGATCGCTTCAACCGATTGGATGAGCTCTCCCAATTGTGTTTTAACGTTGAGGTACCCGTCCACACCGATGGAATCTGCCAGTTTACAAGCAACCTCCATTGCAAATGATAGTTTTACCAGACCTCTAACTCCGGATTGATGCGCAGGCTGGATTCCTATTCCTGTCTTCGGATATAAAAGGTTCGCCGCTTCCACGTTCTGGTTGATGAACACACGGTTCCACGGAACGAATACATCTTCAAAAACGAGAAGCGCATCCATTTCCTCAAACCTCGAGGCAAGTGGATGATCGAACAACGAACGTTTTCCGTCCTGCGCTGGTTCACGGCACATAATTTTAAGTCCAGGCGTGTCGATTGGCAACGCAAACGCGATCGCATGCTTTTCGTCTCCCGGCTGGAACCCAGGGAATGAGTAGATGATGACCTCATCCGTAATCGGTGCGAGCGTTGCAAGCATCTTCGCTCCACGAACGACTAGTCCGTCCGGCTTCTCTTCCACCACTCCTAGATGAGTAAACGCATCTTCCTGCTCATGGGATGCTTTGCTTCTGTCGTTTTGCGGATTAATGATCGCGTGGGTCAAAAAGACATCGTTGTCACGAACATGCTGGAAGTAATTGATCATATTTTCGCCCCATTGCGGGTCATATTGATTCAAAAACCACGTGTTACTTGCCATCGATGTGATCGTTACGTTCAAGAAATCGGGTGTCCGTCCCATCGTACCGAACGTCGCTTTCGACCAGATTTCAAACAGATCGCTTCTCGCTTTCAAGTCCTCGAATTTCCTCGGGACAAGGAATGAGTTGTTTACGCGCTCACCCGTCTCTTCACAAATGTGCGTGATCCGATCCTGATATTCCGGGTCATGCTGCATGTCATAGAGCTTCGCGATTTCATGGATCGGCTGCCTGAACACATCTTCTGCATAGACGTCATCGATTTTACGACCGCCCAACCACACCTCAGGTTTTCTCGAACGCAACCCTTTGATATACTGTTCACCTGTTCTGATCCCCATTGAATCTCCTCCTTTTTGTGCTTTACTTTTTCAAGTAGTTGTCGATTTCTTTCGTCTGGGAGAACTTCCCCTGATAAAAAACGAGTGCATCTCCGTCCGTGTAAGAAAAATCCTGTATTTTTCCAAGATATAAAACATGGTCACCGCCGTCATATTCTTTCCATGGTGAACACTCGATCGTGGCAAGCGTGTCCTTGATTTTCGGTCCAAGGAACGTTTCCTCCCATTCAATCTCCAGCCCTTGCTGCTCCTTACCGGCAAATTGCCATGCGATCGCCTCTTGACCTGAAGCCAGGATATTCACGACAAAAGATTGATTCTTCAACCCGGCGCACGCTTTCGCCTTTTTGTCGATTGAAACAAGCACAAGCGGTGGATCCAAAGAAACAGACGTAAAGGAATTGACCGTTATGCCATTCTTCACTTTATCTTCCCCCGCCCACGTCACAACCGTCACCCCGGTGGCAAATCGACCGAAACAATTCCGTAATTCACGTGTATCCACTCAGTCACCTCCATAAAAAGTAAAATCTGTCATTACTATAAAGGGAATGACAAAATCGAACAATCGAGTTATTTCACATTATGAAATTTAATCAGATTTTTTTGAAAAATCTGATTTATTCCTGCGTGGAGATGTTTTTTCTCGACAAAAAAAGAGCGTCTATCTCATGATGAAATAGGCGCTAGCTCCACTTTTTATCCACTTTTTTACCGACACGGAATGAAAAATATCCACCGATCAATGTGCCGATCACTCCAGTTACGACGGTCCAATAAGATTCGAAATCCATGAAAATGAAGATCATGATGACGATGCTGAGACCAATCGCAACCCAACGATTATACGTTACACGCACGAGAAATGGTATAAGAATAACAGGCAAAATAAGTGCCCCGAAAATTTCAATCATTATGTAAAAAGACGCCTCCTTGAAACTCCTGACTTCGGCATATAGTCCATTATACGCCTTAAGAGCTGCGTAATTCAATCTAATCAAATCAAAACCGCCCATTGGACGGTTTTAGACATATTTTACGCGTTCCCTATCGCCATACCCGTAAAAGTTACTGGACCGATTACAGCCCCCTGGTTCAGAAGCCCCTGAGAGTTGGTCAATTCAATCGTGATCGAATAGGCTTGTGGGCCCGCAGGTACATTGAAATCTACGGCATTGAATGAAACAGTCCGATTGTTTTCTACAGAAACATCTATCTGGGATGTTGTTGTAAAAATGATCTGTGAACCACGGAAAATTTTAATTAACACGATTGGCGTACCTAAAGTCGCTTCCCATCCTATTGTTGCTGTCAGTTCAACCTGATTTGTATTGGTGGGTATGGAAAGGCCGAATTCTGCTAGTTTAATCGTTGCCGGAGATGCGGGGATGACACGGTTCAAAGCGCCGTTACTGGTTGCTGGTGCACTCACATTATAATCTAGTATTTGTTTTGCCATTTTTTCACCTCCTCTTATAATCTATGATTTTGATGGGGAAAGGTTTGGACAAGCGTGTAAGTCTATTATGAAAATAGTAGATTTAGGAGGAGAAGCACCTTTTTTAGAGAAAACATTCTTCATCAAGAAAAGGAGTTGATGCAATGATCATGAAGGAAAGAACAGAACCGGTGAAAATTCCTAAGTTGGAAGCCCAATTAAGACGGCTCCCCTACCTCCATCCACAATACCCACTGATCGAAAAAGAACTGGCCATGTGTAAGGCGGGTTACCGAGGTGAACAAGCACTTGATTACTATTTAGAGTACCTCCCCGAAAAAAACTACTACATTTTCCACGACCTCCGCCTCTTCGACATCCACCACTATTTTCAAATCGATACGTTAATCGTCACCCCTTATTTCATGCTTATTGTCGAAGTGAAAAATATAGCAGGCAAGCTCAGATTCGACGAAATCAACCAGATGGTCCGGTCGAAGGATGGGATGGAAGAAGGTTTGCCAGACCCATTTCTGCAACTGCAATGGCTATCTAGAAAATTGGCCCACTTGCTCCAGATCCACAATCTCCCCCCTCTCCCGATTAATCACATCGTCGTTATCAGCCGCCCATCCACCATCATCGAAACCTCAGAATATACTCCTGAAAAATTGACCCACAGCTCCAACCTCCCTTTGAGATCGAAGCACTCAGAAAAACCTTTCCAGAAGAGGTGTACAGTAAAAAACAGCTCAAGAAGTTATCTAAGCTATTGGTGAAAAAACATACACCGCAGGATCCGGATGTGATGAAGCAGTTCAAGATAGAGCCTGCGGAATTGCTGACAGGCGTCTATTGTGCGAAATGTAAAACAATGACGATGGAGCGAAAGCACGGCAGATGGATTTGTTCGAACTGCTCACACATATCTAAAGACGCACATATAGAGGCATTGAAGGACTATAGAATGTTGGTAGGTAGTTCTATATCAAATAGAGAGCTGCGGGATTTTCTTAACATCTCATCCAGTTACGTGGCTAAAACACTACTTAGATCAACGAATTTTCCTACTGAAGGCACTAAAAAGGGAAGAAGGTACAAGATCACATTTTAGAAATTACCGATATATTTCGAGTTTGCACCGATATTTTTGAGATTCGCACTGTTATTTTTCAGATTTGCACCGATATTTCTGAAGTTTGCACCGATAAATCACGAGTTTGCACCGATATCCCACATCCGGCACTTTCTCCGCCCCTCTCCTAATAAGGTTGCGCTGCTCTGCACCTCTCCATTTCATTCAAAACTGCCTGATTCAGCGCCAAAATTCATTCAAAAAGGAAAAAACCGCCCACTGGACGGTTTTCATCAACTTAATCATTTTTAAATTGGATCTTTTGCGTATCCATGTACAGCAAAAACGCTGCTTTTTTATCGTCATTCTTTCTTTTTCTCATCAAGTCACTGCAGTCTACCCAATTGATTAGTTGCAGCTTCAACGCCAACTCTGTATCGATCTCCTTTTCGATCTCTTTCATTAATCTTTTGGTTTCTCTGACAGAACGTTTGAAATACGTTGCTGCTTGGTGAAGGGGAGAATGCTTTTTTAGTAGATTCAAAAACTGATCAGTAGTATCAGACTGCTCAGCTAAAGAATCTTCCAGAGCAACTATGAATTTATATAGATCCCGCTTATGATTGGGAAGAGCCTCAATAATTTCCCTCGCCAGCATTTCAGACAAATAATCGTTCATCTAAATCTCTCCTTGTGTGTGATGATTTTTATTTGCCTGTGTTCATATTGTATTTTTTTAAGAAACGTTCTGCACGTCCCCCACGGTCAGAGAACTTCTGTCTTCCCGTATAAAAAGGATGCGTATCTGAGCTGACTTCCACCTTGATCAATGGATAGGTGTTCCCATCCTCCCATTCGATTGTATCAGGTGATTCCATTGAGGAACCGCTCAGAAATTTATAACCGCTGTTCGTGTCCATAAAAACCACTCGTCGATATTCTGGATGTATTCCTTTTTTCACTTGTACCGCTCCTTATCTTTATGATTTTTTACCTTTCAATGAATGGCTGCTAGTCTTTCAGCAATTCTCCTTGCTCCTGAAATGTTTCTTGATACTGGACCTATTTCAAGTTCCCCTAAAGCTCCTGCTACATGTAATCCCTTGCCCCATTCAAGTTCTGGAGAGACAATCGGGAAACCGCAATTTGAACATTTGAGACCATGCTTCTCGATTGTTTCATCTAACCACTCTTTACCGGGTAGGGAACCTTCTACCCCCGTTGCAAGAATGATACGGGAAGCTTCTAGGCGTTCACCATTTTCCAAATGTAAAAGGAGACGGGAATGTTCATCTAGTGAACACTTCCTCACTTCTCCTGTAATTGTTTTTAAGTGACCTTTCCGTTCTAAATGTTTTTGCTTATGAAATAGATACTGTGTGATCGACCCTTTATGCCTTGCCTGTGAAATGATCTGTCTGCGTTCTTCAAAATCTTCTACTTTATGAAATTTCCGCATGTTTTTTGGCCCCATCCAGCCCGGATCGCTATCGAATTCATGAACGCGAAATGGATGCCGTTTAACCTGTATAACCTGAAAGTTGCCATGTCCAGATAATTTATTTACCAGGTGAGCAGCAGTGATTCCACCACCGATTATGACCACTGGCAATGTTTCGCTTTCCATAGAAGGCAGCTGTTTGTCAAAGATATGGAATATTTTTCCGGATGACGTTTACTTAATTCTTGAGCCCATTCTGGATAAGAAGGCTGATCGTTGACACCCATAGCCAAAACGACTCTCTTTGAGTAAAGAGATCCATCATCAGTAGTATGGACATTCCAATGATCATTCTGATATTCCAATCCATTCACATACGCTGTCTTCCAGGCCTTACGCAATTGAACTTCGTTAAACACGTGATGACAATGATGGTTGAACAAGTCTAGATTGGGTTTCTGATAGTAACCATAAAACGCATCGTTAAAGTTGACTCTTTTAGCGTATCGTTCAAGGCTAGATGGATGTGTATCGACATGATGGACAACAGGAGATCGAAGGTAATCCATACCGATTCTCGAGGTAAGCTGTTTCCATCTATGCATCGGGACTGGCGATGGATCAATGATCTGAAGTTGGTTAACGTCTACATTCCTGTTTTTCAGTAAAAACGTGGCAATCGTACAACCATGTATGCCTCCACCGATAATCAACCACTCTTTCATCTAAGGTTCCCCTTTAGTGGTTTTACCAGCTCGATTTTTTGACGCCAGGAATTTGGCCTTTGTACGCAAACTCTCTAAAAGCAATTCGAGACATTTTGAACTTTCTTAAGTATCCTCTAGGTCTACCAGTTACTTGGCATCTATTGTTCAAGCGTGTAGGAGAAGAATCCCTAGGCAGTTTTCTTAGTGCTTCGTAATCCCCTTCTTCCTTCAACTTTTTTCGAATTTCAGCATATTTCTCAACAAGTTCTTGTCTTTTTTCTTTCTTTTGCAACTTTGGATTTTTTAGCCATTTTCAAGTCTCCTTTCAATAAAAAAACGCTAATAGTAATCATTACGATTTAGAGTCGATAGCACTGCCTTCTCTCTCGAAACTGTCATCCTATATGAAATTATTGAATTAATAACACAAATCGTAACGATTACGATTTGTGGTTTCCCAATTATATCTGCTTTTTATTATTTTGTAAAGCAGGGTTCTCCTATAGACCGTAAAAAGACGCCCCCTTGACCGGAGACGCCATTATGTTGGTATTCAATTCAACTCAGCCTACTACTTTTCTGCGTTTTGCTTTTTCAGGCTGGGCAAACAGCAGGCCTAGTTCGTGGTGCTCATTTTCATAAAGTGAGCGCTGGACAAAGCGGACTTCACCGCTGAAGTTCAGGACCTCCAGTTTTACAAAGGACGCGCTGCTCTGTACCGCTCCATAAAAGTCCTCAACCCGCTCCATCTTTCTTCCGTTCACCTTGATGATCCGCTCCCCGATTGAGACATTCATTTTAGATGCCGGTGAGCCAGGAATGATTCCCAGAACCCGCAAGCCCTCATTCATCGCACTGAAGTATGGTGCACGCTTGATCTCTAGCTTTCGGTAGTACAGAATCAATGCATTACGCCCAACAACTGCGAGTCCGACAATGACAATGCTGATCATTTCCAGATCGAAGGTGATCAACAGCACCGATCCGGCGAGCAAGATGAGACCGAGCAAAAAGAAACGGCTTCCGATATTTTTCACGACTGGTTCTGGCATTGATTGCGATACGACGTGATGGAACCCGATCGCAAACGGCGCAAGCGCAAAGCCGACACTTGCCTCACCGATCTGGAGCAGCGGGAACCAATCTGAAGTCGCCACTACCGATCCGGGCACGAGGACGAACAACGGGACAAACCAGATTCGGCTGATAACGTGGGCACCGATTCCTTTCCCTCTTTTACCACGCAATAGAATCGGCGATGTATTTTTCCCGCCGATCGATATGATCAGAATACCTTCGACGACAAGCAATGCAGCAACCAAAAGCGCGATCATACCGAGGGAAGCATCCTGCAGATCTACGAGCCACCCATCCACGATCCTTACGCCTGTTTCAAACGGCGGCATGTAAGCAGCTGCTAAATAGGTCAACGTACCAGCAAACACCGGATTGAAATAGTTTTTACGCAACGTCAATCCGAGGACTATGTAAAATACGGACATGACGGCGATCACACCGAATGATAGATACAATCCGGCGAACACGCTCAGTACTGAGAAAATCAAACCGATCAAGAGGCCCGGAACGATCCCGTTCACAAAATCATCCATCGTGTCATACACTCGGACGCGGAAATCACTTCGCTCCCGTTTCACACGGGTGACAGCATGGAATCCAATCAATAATAATATGACGTAAAAAAGAGGATTGAGGAAAAACCAACCCATCGCTTTAAGTATATTGAACAGTATATCTTGCATATTTCAGCCCCCAACAATCTATCGTTTCTCTTCATTTTCGTTGCAGGTGAACCACAACCCTTTTCGTTACGAGGACTCACCGGCTCGCTATTCCCGCAAAAGTTTTGTAACGCTTATTCATTCATCGATTTATCTTTTAGTAATAGGTCCAGCTTGCGCTCGATCTCTTTAAGCCGATCCTTCCGGTTGCGCATATATGTAATCACAAAATTGGGCACTGTGATCATCCCAATCAACATTAAGAACGCAAGCACCTGGAACAAAATATCCCCTATAAACATCTCCAAAACCTTCCTCCTATAACATTCGAAAAAGAATGCAAAATAAAATCCGTAGAAGGGCATCTTCTACGGATATATTCGACAGTCATACGTTTCATCCTGCTTTTACTTTCCGAATAAAACTTCGATTGCCGTCTGCAGCTGCTGATCATTCTTTCCGCTGTCGATCTTTTCAAGCAGCTTCTGTTCCATGAGCGAAGCGGTCTCTTCGTCCACTTTTCCAGTCGCCTTCACTTTATTAGCGTTCTGAAATGCGCGTACCGCTGTTTCTGTTTTATTATCGTAATATCCATCATCCCGTCCAGGATTGAATCCCAATCCTTTCAAGATCGTCTGGACATTTTTCACCTGTTCACCCGTCATGTCGTAGGACAACGGTTTTTCAATCGTAATCGGGTTTGCACGGTAAAAAGCTGGCTGCTCTTCTTTTACCGTCGGCTCGACACCTTTCTTATGGATCCAGTTGCCATCCGGCGTCAACCATTTGAACATCGTCAGTTTAAGACTGCTGCCATCTTCCATTTCAACCGCTTGTTGCACTGTTCCTTTACCGAACGTTTTTTCCCCGACAACTTCGTATCCGCCAGCTTCTTTCAAGGCTGCTGCTAAAATCTCAGATGCAGATGCACTTCCCTTGTCGATCAAACCGACAATCGGGTAATCTTTTTTCTTGCTCGTGTCAGAGAAGAACCGTTGCTTCTCGCCGTTTCGTGCTTCAATTTGGACAATCGGATCATCCTTCGTGATGAACAACTGTGCGATATCCTGTACAGCATTCAAGAACCCACCCGGATTACCACGAACGTCGATAACGAGGCCGTCGATCCCTTTACCTTCAAGCTCTTTCAGCTGCTTTTCAAAATCGGAAGCAGTGTCTTCAGAGAACGATGTGATCTTAATATGGCCGATTTTCTTGCCCTCATTTTCGATGACATCGGAGTACACTGTTTCAATCGGAATTTCGTCACGTTTCACATCGATCGACAATGGATCGCTGACGCCTGCACGTTTGATCTCAAGCTTTACGGTTGTTCCTTTTTTACCGCGGATCTTCAATACTGCATCGTATAGATCAAGCCCTTTTGTACTTTTCCCGTCAATGGAAATGATCTGATCATGCGGTTTTAAACCTGCTTTTTCAGCCGGTGAATCTTCGAAAGGAGCAACGACCGTTACGTAGCCATCCATCATGGTAACTTCTGCACCGATTCCTTCAAAAGAAGACTCGAGCGTGTCGTTGAATTGCTCAGCTGTTTTTGCATCCATATAAACGGAGTATGGATCGTCAAGCGTATTGACCATCCCCTGGATCGCACCTTCCAGAAGCTTTTCCTGATCGACATCATCTACATATTTTTCAGAAATCAGTTCATACGTCTTTTCAATCTTCTCGAAATCTTCAGCTGATCCAGAACTTCCTATTTTACGATCTTTACCATTTTCAACTGCTTTTTCTAAAAGGGAAGGACTCTCATCATCAGAGAACAACGTCATTCCGGCATATGTACCACCAGCTCCGACAGCAAGTGAGCCCGCCACCAATAATGCAACCACTTTACCTTTCACATTCATTTCATCATCACCCCATCGTGTTTGCAGGAAAAGGCACCACACCTTCAAGATGCGATGCCTTCTCACATGAGTAAGGTCCCCCTAAGTCCGTGCCATTCACTTACTCGGTATACTATATGAACAGCTTGTATCCTTTATGTGTGAAAAAACCTATCTTGTATTCCTGTAACGTTAAAGCTAGCTCCATACTACTACAGAAGCCAGAATCTAACAAGGAAATCGGAATATTTTTGAATAGCTTTTTCGCATAGATTGTGGTTTTTGGAAATATACTCGCTTTCCGCGGGCAAACGAAAAGCGGAAGCAACCCGTTTAATCACGTAAGTCACTGGAAAACGGACGAGGAGGCTATCGCCGCCGCAGGAAGTTTGAAGTGATCCAAGTGACTGGTCGCTGAGCTAGACATCATTCCATGCATAAGCCCTGAATCTGCAAGCCTCCTCAGCTCACTTGCACTGGATGTGTTGGCTTCAACGTTCACCACAGGACGTGGTGGTAATTATCGAAGTTCATCATTATCCTCGAAGATCCTTAATCCGCTTACGGGGTCTCGCTTAGCTTGCTTTTCCCGCTGGAGTCTCGCATATTTCCACTGCTTAATGGTTTCAGCATCTTTCTTTACAACATTCCATTAACACAAACTTTTAGAAAGCAGCCTTTTGAATAGAGAACCTGTATTCAGCTCGAAAACTGCTTATTCTCTCCTTTTTCCAACTCCAATTCCTTTTTCAGTTGAGATCGGATTTCTTCCAATTGTTGCTCATCAAGCTGCAGATAATAAGTTGAGCCCGGTTGGTAATCGTACCCTGACAATTGGAGTTTATCAACCTCTTTCACTTTCGTCATATATGGAACATAAGAAAGGACTTCGTTGAAGGAAAGGTTCAAAGAGAGGTTGCCTTCAAGGCTCTCTAGCAGTCCATCATACTTAGATACAGAGGAAAAAGATTTCATTTTTCCAATGCTTGATTGGATGATCTGCATTTGCCTTTCACCCCTCATCAAGTCAGAATCCGCTTTACGAGTTCGTGCATAGGCCAAAGCTTCTTCACCGTCCAACTGCTGCTTTCCTGTATCCAATACCACTTTTCCATGTGTTTCTTTCGCTATCTGATCAACCACATATTGATCTTCTATATCGATTTCAACACCGCCTAACTCATCAATCGCTGTCTTAAAGGCTTGAAAGTTGCCACGTACGACATAATCCAACGGGATATCAAGCAGTTCTTCAGTCGTCTTGACGGTCAATTCCAATCCACCTACTAGATGAGCATGGTTGATTTTATCCATCCCATGCCCCGGAATATCCACATACGAATCTCTAGGGATGCTTAACAATGTCACCGTATCGTCGGTTTTGTTGAAAGTTGCGACCATTAAAGCATCTGAAAGGCTTCCCTTAGCTTCTCCATCCCTGCTGTCTATACCAACAAACAGAATTGAGAAGTTATCTTTTTCCGGGTCGATCGTTTCTTCCCTTTTATCCGATTTTTCTCCCCTGTCTAAGGAAACCTGTGCATTTTCCGTAATATCCGAGGCTTTTGTATAGAGGTAAGCCGTATAGGAGATGGGCAAGAGCATCAATACAAGGAAGGTGATAATCGTATACCTGAGCCATTTCCGTTTCTTCTTCCGTCTGTCAAATCTTGATTCCATCAAAACCACCTTTCCGATACTATTACTAAGAATTGAGCGTATAGGATTTCAGCATTGTTTACCTGGTTGATGCTAAAAGAATGATTCTTCACGTACAAAAAACACTCACCACCTATTGTACAAGAGAGTGTTTGTTAACCTAAACCCCTTTTTATATAAAAAATCTGAAAAGTTTGTTACTTTTTATCTTGAGAGGTTATCTCCCAGCTTTGTTTATCGTCCGATTCAATGATCCCGAGTGTCACATCATCCACATCGGGGTCAGCAAGAACCTGATCCCTTACACGGAACTTGATATCGTCAGCTTCACCTAACGAGAATCCTTTCTTTAGTTCAATGTAGCTTTCTACGTGATATTTTCTGCCCTCTTGTAAAATCCGCATTTTATTAATATCGACCACATCCGATTGTGACAGGATCAGACTAGCAATCCGATCCTCTACTGTTTTCGGAGCGGCCACACCAATCAGACCGATTGTGTTCTCATAACCGATTTTTAAAGCAATGCCGATTAATAAGAGACCGATTAGTAGTGTCCCTATACCATCCAACAAAAAGAACCCTGTAAAATGAGAAAGCACCACGGCTACCAGCGCAAGCAACGCGCCGAACGTTGCAATGATATCTTCGTAAAAAACCAGTCTTGTTGGCGGTGCTGCCAAAGAGACATTCTTCAGAGCCGTTGAGATGAGACCACCCTCAGTTACTTCAACCCTTGTTTCTTTGAGAATTTCTTTCATCGCTTTGATCAAGACAAAACCGTCAATGATGACAGCGACAGCCAAAATTCCGATATTCAGCCATATATTCGTAGAAGGCTTAGGATGCTGGATCAGCTCCCAACCCTTCAGGACTGTTTCATATGCCATGATTGAAACGACCACTACAGCAACCAGGACAAACAGGTTAACCACTCTCCCGAACCCTGCAGGAAAACGTTTTGTCGGTTCTTTTTCAGCTAATGCGCTTCCTATGAAAACGAACCCTTGATTGGTCGCATCAGCAGCTGAATGGAGCGTTGTGGCCAACATTGTGCCGCTTCCACTGACAAAAGCAGCGATTCCTTTGATAACTGTCAGAAAAGCATTCCCGGCTGCAGCAATCCCCGATGATTTGTTACCTTTTTTCAATAAAGCGATAAATCCCATTCTCGTCCACCTGCTCAGTTTAAAGTTACTTTCATTATCAACCTTGAGGTAGGACTCTATTCAAATGTATTATTATATCCATTTTTCATTCGTAATTAACTGCTCCCGGACAATCGTAAGCAAGCGGCTGTTCTCATCCAAACCGGCAACATTTTTGAAAGTTTCCATGAATCCATGCTCTCGGATGGACGCCTGAAGATCCAACGCTTCTTCATCATCTGGATGAT
The DNA here is from genome assembly GCF_019720915.1 of Alkalihalobacillus sp. TS-13. Lineage (GTDB taxonomy): Bacteria > Bacillota > Bacilli > Bacillales > Fictibacillaceae > Pseudalkalibacillus. The sequence continues at coordinate 2,774,901 of NZ_JAHKSI010000001.1, forward strand.
CGTAAGTTAAAGCCGCCGCGATGACTTTCCCAAGAGAAGTCGGATCTTTCCCGAACATTTCCAAGTAATCGACAGCAGGTGCGACCAATCGATCTTTAGCTCCCAACTTACGTTTTGGGGCTCTGGCAACCCGCGTCACTTCATCAGAAATGTGCGGGTTTAAGAAACGGCCGATGATCTTTTCAATATAAGCCTGATGTTCTTCAACACTGAAGAGATATTTTTTGACTAACACCTCTCCAGATTCTTTTAAAGCGGAACGAACATCGTTTTGGATTACGTTGTCTTCCATAGCTTCTTTTATCGTTTTATATCCTTTTTGATAACCTAAGTAGGCTGCAGAAGCATGACCGGTATTCACAGTGAACAACTTGCGTTCGATATAGGGAGTCAAATCATCAACAAAGTTGACCCCGTTTATATTCGGCTTCTCACCCTTCATTTCTTGCGTTTCCACTACCCACTCATAATATGGTTCGACTTTTACGAGCAATGGGTCTTTGTTGGTTTGGAGTGGCACGATCCGATCGACAGCCGCATCAGGAAAACCGATCATCTCGTCTAATGAAGACTTCATATCCTGATCGATCTTTTTGTACACATAGTCTTTCAAAAGGGTGCTGCCGCCGATCATATTTTCACAGGCAATCACATTCAGTGGTCTATCACTGCCCTGAGCCAACCGTTTTTGCAAGCCCTTTGCCAACAATTCAGATATGATAGGCAGGATGTTCGGCCCCACAGCTGTTGTAACGAGGTCAGCCTCAGCAATTGAATCAATAACCGCTTCCGGATCCTTCATACTATTGAGACCACTAAGCCCGTTCACTTCAATGGTTTCATTACTTCCAACAAGTTCGATCGTGTAAGAGCCCCGACTGTTCAATTCATCGATCAATTCAGCATTTACATCTACAAAGACCGTGTGGAAACCTGAATCCTCTAACAAGGCACCGATGAATCCGCGTCCGATGTTACCTGCACCGAAATGGATCGCTAACATATCAGTTCACCACATTAAAAATAGAAATGACTTCTTCGGCAGTTTCAGCTTGAAGAATGTTATCGATATTTTCTTCTTCCGAGCAGACAATCGCGATTTTCGATAGGATTTCCAAGTGCTCATTCCCTTTGCCCGCAATTCCGATCAACAGTTTTACAGTATTCCCGTCCCCGAAATCAACTCCATCAGGAACGGTGACAATACTTAAACCTGTTTCTTTAACAGCCTTTTTCGCGTCATCTGTTCCGTGAGGTATTGCCACAAAGTTTCCCATATAAGTGGATGTGATCTCTTCCCTTTTCAACATTTCATCAATATATCCACGTTCGACATATCCTTGATCATAAAGGATTCCACCGACAAAACGAATAGCTTCTTCCTTGTTCGATAATTTCGTATCCAAAACGATATTATCAGTCGTTAAAATCGTATCAGACATTATTCATTTCCCCTTTTTGATAATTTTCCTTCTAAAAACCGATGCAGCTGATTGGCTACATAACGATCAATTTTTTCGGCATTTTTTGATTGAAGGATCTCGACACATTCTGAACTCTCTACAATCAATGAACTAAGAAAACTTAATACTCCCAGTCCTTCCCTATGGATATCTACTGGTGCAAGCATGAGTAAGATCGTATGGATCTCCATAGGGGTCTGATCCATCCCTTGAATGGTGATGGGCTCAGGCAGTATTTGAACCGTAAAGATCGGTTGTCTGATCTGTCTATGCCTCGCGTGAAATAGAGCAAGATTCGTCCCAGTGATACCAAGACCGCCTAGTTTTTCACGTTTCAAGAGAGACTCCATGACAGATTGACCATCACCGATATATCCTTCCGTTTCAAAACACAGACACGTTTTCTTCAAGATTTCTTCATAGGTCCCTGTATCATGATGGGTAACCTTCATGGTGTTCAACAATTGATCGACAACTTCGGCATATTTATGGATTGTTTCAACAGAACCACGGATTTCCTTCATTGATTTATCGGACAATGGCCTGTTTACTTGATTGAGAGAATTTACTTTGATCGAATCAGAAATCCGCTTTTTCCGCAGTAGGTGGTCTATTTTATGAACATCTGAAGTAGGAAGCATCGGATTGACCTGAATGTACTGGTCAATTTCGGATAAAGCAATCGTTGAAACAATCAAATCGTATTGGGTAGTATCCAACTCATCCAGCTCGAATAAAGAGCGATGCTCGATTTCTTCAATTTCTTTGAATTGTCGGGTTAATTTTGCCGCTAATATTTTTGAAGTACCGATCCCGCTTGAACATACGACTAATACTTTAAGTCCCTTGTAGCCTTCCATATTCAAAAGAGCAGAGGCGAAATGCATGACAAGGAATGCTGTTTCTGTCTTTGGAAAATGATATGGAAAAACCTCATGAGCTGATTCTTCTACAATTTGAAAAAGATCTTGGTAATCACGTTCAATTTGGTCTGTTAACGGATTCTTTATCTCCTTGTTTTCCTGAAGCCGGTATATACTTGGCTTCAAATGGCTGACCAGATCATTCAGAAGGTGATCGGACTGATGGAAGTCTATTCTGATTCGCTCGGAAACAAGCTCGATCAGCTGTTTTACTTTGAAGGCTAACACCAAATCAGCTTCTTCTGAAAAATCCTCCCCATTACGAACTTTCGCTCCTAACAGATGGGTCGTGATATACCCCGTTTCTGCCTCGGGAATCGTGATATCAAAAACATCCTCCAACTTCTCGATCAACTTTTCTGCAACAGCAAACTCTTTTGTAGACTTGAGTTTTTCCAGCTGTTCAGGCGGCATACTGATCGTCTCTCCTTGTTGGATTCGTTCCATTGCCAATGAAAGGTGGATGACTAAACCAATATATTCACTATCCACTAATTGATTTTGTAAGGAATGACGGATGGCCTCGACACTCTGTTCAATGACCTTCAACTTTTCTTTATTGATAAGGTCCAATAGCTGTTCGGACAGTGTGTTGACAGAAGAGGGAGTCGGCTTTGCTACCTTTTCGCGTAAAATGGATAAAAGGTTCATCTCATCCGTATGCTGGAGGATCAATTGGCCTATCGCTTCCCTGATATGTGTTTCATCCCCTTGTATTTCGACGCCATATCCACGTCTGCGAACCAAAGATAAATGAAAACTTTCCAACGAATTTTCAATTTTGTCTAAATCATGACTGATCGTCGCAATCGTCACACCCAATTCATCAGCAAGAGAGAATAATTTCACAGGCTCACGGGCTTCCAATAATCTTGAAAGAATCAAAGTCTGCCTCTCCTCAGGTGTATAATCTGTTTGTACTTGTTGATGGATAACAGATAAGAGAGAATTTCGTTCACTTACAGAAGCTTTCAATTTCAACCCGCTTCCGGCTTTTTTATCAATTGAGATTCCATGCGGCTGCAATATACGTTCTAATTCTTTAAGATCCCTGTGGATGGTTCTTGAACTGACGCCTATCTGATCGGCAATCTCCTTTATTGGAACTTCATTCTTGGTCCGCAACAAAACATCCAATATCTTTCGTTCCCTTGCTGTAATATACATCAGTCAATCACCTCCCTTTGACAAAATTTAAATTCAATAAGCATTGCTCAACTCAAATTCTACGTGGTAACCCCTATATCTATCAACGAAAACTAAATGTAGTCTCGTCTCTTCTAATGTTGACAAAATTTAAATGGCGTATGTGGCCTAATTGATGAAGGCAGTTTTCTAAAAGTTTGTTGCTAATAGAGTGTGGATAAGGATGCTGAATGATTATGGCAGTGGAAATATGCGAGACTCCTGCGGGAAAGCAAGCTAAGCGAGACCCCGCACTCTTAAAGGATCTTCGACTATAATAATGAACTTCGACTAAATACCACCACGTCCTATGGTGAACGTCGAAGTCAGCACATCCTGTACAAGTACGTCCTGTAGTGAACGTCGAAGCCAGCATAAGGAACGCTTCTAAGAATCCCCATCGCAGACACGAAAATGATTTCATTTTTGTGTTGAGATCCTGTGCAAGTGAGGAGGCTTGCAGATTCAGGGCTTATGCATGGAAGTGATGTCTAGCTCAGCCACCAGTCACTTGGATCCCTTCAAACTTCCTACGGCGGTCGACACATTGATTAACATCCTTATGAGTCGCCCACGCAGAACCAAGTCTTTGTTTGGTTCGAGCCTCCTCGTCCGTTTTCCAGTGACCTACGTGACTAATCGGGTCGCTTCCGCTTTTCGTTTGCCCGCGGAAAGCGAGTATATTTCCACACCGTAAAAAAACAGCTAAAGAAAAAGAGTCTGAACATGCAGACCCTTCTCTTGTATTCTTCAATCTTTTTTCAATTCTTCAACTAACTCATCGTACTTAGGGCTGTTCAAGAAATTATCGACAGAGATATGATGTGCACCAGGAACCTTTTGGATCGCCCGTTCTGTCAGATCCTTATGGGTGATGACAATATCCACATCTGAAGGTAGATCATTGATCGCCATATTGGTCACATCGATCTCAATGCCTGCCTTCTTGAATTTGTTTTTCAATAATGATGATCCCATGGCGCTGGATCCCATTCCAGCATCGCAAGCAAAGATGATTTTATCGATATTTTCCTGATTGACACTTGGCACTTCACTTGTATCCCGATTAACAGGCTCCTCTGTATTGGTCTCTTCTTCTTCATCCTTCTTGGAAACCAATTGATCAGAAACCTGGCTCTTCTTCCCTTTCATTGTTTCCATCCGTGTAGTCGCCTCTGTCAGGCCTTTTTCGTCCTGCTTACTCGTTTTTAAAATAACTGAAGCAACGATGAAAGATACTAATGTGGCAACCAGAACACCTAAAACGACGCCAGCAAAGTTCCCTTTCGGTGTCAAAGCTAACAGCGCGAATATACTACCCGGAGAAGGAGTTGACGTAAGACCTGCCCCAAAAGCTGCAAATGTTGCTGTTCCACTTACGCCTCCAGCTATGACAGCAAGGATCAATGTCGGCTTTGATAGGATGTAAGGAAAATAGATTTCATGAATTCCACCAAGGAAGTGGATGACTGCGGCACCAGGAGCCGTTTGTTTGGATATCCCTTTACCAAAGACCATGAAAGCGATCAGCACTCCTAACCCTGGTCCTGGGTTTGTTTCAAGCAAGAATAAGATCGACTTACCGACTTGCTGTGCCTGATCGACTGCAAGTGGACTTAAGATTCCATGGTTGATGGCGTTATTTAAAAACAGTATTTTGGCTGGTTCGATGAATAGGTTGACCAATGGCAATAGCCCAGCGTTGATCATCGCTTCAACACCGGTTCCAAGTGCTTTTGTGATTCCACTTACCACTGGACCGATTCCGAGATAGGCGATGATGGTCAAAATCGCACCAGTAATACCAGCCGAGAAATTGTTGACAAGCATTTCGAAACCAGAACGTATACGGTTTTCAAACAATTTGTCGACCTGTTTGATTGCATAACCACCAAGCGGCCCCATAATCATTGCACCTAGGAACATAGGTATGTCAGCACCGACAATGACACCCATCGTCGCAGTCGCCCCGACGACACCACCGCGTAAATCATAGACAATACGTCCACCACTGAATCCGATCAATAATGGAAGCAAATAAGTGATCATCGGTCCCACTAGTTCCGCAAGGCTTTCGTTCGGCAACCAGCCTGTTTCGATGAATAGGGCCGTTATGATCCCCCAAGCGATGAAGGCTGCTATGTTCGGCATGATCATTCCGCTTAAGAAGCTGCCAAATCGTTGGATTTTCGCTCTTATGCCAGATTGCTGTTTATTTTCAACCATATATAATCCCCCTTATTTTAAACAACTTTACGATTACCTTTATCATAAAGCGTTTACAAGAGCGCTATCAATACAATGAAAATGCATCTTTGGCAAAGGTAATGTTGACAACATTTAAATAAGATAAAAGTTTGTTGCTATTGGAGTGAGGATAAGGAAGATGCTTAAAGCTTATGCCAGTGGAAATAGGGAAGAAGACTCCTGCGGGAAATCAAGCTAAGCGAGACGCTGCAAGCGAGGAACGAGCTGAGCAGCTCCCAGATTCCCAACGGAAAGCAAGTGAACTTCGCACAATACTGCCAATGTGACGAGGAAAGGAAAGCTTCTAAGAATTCTCATCACAGCCACGATTTCATTTTTTTGTTGAGATCCTGCGCAAGTTAGGATGCTTTTAGACACCCTCCCTCTCTAAATCGATGTTTTTATCCGATTATGGAAGAAAAACAGAATAATTAGGACGTTATAGGATGGTATTTATTCATAAAAATGCAGAGGTTGCCCGTAAATAAGGGAAAATGAGTGGTCAACTTATATGTCATTCTGATTTATCTACAAAAAAAGATGATCTTTTACAAAAATCCGAAATTATCTACAAAACACAAAAACATCCTCAGACTGTCTTCATAAAAACTACCACGTCGAAGTGCTGTGGCAGACCTAAGTTTTTCTTATCTTTAGAAAAAATCACACCCCAGTACCGTTCCCGGGGTGTGATCTGTATCCATCGATTAGAAGTAATTATTCGGGTTGACTGCATTAGACTTGCTTTGGTTCCAATCACCTTTATGGATCTCAAAGTGCAAGTGCTGACCAGTCGATCTTCCAGTGCTACCCATATTACCGATCTGCTGACCTTTCTTAACAGAAGCGCCATTACCGACCAAACGATTTCTCATATGTGCGTAGACTGTTGTATATTTTTGACCATTGATATAGTGTGCGATAAACACAACATTTCCGTAGCTGCTTGAATAGTAAGACTTGATGACTGTACCAGAAGCTGATGCAACAATTGGTACTGTGCCGCCTTTCGCCAGGTCTATTCCAGCGTGGAGTTCTCCCCAACGGGATCCGAATCCTGATGTTTGCGGAGCATTAGCCGGTTTCATGAACATTCCGTTACCGACCGCTGGTGTTGAGGACGATCCGCTGTTCTTAGCTGCTTGTTGACGTTTCATCTCTTTTTCAAACGCTGCCTGCTGCTTTTTTAATAGATCAGATTCGTCTTCTAATTTACCCATTTCAGCATGCTTGTGATCCTCTTCCTTTTGAAGTTCGCTCAACAATTCATTTTTAAGTTTGGCTTGGGCTTTCAAATCAGATTTCAAAGCTTCAAGCTCTTTCATTTGTTCTTTAAGATCGGCAAGTTGTTGTTCAACTTCTGCCATCATTTCTTCAAGTGCTTTTTTATCAGCTTTGTGTGCCTCAAGAATTTCTTTATCTTGCTTCGAAATTTCGTTTAAAGCAAATACGCGATCAAGGAAATCTCCAAAGCTTTTCGACCCAAGCAATACCTCTAAGTATTGAACAGAACCACCATTTTCGTACATTGCTGTTACACGATCTTTCAACATTTCATCACGTTCAGCGATACGTTCTTTTGTCTCAGCGATTTCCGCTTTCAGCTTATCGATTTCTTCTTTCGTGTTTGCGATTTCTTTTTCTTTTCCAGCGATTTTGTTTTCCGTCTCAGCGACCTGTTTATCTAGCTTTTTGATTTCAGCATCTAGCAGGCCTTGATTATGCTTGATTTTTTCTATCTCTTTTTTAATTTCTTGTTGTTTCGATGAGTTAGTGCTCTGCTTTTCTTTTACGCTATTGATCTTATCTTTCAGAGACTCGGCATGAGCCTCATTACCACCGACAAAATTGAATCCACTGAATATTAAACTGATCGAGGCTGCGACTGCTATGAACTTCCTTTTCAATCTCTTATCCCCCATTCAAGTTTTAAGTATGTAAGTAGTTGGTGACCGCCTGTATGGCAGCCCCAACCTATCTTTTTGGCTTTGTTAATCTGCGAAATTCACTCCCTTTTTCTTGGCTCGCTCTTCACGCAGGAGTGTCGTAAATTTCGCTTTTAAAATTAGACTTTCAAGAACTTACGGACTGAAGTCATGCTTCCCCATACGCCTATGAACGCACCGATAACTATAAGCAATCCAGCTAGCTGGAACATCAGCGGATAGACTGGAAGCAGTTGAATGAACACGGTCTTCAAATCTACACTTACAGCATCATAGATGAATTGATAAGCAAGGATTAAGAGCCCGATTGGCACAAGCGCTCCAAGGACACCTAACAGGAATCCTTCTACGAAGAACGGCCATCGGATGAATCCGTTCGTCGCACCTACCAATTTCATGATTTCGATTTCTCTACCACGTGAAACGATCGTGATCTTGATCGTATTGGCAATCAAGAACATCGCCGTAAACAACAGTCCGACAATAAGGACCAAGCCAACGTTACGTGCCGTGTCTGTCACCTTGAAGAGCTTTTCGACGGTACCTTTGCCGTATTCGACTTTGGTCACGTTCTTAATCCCTTCGATTTTCTTGGCGACAACAGGTGTATCCTGTGGCTTTTCCGTTTTTACAGCAAATGCATCTGGCAGCGGATTTTCATTTTCAAGAGATGCGAATACTTCACCCTCATCTCCTAAACTATCAATCAACTCTTTCAAGCCTTGTTCTTTCGGGACGAATCGTACATCATTGACCCGATCGATTCCATTCAGATCTTTTTCAATCTGTTCCTGCCGGTCAGCTTTTATCGTTTTATCTAGATACACACGGATTTCAACATCATCTTCTATTTGAGACGCAATTGCGTTGATGTTAAGCAATAGAACAAGAAATACACCCACAAGTAAAAGGGTCACGGTTACGGCACTGATCGATGCGAAAGACATCCACCCGTTCCGGCCCAGGTTTTTAAAACCTTCTTTAATGTGTCGAGAGAGGGTCCGGAGTTTCATCATAACCGTATACACCTCTTTTCTCGTCACGTACGATGCGACCGCCTTCTATGGCGATTACCCGTTTTTTTATCGTGTTTACAATCTCTTTGTTGTGGGTAGCCATAACTACAGTGGTCCCTCTATTCGAAATCTCTTCAAAAACTTCCATAATGCCCCAAGCTGTATCGGGGTCTAGGTTTCCTGTAGGCTCGTCCGCAATCACGACATGCGGTCTATTAACGATGGATCGAGCAATCGATACACGCTGCTGTTCACCGCCAGAGAGCTCATCAGGTAAAAACCGCGCTTTGTTCTTGAGACCTACGAGTTCAAGTGTTTCCATCACTTGTTTACGTATGACCTTTGGTGTCTCCTCGATGACCTCGAGAGCAAACGCGACATTTTCGTATACCGTCAATTTCGGCAGGAGCTTAAAATCCTGGAAGACGATACCGATTTGTCTTCTTAAGTATGGAATATGACGCTCTTTCACCTTAGTCAGGCTTTTCCCGTTTATTATGATATTGCCCTTGGTAGGTTTTTCCTGGCGGTACATACATTTGATGAATGTTGACTTTCCTGCACCACTCGAGCCCACGACGTAGACAAATTCCCCTTTATCTATATGGACATCTATCCCGTTCAGTGCCATTACACCGTTAGGATAGGTTTTCCAAACATCGATCATTTCGATCAATTTCATCACACCTTGTATTTTCTCTTGTTGTCAATTCTCATCGAAGTAAATATCCTGTTATTTTATATCAGAGTATAATAGTAGATTTAGTTTGAAATTGACTTTTAGCACCAACTATTATAACATCTCGATTCGTCAAATTAACCCAAAATAGTATTACATTTGTGTTTCAATTTGTTTTAAAATATGACGAAATCTAGGTATAACGCCACTTTTCAGCCTCGATAAGATTCGACAAGTTTTTCCCTTTTGCGCGTACCATACTACACTAACCCATCTATTCCTGCTAAGAAATAGTCTATTCGTATAAAAATTCTTATTCCGGGTCCTGATTAGAATGTACCAAATATCTCTTCACCGCGTTGCAGTGATAGCGCGGTTTTAATCTGAAAAATCCCATCATTCCTCTTATCGGCTGTTGTCAACGGATATTCAATCGATTAGTAGTAATAGTATTTCGAACTTGTTTTGATTCTCTGTCCTTAGATAAAGAAAAAAAGCCGTTCTTATAGGAACTGGCTCAATTTTTGAACAAAGTTTGAACGTCTATTTTTTGTTGTTTAATTTGCGTAATTCAATCCTTCCCCGAGCCTTCTTATTCGTGACTCACTGTGGGTCTCGCATGGTTTGCTGTTCCTACTGGAGTGTCGATAAAATCTGAATTCGGACAGTCTATCGCTTTTTTCTCCTGTTCCTGTCCCAATTAGTATTGTTTCGGGACAGCTTACCGGTTTTTTATCCTGCTCCTGTCGAATTAACCTTGTTTTGAGACAGCTTGCAGCTCAAAACTCCTGTACCTGTCTGAATCAGGCACGCTTACCAAGCTTACCGGTCTGTCACAACGATATACGTCGCTTTGATTGGGCCGTGAACGCCAACCACGAGGCTCATTTCGATATCCGCACTGTTACTCGGTCCTGAAATGAAATTAATACAAGTCGGGAAGCGCTCTCCGTTTTCCGCTTTTTCATGAATCAATCGTGTAGCCTGCGACATCCGTGGAACGATGGTACTTTTCGGGACGATCGCGATATAGGCGGCTGGGAGCAGACTCACTGCCCTTCCTTTCCCTTCGTCACTGAACAGAACGACTGTACCGGATTCTGCGAGCGTCACATCGCTGAACGTGATTCCGAGATCTGCTTGCTCAGCCAGATCGATGTTTTTCCGCCCTGCGTCACTATTCCATTCATGAAAACTGAAAGGAGCATCCTCACGATTCAAATAACTGTCCAAACCGTATTCCTTGAACCGGAAATCATCCCATGAAACGATCGATTTACTTCCGTATTGCTCGACTACATCGGCAAGCGCAGTTGATAGATTGTCAACATCGGTTTCAACAAGGTCTGTATGGATCTTCGTGCATTGGATCTTCATCACCTCAAGAAGATCATCTTGACTGAAGGTGTCCATAACCTTCCACTGGGGCTGGTGTTGCCACTCCGGCTTTACAACATCCCCGTAGATCCGTTCCCTGCCTAGATGTTTCGCGACATTATTGAGAAAGGTTTCGCGATTTTGGATCGATCCCGCTGTCATTTGACGCACCATCCTTTCCACGCTTTTTATACCAGTCCCGGAAGCGTTCCTTTTTCAGAGCAGGAAAATCCCTGCTGGCCGTCCATCCCTTCAAGGCACCTGGTCCGGAAGTGATCTTTCCGCTGGTTACTAAAGGCGTCATGAACATCGGTGCTGCTTTCGTCCCGATTTTATACAAAGCCGTTGAAGTCGTCCCTGCTTTAAAAACTTTCATAGCCGTCCGTTCTACCCATGGTACAGCGGCTTCTTCTTCCACAATCTTTTTCCGATGTTTATTTAACAGATCGTGAAGCGGGATCTTGACAGGACATGCTTCCGTACAGGCTGCACAGAGTGTAGAGGCGTATGGCAATTCCTTATGGTCCTCATAGCCATCCAGAAGCGGTGTCAGGACCGCTCCGATCGGACCCGGGTAGATGGAACCATACGAATGTCCGCCAATATGACGATACACGGGACATACATTGATACAAGCCGCGCATCGAATACAATGCAGAGCTTCCTGGAATTCGGTCCCGAGGATCTTCGAACGGCCATTGTCGATAATGACGAGATGGAACTCCTCTGGTCCATCAACTTCATTCTCGCCTCTTACTCCCGTCAAACCTGTCACATAGCTGGTTAGCTTCTGTCCGACCGCACTCCTGCACAACAGACTTACGAGCACATCAAGCTCTTCCCAGGTCGGCACGATCCGTTCCATGCCCATTACCGTTATCTGCGTTTTCGGAAGCGCCGAGACCAAACGCGCATTTCCTTCGTTCGTAATCAAACTGACCGTCCCAGACTCTGCAACCGCAAAATTACAACCGGTGATGCCGACATCCGCTGACAGAAATTCCTTCCGTAACTGCTCACGTGCAAACAGAGCGAGCTCCTCCGGTTTTTCCGTCTTCAAATACCCCTTGCGATCCCGGAAAACATCGCGGATCTGCTCCTTGTTTTTATGAAGGGCAGGGGCAACGATATGGGACGGCGGATCCCAGTCATCCACTTGCAGGATATACTCGCCGAGATCCGACTCGACAATCTCACAGCCCACTTCTTCCAACGCCTCGTTCATGCCGATTTCTTCGGTCACCATCGATTTGGACTTGATCGCCTTTTTAGCGTTTTTCTTCTGGATCACCTCTTTTATGTACCGGTTGGCGTCTTCAGCCGTTTCCGCAAAATAAACATGTCCACCCTGTCTAGCCACATTTTCACTCAGCTGCTCAAGATAATAATCCAGGTTTTGGAGCGTATGCTTCCGAATCTCTTCACCGAGGTTCCGCCATTCTTCCCAGTCTCCGAGCTCTTCAGCTGCGTTCAATCGTCCATCCCGCAGTCTGCCCTGGGCCGATTGGACAGCACCACGCATAAAAGCATTCCCTAATCCTGTGTTCACACGTTCTGGAAATTTCCGGTCTCCAATCTTAATGCCCATCCGATTCACCTCGATCCACAGATTTCCCGTTCAACACTTGTGCGATATGAAGCACTTTTACAGGGGATTCTTCTCTCGACAACCTCCCGCTGATATTCATCAAACAGCCGCAATCCGAGCCTATGAGAATGTCCGCGCCGCTCTTCTTGATATTTTCAACCTTGTCATCGACCATTTCTTTTGAGATTTCCGGCATTTTTACTGAAAACGTCCCACCGAAGCCACAGCAATCATGACAGTTCGGCAGCGGCTGCATCTCAAGCCCCTCTACCTGACTTAATAGTTTTGCAGGCGCATCAGAAACCCCTAGCAATCTCGTCATATGACAGGACGTATGATAGGTTGCCTTTGCTGGTAGTTTTGCATCGATATCCTTGACATCAAGGACCTCTATCAAAAATTGGGTCAGCTCAAAAGTTTTATCCGCCAGTTTCGAGGCGTGTGATGCCCATGGATTATCATCAAAAAGATGGACATACTCCTTGAGCATCGTTGCACATGAGCCCGAAGGCGTGACCACATAGTCGGCATTCTCAAATACCCGGATCATATGCTTGGCCGTTTGTTTCGCCTCTTGGTGATATCCGCTGTTGAATGCCGGCTGTCCACAGCATGTCTGTTGTTCAGGAAAATCAACGTCACAACCGAACTTTTCCAACAGTTCAACCGTATCCATCCCGACCTCCGGATAAAACAAGTCTGCTAAACAAGTGATGAATAAGGAAACGTTCATGTATAGCTCCCCTCCTATCAATCTTTCTTATATAAAGATACTGTTAATCTCACATTCTGCCACGAACCAAACGTCATCTAGCCTCTCTTTTAAAAAGCTATTGAATTGACTTGGTTGTATTATAGTAGAAGCATGTTCCTCTCACAACAATATCGTGTGAATTTTCTGTAAAGTAAACTTGGCAAAGCCAAGCTTTAGCGCAGGCTGAGCCTTAGTTGCCCTTATATTGAAGAAAGTATTTATACTTTCTTTAAATGAAATAAAAACCCCTCCGTTCACACTCGAAGGGGGTTTTGCAATTATTTCACTGACTTGATCTGTTTCTGATCGACCTGGACGAGATCCGTCTTATTTTTATTCGTGGCAATCGTATAAATAGCAAGAGCCGCGATGACGGCAACAATGACCGTCCCGATATTCATTACACCCTTTTCAGCTGTCCAAACGATCGAATATCCGAGTGCTCCGGCTGCAGTCGCATAATAGAAGAACGGAATGAGTGTTTTCCGGATAACATCCCCTTCCTTCCCGACCAGGCCGACGACAGCAGAAGCCGCAACGACATTATGCACACAGATCATATTCCCTGCAGCACCACCGACCGCTTGCAATGCAACGATCCAGGAAGCATCGACACCGATTTGCGACCCAACATCATACTGGAACAAAGAAAACATCATGTTACTGACCGTATTACTCCCTGCAATGAACGCCCCGAGCCCACCGATGAATGGCGCAAACAACGGCCAGATGTCTCCGGTGAGTGAAGCTACTCCATCGGCCAGTACAATCGGCATCCGCTCATAACCCGCAGCACCACCGCCGGAATTGAGGAAGACCTGAACCATCGGCACGGTAAAAACGAGTGCAGTCGAGGCAGCAATCATCGTTTTACCAGAATGAGCCCATGCCCTTTTATAGGCACCAAAATCCATCTGATGGATGAAAAAGGTGATCAATGAGACGACCACAAAAATCGTACCCGGCAGATAGAGCGGCTGGAAGCTAGCTGTGATTTCGGTCCCGAACATATTCTCGAACGTGACCGTCCACGCCTGTAGCCATTCTAAAAATGGAAGCGCTTTCAATCTGGTCAATACGAGGAATACACCGATGAGAATGTACGGCATCCATGCACGGACCATCGACATCCGGCCATTTCGGTGTTCGATATCCCCGATTTCAATTTTTCCAGTCCATGAAGGATCCCACTTCGATTTTTCTTCAAAATCCCAATGCTCTTCTTTCGAAGGCATGAGAAAACCTTTTTTAGCAGCGAAAACAACAATTGCAAGACCGACAAGACCACCAATCAGGGAAGGAAATTCAGGACCAAGCACATTCGCGACGAGCACATACGGAACTGTCATTGCAAATGCAGCAAACAACGCAAACTTCCAGACCTTGATCCCCTCTCTGAACGATTTGTTTTTCCCGAAGAAGCGTGTCATCAAAGCCACAACGAACAATGGAACGAGTGTCCCAACAATCGCATGAACGATCGCGACCTTTCCGCCGATCATCGTTACGAGAGAGAGGAAGTTATCCGTAATGCTCGCATCCGCGACTAAACCAGATTGCACCCCGACAAGGATCGGCGTTCCAACAGCACCGAAGGAGACCGGTGTACTCTGGATGACCATCCCCGCTACGACCGCAGCCATTGCCGGGAACCCTAGTCCAACAAGCAGCGGGACAGCTACCGCAGCAGGCGTACCAAAGCCAGCGGATCCTTCAATGAACGAACCGAAAAGCCAGGCGACGATGATCACCTGGATCCGCCTGTCCGGGGAGATATCGATGAAACCTTCGCGGATGGTTTTGATCCCACCGCTTTCCTGTAAAGTGTTCAATAATAGAATGGCTCCGAAAATAATGTAAAGTAGTGTGGCAGCAACGACTAATCCGTTGACAGAGGCAGCAGCGACTGTTGCACCGGGAATCTTCCATACAAATAAAGCCAAAACCACTGCCACTAAGTACGAAATCGGCATGGCTTTACTTGCCGGCCATCTGAGCCCAACGAGGAAGATACCAACTGCGGCAATCGGTAATAACGACAATAATGCCAAAGTACCAGTACTCATAATTACCTCCTATAACCCTATTATTTTTTAGGCTGTTTTCTAAAAGTTTGTTGGTAATGGAATGTTGTTAAGGAAGATGCTGAATGCTAATGACAGTGGAAATATGCGAGACTCC
The DNA here is from genome assembly GCF_019720915.1 of Alkalihalobacillus sp. TS-13. Classification (GTDB taxonomy): domain Bacteria; phylum Bacillota; class Bacilli; order Bacillales; family Fictibacillaceae; genus Pseudalkalibacillus. The sequence goes on from NZ_JAHKSI010000001.1 coordinate 2,790,260, forward strand.
TGCGGGACCAGCAAGCTAAGCGAGACCCCGCAAGCGAGAAACGAGCTGAGGAGGCTTGCAGATTGCCCACGGAAAGTCCAAGCTCAAAAACAACATCTATGCGAAAACAGCCTTTTTTCATTACCCTCCCTGTTCAACGGTCGTAATCAGTTATTGATAGGAACAGGGGCTTTTACAAACTTGCTCTTTAATGATCCGATTTCATCAATTTTACATTCGACGACATCACCACCCTTAACAAAGTGGGCGCCTAATGGGCTTCCCGTCAAAATGACATCTCCCAGCTGCAGCGTCATGACATTGGAGAGATAAGCAACCATTTCTCTCAACGGCACAATCATGAGGTCTGTCGGACTGTTCTGTTTTTCTTCACCATTCACCACCGCCTTGACATGAATTTTGTCTGGATCGAGCTCCGTTTCAATGACAGGACCGATCGGCGTGAACGTATCGAAAGCTTTTCCGAGCGTCCAGTGCCCGTTTTCATGGAAAAATTGAGGAGCCGTTACATCGTTCCCGATCGTATAACCGAAAATATGGTCGATCACTTCCTCTTTCGCAACGTTCTTCATTTTTTTTCCGATGACGACTGCCAATTCCGATTCAAACTTGATTTCATCAATGGACTCAGGCACTATCACTTCCGTATCTGGTCCAGTCACAGACGAATCCGGTTTGAAAAAGAATACCGGCATGTCCGGCGGTGAAGAAGGCAGCTCCTCCTTCTTACCGACATAGTTGGCGCCGATTCCAATAATCTTATTCGGGGTTACCGGTGCCAGGAACTCAACATCGTCCTTTGCCACCGTTTCCCCGGTATAATCCCAACTATCAAAAAGGTCTCCCTCTATCACTTTGCATTCATCCTCGGTTACGACACCGAAGTACACTTGTTCTTTATATTTGAATCTCGCAAACTTCATTTTCTTCACTCCTAAGCTGTCATAAACTTTTTATCGTCTCTGTTAAGGACATTGTTGATTTCAAGCGAAATTTGCAACACTCCTGCGGGAAAATCGGTCCAGGCGAGACCCCACACTATTTTAAAAGGATCTTCGAGAATAATAATGACCTTCGCCTAAATACCACCACGTCCTGCGCCTGCGGTTACTCGGCGCAAAACTGCAAAAAGGATGGGATATAAGTCCGTGGTCTTGTGGTGAACGTCGAAGCTAGCATAAGGAAAGCTTCTATGCATTTTCATCGCAGACACGAAAATATGCCATTTTTGTGTTGACATCCTGTGCAAGTGAGGAGGCTCGCGGAAGTGGGTTAATACAGGGAAGTGATGTCTAGCTCAGCGACCAGTCACTTGGATCACTTCAAACTTCCTGCGGCGGCAACACATTAATTGACATCCTTATGAGTTAGCCCACGCAGAACCAAGTCTTTGTTTGGTTCGAGCCTCCTCGTCAGTTTTCCAGTGACCTACGTGCCTAACCGGGTCGCTTCCGCTTTTCGTTTGCCCGCGGAAAGGGAGTAATTTCGCAGAGATCAACAATAAAACTCACAAAGCCTATTGTAAAATTCTTCCTACATCACTTTTTTGACATCCATACACCGGCTTGGCGTCGGGAACAGCTTCCCACTGTTCAACAAACCATACGGATTAAAGACGTCACGTACATTAGTCTGTGCTTCCAACTCTTCATCGGTAAAAATGAACCGCATCTCCTCGATCTTTTCGATGCCGACACCATGTTCACCAGTGATTGAGCCGCCGACATCGGCACACGCCTTCAAACAGGCGGATCCTGCTTGAAGCGCTTTCTCCGTTTCTCCTGGAATCCTCGAATCGAATAAGATCAACGGATGGAGATTTCCATCTCCAGCATGAAAGATATTTGCGATTCTCAGCCCTGATTCCTCACTGATTTTGGCGATATTACGTAATACTTCCGGAAGCCTGCTACGTGGGATCACCCCGTCCTGCACAAGATAATCAGGTGAAATCGCCCCCATCGCTCCGAATCCGGTCTTCCGGTTCGCCCACCATCTTCCCCTTTCCTCTTCACTTTCTGCGACCTTCACTTCCCGTACATTCCATTTCCTGCAAACACTCATGATCTCTTCAATTTGCTCAGCAATTCCCGCAGTGATGCCATCAACTTCAATGAGCAGCAATGCTTCAATGTCATCCGGGTGCCCGACAGGATACGTACCAGCCTCAACACCTTCAATCGCCGTCTTGTCCATCATTTCAAGTGCGGCGGGCACAATTCCCGCAGAGATGATATCCGACACAGCCTGACTGCCTTCTTCCACATCATCAAAATAGGCGAGGACCGTCTGTTTCCCTTCCGGGTTTTTCAGGATCCGAACCGTGATTTTCGTCACGATGCCGAGCGTCCCTTCCGACCCAGTGAGAAGTCCTAGCAGGTCATATCCTGGCGTATCCGGGATACCGTTCTCACTGATTTCGATGATTTCCCCATCCGGTAAAACCACCTCAAGCCCCAAGATGTGATTCGTCGTCACCCCGTATTTGAGGCAATGGGCTCCGCCCGCATTCTCCGCTACATTTCCTCCGATTGTACAAACATACTGACTCGAAGGATCGGGCGCATAATAATATCCTTTGTCAGCAATCGAATGCGTCAGCTTCAGATTGACGAATCCGGGTTGGACAACGGCTTGCCGGTTTTCGTAATCGACACTCAACAGATGTTTCATTTTCACGAGACTGATGATCACTTCTCCATTGAGCGGGATCGCCCCCCCACTGAGGCCGGTCCCAGCTCCCCGTGCGAGGAACGGCAGTTGATTCTCCGCACAATACTTCACGATGTCGGACACCTCGGCTGTATCCTTCGGGAAAACAACCGCTTTTGGCATCGCCTTGTGGATCGTGAACCCATCACAATCATAAGAGAGGAGATCTTCCTTTTTATAAAGGATCGATTTTTCACCGACAATGCCTGCAAAACTTTCAATCACTGGATCTCGTGGCGGGTTCTTCTTCTTTTTCGTAAAAAACATAAGCGATCACCCCTTCCTCGCAGTAGTAGCGAGATTAGCGTCCGATGGACCAGGCCCAACCTTGATATCCTGCTGGTAAGCCCAATCAAGCAGCTGGACGGTGTGGACGATTTCCGCCCGTCTTCCGTATTTTTGCACACCGAGCGCCATTTGCAGCATGCAGCCAGGGTTCCCCATCGAGATCATCTCGATATCATGCGGTACATTCTCCATCTTCCGCTTCAGGACCGCTCCCGCCATTTCAGGATTCGTTATGTTATAAATTCCGGCGCTCCCACAGCACGTATCCGCATTGGGCTGTTCGACATATTCGACGCCGTTGATATTATTGAGAAGTTGGCGCGGTTCATGCCGGATCCCCTGTCCATGCGCAAGATGACACGCATCGTGATAAGTGATCCTCTTATTCACTTCACTGTGCGGTTTTTCATAGCCGGTATCATACAGATATTTGGATATGTCCTCGACTTTATCCGCAAATTCCTCCGCTCTCGATTTCCATTCCGGATCATTCCGTAGCAGCTCAGGATACTCTTTCAACGCACAACCGCAACCAGCCGCATTGATGATGACTTTATCAACGTCCTGGAAAGCCTCGATGTTCTGTCTTGCGAGTCTTTTTCCGGTCTCACGGTCACCCGCATGAACGTGAAGCGCGCCACAGCACGTCTGGTTTTTCGGTAAAACGACTTCATTGCCGTTGTAGGTCAACACATTGATCGTTGATTGGTTGATATCCGCGAACATGACATCCATAATGCACCCGGTCAACATGGCGACCCTCGCTTTCGGCTCGCCGTTCGCAGGGATGACACTGACATCCTTATACTTTTTCTGGATTGATGGTTGGATTTCCGGCATGATCGATTCCATCTCGGCCAGATGCTTCGGCATAACCTTCAATGCGCCAGTTTTCCGGATGACCTGCTGCAGACCGCTCTTCTGGTAAAAATTCAAGAAGCCACCAACAACGTTCAAGCGATTTTTATATGGAAAAAGCTCCTTCAAAAACAGGTTGCTGACCGCTCCTTTCCATCCTTTCAGCGGCATCGCCTGGCGCACCTGCCCCCGCGCTTCCTCAATCAAGCCACCGACATCAACGTCAGCCGGGCAAGCCGTCGTACACGCACGGCAATCGAGGCACTGGAACACAGGATCCATGAATTGTTCATTCACTTCGAGCTTTCCTTCCGCGACCGATTTGATCAGATGGACGCGTCCACGGGGCGAATGCTGCTCCTGCCCGGTTTCAAGATACGTCGGACACGATTCAAGACACATCCCGCAATGGACACAGTCCGCCCACTTTTCCTCATCCGGATGGTCATCCCATAGATAGTTGCTTAAACTGTTGGAAGAACTGCAAGGCGGGTCGACTTGCTGATGCTGCTCCTTCACTTTTACAGCCATTTCATATCCCTCCTATAAAACGCTTGTGATTCAAGGTGTTTTCGGGATCGATTTTCCGTTTGATACCTTCGAATAGGAAAAAGTAAGACGGCTTACCGTTCCAGATATCAATTTCCTTCCGGAGTTCGAAGGGCAGATGTTTGACGACAGCATAACCATTTTTCGTGCTGACGAAGTCTCGCAGCTGAATGATTGTATTTTTGATCGCGTCGGCTGGTCCACTGAGCATCACATAACTCAACCCGTGGCCAAGTCCGCCATGCGCTTCTACCTCTATCCCGTTTTTCTGATGCATTTTCCGGCATTCTTCGAGAATATGGAATACCTCCATGTTTTTGCTGCTGATTTTAACAACAGCCTTAACCTGGTCTTCCAACTGATTAACATTCAGGGCATTTGGCTGGAGGTTCGAAAATCTTTCCCAAAATTCTCTCGACTCTTTTGGTGATAATACTGATTGGATCGCCGCTTCGGGTTTGTTCGCCGCTACCCATTCTTCCTGATAACGAACCGCTTTTTCGACATCTTCAAACGCGATCAGCAGGGTATACTCCTTCCGATCGAACAATTTTTCCGACAGGGAGGGTACCACAAGTTCAAGGGATACCGGTTCAATCATCGAGTCCTGTAGCTTCACAATGAACTTTTTCAATTCGTCCAAACGATTTTCTTCAATTGATAAAAGGACGAGGCTTTCGTGCTTCGGAACCGGCCTCAATTTCATAGTGATTTCCGAGGTGACACCCAAAGTCCCCATCGCACCGATGAACAGTTTGTTCATATCGTAGCCGGCCACATTTTTCACGACCTTCCCACCTGTACGGATGACACTGCCGTCAGCATAAACGACCCTCAAACCGATGACGAGATCTCTTGCTGAACCATATTTGAGTCGTTTCGGACCGCTTTCATTCGCCGCAATCACACCACCAACCGTTGCCTGTTCGGGCCAACTCGGATCGATGGAAACCATCTGATCATGCTTCTTGAGATAATCCTGAAGTTCTGCGATCGTTATTCCAGGCCTTACCGTCACTGTCATATCGCCGACAGTATGCTCGACGATTCCTTTATAATCCGCCAGTGAGAGGACGAGATCGTATTCTTCCTTCACGCCGCCATAGCCGCGTTTCGTCCCGTTACCCATCACCGTGACTTTTTTTCCTTCCTTATTGGCAATACGTAGCACTTGCTGGATTTCTTCTTCATTTTGTGGGCTGACGACGGACAAACCCGTATTACCGTATTGTTTCGATAAAACCAGTTGATCACCGCTGACCTCTTTCAATTCCACACGATCCACCCCTTTTAGAGTGATTTTCTGGATTTTAAACATTTAACGGTTAAAGGTCTCTCTAGATTTTAAGCGAAATTTGCGACACTCATGCGGGAAAAGCAGGCCTGGCGAGCCCCATAGTTTTTAAAAGGAACTTCGACTAAAAACCACCACGTCCTTTGGTGAACGTCGAAGCCAGCATAAGAAACGCTTCTAAGAATTCTCATCGCAAACACGAAAATGATTTCATTTTTGTGTTGAGATCCTGTACAAGTGAGGAGACTCGCTGATCGCCCGCGGAAAGGGAGTAAATTTCGCAAAAATCAAAAACTAATAGAGTTTACCGGACACCAGAGACCTTATTCCCTTCAATTTCTGATGTTTTTTAAATTTAGCGGACACCAGGGACCTTATTTGGTCAAAACAGTCCGAAAATCACCATTAAAGAGACAAATAGCGTCTCTCATGTCCGCTAATTTTCCGAATCACATCGTTTTATCACAAATAGCGTCTCTCATGTCCGTTAAGATCCTCAAACATGCTGCCATTTAACGAAAAGACCACTAACTGCACGTGAGTTAATGGTCTTATGCTTTCAAAGATGACTATTTCTGAGCCAGCATCCGCTGTTTCGCTTCGATACGGCGGCGATGAAGGATCGGTTCAGTATAGCCGCTCGGCTGTTCATACCCTTTAAGGACAAGGTCGCAAGCCGCCTGGAATCCGACCGACTTGGCATAGTCCTCAGACATCGGCTTGTAATCCGGATCACCTGCATTCTGTTCATCTACGACCTTCGCCATCCGCTTCAACGTCTCAAGAACCTGTTCCTCTGTACAGATACCATGGTGGAGCCAGTTCGCCATATGCTGGCTGGAAATCCGCAATGTCGCACGGTCTTCCATCAGATCAACATTGTTGATATCAGGTACCTTCGAGCAACCGATACCATACTCCACCCAGCGCACAACATAACCAAGAATCCCTTGCGCATTGTTATCCAATTCTGCCTGGATTTCCTCTGCACTCCAATCCGGATTTACGGCAACAGGAATCTGCAAAATGTCATCTTGATATTCATTATTCAATTCAAGTAATTGGTCTTGCACTTTTTTCACATCGATCTGGTGATAATGCAGCGCATGGAGCGTCGCAGCCGTCGGCGACGGCACCCACGCGGTATTCGCACCAGCCTCAAGCTGACCGCCCTTTTGCTCGATCATATCCGCCATCAAGTCCGGCATCGCCCACATACCTTTACCAATCTGCGCTTTACCCTGGAATCCGCTTGCCAGACCGACCTGGACATTCGATTTTTCATATCCTTGCAACCATTTCGATGACTTCATCTCATGTTTACGGATCATCGGCCCCGCTTCCATGGACGTATGCATTTCATCACCCGTCCGGTCTAAGAAACCAGTATTGATGAAAACGATCCGCTCTTTCACCTTCTCGATACAAGCCTTCAAATTCAACGTCGTACGGCGTTCTTCATCCATCACACCGATCTTCAACGTGTTTCGTTTTACACCAACAAGGTCTTCCGTCCGATCAAAAAGCTCATTGGCAAAAGCGACTTCCTCGGATCCGTGCATTTTCGGTTTGACGATATAGATCGAGCCTTTTTTGGAATTCTGATAGTGTGAATTTCCAAGTACATCATGTTTTGCGATGAGACCGGTCACAACGGTATCCAAAATCCCTTCAGGCACCTCCTGGCCATCCTTATCCAAAACCGCCTGACTCGTCATTAAATGCCCGACATTACGCGCAAACATGAGTGACCGTCCCGGCAAAGTGAGCGTCTTCCCATCAGGCGATGTATATTCACGGTCAGGATTGAGCGTCCGTGTGACTGTTTTCAGCCCTTTCGTAAAGGAGCTGGAAAGATCCCCTTTGATAAGACCTAGATAGTTTTTATAGACGAGTACCTTGTCTTCCGCATCTACCGCTGTCACAGAGTCTTCGAAGTCCATGATCGTCGTCAGAGCAGATTCGACGAAAACATCCTTCACACCAGCTCTGTCCGTCTGGCCGATTGCATGATCTCGATCGATTTGGATTTCAAAGTGAATACCGTTATTTTTTAAAAGAATCGCCTGCGGTTCATTTTCATTGCCCTGATAGCCGACAAACTGGGTCTCATCCTTCAATCCAGTCGTTTCCCCATTGGTTAAAGATGCAGCCAGTTTACCGCCAATGATGGCATAACCCGTTACGTCATTATGATCCCCTTTTGCAAGCGGAACAGTTTTGTCGAGAAATTCTCTCGCGAATGCGATGACTTTTTCACCACGTACCGGGTTATAGGACCCTTTCTTATCAGCACCACCTTCCTCACTGATCGTATCGGTCCCGTAAAGTGCATTGTACAAACTTCCCCACCGTGCATTTGCCGCGTTGATGGCATAACGGGCATTGTTGACAGGCACCACAAGCTGCGGTCCAGGCTGTGCCGCGATTTCATCATCGACATTCTCTGTCGACACCTTGAAATCACTGGCTTCTGGTTCGAGGTAATTCAACTCTTTCAAGAACGATTTATAGGTTTCGAGATTGAACGCATTGTTCGATTTATGCCATTCATTGATCTTCTCTTGCAGTTCTTCCCGTTTCTCCAGCAGTGCTTTATTTTTAGGGGCAAGCTCTTCGACGATCTTTTCGAGACCTGACCAGAATGTATCAGCTGACACCTCACTGCCCGGTATCGCTTTGGAATTGATAAAATCGTATAAGACTTGGGCAACTTGAAGGTTTCCCACTTTTACATAGTCCGACATATGAATTCCTCCTATCGAATGGTTGACTGTGCATGTAAGCCTTTTCATTTAATATTCTGAATTGAAAAATAATTCACACATACTATCTTATAATAAATTGATCCATATCCATAATATATATTTAGAATGTTGATTATGCATTTTAGTTATAATAGACTTTTTAATAGAAGCTTTGTTATACGTTATTGCTGGTTTTTACGAAATTCCCCCTTTCCGCAGGCGATTTATTGCTGAAACCGTGACGAAAGTGCTTTATGAACGCTTCATACGGACTAAGTGGGGCTCGTCTGGCTCACATTTCTCGCAGAAGCCCTGTGAATTTCACTTTCATTTTAACAACCAAAATTTCAAGGGAGTAAGGAGTGGATCCTGATGGACATCCGCCACCTCGAATATTTTTCAGAGGTTGCTAGACATTTAAGTTTCACGAAGGCTGCTGCCACTTTACACGTTTCCCAGCCCTCGATCAGTAAAGCCATCAAACAACTAGAGGAAGAATTAGGAGTGTCTTTATTTTATCGGTCCAAAGAATTGGAATTGACGGACGCAGGAAAAGCCGTACTCATCAATACGAAGAGTGTTCTCCAAGCCTTCAACAACCTGACTTCAGAGCTCACAGATATTATGGATTTGAAAAAAGGGGAAATCAGGATCGGAATCCCTCCGATCATCGGTGCTGCCTTTTTTTCCAAGCTGATCAGTCAATTTAAAGAAACGTATGCGCATGTTGATCTTTCACTGAATGAAGTCGGTTCGAAAAGTATCAAACAAGGGGTTGAAGAAGGTTCACTCGATATCGGACTAGTCTGTAATCTGCCCGATAATAAAGCGAATTTCGAAATGGTGAGGTTGATCAATGATCCGTTGATGCTCATCGTACATAGCGATCATCCATTAGCTATGGAAAATGAGGTAGAACTCACAGCGCTTAAAGGCCAACCCTTCATCCTGTACCGCCATGACTTCACTCTTCATGACCGAATTCTCGAGGAGTGTTCCAGAAACGGCTTTACCCCAAACGTCGTTTGCCAAAGTTCGCAAAAGGATTTCATGATTGAAATGGTAGAGGCAAAATTGGGAGTGGCCCTGTTACCTAGTAAAATCGCAAATTCAAACCTTCACCCAGAGATCCGCGCCATACCGTTGGCGAATTCCAGCCTAAGTCTCGAACTTGGACTTTTGTGGAAAACAAACAAGTACCTCCCATTCGCCGTCAGAGAATTCATCGAAATGTCCAAAGGATTTTTGCCTTGAATTCAGTGTATTTTCGAGATTTTATACTCGATTTTCAAAAATGGCTTTCCCAAAAGACTCATGTGATGGTTCGCCCTCAACGTATTTGCTCCAACATCGAACCAGACGTGAAAATGCTCTTCAATCGGCAGTTTTAACGTGAGCAAAGGGCAATGATAATAGATACCTTCGTCGCCTTTTCGATGCTTTGTAAAACTCGCGAGCCTCAAACCGGTTTCTCCGATAAGATCCATCTTTAAAATACCGGTCATGTTTCCGAATAAAAGCGGCATCGCAATATTCATATACCGCTCCCCTTCATGTAAATGGGAGGAATAAGCCGCTGCAAAAATCGGCTCTCCATCCTCTGTCGTCCGAATCCACGCCCGCACGTCATCCCTGCCATCTTTATCTGATTGAAGAGGTACGATTTTCCCCGTCATTCGGATATGATCTGTCCCGTTTAGCGGGAGGTTGATCTGCCCGATCCGTCTGCTGATAGCTTTATAGAGTTTGGAGAAAGTGATGAATCCCGACTGCCATTCAGTATGGGATTCGAGATCGTAGTTGAGCGTATTTTCATAAAATGACACAATCTCAGGATGAAGCTTTCGGGTGCCGAAACCTGTGCGGTCGTAGTCGCTCATTGTATTGATCAAGCTGTTCCGGTGACGAGTCGGATCGACCAGGTTGTTTCGATCGAAAAAATCAGCTCCCGTGTAAAAACCGCTATGGATTCTACTGAATGGGACACCATAAGGATTGTGGTGCGGTTTCGGAGTATTGAGGAGCCAACCGACAACACCGCAAAACACCACGAAAAACGCATTCCCAATACCATGGAAAAGAACCATATCCGGAATTGGAATGATCACCACATTTAATACTCTACTAAACCCGTATATAAAAGAAAAAGCGAGTGTAAGGATCAAAGTTGAGGTTGATAGGAAAACCAAGATCCTTGGCAGCCAGCTTATTTTCGGAATGACATGGGTAAAAAACAGGATGCAATAAATCAAGAGTGCAATGACAAAGATTCCAACTGAAAGAAATTCAAAAAGCCTGGAATATGTAATGCCGATTGCAATCAGAATCGGACCAGCGAGAATCCCATAGGTCGCTAGTTTGTAAGTTTTAGAGAGCACGTTTTGTTGTCGCGTAAGAAACCGTCCGAGCATACCGTTGAATATCGGCAGGACGAATGCTGAAAAATGAAAGTGGATCGCAGTCAATTGGATGATCGTCATGCTGAAATCCATGACCTCAAGTCCGAAACGGCTGATGGTGAACCAAACACCTCCAAGAAGGAAATAGATCAAGCCGATATCGACGGAAAGTTCCTCTAGCGGCCGTGTGCCCCGTGCGCTTAAACGTGAAATCCCATACAAGAAAACGAGAATCGAAAAGCCTAGCCAGCCAACAGATAGAAACCCCGCTGTGACGCCAGGGTCCATGCTGAAAGATAGACCCGCAAGCACCGCCATTGGTAGTTGGAGATAAAATGCGGCTCGATACGTTTTGAAAAGCACGCCATCACGTTTCACCGTTTCGGTCAGGGTGAGCGTCAGCGGGACAGTCACATAAATCGCGAACAATAGAAGCTGTTCAATCAAGTTGAGCTCGATTGCGAACAGGGATATGACCCAAAGGCTGAAACCGATCCCCGCGTTTATCACTGCTTTCTTTTTCACATCAAACACCTACTCTCTTGCATCAAACTTTTGCGGAAACGCATATGCCGGGAGTTGTCCAGGATGCATCGGGACAACCTCCATGCGGAAGTGCCCTCTATACCTGAAAATCGTTCCGAACATAGCGTTTTTTACAGAAACATCGATTGAAAACCGATCATTCTTTTCATCAAACTCTTCATTAACGGTCGCCTGGCCAATCAATCGGGACGAAACAGTGAGCCTTTTCTCGCCAATGTGGAAGAATTGGTAGGTTGATTTCATCCTTATACCGCCTGTTTCCGAAACCTTTATATCAATTCCGACGGGAGAAACCTGACGATTCCCAAGATAATCGATAATCCCCCTGGTCTTGTCGCTATAAATCATCGTGGCATCAAACCGCCGATCCACATTTTTAAAATGAAACGTCCTGATCCAGGCGACTGTTTCGCGCCCATAAGGATCTTTATATGCGTGTTTTTCGAGTTTAAATGGGATTCCGGTGCCTCGTTCAGGGAAGGTGATGTTTTTCTTGATCCCTAGCTTAATCAATGGACGCATGAACCAGCGCCCGCCTGAAATCTCCTCCATCGTACCCGTGCAGATGAGCGCCCGATGATCTGCACTTGAAAGGCGGAATTTTTCCTGAAGCTTTGGATGCAGTCTTTGAAAGTCTGCTCCTAGTGCTTTTTCATAGATTGAACTCAAGATTCGTCACCACGCATTTTCCGTTTGCAGTTTTTCGCAGATGGAATTCCTTTGCTGTTAAGGATTCCGATGACCGACAAGCCCACCATGACAAGTGTGAGCGCTATCGGGTTGAACGGTGCTACAAGGATTGCCGGGTTGCTGAAGATCGCACCAGCCAACAGCCCTAGCAACACGACAACATTTATGTAAAATACCTTTTTCTTTTTGATAGGGAGTAAAAAGATGAGTCCGAAGGCGATTTCTAAAAACCCGATCATCAAAAGTACCGTTTCCTCAAAACCGACGAACAAGCCGGACTTTTGGACAATCGCAAGTTCGCCTGAATCAGGGAAAAGAAGCTTCGGGACAAGCCCCTGGTAAATCCAGACGACAGCCAGTACAGCACAGATCACCCAGTGCATCATACTCCGTAACAGGGAGGTTTTCGGATGGACGTTTTCCTCCAGCCAAAGCTTTAGACAGTCAAAGCTCCAGGCTGTCGCCCATCCCATCAACGGTCTGAAGACGAATCGATCCAACAGCTGGCCCGCCGCGCCAAATCGAGTCGTGTAATCATATAACGTGACAAACTGGATGCCATCCTTCGTCGGCATGTATTTCCAGTAGCCACCGCCTTTCTTTATGAGGGAAAACGGCATGTCTGTCCAAAACTTCAACGAAGAGGTCCGCGCAGCGTTTTCATCCTCTTTCGTCCCGACGCTTTCCCCTTCCCCAGCGATACTAAGCCCGAAGCCGATATTCGTTTTGTACTCGAATCGCTGAGGTTCATCCTCATCCATTTTCGGTAGATATGTAATGTTAGTGAAGCGCAGATCCCATTGTTCATGCTGTTCCGGATCCTGGGTTGCCTGCCAGATCCGGTCCATATCGGTGTTGATGGTCGACTCCACATAAATCGGTTTATTTTTGTTCAATTGATCACACCCTTTTTCCTTCTACTCAAGAAACCGGCTTTTTATGTCAGGTGTCGGGATCATACACGACTCCCGTTTGCCGAACCATTTGTACCGGTTCCGCGCGATGAAATTGTAGACGACATCACGGACAGGAGTCGGAATGATTTTAAAAACAGTAAAAATACGCCAAGCTCCGTTCAGATGCCTCGTGACCCGGAGTGCTGCACTCGATTTTTGATACGCTTTTCCGTCTTCGATCAGAATAAAACTATCGAACGTGTGGGGTAAATTATATTCTTCTAAAAGCCTCTGGCCCGTTTCACTTTGCAATGCGGCGAATTTGAACTGTACTTTCGGGTCCCGTTTAATCACGACTTGGACGATTCCGTTGCACAAATTGCACTCACCGTCGAATAAGAGGACTTTGCTCATGAAAATCACCCTCCTTATAGGGTAATTATACCATTTAACGAGGTGTTGACGGACAGCGATTCGCCTGTTGCGCGATGGAATATTTATCTAACGGACACAGGAGACCTTATTTCGGCAAAATCGTGGTGATTGGAGAACTTAACGGACACCAGGTACCTTAATTCGTTCGAAACATGGAAAATCAGCTGATTTGTTCACAGATAACGGCTCTGGTGTCCGCGAACAATCCTATTTTAAGGTTTTTGACACAAATAACGGCTCTCCTGTCCGCTAATGTTATAAGAAAAGAGTTTGCCTCATTAAATGAAGCAAACTCTATCGGCTTTATGATTGACTGAATCCCTCGCCCAGTACTTCGTTTGCGTTGACGATGATCACGAATGCGGATGGATCCACCTTTTTCACATGTTGTTTTAACCGTGTCACTTCAAACTGCTCTACGACACACATGAGCATCGGCCGCTCAGAATCTGTGAAACCGCCAGTCGCAGAAATTCTTGTCACACCACGGTCGATCTCTCTGAAAATCTCGTCTCGGACATCATCTTCCCGTTCCGTGATGATGTAAGCCATTTTCGAATAACCAAGACCCATCTGTACGACGTCAATCGTTTTTGCCGTTAAAAACATCCCGATCATCGCATACAACGCTTGTTCAATGGAAAAAACGAGTGCAGATGATGTTACGATTGCTCCGTCGATAGCTAGCAGACAAAGACCTAAAGAAGCTCCAGTGTATTTATGGACGATCTGAGCTGCAAGGTCTATACCGCCTGTGGAAGCTTTCCCGCGAAAAACGATCCCGAGTCCCAACCCAACACCAAGCCCTCCGAACAAGGCACCTAGCAGCGGGTCGTTTGTAACCGGTTCTGCACCTTCTGACACATAGACCACGAACGGTAAAAACAACGTTCCCACAAGGGTTTTGACACCGAAGTTTTTCCCAAGAATGAGAACCCCGGCGATGAACAATGGAATATTCAAAGACCACTGGACGATCGATGGCATCCAGCCGAACAGATTTTTTAAAATCAAACTGATTCCGACCACGCCCCCGGACGCAATGTTGTTCGGGGCCAGAAACAAGTTGAACGCTAATGCCACAAAGGCTGAACCGATCAGGACGAAAAGATAATCTAATGCTATTAAAATTTTAGGATTGACGCGATTCCGACGAATTGCCATCATCATTTTCATTCACTCGCTTTTATCTATAGAAGTAAAAAATAGTAGACTAATAACCTAAAAAAGTATATCACTACCTTTTGTTTTAGTAAATTTTCCGATTATTGCAACGAATGAAAGGATTTTTGAAAAATTTGAGTTGTTGATCTTTGTGAAATTCCTCCCTTTCCGCGGGCAAACGAAAAGCGAAAGCGACTTGCTTAGTCACGTAGGTCACTGGAAGACTGACGAGGAGGCTGTTGCCGTCGCAGGAAGTTTGAAAGGGATCCAAGTGACTGGTCGCGAGCTGGACATCACTTCTAGGTGTTGGCCAACGGTGGTTGTTAGTCGAAAATCCTTTTAAAAACGGCGGGGTCTTGCCAGGCTCGCTTTTCCCACAGGAGTGTCGTGAATTTCACAAATCAACATTAAAATTCAAATAAAACATACATTTAAAAGGAAACGTCGGTATAGAGGAATTCGACAAGATCTTTAGGGGGTCAAACAAACGTTTGATTGATACTGCACGACTGCGGTATATGTCCTGCAAATGGGAAAGGGACGGCGTTTTCTGCCATCCCTGTTTTTGAATATTATTTGATTTTGGAACGCAAGTACGCGTCGATGAAGGCATCGATTTCGCCATCCATGACCGCATTGATGTTTCCGATTTCCACATTCGTGCGGTGGTCCTTCGCCATGCTATATGGATGGAAAACGTAAGAACGGATCTGACTTCCCCATCCGATTTCCTTTTGCTCACCACGGATTTCGTTGAGTTCTGCTTGCTGCTCTTCAATCCGCTTTTGATAGAGCTTCGCTTTCAACATTTTCATCGCGCGTTCACGGTTCTTGATCTGTGAACGTTCGGTTTGGCATGACACGATCGTATTCGTTGGAATATGAGTCATACGTACTGCCGAATCAGTCGTGTTGACGTGCTGGCCGCCAGCGCCGCTTGCACGATACGTATCGACTTTGATTTCATCCGGTTTGAGTTCGATTTCGACATCATCACTCAGCTCCGGCATCACTTCACAGGAAACGAAGGAAGTGTGACGACGTCCTGACGAATCGAACGGCGAAATCCTGACTAGACGATGGACGCCTTTTTCCGCTTTTAAATAGCCGTAAGCATTATGTCCCTTGATGTTGAGCGTGACACTTTTCACACCAGCTTCATCACCAGGAAGGTAGTCGACTGTTTCGACCTTGAAGCCTTTTTTTTCAGCCCAACGCGTGTACATTCTGAGGAGCATGGAAGCCCAGTCTTGAGACTCTGTTCCACCCGCTCCCGGATGCAATTCGAGTAAGGCATTGTTTTTATCATGCGGTTCACTTAAAAGCAACGTCAATTCGAAGTCGGAAAGCTGTTTGGAAAGCTCTTTCAACTCCTGCTCAAGCTCCGTACGAAGATCTTCATCCTCTTCTTCTTTCACGAGCTCATAGGAAACTTCGAGGTTTTCATAAGTTTCTTGCAGCTCATTGAACTCATTGACGACACTCTTCAACCCGTTGACCTCATTGATGACCGTCTGGGCATTGTTCTGATCGTCCCAGAAATCTCCTGCTGTCATCTGTTCCTCAAGCTCCGCAATACGAGCCTCTTTCTGATCTAAGTCAAAGAGACCCCCTAAAATCTTGAATTCGTTTCTCCATTGCTGACAACTCTTGCTTAATTTCAACTAATTCCATAACACACAATCTCCCTTATATAAATGAAATGTCTTTTAGACGGTGCCAGGCACCAATTCAGAACCCTTGATACCACTGCATTCCTGATCGGTGCCTGGCACCTTTTTGAAAGCCTTGCTATGACTGGCTTCTTCAAGTGTACCTGGCACCATCTCAAATCCCTTGGGGCGCAAGGGCTGAATTGTCGTGCCAGGCACACATGTTTACGCAAAAGAAAACTTGGCTGTTGCCAAGCCTTCTTTTGGTTTAAGTTTATGATCAGGCACCGTGGCAGTGCTTGTATTTCTTGCCGCTGCCACATGGGCATGGTTGGTTACGTCCAACATCTGTGCTTTTGCGGACTGGCTTTTTCTTTTGTTGTTCTTGCTCTTTCGGGTCGACTGCTTTACCTTCTGCAACTTTTTCACGCTTAAGGTTTTGTTCGACCTGTGCTTTCATGATGTACGTCGCTACTTCCTCTTCGATTTCGGCCACCATCGTTTCGAACATTTGGAATCCTTCGAACTGGTATTCACGCAACGGATCGTTTTGACCGTATGCACGTAAATGGATTCCTTGGCGCAGCTGGTCCATCGCATCGATGTGATCCATCCACTTACGATCTACAGAGCGTAGTACGATGACTTTTTCAAACTCACGCATCTGTTCCGGCTCAAGCTGGGATTCCTTGCGATCGTACTCCTCTTTCACTTTTTCCATGAACACGTCGATGATCTCTTCGCGTTCTTTTCCTTTGATGTCTTTTTCAGTGACAGCACCTTCATACATGAACGTACCATTCGCATAGTCGATGATCGCCTTCAAGTCCCAATCTTCAGGAACTTCTTCCTCAGGCGTATGAGCTTCAACGATACGATCTACTGTCGATTTGATCATACGTTCAACGATTTCACGAAGGTTTTCAGAATCAAGCACTTCAGCACGCTGCGCGTAAATGATCTCACGCTGCTGTCTCATAACATCATCATATTGTAGCAATTGCTTACGAGCGTCAAAGTTATGACCTTCCACTCGTTTTTGTGCCGTCTCAACCGCTTTCGTAACCATTTTACTTTCTAATGGCTGATCTTCTTCCATACCAAGACGATCCATCATCGCAAGCATATTATCAGAAGCGAATCGACGCATCAATTCATCTTCCATCGAGATATAAAATTGAGATGAACCTGGGTCACCTTGACGACCGGAACGACCACGCAACTGGTTATCAATACGACGTGATTCATGACGTTCCGTACCGATGATATGAAGACCGCCAAGTTCAAGAACACCTTCGCCGAGCTTGATGTCGGTACCACGACCGGCCATGTTCGTCGCAATCGTAACGACACCTTGTTGACCAGCATCTTCAATGATCTGTGCTTCGCGTCCATGGTTCTTCGCGTTCAACACGTTGTGCGGTACACCTTTTTTCTTCAACATTTGTGCGATCAACTCAGAGGTTTCAACCGCAACCGTACCAACCAGGACAGGCTGACCTTTTTTATGGCGTTCCGCGATTTCATTGACAACCGCACGGAACTTTCCTTCTTGCGTTTTATAAATATAATCCGCGTTATCAATACGCGCAATCGGCTTGTTCGTAGGAATCACGACAACGTTCATATTGTAAATGTTGCGGAATTCCTCTTCTTCCGTCTTCGCCGTACCAGTCATACCGGCAAGTTTGTTGTACATACGGAAGTAGTTCTGGAAAGTGATTGTCGCAAGTGTCATTGATTCACGCTGGATTTGAAGCCCTTCCTTCGCCTCAATCGCCTGATGCAACCCATCACTGTAACGACGACCAGCCATCAAACGACCCGTAAAAGGATCGACGATGACGACTTCATCATCCTGCACAACATAATCCGTATCACGATGCATGATGACATGCGCTTTTAACGCCTGATTGATATGGTGATTGATCGAAACATTGGAGATATCAAACAAGTTTTCAACTCGGAAGAAGCTTTCTGCCTTGGACATCCCATCTTCAGTGAGCTGGACGTTCTTCGTCTTGATATCCAACGTGTAATCTTCATCCTTTTTCAGCTGGTGGATGAATTGGTTGGCGATTCGATAAAGTTCAGTCGATTTCGAAGCGTTACCCGAAATGATCAGCGGTGTACGAGCTTCGTCAATCAAAATCGAGTCAACCTCATCGACGATCGCAAAGTTCAATGGACGCTGCACCATTTCTTCCCTATATAAAACCATGTTGTCACGCAAGTAGTCGAATCCGAGCTCGTTGTTCGTCCCATACGTGATGTCAGCGTTGTAAGCTTCCTTTTTCTCTTCTTTCGAAAGTCCAGTAACATTGAGACCAACCGACAGTCCGAGATAGTTATAAAGCTGCCCCATTTCCTCTGCGTCACGTGCTGCCAGGTATTCGTTGACCGTGACGACGTGAACACCTTCACCGGTAAGAGCGTTCAAGTAAACTGGCATCGTTGCGACGAGCGTTTTACCTTCACCAGTTTTCATCTCTGAAATATTACCTTCATGCAGAGAAACGGCACCCATGATTTGTACCGGATATGGGCGCAAACCGAGTACGCGTGTGGCTCCTTCACGAACGACAGCGAACGCTTCAATCAAGATATCATCTAATGTTTCGCCGTTTTCGAGGCGAGATTTGAATTCTTCTGTTTTAGCTTTCAACTGTTCATGCGATAGCTTTTCCATTTCTGGCCCAAGCGCATCAACCTCGTCAGCATATTTCTGAAGACGGGCAATTTGACGCTCGTTCCCAGTAGAAAACATCTTTTTCAACAATCCCATCATGCAGTAAGCACCTCTATTTACACATCTATATTTTGAAAAATCTTCTAACTTTAGTCCATGCTTTATTTTAACAGTTTGAAGGAGGAAGGACAAGAATGCAAGGCATGACCATTTAAGGGTTTAAGCCATATGATGGAAAGCATGAAAAGGAATTCAAGTGATGGATGAGCGAACTGATGAAAACTGTAGGTTGTGAGGTGGGAGATGCAAGTTGTGATGAAATGATCTGAGGTACGGTGAAAATGAGGAGAATGTCCAGAAAAAATGGATCTTTGTCCAGAAAAACACTAATGTTGTCCAGAAAATCTAACTGATTGTCCAGTAAACCTACTACTTTGTCCACTAAAACTAAGTTTCCGTCCAGTATAAGCATTTGTGAGGGAATGAGCCTTACAATGTGGTACCTTCATACTACAAGCACCGAAAACGAAACCTGTGTGCCTGGCACCGTTTCAAACCCCTTGGTATCACTGGATTTCTGAACGGTGCCAGGCACCTCCCCGCACCCCTTGCGGCTGTAAGGCGAAATTGTCGTGCCAGGCACCGAAAAAATTTCCACTTAAAAAAGACGTGGTCCGCAGACCACGTCTTAGCATTCCGATTTTGGTATTTAATTATTCGATATCTGGGGCGATCAGCCCGTATTTGCCATCTTTACGTTTGTAGACTACGTTGGTTTCTCCGCTTTCTGCGTGTGAGAATACGAAGAAATTGTGGCCTAGCATATCCATTTGAAGGATTGCTTCCTGGGTATCCATCGGTTTCAGATCGAAACGTTTGTTACGGACAACCGGGAATTCATCCTCATCCTCTTCTTCCTCAAGAAGTGTGGTTGTTGCAGGAGCTGCATTTCCATTTCCATTGGCGAAAGCGAATTTGATCGCACCGCCTTGACGGAATTTACGGTTAACTTTTGTTTTATGCTTACGGATCTGTCTTTCCAATTTTTCAACTACTAAATCAATGGCAGCATACATGTCATCATGCGATTCTTCAGCCCGTAATAGCAAACCTGGCATTGGAATCGTCACTTCCACTAGCTGCTCGTTATTGAACACCTTCAGGTTGATGTAAACATCTGAGTTTGGAGTTCCATCAAAATAACGCTCGAGCTTACTAACTTTCTTTTCCGAGTAGTTCCTCAATGCTGGTGTTACCTCAATATTATCTCCACGAATATTAAAGTTCATGAGAGACTCCTCCTTTCGGTGTTTATATATATTTCGTTATACCCCTTAACAATTCCTTCATAAACACGAAAAGAAACTCAAATATTATGACAATTTTTTTAAAATTCTGTCTTTTTGTTAGAAATAGGACTGAATAGCGGAATATTAAGGGAAACGCGCGGTTAACATGCCATTGATCTGACATGTTACCCACATATTTCGACATCAATACCGAGGAGATGTAGAGGTCTTTTGAATCAATGTAAAGAAAATGTTAACAAGGTGCTTTTTTTATGTAGTACAATCATACCTGATCTGAATAAAGCAAAAATAAAACCCGCTCCTCGCAGTGAGAAACGGGGAATTGCTTTTAATTCAAACCCTAAAAAAGGAATGTGAATTAAAGCTTTGTTACGTTTGAAGCTTGAGGTCCACGGTTACCTTCAACTACTTCAAACTCAACGTCCTGACCTTCTTCAAGAGTCTTGAAGCCGTCAGAATTGATTGCAGAGTAGTGTACAAATACGTCGTCTTGACCTTCAACTTCGATGAATCCGAAGCCCTTCTCTGCGTTGAACCATTTAACTTTTCCTTGCATGTAATTCACATTCCTTTCGTATTCAAAAAATCATGTGGAATTTCCACACCTAGAGTATACAACGTGACAACCTTTAGAGTCAAGATTCCGAAAATGTTTAGTAAAAATAGACCAGTTATCAGACGACTATCTTTAGTACTCCTTTACTGCCCCTAGGGTTCATAAGTTTTCTAAATAATCATTCTATTTCCCCGATCGCAATTTCCAGAGCCCTCTGAATCGTCTCGACTGGCCAACCTGGCAACCTTCCATTTTCAACTGAAAGCTCGAAGGATGCGGGCACATGGATAAAACCAGCCGGAATGGTTTCACTTCTCTTCTCATAGTGATGCAGTAATGAGTACATGACATTGTTGCACAGATAAGTACCTGCTGTATTGGAGATTTCGGCTGGGAGCCCGTTTTCCCGCAAAGCATTGACCATTTTCCGAATCGGTAAGGTTGAAAAATAGGCAGCTGGCCCGTCCTCGACAATCAGTTCATCGACCGGGATACGTCCATTGTTATCGCGGACCCCGTCATTAATATTGATCGCGACACGTTCCGGCGTGATCTTGTCTCTCCCTGCTGCCAGCCCGAGACAAACGACCGCATCAGGCTCGTGCTCCCTTACATAACCCAACAACACTTCTGCGGAGCGATCAAATTCAACAGGAAGGACGCGTCCCACGACCTCATAGCCTCTAATCGTCTTCCCAGCAAGATTCTTCACAATCAATTCAGTCGGATTGATACCATGATCCAAAAAAGGCTCAAAACCGGTAAGTAACAATTTCTTCATTATATATGACCTCCTCCCTCACAATTTCTTAAATAAAAAGCAGTGATGTGAATGAAAAAAGCATCATCCCTGAACCGATCCCTAAAAATAAGCTTTTCCCTTTCAAAAATACAGACTGCTTCCAAGCCATAAGTGAAGGATCTTTTTTCAATTGTTTATCAGTTTCAATGAAAGAACGTGATTTCGGCACAGCCACGGCACTCAACTTCTTAAATCCTTCAAAAAACAAATCGAGAAATCCTGTCTGTAATACATAAAAACAAGCTCCGACAGTCATACATATAAGCCCCCAGAAAAAAGCAAAATCGACAATCATCAACTTGTCTGCCCCCAGGAAGAACGTCCCGACGGTCAGAGCTGTTATAGATGTAATAATGGAAAGTATATAGCTGATCATCTTGCCTCTTCCTTTCCTTTATAAGTGACTGAATGGGAAGATACATTATGCACCTTCCCACCATGAATTCAGTCTCTACCTTCTATCATTAATTCGATACTTTTTCGGCCCAGCGCAGATCAGGCATACGGTTTACAGGATATACGACACCTTCATATTTCTCTGAAGTCAAGAAGTTTTGAGAGTAGAAGTATACAGGCATGAACGGGAGATCTTCCATTAACACACTTTCTGCCTGATGAAGGACTTCCATCCGTTCAGCCTCATCCTGGATCCCTTTCGATTTTTCAATCAATTCATCATATTTCTCATTTACCCAATTTGTCCGGTTATTGGGACTATCACCTAGATAGTAATCAAGAATCGGGGTAGGATCCACATAGATACCGATCCAGCCCATCCGTGCCATTTGGAAGTTCCCTTGCTTCGTCGTATCGAGGTATGTTTTCCACTCCTGGTTATTAAGAGACACTTCGACACCTAGGTTCTGTTTCAACATCTCTTGAATACCTTCAGCGATTTTCTTATGGTTCTCGGACGTGTTATACACCATTTCAACCTGAGGAAGCTCGTCCCATCCTTCCTCTTGTTTTGCCTCTTC
This sequence comes from Alkalihalobacillus sp. TS-13, assembly GCF_019720915.1. Classification (GTDB taxonomy): domain Bacteria; phylum Bacillota; class Bacilli; order Bacillales; family Fictibacillaceae; genus Pseudalkalibacillus. Next base: position 2,812,824 of record NZ_JAHKSI010000001.1, read on the forward strand.
AAGCAACTGTTTTGCTTTTTCAACATTTTCTTCAAAATATTTTTCTTTTTGTTTACGGAAATCACCATTCGGACCTTCAACCCCGTACGGTACGAATGCATAGGCAGGTTGTTCGCCAGCTTGGGATATGTTCTCTGTGATCGCCTGACGATCGATTGCCAACGCGAATGCTCTCCTTACTTTCGGATTGGTAAATGGTTCTTTTTCTACATTGAACATATACATGTATGTTCCGAAGTAAGGCTTGATTTTAAAGTCTTCACTATCTTTTTCTTGCGCAATGACATCCGTCGGCAAGGTATCGATCAGGTCAAGTTCACCCGATTTGTACATTTGATAATAGGTGGTTGCATCGTTAACCATTGCCCATGTGATTTTTTCCATGGAAATCGACTTTTTATTCCAATATTCATCGTTCTTTTCCGCCACAAGTTCACTGTCATGTTTCCAGCTTTTCAATGTGTAAGCCCCATTGCTGACATATCCATCAGCAGCGGATGCCCAGTTTTCATTCTCTTCCACGACCTTTTGATTGACCGGATAATATGGCCAGAAGGTCAATAATTTTTCAAAGAATCCCGTTGGAGATTTCAGTTCGACCTTCAACGTCTTTTCATCAACGGCAGTCACTCCGACATCTTCAGCAGAACCTTCCCCTTTGTTATAGGCTTCTGCCCCTTTCAAGTAATAAAGGTAGAAAGCGAATGAGCTTCCTGTATCAGGATTAAGAACCCGTTTCCAGGCATACTCAAAATCTCCCGCAGTGACAGGATCCCCGTTCGACCACTTGGCGTCCCGGATCGTGAACGTATACACCTTTTTATCTTCTGAAACTTTTACATCCTCTGCAAGTGCAGCAACTGGTTCCCCTTCCTTACTTTTCGTATAAAGCCCTTCAAACAAATGATCAAGTACCCATCCTGAAGTAGTATCTGTGGCCAAAGCCGGATCCAATGAAGGCGGTTCACTCTTTGCGTTCACTGTTATCTCTTGTTCAATTTCTCCTCCCGAACCGCTGTTTCCGTTACACGCTGTAAGGAATGGTACAACAACCAAAACCATCAATAAACTAAACAATACGCTTTTTTTCATGATTATCCTCCCAATTTTAAGTATTATATAAATGGCAAGCAACCCAGTGATTTTCTTTTTCTTCCTTCCATTCAGGCGTTATTTCGCCACAAATATCCATTGCATGCGAACACCGTGTACGGAACCTGCATCCTGACGGAGGGGTGATCGGACTTGGCGGATCCCCTTCTAAGACGATCCGTTCTCTCCGTTCGGCAGTCGGACTTGGTAACGGAATCGCCGACAACAGTGCTTGAGTATACGGATGAAGCGGTTCATCGAATAGTGCATCACTATCAGCAAGCTCCATCATATTACCGAGATACATCACACCGATCCTGTCACTGATATGTTTCACCATACCCAGGTCATGAGCGATAAATAGATACGTGAGTCCTTCCTCTTCTTTCAAATCCTCCATCAAATTGACGATTTGTGCCTGTATTGAAACGTCCAAAGCAGATATCGGCTCATCTGCAACGATGAAATCCGGTTCAACAGCAAGTGCTCTTGCAATCCCGATTCTCTGGCGTTGGCCACCACTGAATTCGTGAGGATAACGTTTCGCATGATCCTGACTCAACCCCACTTTTTCAAGAAGTTCAAACACTCGCTCTTTTCGCTGCTTTCCTTTTAAAAGTCCGTGTGCATCAATGCCTTCAGCGATAATATCAATGATCCGCATTCTCGGATTCAATGAGGCATGGGGATCTTGAAAGATCATTTGCATATCCCTGTTGAATTTCCTCGCTTCTTTCCCTTTCAACCGGCTTGTGTCTTTCCCTTTGAAAATGATGCTCCCGTCAGTCGCTTTATGAAGACCGACGACAGTCCTTCCAAGTGTCGATTTACCACTGCCACTCTCACCAACAAGACCCAGTGTTTCACCTTTGTTGATTGAAAAAGAAATATCATCGACAGCTTTCAAGGATTGATTCCTTCCCACATTAAAGTGTTTCTTGACGTTTCTCACTTCTAAAAGTTGTTCTCCTGTCATTGATCATTCCTCCCAGCTGATACCAACTCTTCCACTGACGGAGCCCTCGGGTCATTCAGCCAACATCTCGCATAATGGGATTCAGAAGCTTTTGTCGGCTCTGGCATTTCCTGGACACAAATTTCCATCGCGTAGGCACACCGAGCAGCAAAAGGACAACCCTTCGGGGGAGCGAACAGATCTGGCGGAGTTCCTTCTATTGGAATAAGTCGTTCTTTTTGTCCTTGATCGTATTTTGGAATGGAATTTAGAAGTCCCCATGTATAAGGATGTTTCGGATTTTCAAAAATTTCTTCCACAGTCCCGCTCTCGACAACCATCCCCGCATACATGACTGCCACCCGCTGCGCAACCTCTGCTACCACGCCAAGATCGTGAGTGATGATCAAGATGGATGTTTGAAGACGTTTTTGCAGATCTTTCAATAGATCCAATATTTGAGCCTGAATGGTTACATCCAATGCCGTAGTCGGTTCATCAGCAATGATCAACTGAGGATCACAAGAAATCGCCATCGCAATCAATACCCGCTGCCTCATCCCACCGCTCAACTCGTGAGGATATTGGCTGTATCGCTTTTCAGGGTTGGGTATACCGACAAGACCCAGCAATTCAATGACACGGTCCTTCACCTGGTTTTTTTCTAAATCCGTATGTTTCTTGATCGTTTCCGCGATTTGGTTGCCGATTTTCATTGTTGGATTAAGTGAGGTCATTGGATCCTGTGAGATCAATCCAATTTTAGTCCCTTTGATCTTTTGCATTTGTTTTTTCGACAAACCTAGAATTTCATTACTTTCAAACTTGATGCTGCCATTTCGGATCCGGCTCACGTTTTTGGGTAAAAGTCCCATGACCGACTGTGCCGTAACGCTTTTCCCGCAGCCACTCTCCCCGACAACCGCAAGCACTTCCCCTTGATTGATATGAAAATCAACACCACGGACGGCCTTCACTTCACCTCCGTAAGTTTTAAAAGAGACCTGTAAATCCTGGACCTCTAGTAAACGTTCCATCGTATCCCTCCTTAGTCCCGTGATTGCGGATCAAGGGCATCTTGTAATCCGTCACCAAATACATTGAATGCAAACATCGTAAGTGAGATCAAGAAACCGGGGAAGAACAACCTCCACCATTGTCCTGTCAAAATAACACCGAGTGCATCATTTGCCATGGTCCCCCAGCTTGCAATCGGAGCCTGTACACCTAAACCGATGAAGCTGAGAAAAGATTCAGCGAATATCGCCTGTGGAATCGTAAACGTCAAATTAACGATGATGATCCCGATCATATTCGGAAAGAGATGACGCCAGATGATTTTTCGATGCGGAGTACCAAGCTTTTGAGCCGCTGCTACATATTCCTGTTCCTTCAACTGGAGAATCTGCCCCCTCACGATCCTGGCCATTCCTACCCAGCCTGTGATTGAGAGCGCTATGATGATCGTCCATAATCCTGGTTTCATGACAACGAGCAGCAATATGACCACAAGGAGATATGGAATCCCATATAAAATTTCAACGATCCTCATCAAGGTGCTGTCAACACGATCACCGAATTTCCCTCTGCCAGCCATGTAACCGGATATTCCACCGACAAGAAGGCCTAAGATCAAATCGATAAGCGCAGCCGCGACTCCGATCGTCAACGAGATCCGTGCTCCATACCATGTCCTTGTCCACATATCCCTTCCGAGTGAATCCGTCCCGAACCAGTGATCGCCTCCAGGGGCAAGGTTTCTTCCCGTCAAGCTCTGATCCGAGTAATTGTAAGGAGTCATTTGCGGTCCGAATATTGCAAAGAAGGAGATAAAAACGAGTAAAACCAAACCTAAGACAGCAAGCTTGTTTTTCAGAATCTTAAGGACGGTATCCTTCCACTGGCTTATACTAGGACGGACGATTTCATCAGGTTTGAACCTGCTCCGATCAATGGGGCGGAAAACATCTTCATTTCTCTGTTCTATCATGTTCAATCCCCCTTGCTCGTTAACTTGATTCTCGGGTCGACAATACGGTAAGAGATATCAACTAGAAATAAAGTAATAATCAGGATCGTACTGAAAAAAATCGTAGTCCCTAGAATTACCGGAAAATCGCGATTGAATATACTATCTACAAAATATTTGCCGATTCCAGGAATCGCAAAGATCTTTTCGATGACAAAGGTACCCGTCAATAAAAAAGCGGCAAGCGGTCCGATAAATGAAATGACCGGAATCAAAGCATTACGGACACCGTGCTTGATGACGATACCAATGGTACTCAACCCTTTGGCGTCAGCAGTTTTGATATAGTTCTGATTCATGACCTCAAGCATGCTGGAACGCATGAATCTTGCAATGATCGCTAAAGGGGCGGTAGCTAGTGCAAGCGAAGGCAAAATCGTATGGAACCAAGTCCCCCATGAAGCTACCGGTAACAAACCCCAATCGACAGCGAAATATTTGATTAAGAGAGGAGCAAGGATGAAACTAGGAATCGAGATGCCGATAATCGCAAATGTCATCGTCAAATAATCAATGATTCCGTTGTGATTCAACGCTGCGATGATCCCTAAGATCAATCCAAAAATAAGTGCAATCACAAGCGATTGGATCCCTAGTAAAGCAGAAGCAGGAAAACCATCAGCAATCAATGTATTGACATCTCTTGTTTCGGATTGGATAGACGGCCCCAGATCAAACATCGCTAAATTTTTCAAATATAAGAGATACTGTACAGGCAAGGGCTCGTCCAGATTGAACTTAGCCCTCATGTTCTCTAAAACATCTGCAGGTAGTACATCTGCATCAGAAGCGAAAGGATCACCTGGGATCGAATGCATAATAATGAATGTGATCGTCGTGATAACCCAGATGGTGACGAGCATGGTGAAAATCCGTTTGATAATATACAAGTCCCTACTCCCTCCCTGGTGAAAAGTTAAGCATTTGCGTGACCGAGGACTCCATTCGTTGCAGCCATCCCAATGATGACAACACCCCACATATGTTTATAGGCGGTAACGAAGTCATCACATGTGAAGCGGATCGATTTTGGTCCGGTAAGTTCTACTGACGGAATCGTTGTCGTCATCAAAGCCTGTTGGGAACCTTTGAATTCAATGTCAAATGTGATTGGTCCTTCAACTTTATAAGGTTGGAATTCGTTGATTCGTCTTACAGCAGCTTCCGCTTTTTCTTCAATGATCTTGCGTGCCCGTTTCGGTGGAATCAACTCTGCCGCGAAGCGATCGATTCCGTATTTGACAACGGCTGCTTCGACTTCCGGTAATGTCTCCCTAACTTCTGCGACATAAGCATCGTCACCGGAAATGAAGATCGTCGGTACATCGAAATCACCTGCAACCCCTGCATTCATCTCCGTTTCTCCGACGACTTTTCCGTTAATCTTCATCTCCCCAACACAAATACCTGCGAGTGTGTGGCTGATCGTCGTCCTTTCAGAACCCGCTTCTCGACCGTGATGACCGATGAACATGATTCCATCGAACGTCTCGTCCAACCCTTGCAGCTGACACATCACCCGATTGTTACCGGATACAAGACGAGCCCTTTCATCCAGATCCTCAATAAAGATGTTGGACATATTGCCATGCCCGTCAGCAACCACGACTTCTGTCGCCCCGCCTTTGAAGGCACCTTCAATCGCAGCGTTGACTTCCTGTGTCATCAGTTTTCTGAATCGCTGATACTCATCGTTTTTCTTAAGCTGCACGTTCGTAGCGACGCCAGAAATCCCTTCAATATCGGCTGAAATGAAAATTTTCATAGCTTTCTCCCCTTTTAAAAATGGAATGTTGTTTCCTCAGAACAATCCTGGATAAATTCAAATAGAATACGTTTGACTGCTTCAAGGTCATTCAAATCGATCACTTCCACAGGAGAATGTGCATTTCTTGACGGAATAGACAACACGCCAGTCGGAACACCCTTATTAGCTAAGGTGACCGCCCCAGCATCTGTTCCAATTCCAGTGAAAATCTCAAGCTGATGAGGGATCGAGTGCTCTTTTGCCAATTCGACAAGCTTGTCTTTGACTGCTGGATGGGCGATCAAACTGGCATCCATAATCTTTATGCCGGCTCCTTCACCAAGCTTGAGACTATCATCCATCACATCTTCAGGCGTATCACTTACTGCAGTCGTATCAAGTGCAATCGCGAAATCGAAATCCAATTCGGATAACGCCACCTTTGCTCCTCTCAAACCAACTTCCTCTTGGACTGTAAAGAGTGCAATCAATTCACCAGCAAAATCACGAGTTTGCAAGGCTTCTAGAAGTTGAAGCAAAACCACACATCCTGCCCTGTCATCGAATCCCTTTCCTACGACTTTCCCAGTCTTTTCAGAACCAAGGTGTTCGAGGGTAGATGCCCAAGTGATTGGGTCTCCTACTTCAATTCCAAGCCTAGAAACTTCCTGTGGTGATCTTGCCCCGACATCTATGTAAAGCTGGCGGAAGTCTCTTACTCTATCAGGATTATCAAACTTCTTATAATGGGCAGAAATCTAATGGGCAGAAATCGTCCCGATCACTCCTAGACATGGACCACTTTTTGTCCTCACTGTGACTTTTTGAGCCAATAGGATCCGGTCATCATGTCCGCCAAGCTTCTCGAAACGAATCAGCCCATTCGACTCAATCTTTTTTACGATAAAACCTACTTCATCCATATGGGCGGTCACCAACACCCTCGGTCCAGGATTTCTGCCTTTTAGCCGCGCAGTGACATTCCCTATTGGGTCTACATGGACTTGATTGCAAAATTCAGCAACTTTTTCCTTAATGAATGCTGTCAAAGGCTGTTCATAACCACAAGGACCTGAAAGCTCCGTTAACTTTCTCAACGTTTCTAACATGATTCACCCCTTCTGTCATATTCAGATTCTTCTGAATATTGTTGGTAAAAGAAGCCACCTTTGGGCTCCTAAATGTACTCGAATGTGTTTTTATGGACATCCATCTGGATCAGGACATTCGTCGATGTAATGCTAGGAATCCGATGGACTTTCTTGATCGTCTCTGTCAATTCCTCATAGTCCCGCACATTCATTTGAGCGAGTAACTGATAATCTCCTGAAGTAGTTGTGATATAGCGCATCACCCGGATATCTTGAAGTTCTTTGATAACTTGGTCGATATTTTGCGGTACCACCTTTATTTGTACGATCGCAGCCATTTTGATTCCTAGCGAGATTGGATTGACGACTCCGACAACCTCGATGATATCGTTGTCAATCATATTGTTATACCGTGTACGGACTGTCTTTTCTGTCACATCAAGGTTGTTTGCAATCTCGGCGAATGACATACGTCCGTTTTTTGAGAGAAATTTAATGATCTTTTTATCCAGATCATCAATCAACTCTTTTTCAGGTATCGAACCCATTAACTATTACTCCTTTCAGTACAATATTCATAGATCAATTGCTTAAATAGGACTAAAGTTCAATATTATTTACTGTTTACAATACAATTTTTATAGATTACTATTAAAAAAAGTAATTTTTAAACAGTATAAATTTTCAGTTTTCTTTTCGCAAGTGTTTTTTCAAATATTTATCAAAAAAGAATGGAAGGTGTAGAAAGATGTTACTTATTGAAAACGCAACCATCATTATTGGGACAGGCGAAGTCATCAATGACGGGAAAATCTTGATAAAAGGAAAGAAAATTGAAAAGATCGGTCATTTCACATATGAAAACGACGATGTAAAAATCATGGATGCGAATGATAAGGTAATAAGTCCCGGGCTTATAGATGTACATACACACTTAGGCGTCCATGAAGAAGGGATTGGAAACATCGGACATGATTTCAATGAGACGAGTGATCCGATCACTCCAGAGGTACGGGCGATCGATGGAATCAACCCGAGAGAAAAAGGGTTTGAAGATGCAAGAAAAGCAGGTGTCACCACTGTCCAGGTTCTACCAGGCAGCGCCAACGTCATAGGTGGAGAAATGGTCACCCTGAAAACCGCGGGTACAATTGTCGATGAAATGGTGATCCGTAATCCTTCTGGTATGAAAGCTGCATTCGGTGAAAATCCCAAACGCTTGCATGGCACCAAAGGAAAGGCACCCATCACTAGGATGGGCATCGCCGCCTTATTTCGCAAAGAAATGCGCAAAGCCCAGCAATACTTAGAGAAAAAAGAGAACGGAAAAAAACCCGACTTTGATCTAGGACTCGAAAATCTATGTAAAGTACTTCAAAAAGAAATCCCGTTACGCGCTCATGCCCATCGTGCAGATGATATCGTCACCTTGCTCAGGCTTGCCAAAGAATTCGATATTGAGATTACGATCGAACATTGTACAGAAGGCCACCATATTGCAGAATATGTCGCTTCGCACGGATTTCATGTATCAGCTGGGCCGACCATGTCAACGCGGTCTAAAATCGAACTTTCCGAAAAAGGGTGGCACACTCCGAAAGTACTAGCTGAAGCCGGTGTCTCCGTTTCGATTACGACCGATCACCCCGTTGTCGGAATCGAATACCTCCTTTCCAGTGTGGCGAACGCAATAAAATTCGGACTAAATGAAACTGAAGCATGGAGGTCGATTACGCTTACAGCAGCACAGCATCTGGGTATAGAAGATCGAGTCGGTTCGTTGGAGGAAGGAAAAGACGCAGATTTAGTTATCTGGAGTGGAGATCCATTTGATCTAAGAAACAGTGTGGAAACCACGATCATCAATGGGGAAATTGTGTATAACAAAGAGTAATAGAAAAGGAGTCTGGATATTCCTCCAGACTCCTAATGTTTATGTATAAATGGTATTAGTGCAGTAAATAGGGTTGAAACTTCGCTTGCATGAGGATGCTCCATGATGAAAAGGCAGGGATCAACTTCGATAACACGATAGCCTTTTTGCACTCCTCATTATGAAAGTTCACTTCGAGCTCCTCGACGATTTCAATGATTGAGCCGAACAGCTGAACTTCTTGTAAAATCACGTCTTTCCCAAAGGCTTCGACTAACGTCTGGTTCGCCATTTCGAATTGAGAAAAGGCGAGAAATACATCTCCAAGCACACGATCACCAGCTTCAAAATGACCTAGCTTATATTTTGCCTGAATATGTTCAAAACCCTCTTCAACAATTGCAAGTAAATCCACATACTGCCTGATGATTTCATAATGTTTCTGATCAATTGCTAACATTCCGACCTACTTCCTCTTATCAAAGAACATCCCGTCTGCGCTGTTTCCTTGATAAGGATTTGCATATTTCGTATTGTTCGTCCGTTTCATCCTGATTTTCATGAGCTGCCCTTTGATTTCCTGCATCTGATTGTCCAGATAAGGCTGGATCAGCTTGTTGATTTCCACAAGCTGTTTTCCCAGCTCTTTTTCCTTAGAAGAGTAGTCCCCCGTCAGCCGTTCAATCAATTTTTGCCGATAATCGATATACTCGTTCAGCTCTTCGAAATAATGATCCGGCTTTTCTTCAGGTAGCCCCTTTTTCACATGATCATAAAGCTTTTCGGTGTGTTCCAACAACTCCTGCACCGCACTCATTACGCTTGGCCCCCTGCCCCATAACTCGCTTTTCGATTTTGCTGGATGACTTGTTTCCAGGTATCCCGAAACTCCACTGTCAAACCTTCGACTTCTTCAATGATCGCCACGTCACTTTTAACGTTCGCATCGATCAAACGGCGATTCATATAATCATAAAGCTGCATCATCTGCTTCCCGACAGGAACATCCGTGTTCAACGTCACCATCAGCTCCTGGATGATCTTTTGCGCTTTTAAAAGGTTTGTGTTTTTCTCTTCTACTTTACCGGCTTCAATTGCTACCTTTGCCTGTTTTAAAAATTTCAAGCACCCGTTATAAAGCATTAACGTCAATTCACCTGGAGACGCCGTTCCGACTGAGTTCTGTTGGTACGTTTGGTATGCATTGTTCAAAGACATGGTCAATCAAACAACTCCTTAGAAGTTTTCACGGCCTACATGCCGCCGCCAAATTGATTCATCAAAAACATAGACTGCTGGTTCATCCGGCTAATCGCTTTTTCCATCGCCGTAAACTGACGCCAGTAACGATCCTCGATACCGACCAATTTCCGTTCAAAATTGTCAATCCGCGAGTCGAGATCGTTCAAGTTACGGCCCATTGTGAACTGCTGGTTTGTTTTTAAAGCGTTCCCAGCTTTTGATTCAATCTTATCCATAGTGTCTGCAATGGATTCACGAAGCCTGCGTGCAATTCCTTGTTCACTTGTCGTCGTTCCTTTACTCATGAACAATTCGTATACTGCATTCGGATCGTCCTTGATCGCTTTTTTGAGCTTATCCGGGTCGATAATCAGTTTCCCACCATCCCGGTAATTGCTCGAAGTCGTAATCCCGATTTGCGCGAGCTGATTATAGTCAGACGACACATTCGCTCCAGTAACTTGAGAGTAAAGCCCTGAACGCATGGAGTTCAATCCGCCTGATAAAATCGTGTCGCCCCGGAGCATCCCGCTCTTCGCCTTCTCTTCCCATAGTTCGACTTCACGATCTTCCATATCCTCACGCTGTTCTTTCGTCAAAGGCTGGAAGTCACGATACCGCTGTTCACCAATCTCTCCATTGATTTTCTCAATCGTTTCATTGTACTTATCAACAAATTTCACGATGGAGTCGAAAATGGAATCCGTATCCTGCGTGACAGAGATGTTCGCCGACCCAACCTGTTTCAAGTTGTAGGTGACATCGTTGATGGAAAAAGTATTGGACGAACGAGACGTCTGGAAACCATTGATTTTGAATGAAGCGTCCTCACCAGCTGTTTTTCCTGTAAGTTCAGCTCCAGTGGTAGCATTACTGAACCCAAGTGCTTGGAAAAAGTCTCTTGTGGTGTCATCACCGATTGAAATTGAAGCATCTTTCCCGGTATTCTTCATTGTCAAAACGACTTTATTGGTAGCTTCATCGTAAAAAGCAGAAACCCCCAGAGAAGTATGAGCATTGATTTTCGCCATGATATCGTTGATTGAATCAGTCGAAGGATCGATGTCCAATGAGATATCACTAGCTTGTGATTCTCCAGGTTTGATGACACTTAATTTAAGACTGAAGGGAGTTGTAAAACTTTTGTCTCCACTTGTAGTGCCGAAAGTAACATCCTGTATGTTGGTATCCCCTGAAACAACATTACCATTGTTATCTAAAACCTTTGTTTCTGAACTATAAACTGCTGCTTTTGCTAAACTCAGAACATCAATATTCGTACTCGTCGCTGAAGCATCACTTCCAGCCGTCGCTGTTACTGCTGATTCATTCGAACTTACTGTCGATTTCGTCAAATAAGTCGATTGACGGAAAACACCATCGAAAATAAACTGATCAAGATCCTTCAACAGTTTGTTCATTTCACGATAGTCGTCACGTTTCCACTCAAGCAGCTGCTTGTCCTGATTCATTTTATCAAGCGGAATCCGTTCTGCCTTCATCAGATCCTTGACGAGCTGATCAATGTCCATTCCACTGGCAAGGCCACCAATACGCATGTCCATTCCATTTCACCTCTAAATTTTTTCGTCTACGATAATCCCCACAAGTTCCGCCATCGCCGCATACATATCCAAAAACTTTTTGTTCGGTATCTCTCTAATGACTTCTTTAGTCTTGTCATCGATCACCTGCACGTAATATCGATCTAACTTTTCATGGAGTTCGAATTTTAATGACGTATGTGTAGGTACTAAGAAGTCGTTCATGCTCTCCACTTTTTCTTGTAGATCTTGTTTAGATAAAACAACATCCTGTTCTTTGTGAGGCTCTTTTTGTTCAGATCGATTTTCATTATTTTTAGTTTCTAACCTAGCATCTTGCCTCGGAAAAACCGAAGGAGATGAATCGACATTCCCTACACCCATAACCGCTCCCCCTATTAACTTATCTCTATCTTTTTTATCGGTAAGAATATCATAATCTTAAGGGAAAAATGGTATAATTAACAGGAACGTACGTTCTTGTTGCGAAGGAGGTTTTTATTATGGATGAGAGTGAAATGATTGCGTATATTAAGAAGCATTTTCCTTTTGAAAGTACAGAAAAGGTGGCTAAGTATTTAAACCTCTCTGAATTTAAAGTAAGGGCCATTGCTAAGAAAAATCATATTTACAAGAATGAAGATTACTTGAACCAACTTAAATATCAATTAGTTCAAAATAGAAGAAAGTGGTATGAAGAGAACATCCCTAGTTTTTCTCCAACTTTTATACAAGAGCAATTACTTTATGGCAGTTTACTAGGAGATGGATACATTAGTAGAGGGGCTGAACGGAGTATTAATTATGCTTATCAGGAACATTTCGGTAAATCCCAAAGAGAATATAGAGAATGGAAATTATCACAACTAGAAAACCTGGGTTTTAGAATAAACGGGAATTATCTACGCTCAGGCAGTCACCCCTACTTCACTAGTTTAAGAAATGACCTCTATAATGATAGTTCAAAAGTACTCACTGATAACTTCCTTAGGAAATGTAAGCACCCCATGTTTTTATCTGCGCTTTACCTAGATGATGGGAGTCTTTCAATAACAACTCGATTGAATAAAAACAAAAAAATCGTTTATTGTACTCCAAGCGTAACTATTTACACATTAAACTTTCGGAAATATGAGAATCATAAATTAACAAGCCATATTAATAACCTGTTTAAAACAGATTTTGTTGTATCAAGGCATCCTGATGGATATGGATCCATATTAAAGATTAATAAAGTAAAGGATGTCCGTAAATTTTTACAAATAATAGAACCTTATTCAAAATGTATACCTTCAATGAATTATAAAACAAATATCGAGAAGAAAATTGAATCTATTTCTAATCGTATTTACAAAAAATACGGAAGAAATATAACTATTCAAACAAGCTCTTCTGATAACCAAAGGAATTACAGTTATGAAGAAATTAATAAAATTATTGCATTGAAGCAATCAGGAATGCAGGATAAAGATATAGCCAAATGTTTAAACAGAAGTTATTGGTCTATTGTATATAAAGTTTCCGAGTTACGTGAAAATGGCCGCCTCGATTGAGACGACCATTAATGGAAAATGATTAACGAAGAAGTTGAAGAACTCCTTGTGGTTGTTGGTTGGCTTGCTTCGCCGCTATGTCTTTCGATCATAGAATAGACTATATCTTCACCCTGTTCTCAGGGGCTGGGCACTTCGAACAGTTAATCCTGCCCTACGAGATTCATAGTCATAGCTTTTTTGCTTTAGACCGTGTTCTCTAGTCGTTGAACCTTCTCCACTCTTTCAAGACAGGAGCTTGGCTGCTGATTATCCAATCTCTCTCATTTTTAAACCTTCACGCCTGCGGTTTCCAGCTACGTTGTGGTTGAGAGAGTTTAAGGAAGTTCCAGCAATTCACCCAGTTATACTCTCATCCGTTACCAGATAAGACGCCCTTCATTCAGTTACCTTAGAAGTTGTAAAACTTCGTTCGGAAGCTGATTTGATTGAGCCAACATTGCTTGTGCTGCTTGAGAAAGAATAGAATTCTTAGTTTGTGCCATCATTTCTTTCGCCATCGTGCGAACATTTACTTTCATAAATGACTAGACTATATCTTCACCCTCTAGCAATCTAGTAGGGGTCGGGCACTTCGGATCCTCATTGTTGAACCTAAATGTTTCACCTACGGATTTCATCATCATAGCAATTGCCTTAGATGGTTTATCCTAGTCGTTGATCCTTCTCCACTTTTTCAAGACAGGAGCTTGGATGCTGATTGCCCAATCTTTTCTTTTTTCAAACCATCACGCTCGTCGTTTCCAACTACGTTGTGGCAAGAAAAGCTCTAAGGGGTTTCCAGCAATTCACCCGATTATGATCACTAGCCGTTACCAGCTAGGACGACTGTGCTTGTCACTGCTTAAGCAGCTAAAGCATAATCTACGTCACGGATACGAGATTCCGCAGCAGTTAAGTTTTCAGAAGATGTTCCAAGGTTATTGATCGTGTGATCTAAACGATTTTGGTATGCACCAAGTTTAGAACGTTCAGCAGAAACAGTTTCGATAGCAGTATTGATAGCAGTTATTGCTCCATCAGCAGAAGTTTGCGTTGAGATATCGATTCCAGCTGTTGCAGTTGCATCAGTGAAAGTGCCATCGCCGTTATCTACACGGGCAGACCCGTTACCATCGTCAACTCCTAAAGAATTTGCATCCATCGCATTGATTTGGACATTTAAACTTTGTCCTTCATTAGCACCGATATGGAAAGTACCATCAAATTGTCCACCTAATAAGTTTTGCGTGTTAAACTCAGTATTATTTGAAATACGAGTGATCTCTTCAGCTAATTGATCCGCTTCTTTTTGAAGTTCTGCACGATCTGCATCAGTGTTTGTATCGTTTGATGATTGTACTGCTAGTTCACGCATACGTTGAAGGATGCTGTGTGTCTCATTAAGTGCACCTTCAGCTGTTTGGATTAGAGAAATCAATTTGTTATCGCAGTGGTTTTTTATCCTCTGCTTCTTTATGTTTCCATAAAGTTCAGGTCATATCTTCACCCACTCTATGGGTGCCCCGCGCTCGTGGGTAGGTTATCGGTACGGTTCCTCACTACCTGACCGTCACACCTTCCTAACTACTTCTAACCGATTCATTAGTCTTGGCTCGGTATTGCCCACCATCCACTTTTGCTGGTTTGGGGTTCCACCGAATTCACGGAGTTTTCAACTAAACATTACTGCCTAGTGCGGCATTTCTAGTCTACCGTCTTGAGCATTTTTAGATGCCATATCTAATCCACGGATTTGTCCACGCATTTTTTCAGAAATGGCTAGTCCGGCTGCGTCATCTCCAGCACGGTTAATACGTAGACCAGAAGATAACTTCTCCATTGAACTTTGTTGAGCACCGTTTGCACTGTTTAACTGACGATACGTGTTAAGAGCTGCGATGTTGTGATTAATTCTCATTATTAAATTCCTCCTTGAATTTTGTCGAACCACATCCTTGTGGTTCTCTTATTTTCGAAACATCAATCAAGTCGGCCGCCTTCATTGTTGCTTCATTACATTCTTTATATCGTCTTATTCATAGAGATCTTTAATATAAAATGCAAAAAAAATAAAAGGCTGCCCTCACCCTTGATTTGGTAGAAAACAACCTGTACTTTTTACTGTTATTTATTCTTTACGATCCCTGACAGCTTCTTGATAAGATCTGAATCCACAGTTGCGGCACTGTTATTCTCCTCTTGAATTGCTAGATAGATTTCTTTTCTATGTATATCTATATTTTTCGGTGCATCGATTCCGATCTTGATTTGATCACCATCGATTCCTAGCACTTTTATCTCAATGTCTTCTCCAATCTGTACTGATTGGTTCGGTTTCCGAGTGAGCACGAGCATTTATTTATCCCCCTTCACAGCTGTAAGAGGTTGTCTGAACAAACGATGCTTCGTTTGATATTGATCATCATTCAAAACAATCTGTTTACCTGAACCGTTTTCTACGTTCACAACAATCGGTGCTTTCAAATTGGCTGTTGTTTTTTCGAATAGATCCTGTACAGTTAAAATGACAAAGACGGCTACTTCTTTTTCATCTTTTATAGCTAATTGGTCTGTAACGGCATTCGGAATGTTAAACTCGTAATCTTGGAAAAATAGAAATGGATTTGTGATTACGAAGGCTAAGTTAGGCGTCTTTAAGGATTGCAAGATACTTAATGGTGTATCTTCATCCGCAAAAGAAAGAACCACAAACTGATTTTCATCAATGAAACCGGGTAAGCCTTGTACAAATTCCAATATCTCTTTCTCTTCTATTTCCACATCTCCAAAGTATTTCGTTCCAATTTTCATCATTTATCCACCACACTTTTCATATTAGACAAAATCAATTGATAGTGAATTTCTCTGTCTTAAAAAGACTTCAACATCACCAGGTTGATAGGTATGTTCCGGTTTTTTAGGAGTCGTCTCAATGATCGGTTTATTGACTTGAACCTCGATATCAACTCTAGCAGGTTGGTAATCTAACTTCACACTTCCTGCTGAAGGAATCCACCCGATATTCCACTCTTTCATTTCACCGCCACTGTTCACTCGTGCATGTTCAGCAATTGGATTTCCACCATTTTCAATCCTCATCAACTGATCGCCTTCCTGAGCCCGACGTGCAATCCCTGCAAGTAAATCTTCCCGACCCAACTGCGCCGCTTCTTCCGTCTGGACAAAAACACTTTTTAAATCCATATCGTTCCATGCTTGAGTCTGATCAATGGTCAGTGTTCCTTTTGTTGTCTTGGTGTTTAAATCCGCTTTGGGCTGTTGGATGGACTGCTCTGCTTTCGGCTGGCTGATCTGTTGTACACCTTTAGTTGTTTTCAAACCGATTAAAGCAGGCTGCGATTGGATTCGGATTTGCGGGATTTGCATGTCATATCACCTCATTTAGCGAAAAAAGCTATCTTGCTAGATAGCTTTCATTCAAAACATCAGTAGACGTTTTAGAAACAAGAAGTTCAAGGCACGATTGTTTTGAGGAGCGGTAAAACCAAGAAACGAAGAAATTCGCCGTTTATAAATCGTATACTTTATCTTAAGAAATCCATTAACGTCGGCTGAATAATACGAGCACCTGCTGCTAAAGCTGCCCGATGGATACTTTCCTGAGTTTTCAAATCTATGATAACACGTTCCATATCCGCATCCTCATTATCGGATAAGATCCGGCTAGCAATGACCTCTTGCTCCGCAACACGATCACTGATCATTTCAACACGGTTATAACGTGCTCCAAGTTCCGCTCTTTCTGCCGTTGTGTTGTCCATATGAGTATCCAGATTAGAAAGAAAATCCCCAATTTCTTCATCGGTGTATGAAGGATTTTCAAGTTCCCCAACTAACTTTTTCAAATCATCAAATAGATCCTGAGAAAACACATTGCTTGGTGTAATATTCGTCCTTACCTTGATTCCTTTTGACACTTCAATTTCAACTGAATTATCATTCGCGGTGGCAGCTAGTGTCCCATCAGCCATAACTGGTGCTTCAGTCGTATTGTTCCCGTTGAATATATACTTCCCTGCAACCCTTGTATTTGCAATATCAATCAAATGGTCACGAATCTGACTGATTTCTTTTGCAATAGCACTTCGTTGCCCATCCTCATACGTTCCGTTGCTCGCTTGAACTGTCAACTCACGGATTCTGTGCAAAGCTTGTCCGGCTTCATCCAGAGCTGCATCCGAGTTATCCATCCAGTTATAGACCTCTGACAAGTTACGCTTGAACTGCTCAACTTCCGTCAGGTTCGTCCTGTATTCCATGCCTTTCATCGCGACGACTGGGTCATCAGAAGGTCTGTTGATACGCTTCCCTGTCGCGAGCTGATCCTGATACTTGCCCATCCGCTCATAACTCTGGCTTAAATTACGAAGCATATTTCCTGTCAACATACTTTGCGTAACACGCATCTTAAACCCCTACCTTCCTACTCGACCCATGCCGTTGATGATCCGATCAAGCATTTCATCGATACTGGTGATATTCCGCGCAGCTGCATTATACGCATGCTGGAACTGCATCATTCTCGTCATTTCTTCATCCAAAGAAACGCCACTTACAGATTGGCGACGTTCCTCCACCGACTGTTTCAATGTTTCAGAATTGCCCTTCAAACGATTGGCTTGCTGTGTATCAACTGCCATTTCACCGATTGCGCCTTCATAAAAACTTTGGAAAGTTGCGTCTCCGGATTGGAAAGTCAACGTTTCATCCTTCACATCTGAGAGTAACAATGCGTTACTACCGTCTCCATCATTTCCATCACTTGACGCTGCGATTTTATTCAAACCGCTATCGCCTGTGATGTTTGCATCGAGCTTGATCAAGGATGCTGCTCCAGACCAATCGGATGCATCAACCTTCGTTCCATCAGTACGATCAGGTATATTGAAAAAGTTTAAGCCAGTAGAATCATCCAGTCCCTTACCCGCTTGATGCTGAGCATTGAATGCTTCTACAAACTGATATGCCATTTCATCAAGCTTCGACAACATTTCTGGATAAACTTCATTATGGGCTTCAATTTGCCCTAACAACTGCCCTTTCGCTGTATAATTAATCGCCTCAGGTGCTTTACCTGTCGCATTCCCATCCTTGTCATACTCAGTCAGCGTAAAGGTGTTTGCCTTTCCATCTTGATACCCGACCTTCAGTTCATTCCAATTAAGCTTCTCCCCATCAACCAGCGTTCCGATTGCCGTCCCGCTGTCATCAACCAATTGAATCGTGTACTTCCCTTCAGCAATTTCCAGGTCATCGCCGCCACTGTCAACCTTCGAAACCTTCACGTTCGCTAGTTCCGACAACTGATCGACCAACAGATCCCGCTTGTCATACAAGTCATTTGGCAGATATCCGTGCGGCTCCAATTCACCGATCTGTCGATTTAAATCATTGATCTGCTCAGCAATTGAGCTGATCGTATCGGCTGAATTATCAATTTGCAGCTTGATATCGTCTTTAATCGAAGTGAGTGAACCTGACAAATAATTGAACGTCCCTGCCAGTGCCTTCCCGCGCTCACGAACAACCGAACGTGCACCGGAATCCTCTGGGTTGACCGCCAAGTCCTGCAGCGATTGCCAGAATCGGTCCATTGTTTTTCCTAATCCATGGTCAGACGGTTCGTTTATGATTTCTTCCATCTTTTGAAGGGCATTACTACGCGCAGACCAATATCCTGATTTTGTACTTTCACCTCGGAATTGCAAGTCCAAAAAACTTTCACGCACACGTTGAACAGAACCCGCCTCTACCCCAGTACCAAGCTGTCCAGGAATCTGCGGCCGGTTTCGTCCAGGAGCCGGGAATGCTTCCGTCTGTGTAAAATTGACACGCTGTCTGGAGTATCCGGGTGTGCTTGCATTCGAGATATTGTGTCCAGTTGTATTTAGTGCACTTTGATGGGTCCGTAACCCTCTGAGTGATGTTTCAAGTCCGTGAAACGTAGAAGACATGGTGTTTCCGCCTTTCCTATGCTTTAGAATCAAATATCGATCGTGATTTTTGATACCCGTTCTGTTGGCTCGTTTGGCCAGGTCGTCCGTAATTCGCTGTCGGTTTTTTCGGCTCCATTAATGATAATGAAGCATTGACGAATTGCAGCGATTGCCTTGTCAATTCATGGTTCAACTCATTTTGTTCTTGAAGCTCCTGAATCGTTTGTCTCAATTGATTTTGTGCATGAATGAGCTTCGCTTGTCCTTCATGGTCATAAAACCGTAACAACTGGGCCAGCGAAGGGTTTTCATCAATGACGATGCCTTGTGCGTTCAATAGCGTTTCGACTTCACGTACCCGTTCATTTTCAATCCGTTCAATGGTTTGGATGCACTTGTTCTCTTCGCTCAACAGTTTATCCAACACAGTTATGTCGTTTTTCTTCAAGGCTTCCGTCTTTTGTACGGAAATTTCTAAAAGCAATTTGTGCTGACTATGTAAATCGGACAACAGCCCGACCATACGATCCACCCTCATATGCTCACACCCTTAGCTCTTCGTCCAAAAGTCGAAGAATTTCTTCGCGACTTTCCCTGAATCTACCTGATAGTTTCCAGATTGGATTTCATTTTTCAAGTGCTCGATCTTTTCAGCGCGATCTGTTGAAGTACCGTGGTTTTTCTGCATTTCCAGCGCTTCTTTTGAAATCTGGATTTTATCTTGCTTCACTTGCTGCTGTTGCGTTTCTGCCGTTTTATTAAGCTGGTGTTTGTATGGGTTGTTTGAGATGTTTCCATATCGATTGATTTTCAATGGAATTTCCTCCTCATTTCCACCTTTGGATTATTTTTCTGTATGATAAGTTATTCGTTCCTCTTGTATACGTTTTTGGGTCGATTCATCATGTGAATGTAAGTCTTTTTTCATGCGATCGTTACAATTCACACAAATCCGACAGTTTTGAATGTTCTTTCCACAACGTTCACATGGATAAGCGATATTCGGTAATTGATTAGCGCGTATCCTGCCCTCTTTTACGAATCGGATGATCGTTTTCTCTGGCACACCCGTTGCTTCGTGTACCTCCCATAATGATGCTTCTCGATTCGCTTTCTTGCGGATGAATTTATACACGAGTTCAAACATCTTTTCTTCTTCTTTATAACATGTATCGCACACTTGTCTAAACGACTTCGCGAATATGCGTCCGCATTGCGGGCAATTGGCTAACTCCGCCATGGATGCTCTCTCCTTCAATTCTACTATATCTAGTACATATATCGGTTGTTAAAATTGAAAGTTTAGCCTTTTCATTTGTTTAGTAGGATTTACCCTCTTGCGACTGTAAAAGACATGACTTTTCGCGCACCTTCTTCTAGTAAAATCTTACCTGCAGCCTCGACAGTCGCTCCTGTCGTATAAATATCATCGACTAAAGTAATAGATTTCCCATGGATGTCTGCGCTACTTTTAAAAGTAAAGACTGTTTGATTTTCAAGACGGTCTACCCGGGACTTTTTACTTTGTTTTTCTTCATGCAGAGGTCTTTCCAAAGCATCTACGACCGTAGCGCCAAGCGATATAGCAATCAATTCACTCTGGTTGAATCCACGTTCGTATTGTCTTTCTTCACTAAGTGGTATCGGGACAACAATTGTATCTCTGAACTCCTTTTTAAAAAGTGTGCGCAACTCGTCGCTGAACGCCTTGATCAATTCTGCATCTCCTCGATATTTGAACTGTGCCATCCATTCCTGTAAAAATGAATTATACAGGAACAACGAGCGGTTTTTACTGATGGAGCGCCCTCTTCGGCTCCATTCGACACAATCCAGACAAATGTCGTTTTGCCGATATTTCTCGGGAAATAGCGAAAAAGCACGTCCGCATTGTTGACAAATCTCTCCTTCGATAAGAACTAGCTTTCCCCGACATTCCCCGCACAACAAAGGCTCACCATCTAACCCCAACAAATCTCTCCAACCTACAGCAGAAATAAACAAGTTTTTACAATAAAGACATTTCATGTGTTCACTTTTTCGGATGTCCGCCTGTTATGCTGTTCGATTGACTGTTTTGCCGACACCATCGCTCTCGTTTTTCCATAATGGTAATAGACCACCTCGCCATATGGGTCTTCTATACTACGGCCCACTCTCCCGGCAATCTGCACGAGAGCATTGGAGGTGAACACATCGTGATCAGCACCGAATACGGCGGCATCGATCTTCGGTACCGTCACACCTCGTTCGAGAATGGTCGTCGTAATCAGCATCGTAATCTCTCCTTTTCGAAATCGATTTACTTTCTCATTCCGATCTGGGTCCTCCGCATGAACGAAATCCACAGAACCATGATCTTTCAAACAATCAAACACATCATCCAAATGCTTTACAGTAGGGACAAACAGAAAACATTGCCGGTCGCTATCGAGTCTTTCTTTCACCCAATCAAATAGAACTTTCGGGAGACGCTTTTTCTTCAAACCTTTCTTCCAATTCCCACACCACTCAACCCTCGGGACAGGTAATGGATGACCGTGAAACCGTTTCGAGATATGGATGACATCTAAGTATTTCTTTTTTACACGGGACAACAGGTTTTCGGAAGGGGTTGCCGACAAATAGATCCGCGCTGCCTCTTCTTTACAAGCTTTTTCGACGGCAAACTGCAATGTTTCATCGTACGAATATGGGAAAGCATCTACCTCATCGACGATCATGACATCAAATGCTTCTTTGAAACGGAATAATTGGTGGGTAGTGGATAAAACAAGTGGGGTTGGACTATCGATAGTGGAATGCCCGCCGTAAAGTGCCTGGACCTCAACGCCCGGAAATGCGCTTTCAAATCTCGGTAAAAGTTCTGTGACAACATCTGTCCGCGGGGTAGCAAGGCATACACGTAATCCTGCTCGCAGCGCTTTTTCAATGCCAGGAAATAAGATCTCAGTCTTTCCTGCACCACAGACTGCCCAGACCAATAGCTCTGCAGAATGACCGACTAAATCACTAATTTTTTCAGCTGCCCTCGATTGCAGTTCAGACAACTTCCCGTCCCATCGTAAAATCGGTTCCTCTACGTTAAAGCTTGGACTCAGTCCATTCCAGCTTAACAACGGGGTACATTGGTTAACCCGCCCCATCATGATGCAGTTTCGGCAGTATGTGCATTCTGCTTTACAGCGGTAACAGACAAAAGCAGCAAACAACGCTTTATCACGGTTCCCGCACCTTTGACAGGAGAATCCATGTTTATCTTTTGTTATTCCTTTTTCATACCGAATAAAACCATGTAAATAATGGTCGTGCATTTTTTCAAGAGGAAACGGGATTTCATCAAATAGGAGATGACGGCCGATTAAATAATTTTGCAGCTCGCGATTGAAATGATAATCAGGTTGTAGTGGTGGATGTGGTAATTCATCGATTTTGCTGATTGGAAGAAGTGAGGTGTCTTGATCAAGCAGAGGCTCGGGACAAAGGGCGGGTCCATGTTTTGAAGGAATGGTGGCAAAACGCATCAGTCTTGCCACCTGTATAAATTGGATAAGTGCATTATTCTTTGATCCATGTCAGCCCGATACTGCCTTCACCAAGGTGCGTACCGATTACCGGGCCAAAATAAGTGATGATAACTTCTGCATTTGGAAAATCCCGACGTAACTCTTCCGCATACCCCTTCGCATCTTCCTCACGGTTGGCGTGGATGACAGAAATCTGTGCCGTTTCGTCTTTCCCAACATCATCATGAATCAATTCAAACAAACGTTTAAGTGCTTTTTTACGTGTGCGGATCTTTTCAAATGGAACGATCTTTTTATCGACGAATTGCAGGACCGGTTTGACTTGAAGCAGATTACCGACGAAAAATTGCGCACTGTTCAAACGACCGCCCCGATGCAAGTGGCTCAGATCGTCGACCATGAAGTAAGCCGGGATCCCTTTTGCTCGGATGACCTTCAGGCGTGATAGGATGACTTTCGCAGCCTGCCCTTGCTCTGCCATTTTCGCTGCTTCTAAAACGAAAAACCCTTGCGGCATGCAGCTGATTTCAGAGTCGAACACATCGACATTGATCGAGTTTACCATCGATTTGGCAGTTTCAGCACTCTGGTACGTACCGCTGATTTCGCTTGAGAGCGTAATGACGATGGCATCGGTATATCCTTCAGCAGCTAGCTTTTCATAGAGGTCTGCGAACAAACCGACTGCTGGTTGTGACGTTTTCGGCAGCTTTCCGCCTTCACGTACCTGCTGGTAAAAATCATCCACAGTAAGCTCTGTTTCTTCCTGATAGGATTCATTTTCAAAAATGACGTTCAGCGGGACCATCTTGATATTGTATTTGTTCCGCAGATCCTTTGGCAGATAAGACGTACTATCTGTAATAATTGCAACTTTATGCATTTAATTAATCCTTTCTATTTATTTTCCTACACTATGTATTTGACTAAAACTCTGAATTACCTTCCCTATTTTACTGGAATAATGTCGAAATGAACATGAAAATTTTAGAGATGGTTCGCCACACATATTAGGAATAAAGTTTAAATGTCCAGATAATCTTGAGTTTTGTCCAGAAAAATCGAAGTTATGTCCAGAAAACCTCCAAATTTGTCCAGTTAATCCGCAGTTTTGTCCAGTAAATCCATAAAGTTGTCCAGATACGCCGCTCCCTCCCCAACCTCATCATAAAAAAGAACCTTCTGGCACGCCAGAAGGTCCATCTCAATTAATTTAATTCACTTTCACCCAGCCGTTTTTGATCGCTTCGACGACTGCCTGGGTACGGTCGTTCACGTTCATTTTCTGCAGGATGTTACTCACATGGTTTTTGACGGTCTTTTCACTGATGTAAAGCGCTTCGCCAATCGAGCGGTTGCTTTTCCCATCGGCTAGCATTTGCAAGACCTCACACTCACGCCGTGTCAAAATGTGAAGCGGTTTGCGGTACTCCACCTCTTTAAAGCCAACTTCTCCGCCAGAATTTCCGCCGTGTGTCTTGATGCGACGGAATTCACTTAACAAGTTCACGGTTACCTTCGGGTGCAGGTATGCTCCACCGTCAGCAACGACTTTTACCGCTTCGATCAATGCATCTGCATCCATTTCTTTCAACAAGTACCCGGATGCGCCAGTTTGTACAGCATGTGTCACATAAGCCTCATCATCATGGATGGAAAGGATGACGACTTTGATTTCAGGAAAACGTTCAACCAAACGGCGTGTCGCTTCAACACCATTGATATTCGGCATGTTGATGTCCATCAACACGACATCAGGGGAATAGGAGTCGATCAAGTCGACAGCATCCTGTCCATCGTCACCTTCTGCTACTACTTCAAAATTTTCTTCCATGTCTAAAATACGTTTTACACCTTCACGGAACAGTTTATGGTCGTCAATCAATACGATTCTTGTTTTCACGGCGTTTACTTGTGTCATTTCCATGCCTCCTGCTTACTTAATGGTATTTGAATGAATATCATAGTTCCCTTTCCAGGGTTACTCTCAATTTTTATGGTGCCTTCTAATAAATCGACTCGTTCCTTCATTCCGATGATGCCAAAAGATTGATCTTTTTTCTGTGTCTGATCGAATCCAACACCATCATCTCGAACCAGGATCGACAACACTTCATCTTGAAACTCGACCTTCACCTGAATCTCAGCCGCCTGTGCGTGTTTACATGCATTTTGCACAGATTCCTGGATCAGCCTGTAAGTAGCTACTTCCATTTTCGATGGTAGGCGCCGTTCGTTGCCAAGACTTTTCAAACCAATTTGGATTCCCGTAGATCCCGAGACAGTACGAAGATATTTTTCCAGTGTCGGGATCAGCCCCAGGTCATCAAGTGCCATCGGCCGCAAATCATAGATAATCCGTCGGACTTCGATCAAAGCATTCTTGACCATCTGTCTCAAATCCTTCAATTCTCTATGCGCTTCGTCGACACCTTTTTGCATGTATATTTTTTCAATCAATTCTGAGCGTAATAGAACGTTCGCAAGCATTTGAGCTGGACCATCATGGATTTCCCGTGACACACGCCCTCGCTCTTCTTCTTGCGCTTCGATGATTTGTAAACCGAAATCCTGCTTTTCTTTGGCATCTTTGACGATTTCACCGACTTTACGCAGGTCGCTGTCCAGATAACTTAAAACGACACTGATCTGACTGACCAATCGTTCTGCCCGCTCAACCGTTTCTTCTAACGTGAGGAGTCTCCGCTCGATATCATCTCTACGCTCCCGCAAAGACGCTTCCTTCTGGCGTATCGAAATCAATTCTACTTGAAACTGGCTGGCAGATTCATAAGCTTGTTTGATTTCTTCTTCACCATACCGCTCAAAATGTTTACTGACCTCAGCCAGCTTCGTCCGAGCAAGGCGAGCTTTTGTTTCCAGTACATCCCCGCGTTGAATCGTTTCTAACACCAATTCTCTGATTTCTTTCAATTCTCTCGATAAACGTTCAAATTCTTCTCTTGATTGTTCGCCAATATCAAAGATTTGTTCTTTACTTTCAGTAACGGTGGCGATCGTTTTATCCAGGATTGAATCGATACTGCTTGGATCAAACGTTTTTGTAGGGTTCATGATAATCTGCCTCCAATACTACTGTAACGAACAATCCCCTCTAGGCACTAGGTCCTTCTTACCCATTTAACCGAAAAGTCCTATATCCAAAATTTTCCCTTATTAATTATTACACAGTTCGAAATAATTTTGGAATTTATGACTTTCTTACTCAATTTTTTTCTATTATTTCTAAAATTTGATGGGAGATAAGTCCAGATATATAATTGAAAAAGGACTCAACCAATCTGGAGGTTTATATGCTCTCATCATATTATACCGTAAAAGGTTACGGAGAACACGAAATAAACGTTCAAAAATCAAGATTTATCGCATATGTCGAAAGGGCTGAAACTGAACAAGCAGCTCAAGACTTCATCCAATCGATCAAAAAGAAGCACCATGATGCGAATCACAATTGCTCAGCGTATCTTATAGGCGAAAATGACCAAATTCAAAAAGCAAATGACGATGGTGAACCAAGCGGTACGGCTGGAGTCCCAATCCTTGAAGTTTTAAAAAAGAGAAAATTGAAAAATACAGTGGTAGTAATTACCCGTTACTTTGGGGGAATTAAACTCGGTGCCGGGGGGTTGATCCGTGCATACGGGACTTCTACATCAGAAGGACTTGATTCGACAGGAATCGTGGAGCGGAAATTGATGAATATCGTGGCATTTCGGGTTAATTATTCCCTATTAGGTAAATTTGAAAATGAAATAAGAAACTCAGACTACCCGCTTAAGACTATCAATTACTTAGATGATGTTGAATTTCAAGTCTATGTACCTGTTAATGAAAGGGACACACTCATTGACTGGATTACCGATCTATCAAGTGGAAACACTCATATATCTGATACATCTGAAACAGAGTATCTGGAGCAAGATGTATAGAGTACTGCCCTTGGTCATGGAGCGGATGGATGCCGCTCCATCAGTCTCTGAAAACTTCCGGCACAGCTAAAATAAATACATTTAGCATCAGACCGACAATAACACCGAATATGCCTCTCTTCACCGCTCCACCATCCGTCGTTGTTACTGACATTTCTTGATGGATTTCCGTTTCTCTCAAGTTCAACAATTCGTCAGTGACCTTTGGTAGGGATTCTGCGCCAGGATTGTGTTGTTCCATGTCTTCAACTTGTTTTTTCAGCATCTCTTCCTTTTGTTCATAAACCTCTTCACTTTTATCTAAAAGAGACGCAATGACAAGATGCAAACGTTCCCCCGCTTTCTTTTCGTCCTCATCCGTTAATGAAAGCGTAAGGATCTTCCCTTCTTTCAATTCAACCGACATATCCGAAAAATCTTCGTCGGAGGTTGTCAACTGTTGCAAATATCTCTCCGTCTTCAGCTTCTCCATCATAACTGTATCATTTGTTAAAATACTGTCCTGAAAGTTCCCGAGCATGATTTCTACAGTTGCAGTGCTGACAACCGGGGCTTGCGCTGCCATATAGTAAGAAATCGCTCCAGTCAAGAGCGGCAAAAGAAGCAGCAGCCACAATAGTTTTCTTATCCTTACTCTTGTCCGATCAATGATATGACGCATAATCTTCAAAGGCTCCCTCACGTAATTTTATGTTCAGATGCATGTAATTCAAAAACCCTAAGCCGAAAGCGAACAATAACCAGGTATAACTTAACGTCATGATTGAGCTAGGACTGACACTTGCAATCGAAAACACAACCAGACCCAAAATCAGACTCTCACTGATCATCTTCACCTTCCAGGAGGCATACGTTCGATTGATTCTAAACAGTTTGATGACCATCCCGATATACAGAAGTAAATAACACGTAAAGATGAAGACACCATAGTTCACCATGATCTCCGCCCACCAATTATGTAAATTCGTTTGGCCGAACGTCGGATAAATGCTTTCATTTTTTATATAGTACTCCGCATTCCCTGCTCCTATACCGACCCCATACGTATCCTGAAGAAAAGCCATTCCGTTTCTCAACAGGTTTTTTCGGATATCGACTGAACCATCTTCAACCCCTGGGTCGCCTACCACACTTGAAACCTCAGTAATAATGCTTCCAACAGCAGACATCACACGCTCAAAAAACAAGACCGTTCCAAGAATGACCGCACCTGATCCCAGAAATACCGTCCTGACCTTCTGTTTAAGGTTCGCTAAAAATATAAACCAAACGCTGAAACCGAGAAGGATCGCAATGATACTCGCCCGCGAAGTACTGACCAATATCAGATACAACCCAGATAAGGTGATGAACAGTCCTAAACCTTTCAACAAGATTTTTTTGGCGTGGTTAAAAAGGGCAAACCCGAAAAAGATCCCGATGACCATGAAGCTGGCAAAGTCATTTTCATTCGTAAAAACCGCTGACGGCCTTCCTCTGATATAATCCGGAGCAGTTGCAAGCCTCGATATCGGCAAATGCTGATGAGTCAGATGATTCCAAAAGCCGAATAAGATGAAAAGCAGGACTGCACCAATCCAAATCGAAAAAAACACCACGTAATCCCGTTCTTTATAAAAGAAAAAGACGACAAACAAGATCGTCAAAATCCCTGAAGTTAAAAAGATGAAGTCCCTGGCTCCGTATGTTAATGACTTTACCCAGCTCAACGACAATAGACTATAACCTACCCAATACATAAAGAAATAGAGAGCAGGTTTAACGTAAATGGAGTCGGTTGATAATTTATGCTTCGGTCTAGCAAATTCGAACAAAAATAAAATCCCCATTACCATCAGGAAGATGCGATAAGGAAAGATACTGATCGGACCTGCTGTTACATTGATGATTCCGGGTCCGATGAAGAAACTTGCGATTAAAAGGTAAAGCACCAGAGAAGTGAGAGGCACCTGGTATTGGAAGATTTTCTGCACAACATAAAGCAAGGCGAGAGAAGAAACAACCATAATCCCCGGCAAAACCAGGTCATTCCATGAGTTCAACACATACACGTGTTGAAAGGTCCAGCCAAGTATGAAGGAAAATAAGATTGCCAATATGATTTGGTTTACTCTGGTGTACGCTGCATCTAGATTCCTCATGGTAAACTCCTTCTGATTTCTACTCTCTTTGTTAGTTCGAAAAAGACGGCCAAACGCCACCTTTTGGCTTTATTGGTTCCGGAGCAATTGATTTTCCGGCACATCTCGTAATTTCTTTGCAGGTGAACCAACAACCAGCTCTTCCTTTCCGACATCTTTCGTCACGACACTGGCAGCGGCCACTGTCCCGTCCTCATGTATCGTTTTTCCAGGCAAAATCGTGGAGTTGGCCCCCACTCGCCCGCCATCTTTGATCGTGACGCCTTTGAATTTATCGTACCGTTCTTTTGAACGAGCCATATAATTATCATTCGTCGTTACAACATATGGTGCAATAAACACATAATCGCCTAATTCCGAATAAGCAGTGATATAGGAGTTAGTTTCGAGTTTACATTTTGTACCGATCGAGCAATCATTTTCTACCGCTACGCCTCTGCCGACTATCGTCTTAGCGCGGATCCTCACCCTCTCGCGAATCGTGGCGAGATCAGCGACAAAAACATCCTCAGCTATTTCAGCATTGGCATAAATGATCGAGGATGTTCCGATTGTGCACCCCGCACCGATCTTAGTAGGAGGCAGTTTTTTCACATCGGGAAGAATCGAGTTCTTAGCACGGGTTGGCTGTTTCCCGATTACGACATTATCCTGTATAAGGACATTGTCCCCAATTTCAGATCCTTCATAGATCACGACGTTGTTCCCGATTGTCACATTCTCACCGAATGAAACACCTTCTTTGATCACGACATTTTCGCCTAAAGTTGGAGTGGACATACCTTGACCTCACTTCTTTTAATAATCTGGAATTTAGCGGACACCAGAGCGCTTACTTGTGAACAATTCAGCTTTTTTACAATGATTTTCCTAAAATAAGGTCTGTGGTGTCCGCTATTTTCAAAAAATCAGTGTAAAATCGCCAAATAAGGTCTCCTGTGTCCGTTAACGGTAACGGTTATTCCGCAACAAAAGTGCCACAATTAAAGTTACTTATAAAATTTCGCTATCGTTTCCACAACATATTCCTGTTGCTCTTTTTTCAATTCCGGGAACATCGGCAAGGATAGAACTTCGTCGCAAGCCTTCTCTGTTTCCGGAAGATCGCCTTCTTTATAGCCTAATTCAGAGAATACCGGTTGCAGATGGAGAGCTTTCGGATAATAGATCATCGACGAAACACCATTCTCCTTCAAAAACTTTTGCAGATCATCCCGATTTTCAACTCGGGTCGTGTATTGATGGAAGATATGGTTATTATGTTCCTCGATGAAAGGGGTCACAACCTTCTCCCCAACATTCTCCTTCAAAAGTTTCGTGTACGTTTCCGCATGTTTTTTCCGTAGGGAACTCCACTCATCCAAATGAGGGAATTTCACGTTGAGGATCGCTGCCTGGAGTTCATCCAGCCTGCTGTTATACCCAAGAATATGATGGTAGTACTTCGGCTTACTACCATGGACACGGATGACGCGCATCGTTTCAGCAATCTCATCATTATTACTGACTACCATCCCAGCATCACCATAAGCTCCGAGATTTTTAGTCGGAAAGAAACTATAACATGCGGTCGTTCCTAACTCCCCGGGTTTCTTTCCTTTATATTCTGAACCGATTGCTTGAGCTGCATCTTCAACTATTGCGAGATCATGCTTTTCGGCTATCTCAACAATCGCGTCCATATCTGCCATCTGTCCATACAAATGGACCGGGATGATTGCTTTCGTTTTCTCTGTTACAGCTTCTTCTATTTTTTCAGGATCGATATTATACGTTTTCGGATCGATATCGACGAATACAGGGATAGCCCCGATCCGAGCGATCGCTCCTGCCGTCGCAAAAAACGTGAATGCCGGACAAATCACTTCATCACCAGCTTCCACGCCGCATCCTAATAATGAGATATGAAGTGCATCACTGCCATTCGCTACACCTACACCATGCTTAACGTTACTATAACTTGCAATATCCGTTTCCAATTTCTTGACATTGTCCCCTAAAATAAACCTTGAAGAAGACATCACCTCTTCAAGCGCTGCGTTGATCTCTTGTTTCAAATTGAAATATTGTTCACTCAAATCCAGCATAGGTACATTCATTTCCGAAACCTCATTTCAATCATTAAAATTGTTATATATCTCGAGCAATCTTTCACTCTCTTTTTCCCAATTATATTTCTCTGCAACAGCTCTTCGTCCGTTCTCTCCCAATCGCCTGCAGCGCTCAGGGTCTTCCAGTAATTCAAGTATCGCTTTTGAAACTTTCGCTTCATCCAGTGGATCGACGCATATCCCGCAATCATTGTCTTCGACGATTTCTTTCCAAAGCGGGAAATTCGAAGCGATGACCGGTAACCCTGCTGACATATATTCGAACATCTTGATCGGCAAGGAAACGACAAAGCGCGGTTCCGGATGGAGCAAAACTAATCCAACCTGCGATTCAGCCAACGTCTGTTTCACTTCCTCACGTGATAAAAACCCTCTGTAATCGACATGTTTCCATCCAGATAACTGCTTCACCTCATCTTCGAGTGCAGGTTGAGCAAAAGTACCGCCAAGGACCAACTCAGCGGGACTGACCTGATTGACCCACTCCATGGCATTGATCATCTCGACAATTCCTCTCAATCGATAAATGCCTCCGAGGTAGACGACCTTGCCACTTTCCATACTCGCCATTCCTCGTTCAGAATCTTCCTCATCGATAAGTTCACGAAGAATCGGATAGTTATGGACCGTCACTGTGTTTGGGTTATGGGGACGGAATTTATCCATGATATAAGGAGTTGCGGTAACGACAGCATCAAACTTGCTTGAAGCTTTCTTTTCATATCGTGCAAAAGCTTTCGACATCAGTTTCCGGACTCTTTTCGGAATCCACTGCTTTGATAAAATCTGTTCTGGCACATCCTCATGCACATCATAAATCACTTTTTTCCCTAGCTTTTTCAACTTCATCCCGATTGGAATCAGCTCAGGATCGTGGAAATGGTACACATCTGCATTCTCAGCTTCAGCAGCTTCGAAAACAGATCTCGTCGTCTTCAAAATCCGTTCAACTGGATGTCGCGGACTAGATGAAACGCCTACAATCTTGACCCCATATTCTGTTCGGTTTTCTTCCTTCGGGACGATGTAGCTTACGTCATGCCCAGCTTTCGCAAGGGATTGACACTCTTTGATGACGATCCGGGTGTCCAGTCCCGAATGAACGGATGTTATGTGACAAATCTTCATTGGATCAACAACTTTCAAATAATTCGACTGGTTCTTCTTTAATATTTTCCTCCAGGTCATCGACAATACTTCTCCACGAATATTCCCTTTCTACGAATCGCCGTCCGTTCCAGGATAGTTCTCCATAGTCTTTATCACTCATTGCGGCACATTCAATCATTTTTTCGGCAAGATCTTCAGGGTTCTCAGGCTCTGAGATGATTCCGCATTTGTTTTGTGTGATCAGTTCTTCACTTTCTCCTACACCTGAAAAAATAACCGGAACGCCGGAAGATAACGCCGGGAATATTTTAGATGGTCGAGCACCCTTGAACAAATCGATGTTTTTCAAAGTGACAAGGCTGAAATCTGTGATGGCATAGACATTTGGCATCTCACTGACCGGCACTGGATCATGGAACGTGACATTCCGTAAATCCATTTCCTTCGCCATATCAACGATTTTTTGTTTTTCAGGGCCATCCCCAATGAATAGAAACGCGATATGATTTAATTGTCGATCCTGAATCAATTTTGCGGCCTTCAATACGGAATCCAACGCCTGAGCATAACCCATTCTTCCTGCGAAGGTGAAGACCTTTTTCCCAGTCAGATTCAACGACTCAAGCTTTTCAGCATTCTCAATCCCAGGTATGAATTGGTCTGTATTTACACCATTAGGCAGCAAGAAGACATCCTCTTCGTTTTTTCCTTGCTTAAGCATGTACTCCTTGATCCCTTCTGTTGCGGTCGCAATTTTCCAGGCCTTTTTATATAAAAATTGTTCAAGCTTTTCAGCAAATCGGATACAGGTTTCATTTTTCAAGATGCCAAGCTCAACAGCTGATTCCGGCCAAATATCCGCCACATTGAAGATGAACTTTGCCCGCTTCAATTTTGAAGCGATATAGCCGGTGATTCCTAAAAACAAGGGCGGTGACGTGCAGATGATGACGTCTGCAGGCTTTGCCTTAAATACAGAATAAAAGGCACTGAATGTAAAAGAAAAATAAGATGCAAGCCTGCGTAAGAAACTCCCTTTCGGAGAAGGATAGATCCACGTCCGATGGACAGGGATTCCGTCATAGTTCTCAAACTGATAAAACTTCCCCTTGTATTCTTCAGGAATTTCACCATGCGGGTGATGAGGGAATGCTGTCAGTACCTCTACTTGATGTCCGCGTGCGATCAATTCTTTTCCTATCTCATACAGTCTGATCTGTGGTGCTCCAACTTCAGGTGGAAAGTTTTCACTTAATAGGATGATTCGCATTTCAATACCCTCACTTGTCGAATGACTTTTAAAATGACTGTTTTCGCATAGATTGTTGTTTTTGAGTTTGGAAATATACTTGCTTTCCTAGGACAATCTGCAACAAAACTTTTAGAAAACATCAACAAAATTCATGTCAGTTGTTCAACGATCTTCTCTGCTGCATCTGCTGAACCGAAATAAGGTTTATAGGATGGTTCAACTTCCTTTATCACTGCTTGCACGATTTCGTCTGTATTGGTTCCGACTAAAATGTTTGCATCATCTTCTAACGTTTCTACCCACTCCGTCTGCTCTCGCATCGTCACACAAGGAACTTGCACAAAATAGGCTTCCTTTTGCACACCACCGGAGTCAGTCAATATCTTTTTCGCATTCGATTCCATCTTTAGCATATCCAGATAACCGACTGGCTCGATGATTTTCAAATTCGGGATCGAAGAAAGATCAAGACCGTACTCCGAAATTTTATTTTTCGTTCGTGGATGAAGCGGCCACACCTTCATTTCTTCTATTTGCGCAAAGGCATCTAAAATATTGGACAACTTGATCGGATCATCAGTGTTTTCAGCTCGATGCACGGTGATCAAATGATACGAACCAGGTTTGATCTGTTGGTTTTCCAATATTCGAGACTGCGTTTCCGCAAGCTGTCGATTATATTCGACTGCGTCATACATGACATCACCGACATTGATGATCTTCGCATCCACATTTTCGTTTTCCAAGTTCTTCACTGCTGTCTTGGTAGGACAAAACAAGTACTCCGAAACATGGTCCGTCATAATCCGATTGATCTCTTCCGGCATTTTTTTATTAAAGCTGCGTAATCCCGCTTCTACATGAACGACAGGGATGTGCAACTTACAAGCCGCAAGTGCCCCAGCTAATGTGGAATTCGTATCCCCATAAACCAAAACATAGTCTGGTGTTTCAGTAAGAAGGATGTCCTCGACTTTTTCCAACATCCGGCCTGTCTGCTTTCCATGCGAGGAACTTCCGATTTCCAAATTGTAATCCGGCTTCGGGATATTCAATTCCTCGAAGAAAATATCCGACATGTTTTTATCATAGTGCTGGCCTGTATGCACGATGAGTTCTGTATGCCGTTTCCTTAACTCCCTCGACACAGGCGCAGCTTTAATGAATTGTGGTCTTGCACCTAAAATCGTAATGAATTTCATGTGATTGCTCCCATTATTACAACTTGTAGTACTTTTCAGGCTTCGCATATTCCTTTAGTGCGTTACGTGTATCGAAAATGACAGGACTAACTTCGCCAATCATTTTATAATCGAATTGACTATGGTCAGTGGTCAAAAGAACAAGATCTGCTTCGTGCAGCACTTCTTCTGATAGTGAAACCGGCTTGATGATTTTTTCCCCGAGCTTGAACGATTTCACATGTGGATCCACTACTACATAATCCGCACCCTGTTCATCAAGCTTTTCCAGAATCTCTAGTACTGGTGATTCACGTACATCATCAATATCTTTTTTGTAGGCGACTCCTAGTACGACGACTCTTGATCCATTCAACGGCTTTTTCTCTTTATTTAAAATCTGCATCGAACGTTCTAGTACGAATTCAGGCATACTGTTGTTGATTTCTCCAGCGATTTCGATCAATCGTGTGTGATAGTTGTATTCACGAGCTTTCCATGTCAAGTAGAATGGATCGATCGGTATACAATGCCCTCCGAGTCCCGGTCCTGGATAAAAAGCCATGAACCCATAAGGTTTCGTAGCTGCGGCATTGATGACTTCCCACACATCGATACCCATCTTGTTACAAAGAATCGCCATCTCATTGGCCAGTGCGATATTCAGGTGTCTGAAGGTGTTCTCAAGGATCTTTTCCATTTCGGCTATAGAAGGACTGGAGACCTCATGGACATCTCCTTCAAGCACATTTCGATAAAGGGCAGCAGCAATCTTTGTACAAGATGGTGTGATCCCACCAACCACTTTCGGCGTGTTCTTCGTGTTATACACTTTGTTTCCAGGATCGACACGTTCAGGGGAATAAGCGATGAAAATATGCTCCCCGCAAACTAAGCCTGTACTTTCTAAAATCGGCTTCAACACTTCTTCTGTCGTGCCCGGATAAGTCGTACTTTCGAGAACAATGAGCATTTCCGGATGCAAATGCTTCGCGATCTCCTTACCTGAGCTTTCTACATAAGAAGTATCTGGCTGCTGGTAAGTGTCAAGAGGTGTCGGAACACAAATCGCTACTGCATCCACTTCCTTGATCAGCGAATAATCCGTTGTCGCTTTGATTTTCCCGTTTTGTGTATACTTGACGAGCTCTTCATCTACGACATCTCCGATATAGTTCACACCAAGGTTCACCATGTCTGTCCTTTTCTTTTGTATATCGAAACCGATGACATCATATCCAGCCTTCGCTTTTTCCACTGCAAGCGGCAGCCCTACATACCCAAGTCCAACGACTCCGATTGTAGCTTTTTTACTGAGGATTTTATCTAACAGAGAACTTGCGCTTTGATTTAAAATTGCCTTTTCTGAAATAGCCATTGGGACAATCCCTCATTTCTTATAGTTTGATTGGTCTATTGGTGTCAGCAGACTCTTCAAGTAATTTAACTGGACGATTACTGTCTGCAGATTCATAAAGAGCAATGACTAATGCTAACGCGTTCTTTCCGTCTTTTCCTGTAACGATCGGTTCCCGGTCATTCTTGATGGCTTCTACCATATCTTCAATGATCCATTGATGCCCTGGTTTCCCAAACGGGTCTGATTTGACGCGATCGATAAGTTCATTTGAAACCTGGTCATCTATTCCCTCAATATTGATGTGCTCGATCAGATTTGCTGTCGTTCCTCCAATTTTCAGGGTTCCAGATTCACCGAAGATACTCAGTGTCTCTTCAAGGTTTCTCGGATAAATGGTTGTCGCTGCTTCAATGACACCTAATGCGCCATTCTTGAAGCGGACGACACCTAAGGAAACATCCTCCGACTCAATGTTACGGAGCCGTGTCGCACCCATACTGAACACTTCATCGACTTCACCCATCAGCCATATGAGCAGGTCCAGATTGTGTATCGCCTGGTTCATCAGGACGCCGCCATCCAATGCTCTTGTCCCACGCCATGGCGCCTGGTCGTAATAGGCCTGGTTTCGGTTCCAGCGGACTGTTGCATTGGCATGGCTCAATTTCCCGAATTTATTTTCATCCATCAACTTTCTTGTTTCCATGATCACCGGCCGAAAGCGGTTTGGATGCACAACGGATAGCTTTACTCCGTACTCCTTACTGGCAGCAATAATTCTGTTGGCATCCTCCAGTGTCAGCGCAATTGGTTTTTCAACAACAATGTGCTTACCAGCTTGAGCGGCTTTGACCGCAATATCGGCATGAAACCCGCTTGGCGTACAAATATTGATTACGTCAACATCTTCTTGTTCTAAGAGCTCATCCAAACTTAAAAATCCTTTTACGCTGTACTCTTCGAAGAAAGGAGCCATCTTTTCTTGGATAGTGTCACAAACCGCATACAATGACGCTTCCTCACTGTTTTTAATAGCTTCCGCGTGCTTCTTGGCAATATGCCCGCATCCTACAATAGCGAAATTCATGATTCGTTAACTCCTTTATGATCAAGTTCGTTTATCATGCTGTTGATTCCAGCTTCAACGGAATAGACTGGTACCCATCCAGAAGCTTTTATGAATTTAGAGTTATCGAGACAGCTCCGGTAAATGTCGCCTTTGCGAGCTGCGATATGCTCAGGTGTGACATTTCTCCCCATCGCTTCAATCATGTGTCTGCATAATTCGTTAATCGTGATCTCAGTGTTCGTGCTCAGGTTATACGTCCCGCTTGGCGTGTCTAGTGCATAGTAATGGGCCCGCGCAATATCTTCTACATAGATGAAGTCTCTTGTTTGATTGCCGTCCCCTTCGATTTTCGGGGTTTTCCCTTCAGCAAGAAGGTCGTAGAAAATCTTGATTACGCCACCTTCACCTTTTGCGGTCTGCTTTGCTCCGAACACGTTGGCATAGCGCAGAATGACAAATTCGATACCGTACATGCCGCATAAAATCTCGACATACTTTTCAGCCGTCATTTTTGAGATTCCATAAGGCGACATCGGTTCTAAAATACTATCTTCCTGGATCGGTAGCTGCTCATTATCACCGTATACTGCTGCCGATGATGCGAAGATTACCTTCTTAACATTCGCTTTTTTCGCGAATTCTACTACTTTAATGGTTCCAGCAATATTCTGTTCCATATCAAACATCGGGTCTTGAACAGAGACAGGGACCTGAATCTGAGCTGCAAGATGGATAATGACATCTATGCCGTCTACCCCTTTCAGATCACAAAGGTTTTGAATGTCACCTTTATAGAAGGTGTCATTCTGTTCAATATTGTCTGGATTGCCTGTAGACAAATTGTCCACGATTAATACCTGATGCCCTTTTTCCTTCAAAAGATCTTTCGTGTATGTTCCTATGAAGCCTGCCCCGCCTGTTATTAAGACCTTCATTCAGAAAACCTCCGATTATCTGTCAGCCATTTTCATTTTCAATTGCTTGACTAAATTCGAATAGAGATAGAAATCCTCTCTTTGTATCAAAAGGAAACTGCGATAATTCGAACTTGTCACTTTCTTATATAAATAGATTTTGATAATAAGGCTTAAAATATAAGTTGCCGTAGTCGCTACGGCTGCCCCTACCACACCGTAAATAGGTATCAAATAGATGTTCAAACCGACGTTGAATAAAACGTTGAAGAGTGAAACATACATGTTCACCTCAGGTTTTCCACGTCCGGCGATATCATTTGATAAGAGCCTGTCAATCGATAATGCCGCTACTCCAGGGATGAGCCATTTCAATAGGCCTGAACTTTTTTCATATTGTGCCCCGAATAATAAATCGATCACCCAATCGGCAAAGAAAAAAACACCAATAGTCAACAACAGCACAAAGACTAAAAAGTTTCTCGTCAGTATCGATGTAACGCGATTGCGGTCTTCTTCGTCATCAACTGATGCGATCCTGGGAAGCAGGACCGTCGATAGTGATTGCGATAAAATCGAGATCCGCTCTCCGATGTTGACGGCTGTCACATAAACTCCTACTGCTGCAGGGTTCAGAAAGTAACCTAACAAAAGAAGATCAATTCGATAGTTTAAAAAAGACATCACGTTACTTATATGTGCTTTCAATCCAAACAAGACTGACTTTTTGAAGTATGCAAGATTGAAAACCCCTTTTTCATACCTGAAGCCGAATTTGGCATAGAGTATATAAACAATTGAAACTGTCGTGATCAAATGCCCTAGAATAAAGGCGACGACAGCTCCAGTGAGTCCATAATCCAACACAATGATGAATAGGCTAACAAAAAACAAAGTACCTAATTGCGTAATGATCAATATCGTGTTGAACACACCGAATTGCTGTAATCCCTGGAATACGGTCTGAAAATAGATATTCAAAAACATGAATGGCAATGCGATCAAGCTTAATAACAAAAATGTTGTTGATGCTTCTTCAAAAAATTGATCTGAAAAAAAGAGCGCAATCACCATTCCGATCAGAATCGAAACAAAACTTAAGAAAATACCAATATATAAATTGTTCTTTACTGCTGAATCAACATCGATCTCGTCACGGCTCACATAATAGATCGTCGATGTATTAACCCCAAGATTTAAAAACGTCATTAACAACTGGGGCAATAAGATAACGAGTGTATACTGACCTTGTCCGGATGGGCCAAGAAATCTTGCGAGTACGATCAATAGCAACATCCCAAGAAGGATACTGGTGAATTGTCGTGTAATCGTGATGAAACTGTTTTTCGCAAAGCTATTCCTAGCCTTCATGTTGATGGTTTCCTCCTAATAGGCTTAGCTGCTTGGAAAATTCAGCATAATTTCTCTCAGCATTATAATTCTCATCCCACATTTCATAGGCATATTTACTCACTGAATCATATTCAAGGTCCGACATAGCAGTAAACGCCTCGATTGCCTCCGCAATTTGCTCTGGTGAGGCATCCTTCTTCAATAGCTTTCCGTTCTGATCATTGACCAGTTCGGACGTACCTCCAACATCTGTTGCAACTACAGGGATCCCGCAACTGAACGCTTCCATGATTGAAACCGGGACTCCCTCGCTCGCACTCACGTTCATGAATAGATCAACCGGGGTCTGTTGATAGTACGCTCGAATTTGAGCATTATTCATAAACCCAAGAAACTCCCACTCCACATTAGATGGAAGTTTTTCTGCTGCAAGTTCATTAATCTGATCCCATAAAGGACCATTTCCTATATGTGTCCACTTCAATTTCAGCTTTGTTCGATTCAGCGCTTCAATGAGCAGATCCAGTCGTTTCACATCGACCATATAAGAGCACGTCACGATGTGCAGTTGCTCATCCTTATTTCGGGGATTGGTTTGCTCTCCCCCGACGGTTCCCAGTTTACTAATCGAAAGTTTAGTAGGAATTAAGTGAGGATATTGATTTTGTAAATAATTTTTCCCATCAGAGGAA
Source organism: Alkalihalobacillus sp. TS-13 (assembly GCF_019720915.1). GTDB lineage: Bacteria > Bacillota > Bacilli > Bacillales > Fictibacillaceae > Pseudalkalibacillus. The sequence goes on from NZ_JAHKSI010000001.1 coordinate 2,852,549, forward strand.
ATCGTGTAAAGCTTGTAAAGGTTCGTAATAGTCTTTCCTTGTAATGGAAGGTACGGAGGTTTATGTCTATAAGCGTATAGATCTCCTCCATGTGCTCTGGAAACACCCTTAATAGTTTCCCCAGATTTTTCTTTAAGCATTCCCAATGCTATAGCTGTAGGACTTAACCAATACGAGTAAAAAACACACTCTGACAGGTTTGTGTTGTTTTTCACATAATGACGTTCAAGTTGCTTTCGGATATTGACGGCCAGGCTCAACCAATTGACCAGCTTCAATACACCTTTCAGCCCATGGCGTCGAGCTGACACAAATTCTTCATTGAACCATTTCATAGCTTGAGGATCAGACAATACAGTTATCCTTCGTAAATATGTAAGAGCTTTTACTGAGGTCACGTTTCGTCTCAATGGTTTTACAAGAACGTTCTCAGGCACTTCTCTTTGTTCGTTTTCAGGTTTATAAGCAACTGGGGCTATAATGATTTTATTGAAATCCTTCTGCAGGTATTGAAGTTCCGTTTCAAAAAACTGCTCTCCGGGCAAGTATGGAAAGTTTTGTGTCAATACGATCAATGTTGAATTCATGTAAAATCCCTCTCTCTTCATTAGTTTAATTCTTAGCTCAATGTTCGGGTTTTTATACCAAAAAGGAAGCACTCTGTTACTCTTTTTGATTGATTTCCAAGAAGCGTCTTCGCTGTGGAGTTTATTTAGCTTGTATTACCTAGAGGCTTCACAAAATAATTTAAAAATGCCTGTACGAAAAATTTAGCGGACATGAGAGCCGTTATTTGTGTTAAAAAACCATAATTCCGTATGCTAGCGGACATGAGAGACCTTATGTGTGAATAAATCGACTGATTTTGTATGATAACCACAAAATAAGGTCCCTGGTGTCCGCTATTTTTATAATTATAGTCAAAATCGGATAAATAAGGTCTCCTGTGTCCGTTAACGGTTGTCCTTGAAAAAATGGAGTCCATACAAGTCGGCTTCCCTCCCCTATAAAGGGTAAATTCGCATAATAAAAAAGGAGCTGACCCAAAACCGGCAAGCTCCAAAACATTGGAAGCGCCAGGCTTAATGAGTCAACCCCTTATATAAACGTAACTATTGTCTACTTTTAATCACTTTACGATAAAACCTTAAAAATGGTTTATATCTGTCACTTACAAGGCCTACGGTTTCAGCAACTAGCTGAAATGCAATGAATAAACCGAATAAAATCAACAAAGACCCGATCAATGTTGTCTCAGTCACAAGTACTGCACAAACGCTGAAAATGATCCCGAACGCATAAATCACTAATACAGTATTCCTGTGCGATAAACCAAGAGCTAAAATACGATGATGCAGATGTGACTTATCTGGTGCTGAAATCGGCTTTTTATTGACAACCCGCCTTATGATGGCGAATGACGTATCAAAAATCGGTACCCCAAGGATGAGAATTGGAACGAGAAAACTGAACAAGGTCACACTTTTATATAGCCCTAAGAGCGATAGGATCGCAATCGCATATCCTAAGAACAGTGCTCCCGTGTCCCCCATGAATATCTTTGCTGGGTGAAAGTTGTAAAAGAGAAAACCGATGATACTTCCAATCAAAATCAAGGCTAAGGTCATAATCAGTCCCTTACCAGCAGCTCCTGCCATAAAGGCAATAGTTGCAATCCCAATTAAAGATATACCTGCTGCCAAGCCATCTAACCCATCAATCAGATTAATCGCATTCGTAATTGCGACAATCCAAAGTATTGAAATCGGATAGGACCACATTCCAAGTTCATAATTTTCTACTAGGAAAGGTACACTTAGGACATTTATGGTCAAGCCGGTTGATACGACAAGTGTTGCCGCGATCAATTGCCCCAAAAGTTTTACGATTGCTGATAATTCCAAAATATCATCAAGGATTCCTAAAACAATGATTAAAAAAGCCCCTATCAGAATACCGGTCATTTGCTCTTTATAGAGTCCTCCAGCAAAATATCCAGCAGTACACCCGATGAAAATCGCCAGTCCACCTAAACGCGGCATCACTTTTTGATGGACTTTCCGATTATTCGGTTTATCTGTTGCCCCTATTTTATGAGCGAGTTTTATGACGAATGGAGTAATGATCAGTACGGTTATAAATGATGTTATCAGTGCTATGATCATGTTCTGGTCCATAAACTGGATCTCCTTTTCAAAAAACATTCTAGGTAAGCGTATCACATACTTATTGAAAATCAATTCTTTATTCAGTAAAAATTGTAAAGATTATAATGCAAATTATTAAAACTAATTAAACATTTCGAAACACACTGATCGTTACTGACGTTATTCCCTATTTTTACAATTCACAATCCTTATTCTTTGATAGTTGAAACCGTTTGATGTAGGGAAAACCTTTTCCTTACCAAGTAAAGATTGGAAATAATTGAGGGCCTTAAAAAAGTGCAGAAAAAACATTCTGTCTCTCTACACTTTTAGTAATGAAAAAAATTAATGAGTACTGGTTGCTATCTTTTCTTTGAAGACCTTGAATAGAAACTTAGGGATTTCCAACATCCTTTTGAAACGCCACGGCTGACTCAGAAGTCTATATAACCACTCGACGTGGAGTTTCCTCAACAGGTGCGGAGCCCTGGTCACTTCACCGGATAATACATCGAAACTTCCTCCTACTCCCATAAAGATACCCTTCTGGAAGTGCGAAAAGTTTTCAAAAATCCATTTTTCTTGTCTCGGACAGCCTAAACCTACAAAAACCATATCCGGCTGAAGCTGTTTGATTTCATCACGGATCTTTTTGCTTTCATTATTCGAGAAATACCCATTCCGAAAACCAACTACACGTAAGCCTGGAAATCTGCTTTGCACGTTATTTACTGCTTTTTTCATAGTTGTTTCTTTCGCACCTATAAAGTAAACGGAATGGCCCTTCTTCCCAGCCATCTCAAGTAGTCCCATCATTGTTTCAAAACCAGTTACCCTCTCTGGAATAGGCCTCTTTAATAACTTGGAAGCGATGATGATCCCGATTCCATCTGGCGTAACATACGAACTCTGTTGAACAATCTGTTTAAATGATTCATCTTTAAGAGTTTGCATCACAATTTCCGGATTAGCTGTAATGACAAACTTCTTTTCTTTTCTTTTGACATGAGTGTGGAGAGTCTCTATGAATTGATCCTGTGTTGCTTTCACAAAAGGAACATCAAGAATCTCTACACTCTCTACACTCTGCTCATCTTGTATATTAATTTTCGCAGTATTTTGCATTTAACATCACCTAATTGTAACTTTTTGGCGTACTTACTCTAATTGTAATTATCGACAATTATGAATGATATGTAAAGATTTTAGCCGAAATTGTCACATACAAAAAATCTAACGTGTAATTTATCCCATGTTTTTTCCATAGGTTTTGTTTATATTGTTGATTTCTACGAATTCACTCCCTTTCCGCGGGTAAACAAAAAGGGTAAGCGACCCGATTAGTTACAAAGGTCACTGGAAAACTGACGAGGAGGCTGCCGTCGCCGCAGGAAGTTTGAAGTGATCCAAGTGACTGGTCGATGAGCTAGACATCACTGCCATGCCATTAACCCACTTCATGCTTACTTCGACGTTCACCAAACAGGACGTGGTGGTTTTTGTCGAAGATCCTTTTAAAAACTGTTGGGTCTCGCCTGGCTCGCTTTTCCCGCAGGAGTGGTAAAATTTCGCTTAAAATCAACAAAGTTTATTAACAAAGCCTTTCATAAAAAAAGAGCTGGCTCCAATCTTAAAAACCAGCCCTTTCATTTTATCTTGATACAGTAGGGTTTACTGAACCATATTGGGATTCAGGGATACGTACAGATTTGTTTTTTCTCTTAATATTGCCGACTATATATGATCCAAATGGTAATAGAGATATTGATTTAATAATCAGCATAGATAGTATGAGGCTTACAATGAACAACCCGATCACACGTGTACTTGTATGCTCAAAAAAGTTTGCTGTATAAGGACCAACATAACGCTGGACTTGCCAGTGCAATAAATAGATTCCAAATGAATAATTACTGATCGTATTTATAATTTTCGAGTTAGGAACGAATTTTCCAAACGTAAGAATCGCCAAACTACCTAAGATGACAAATGGGAATAAATCGAACCGTTTAGAATTAACACTTGTAAAACCGAATTTATAATTCATTGCGATGAAATACATAGCCATCAATAAGCCGGTTAGAATGTACCATTTATATTTTCTTGTGATTTCAATGACCTTGTTATAATGGCGTCCAATCAGATAGCCTGTAGTGAAATAACCAAACCAGGCTGTGAATGGCAGTTTCAAATAATGCCGGTTATCCTTTATGAACGCTAACTCCGAGTAATTCAAAAAGTGAAGGTGAGCAAACATAACGACATAACTGATCGGCAGCAGGATCTTCATCGGAATATTGAACTTAATGACTAAATAATGCAAGATATAAAATTGCAGAATGATCAATACAAAATATCCCTCAAACATACCGAACAAAACGTTATCAAGAACTTTATCCTTCAACTGGACCGTGCTGCTCAAATTGAACGTGACCAATGCATCAATAATGGCGAACGAAACAAAGGGAAAATAGATCCACTTTATTCGTTTACTGAAAAACCCCTCTCCCAAACGATCCGGATAACGGTTTGCCAAAATAATTTCTGATAAGACAATGAACGTTGGAGTAGCGTAACACAATAACAGTCGAGCCAAGTTATAAAATTCAGTGTGGGGATAGCCCACGGATATCCCTGTTTGAGTAGTACTATGAAGAAAGACAATACTCAAGCAAGCAACAAAGCGTAATAGGTTCCATTCCTTTATCATTTTTATCACCTACGAACTAAAATCGTATTTGTCGAATTTTGTCGAATTACCATCGTACTAGGACACTTTATCAAAATTATTTTAGCATCGCAACGCAATATCCAAATCATAACGAAATCTTCACAAAGTCAAATCTTTTACGAGGATGCTCCCTGCTTATCCAAAGTACTTACTTAAACAAAAGGCTTTGTTAAAGAATGATGTTGATTTCTTCGAAATTCACTCCCTTTCCGCGGGCGAACCGTGAGCCTCCTCACGAACTTGTACAGTTCGTTGCGGGGTCTCACCAGGCTCGCTGTTCCCACAGAAGTGTCGTGAATTTCGTGTAAAATCAACAGCGAAGATTAACAAAGCCAAACAAAAAAGAACCTTGACTACGACTTAGTCAAGGTTCTTTTTTTCAAATTGTAGCTGTTTTCAGCTCAGCATTCTTTTTGGTTACTACTTCTCTATACTTTTTCTTCTCTTTTTTAGACATTTTTTTATATTTCTTTAGAAATTCTTCATATTTCGGTAACACTTCATCCACCGGACCGAATTCTTTTACGGTTCCAAATTCCAGCCACAGGATCTTTTCACAGAACTTTTTCATTTGGCCAATTGAGTGGCTGACAAAAATCATTGTTTTCCCTTTAGCTTTGAATTCCTTCATTTTTTCCAGTGATTTTTCCGCAAACGCTTTATCTCCTACAGATAATGCCTCATCAATAATTAAGATGTCAGGGTCGATATTTACAGAAATCGCAAATCCTAAACGTGATTTCATTCCGCTCGAATAGGATTTTACTGGTTGATCAATAAATTTCTCTAATTCGGCAAACTCAATGATATCTTCTTCCATTTTTTGAATTTCTTTTTTGGAAAATCCAAGCATAAGACATTTGAGTTCAATATTTTCTCTACCAGTCAGATCACCTTTCAAACCTGAAGCAACCGCAATTAATGCTGCTTGACCATTCAACGTCACAGAACCAGTTGTTTCCGGGACGATCCCCGCAATGATGTTTGACAATGTCGATTTTCCAGAACCGTTGATCCCGACAAACCCTACAACATCACCTTTGACAGCTTCAAAATCCACATGATTTAAAGCATAAAAATCTTCACCATAGCTTTTAGGTGTAAGCAAATCCAATATTTTCTCTGAAGACTTCTTATATAATTTGTATTTTTTCGAAACGTCTTTAACGATAATCGCTTTTTCCATATTGATTCCTCTCATCTATAGAAAGTCGATGAAATGCCTTCTGAATTTCACATGTATTGTCGCACCAATGAAAAGGAGCAGACCAGTTATAGCCCAGAAATACAACGTATATTCCCAGTTTTCAATAAAGTACCAGCCTAATCCGAAGAATCCGGCTCGATACCCTTCAATTAAATAATACAGCGGATTGATCTTCATAACCAACTGTATAAACGCATTATCGATATTTGAAACCTGCCACAAAATCGGTGATAGATAGAGCAGCATACGTAGTGTTGCTTGTAAAAACATTTGCACATCTCTAATGATGGTTGCAAGTGTTGATGTCACTAATGCTAGTGCAAAGATAAACATGAACGTTGCAAAAATAAAGTAGATGAATTGTAAATAATAAATATTTATCGGAAAACCTGAAAATTGCATGACGAAGATTGTAATGACACCTAAAGCAGCATGAATATAAAATTGTGAAAAAATAATATAGTTAGGAATGACACTCATTGGAAAGTTCATCTTTGAGAGCATTCTCAGCCTTGTATAAATCGATTTAGAGCCTTTTATTGTGGACTGATAGAAAAAGAACCAGATAATGATTCCAGCAAGCATCCACTGCAGAAAAGGAACCTCCAACCCGTTTTCCAGTGTAATATCCGCTCTCTGTCTTATACCATATCCAAATACAAACCAATAAATTGCTACTTGGATAAGCGGATTGATGAGCTCCCATGCCATACCTAAATAGTTATTGCTATTTGAGCTTTTCAATTCATATAAAGATAATCTTCTAACCAAATAGAAGTGATCAATCTGTTCTTTAATCACAGTGATTACGGATTTCATACTTTAGTCCTTCCTGTGTATCTTTTAAATGATAAATACTTCTCAAATTATACTTTCATACTTTTTAAAACACAACAAATGATACATAATTGTAGAGATGTTGTAAACTCAGATCCCGGTGCTCCGCGTGCCAATTAGTAGTTCGTACATATTTACAGAAATTTAACCGCACCTTTACAAAAAAATATAAAATCTGCAAGGTTAGAAAGGTACAATTACTAAACAGTTAAGAGTTAATATTTCAACATGACTCTTAACTCGAAGATTGATTTAGGCGAAACTCACGACACTCCTGCGGGAACAGCGAGCCAGGCGAGACCCCGAAACGAGGTGCGAGCGAGGAGGCTTGCAGTTCGCCCGCGGAAAGGGAGTGAATTTCGCAGAAAGCAATATTTTTAGTTAATAAAACAGGCCGTCGAACAAATTCGACAGCCAGACGATAGACGTAAGTATTTATGATTTATTTCCTAAACACTTCATCTACAACTCTCTTCGAAGATTCCCCAGATTCTAAATAACAAAACTTCTTGTAAAACTCTTCCGTAGTTTCAGATGGTATGAAACCATTCTCGTCTATAAACTTGATTTCTTCAATGATTTCTTCAGTCGTTTGTGTTAAAGGACCAGGTGCTTTTTCTTCAAAATCGAAATAGAACCCTCTCAAGTTGTCTCTATAATCCTCGATATCATACACAAAGAACAGCATTGGTCTTTTTAGGTTCGCATAATCGAAAAAGACGGATGAATAGTCTGTTATCAGAATGTCCGATATCAAGTACAATTCTCTGATGTCTTCATGAAATGAGAAATCATACACAAAGTCTTCATAACCGGACAAATCCAGGTTTTCAGCTACAAGATAATGCATCCTTAACAAAACAATGTATTCGTCCCCAAGTTCCTCTCTGATCTTATCCAAATCAAGCTGAAGATCGAACTTGTATTTCCCTTTGGCATAAAACTGATTATCCCGCCATGTAGGAGCATACAGAATGATTTTTTTATCCTTTGGAAGATGCATACTTTCTTTTAACTGATTGATGTTTTCCAGATCATTACAGTTAATTAGAAAATCATTCCGAGGATAACCCGATTCAATCATGGTTTTATCAAATGCAAATGCTCTTCCGAATATTTCTGTCGAATAAGCGTTGGGAGACACTAAATAATCCCAATTGCTTGCTTCTCTCAAGAAATTTTCTTTATATTTTGTCGTATTGGTTCCGGGCATATGGACCTCATCCATATCAGCAGCAAGTCTTTTCAATGGTGTACCATGCCATGTTTGCAGATAGATTGTATGCTTTGGTTTAGGAATCCAGAGCGGTAATCTACTATTTGAAACCCAGTATTTAGCTCTTGTCATCAATAATAACCAACTAACAGAAAACCTTCTTACATGTTTCACATCTTTATTTGCAAAGAATTTCAAATGCCTTCTATCGACACTCCAATACATTTTATACTCAGGATGGTTTTCCAACATATATTCATAAATAGCCCTTGGGCTGTCACTATACTGTTTTCCTAGAAAGCTCTCGAACATAACCAACTTCTGATCAGCCGGCATGATTCTTCCTAAAAGATAGAAGACAACCTTGTACATTTTTTTCAAGTAGTCGCTTCTTCTAATTTTCACCCATTTGGATTTAATATTGGTTAGTGTCTCTTTGACTACATTATAATCTACAACATTTACTGAAAAATACTTTGATTTCTTTGTAACGCCACAATATATTTTTTTCTTTTTACCATTAATCGATAGGATAGATCTGTCTGGAATCGTTGTCTCATGCGATAATCGCACTCTTATGCTCCTGATTGTTTCAGTCCTGCCTTCATGTTCATACTCAAGTTCCAAGAAAAATTTGAAGCTTTTTTTATTGTTACCATTGATATATCTTTTGACATCAAAAGATCCTTCAAAACCGATTTCTTTAAATGCAAGATGGTTTGTGTATTTAGAATAGAGATCTGGGCGGGCTATGCGTTTTACATCAATGGACTTTTCCTCTTCACCATTATTGTTGATTACCAGCTTTAATCCTGTGATGTTATATCCTCCGACTAAATGGAATGGTGGATAGTTGAAAAAGCCAGATATTGAAAATTCTCCTGAATTCGTCAATTGGATATCATCAAATACTGCAAATAGAGTGTATTGATTAAATCTGAAGGAAAGATTCCCTTCTTTCGTAGTAAATGGATAAAACATTTTTTGATTTTCCCCAGTGACAATAGCCAATATCCTCATATGCTCAAAATTACTTTTGATTCTCCTTTTTTTCAATCCATTGTGAGTTTCGCGTATGATATATAAATCCCAGATATCATCCTCAGATGGTTTAAAAGCATCGAAAGGGATCTCGATTTCATATATGGTAAATTCATTTAATGAATCTTTACTTAATGAAGTCAAAACGATTTCCTCGTCATTTTGCCTATTAGACAGGATAAAATGCATTTGAGCTACATCAACCATGAAAGAATTCTTTACCGGTATGTCGATTTTATAGATTTTATCTTCTAAATCGAGATTCAAGATCTTAATATTTTCCAAATCATGTTGTTCCATATTTTTGCTTTTGCCCCTCTCTCTTGACATTATACGATATTATATGTTGTAAACTGTTGATTTTCAAATGGAGATTTTCGCCAGTCATAAACTATTGATTAATACGAAAACTTTAGGAAGAATAAATTTTATCAGCTTTGCAAAGGGAATCTTTTACAATTAAAGTTGAAAATCGTGAAACCAAAACTTATTTGTATCTTCAACATAATACAGAGTCTATTCAGATTTTTATTGATGGAGATTTGATAGGCTTTTTTTTATGCCTTAAGTCCCGAGGGAAATATTCATACCATGAATTGACACATGTGGTACACTCACATTATAATTGATAGGTTAATTGGTAAATATTATTAATTGATCATTGTTTGTTGTAAATTTTCTCTAAAAAGTTTCAACTATATATTTACGTGGTATTAATAATTCGAAGTATTGTTAATAGAATGTAAACCCTATGTTACAGTCTCGCAAATTTGTTATATTAATATATACAATGTGAACGTAACAATTATTTAAGTCTTTATATCTAGTAAATCTTTAGGAGGACACTAAAATGAAAAAAGTTTTAACATACGGTACGTTTGACTTGCTCCATAATGGCCATATAAATTTACTTCGTCGCGCTAAAGAATTGGGAGATCACTTGACAGTAGCTGTTTCTACTGATGAATTTAATGCACTTAAGGACAAAAAAGCATATCACAATTACGAAAATCGAAAAGTGATTCTAGAATCGATTCGTTATGTTGATAAAGTGATTCCAGAAAACCATTGGGACCAAAAAATTCAGGATGTCATTGACAATGATATTGATGTTTTCGTAATGGGAGATGATTGGGAAGGTAAATTCGATTTCCTAAAAGAATATACTGAAGTAGTATACCTCCCTCGAACAGTCGGCATCTCAACAAGCAAGATTAAAAAAGATTTGCTATTAGTCAATAATGGTTAGAGAATTATTAATTGGAACATATTTGATGATCTTCAAACTGTTATTTAATATGTTCCAACTATTTCCCCAAAGGAAAAAGACAACCCTAGTTGCTTCTTTTGGGGATAATATTTTTTTTGTAGCCGACGAATTATCAAAAACACAAGATCATGAAATTATTATTCTAAAACATCCAAAATGCCCGATTAATTTCGACAATATAAAAAAATCTAAAGTATACTCTTTTGAATGTATAAACCTATTTCATTGGATCATTTCTATCTATCATCTAAGTACCTCTAAGATGGTGTTTGTAGATAATTATTACGGGTTTTTATCTGTTGCGAATTTCAAGCCGAATGTAAAATGTGTTCAGCTCTGGCATGCAGCTGGCGCAATAAAGAAGTTTGGTCTTATGGACCCCTCGATGAAAAGCAGACCTGATTCTGCAAAGAAAAGAATCGAAAGTGTCTATAAACGTCATACCCAAATAGCTGTTGGATCTGAAAGGATGGCAAATATCATTCACGAAAGCTTCGGTGTAGATGATGAAGCTATCATGAGGACCGGTGTTCCAAGAACTGACTTTTTCTATGATGAGGAACAAAAGAAATCTGTAATAGAACAATTAAAAATTGAATTTCCTATCATCAATTCAAAAAAAGTTATTCTATACGCACCTACTTTCAGAGATGGGGAATTTAATCTCTCAAATATCCGTTTGGACCTTCAATCTATGCATGATGAATTGAAGGATGATTATGTAGTGTTCTTACGTATACATCCTGCTGTAAATTTTAGTCTAGCTAATGATTTTTCAGGCTTTGTATATGATGTTTCCGATTATTATTCAGTCAATCATTTATTATTAATAACCGATCAACTCATTACTGATTATTCATCCATTCCTTTTGAATTTTCATTACTTGGAAAGCCGATCATCTTTTTTATGTATGACTTAAAGGATTACAAAAGGGATCGAGGAATTTGGAAAGAATTCGAAAAAGATATACCTGGACCAATCGTTGAAGATACAGGTGAAATCATATCCATGATCAAAGAAAATAACTTTGATAGAAATTCCGTAAAAAAATTTGCTGAGGTATGGAATCAATACTCTAAAGGGAATTCAAGCGAATCCTGTATCAAAGAATTGTATCAATAAATAATGTTTAATAGTTTAAGAATTGTTAAAACTAAACTTGAAGATAGTATTGATATATCATTTTTTATAGGATAAACTTTTTAAAGTTGGTAGATTTTTTAGAGACCACCATTGCGGTCTCTTTTTATTATCTGGGCTTTGATTTTAATCCATACTGAGGAGCTAAAGCATGTATCGTACAGAATTACGAAAGAAGAAAAAACGCCGTCGTAGACGCATGATATTAATTCCCATATTTTTAATAGTCTTTTGCACGATCGGATATGGGTCCTACTTAACTTTCAAACTAGTAAATGCAACTGATAATTCAGTAGAAGAATTGCAACGAGGCGAAAAATCAGAACTTCGTACGGAAAAAATTGATGTCAACGAAGATAATTTTTCAGTATTATTCATCGGTGTTGATGCTCGTGAAGGTGAAAAGGTGAGTCGTTCTGATGCACTGATATTAGCCACTTTCAACAAAGATGATAAATCTGTAAAAATGGTTAGTATCCCTCGGGATTCCTATGTGGAAATACCTGAAAGGGGTATGGACAAGATCAATCATGCCCATGCCTACGGCGGAGTAGACCTTGCAGTAAAAAGTGTGGAAAATTTATTTGATGTTCCAGTCGATCATTATGTAAGAGTTGATTTTAAGGCATTTATTGATATAGTCGATGCACTCGGTGGTGTTGAGGTAGATGTTCCTAAAACATTTGCTGTTCAGGATAGTAGAGACCGCCAGGATGCCATCACTCTTCATGAGGGTAACCAATTGTTAGATGGTGAGGAAGCCTTAGCCTTTGTCCGTATGCGTAAACAAGATCCTACTGGTGATATTGGACGTGGAGAAAGACAGCGACAAGTTATAAAAGCTATTATTGAAAAAGGTTCGAAATTCAGTTCTATTACGAAATATGATGATGTCATCGATGGATTAGATGGAAATATACAGCTAGATTTAAACTTTAAAGAAATTGTAGGGCTTCATGGCTATGCAGGGGAAATTAATAAAATTGACGCACTTGAACTGAAAGGCGAAAACTCCAATAACGGAGTCTTCTATTATATGTTGGATCAAACCAGCGTAAATGAGATCTCTAACAGCTTGAAAACACATTTAGACATTGAAAACCATAACAATGAGGCCAGTTCCGAAGGAAACCAAGTAGACGATACAAATAATTAATATAAAGGCTCTGTTAAAGGAGCTTTGTTAATACTAAACGTAATTTGTGACACTCCTTCGGGAACAGCGAACCAAGCGAGACCCCACAGCGAGGAACTCGCGAGAAGAACTCGATCGCCCGCGTAAAGTTGAGTGAATTTCGTAATAATTAATAATAAAAACTATCAAAACCAAAACAAAAGAAAGCCCCCTTCTAGGGCTTTCTTTTGTTTTTAACTAATTACTTAACGCTGTTTGTCTCGGTGGAACTTGTGGTCAATTAGCTTTCGATTTCAAATAGCTTTTATTTGATGAACTAATGATCGAAATCGCTAAGTTCGCTGTCTCCTTAGCTGTCATTTTCATTTCCTCTGTGGTCCCTCTCATCAAATCCAATAATTCTTCTCTGGATCGATAGTTCTTTAATAATACATTAGATAGATCGTTCAAATCATCTTTTTCTACATGTCCTGCTACAGGTTGAAGTGTTAAATTCGAATATGAATCTATTTTAGGATCATAAGATAATGCCAAAAATGGTGTTCCTACAACCCCAGCAAAAATCAAAGAATGTAATCTCATACCAAATAAGAATTCAGAATAGTTAATGATAGCGATTTTTTCTTCAATAGATGCATCATATGGAGCGATTTTAGAAGGTTTTTGCATAAGTTCGGCAACTTGGAGTGAAGTCTCATAATCATGTGAGCCATGCATAGGAAGAAAAACGATTTCTACATTCTCTTCCTCCACTAAAGTATCTAATGCTGTAGCAACTTTCATTTTAAAATCTTCAAGACCTTTCCAATCCCTTACCGATACCGTCACTACAGGCCTTTTGAACTTTTCGCCCTTCAGCCAATCACTATTTAATTTCTCTGCTCGGAATCCCATTACAGGATCTGGGACTATACTAATATTTTGTTTTACATTTAAGCTTTCTAATAGTTTTTTTGAATCTTCATCTCGCACTGTTATTCGATTGATTTTATTCAGTACGATTTTGACAATCCATTTATTTAGCAACCGATCTACCGGACCGACCCCTTGTGCATACATATATACTGGTTTTTTTAGTAGTTTAGCCAGATACATTATTCCAGAATAATAGGGTACACTTTTCCAACCCGTTTGATCTTGTAACAGACTTCCCCCGCCACTTATCAGACCATCACTGTCTTTCAAGGCATTAATGATATCTTTTAAGTTCCAACGATTTACTGCTTCTACACCGTAAGTGGATTTTGTAAGTTCTGGGTTATTGGAAAGAACGACAATCTCTATATCTGATTGATTTTCTCTCAATGACTGAATCATTGAAGCTAATATTGCTTCATCCCCGATATTATTAAAGCCATAATAGCCTGAAATAACTAATTTCATCTTACCACCTTGCTCTCAATTTCAAATAATATTTACGCCCTGCTTTAAAGGCAATGATGAAAACAATTCCCACAATCAAACCAAATGATAAGCTGTAAAGGCTTCTTAAAACAGAAACGTATATAGGGATATGCAAGTGAGTAAATGTATTGACTAGTGAAAGCCAACCTATTATAGCAGGGATTAAACAAACATATGCTGTTTTCTTCATATTTTTCATGAAGAAATACAAGGAAAGAATATAGAATGGAAATCCAATCAGAAATTCTTTTGTTCTAGGTCTTACATACAAAAGCTCTTCTAATTTTTGCCTGAAAACCAGTTCATACGATAACACAGTACCGAAGTTTCCTGTACGCCCTACATAATATACGAGGATGCCTGCTAAAATACACAACAAGATAAGGTGCCCATATAGGATTGGCAAGGCTAAAAGTTTTTTTACTTCTTGCAAATTGATTTTCGTGTTATATAAATGGTATACAGCAAATAGGATCGTGTATACGATTGGGAACACATAAAGAATTTTCACTCCTCTAAAACCTTCTCCAATGTGTAATGAAAATTCTGTTCCATATAAGAGACTAATCCCGATCCAAATTCCGAGAAAACTGATGAATATCGCCCGGCCATATTGATATAATATATCTCTATACCGTTCAATTGGTCTCAATTTTAAAGCAGCATATACAGGCGTTATAATTGCAACTGCCAATGCCATCAATTTCAATAACAAACCTGATCCGAAAACAAGGTACCCTAATGCAATGAGCGACATGGCTATACCTGAAACTACTGCTAACTTACGCTTTAAAAGACTTTCCACTGCTAAGGTTACAAACGTAATTCCACCTAATAAGGCCATCGCTACCATCCAAAACGGCCGTGACAAATCACTGAATTCATCCGGCTTACCTAGCTTGAATAGTTGTGGCATAGAACTATTTAGGCTTTTGAAGAACTTCATATTCTCCTTTAAGTTCTCTTCTGGATCTCCATCAGTGTTTATGTGAATGTATAAAACCCGGATATTTCGTTCTTTTACAGCTCTAATCGCCTTATCCTGATTTACCATTAGAGAACCGATTCCTAAATCCAAACTTATCAACCGTTTAACATTAAGGTTATTGGTCCTAGCAAGATTTTCAAATCCTTTTTGATCAAATTGTTCAATAGAGAGCGTCGATATGCCCTTTTCTTTTAATTTATTTCCCCATTCAACATGATTAGTCGGATATCCCAGGGCTTCTTCGCCTATAAATAAAATCTGATCTGCATGTTCATCGATTGTCATCGCTTGTTCCCAAATGAACTTGCTTTCTTCAGTAATGTCTGAAACGGGAACATGCAATATTCTTGAGAAACCATAGCTTTCTACCAACTTGAAAGTATCATCTGAATAGCCTAAATAAACATTTTTAATCTTTTTCGGTTCACCTTCTATGTAAAGGAATTTTCTTTCGTTTATCTCAATATTCTTTACTTGATCTCCAAATACGTTTTCCAGTGACTCCACAACTGGAAAATTGCTTTTCAAAATACTGATGTACAAACCTTTTTTTTCGGGTAACTCATCCAGTGGATAACCCGAAAGTAAAGCAAAACGAGTGAACTCATTTTGATCAAGGGATAGAATGTCGCCTTTATTCTCCAGTGATTTAATGGATTCAGGAGGAATGCTCAAAGCGTTTACACCTGAAGATTTTAGCCCATTGAAAACATCCTCTTCATTTGCACCTTGTCGAATTAAACTTTCCACTTCTTTAAAAGGGACAGCAACTTCATATGTATTGTAAGTCCATTCAGCCTTAGTACGTTCATATAGACCGATAGATGTAACTGCTAGTGATAGGATAAGAGCAATCCACAGCCATTTCTTCAACAAAAACAACCCTTTCTGAGTAATCGTGTTAGTACGGATGGATAATAACAAGGGGCTGACCCATAAGTGTGTGACACTTTTACTGTTGGGTCATCCCCTTTTCGTATTCACTATCCCCTGGTCATCTGTTAAGATTACGAATGCTTTTTACATTACGGGTATTAGTAACTCTTTGGAAGAAGTTTAAGATCGGTCGGTACTTAGTATCAATCAATCCGACAGCTTCTACAATCAACTCAATGAACACCAGTAATACCGTTACGATAAGAAAAGAACCCCATAATGTGGTTTGTTCGATAAGAACAGCGGCAATTCCAAAGATCGCACTCATCGCATATATGATCAGAACGGTTGTAGAATGGGAAAATCCCAACCTTTGTAAACAATGATGTAAATGGGATTTATCTGGTGCAGATAAAGGTTTATTATTTACAAATCGACGAATGATTGCAAAGATCGTATCTGAAATTGGTACTCCAAGAATAATGATCGGGACTAATAAAGAGAACAACGTGATGTTCTTAAATCCTAATAAAGATGTTACGGCTATAATAAACCCTAAGTATAGGGATCCCGTGTCTCCCATGAATATTTTCGCAGGATGAAAATTATATACAAGGAAACCAAGTGTACTTCCTAATACAGCAAAACCTACAGCAATCACAAACATGTTGCCGTTGACAATCGCCATCGTAGATATAGTAATCAATACGATCGACGAAACTCCTGCAGCCAATCCATCTAATCCATCAATCAGGTTTATTGCATTAGTGATACCGATTATCCATAATAAGGTGAGCGGAATACTCCATATACCTAAATCCAAACGCACATCAAACGGTAGATTGATAAAATTTACGACTACACCACCGTGTATGACAATACCAGCAGCGATAATTTGGCCTAAAAGTTTAACTTTGGGTGATATCTCAAAAATATCATCAAAAAAACCAGTTGCTATTATGATCAAGCTGGCTGCGAATAAAGGAATCATGTACTGTTTATCAGGAGAGAGCAAATAAAACCCAATAAGGGAACTTAAGTAGATAGCTAGACCACCAAGTCGAGGCATCACTTTGGTATGTACCTTTCGTTTATCGGGTTGGTCTGTTGCTCCAATTTTTATCGCGAATTTCTTAACGATTGGTGTTAATAATAATGACGATAAGAAGCATATGAATAACGTTAAAAACAGCATAATTTAAAAACACTCTCCCTAAAAACTCTTACCTCTATACATGGTGAATCCCTATTTTTTCTAATAAAAGCATGAATTACATCATAATGAAAATTATATCATAATTTTTTTCCAATCAAATAAAAAACTTTATAGAAATCGTCGAAAAAACAACTTATTTGTTACTTGTTTGGGTACTTCTGATTAAAACCAGCCATTTTGATAAATTTATTTATGCCGGGAATCCGGTTTAATTCTTCAGCTGAAAACCCTTTAAATGCAATAACTGCAAACAAATAAACAACAGCACCTATGATTACTCCTCCAAAACCGTAAAGAAGTGCTTCAAGTCTCCCCCAAGCTTGCAGCCCAAGGAATAAGGTAGGGACACCGATAAGCGCTCCCATCAATATAGACGATCCAAACTGAACAAAAGTTTCTCTTGTAGCAAACTTTACGTTTGTTTTTTTCCAAATAAAATACGAATTTACCAACCAAATTAGGATATAAATAAGCAAAGTCGCAATCGCTGCACCAACAAGCCCATATAATTGAATGAAAACAAAATTGAATACAACCTTTATAAGTGCACCTAAAACAATGATCCATGCAGCCAGCTTGGACTCTTCAAGCCCCTGTAAAATTCCCGTTCCAAGTACAGTAAGTGACGTGAACACAGCGCTGAGTCCAATCAATGCAAGGACGAGACTTCCATTTAAATCAGTAAATAAACCTAGATTAAGGGGTAAAGCCAATCCTAGAAGACCTAATGCTGCCGGCCACGAAAAAAGATGTGCCAAATTTTGTGACTTCATTATCACTTTGTTAGCATTCTCATAATCATTTTGAGCTAAGTTTCGACTTATCAAAGGGATCAGAGGAAGTACAATGGAGGTGGAGAACACTGTAGCAATTTGCACCAATGATAGCCCACGGCCATATAAACCATATTGATAATTTATTTCCGCACTTTCCCCTCCGGCCATCTTCAAACTGAAAGGAATCGATAAGGAGTCGACAACATTTAAAAGCGCCATTGTTAATGCACCAACACAAATCGGCAAGGAAACCTTCAATATCCTTTGACTGGTTATTTTAAAGTCTTTCAAACTATATTTTTGTTTAGAAGCAGGATTAAATGAAGACTTTTGGAATAGATAACGAAGATACACGAGAGATAACAGAGCACCAATCGAAGAACCAATCATTACTCCTCCAGCTATAACCTCATTGCTGAAATCCATACTTACCGTGTAATAAGCAATCGCAATTATTAATGCTACACGGATGAATTGCTCGATTACTTGTGAATATGCTGTCGGTTTCATATTTTCATAGCCTTGGAAAAAACCTCTGTAGACAGCCATATATGGTGCAATCAACAACGTAATCGAGACAATGATAATGGACAGTCTCGTTTTTTGTCCCCCTAATACTTGAGCTAATTGTTCAGATAAACCTGTGAGTAAACTGAAACTCACTAACCCAAATAGAACAGCTAAAATACTTGATGTGACAAAAATATTCCTGATTTCCTGTTGATCGTTTTCTACTCTAGCCTTTGAGATAAGCTGTGAAATAGCTAAAGGAATACCTGCCACAGATAATATCAATGCCGTCATATAGACTGGGTAGACCAGTGTAAAAATCCCTAATACTTCATCTCCAGCAATATTTTGTAATGGAATTCTGAAGACGCTTCCGAGTATCTTAGAAATCAATGTTGCTATCGTTAAAATCAGTGTGCTCTTTACAAATGTTCCGCTCATTTTCTTCCCTTTACTTTCTGTTCAATCACTTTGATCATGAATTTTGGCAATGCTAACATCCTTTTAGCCCTTGATGGTTGCTTCACCAATCTATAAAACCACTCTAAATTCAAGTTTTGGTAGATTACAGGCGCTCGCTTCACAATTCCAGCAAACACATCAAAACTACCTCCCACTCCCATAAAAATGCCTTTATTGAAATGATGGATATTCTCTGCAATCCAATTTTCCTGTCTTGGTAGTCCAAGAGCCACAAAAACCATATCTGGTTTAAGCTGTTGGATATCATTCACAATATCATTATCTTCCCAATTAAAATAGCCATTTTGCGAACCAACAATGTCTACATTTGGATAAGTTGCTTGAATATTGGCCTCAGCAGATTGTAAAACCTCTTCTTTTGCACCTAGTAAATAAACAGAAAAGTGATTTTCATTGGCAATCTGTAAGAGATTGCACATGATATCGAAACCTGAAACCCTTTCCTTTATTGGTGTGCCAAGAATTCGTGCTGCTTTTACAATTCCAATGCCATCCGGAGTGACATAGTCTGCATCATTCAAGACATTCTTATAACTCACATCTTCACTCGCATACATAACAATTTCAGGATTTGCCGTGATGACAAACGCTTTACTATCATTTACGATATGTGATTCATGAAGGTGTTTGATAAATGAATCCATTGAGGTATCGACAAATGGTACACCCATGACGTCTATTTTGTTTAACTTCATAAATACTTCCCCTTAAAATATGGTTCTATTATTCTTAATTGTTGATTTTTGCGACCAAAACCGAAATTTAACATGTTAAAAAACTAACATTACCATAACATAAGGGAATGCAACTAGAAATAGTCGCATTCCCTAATTTTGAATATTATTTTGCTACATTAATCTTTTTTGCTAACGTACCGTAAGTCCCGTTTCCAAAAATATAAGCTTTAGAATGAGGGCTTTTTGGAACGATTTGGTACCAGGTACCATCTGATTGTTTGGATTCACCAAGGATAGCGACACTAGTCCCGGTTTTAAGGAATTTATAAATATCGTTACCGGAAACGACTTTAGGCTCACTACGAACATTCAGGGACGTAGTATTTGTCATACCTAATTGATGATTACCTAAGTCTCCGCCTTTCAGATATTGATCAGCTCTATACATATATGCTGCTATTTTTTGTCCCCAGTATGGGTCTGATGCATATTTCACATTCATTCCCATCGTCTTATTCCCTAAAAACGCTCCATAATACCTGAAATCCGTATCTTTGAAATATTTTCGAATGATATGCTCAGTAGCAGCTTCTTCAATTCCTTCTTCTAAAGAATCAAATGTGTAGGCATTTTCATAGGGATTGCTGTCTATAGCACCTAAACCAAACAAATTGTTCTTATCTACCGCGATCTTGCTTGTCCCCCATGCACTTTCATGGATAGCGTGGGATAAGAAGTATAACGCGTTCACACCATATTTCTTTTCTACCATTTTGAATATTTCACCAGTACCTTCTAATGGTGACGTAGGATACTTACTTTTATAGATATCTGGATAAGCATCCTTTATAAAAGAGTCTAACTGTTCAGCTGTATACTTGGTTTTTGTATATAAAGGCAAGTACTGATAATATTGGTACGCTTGCCCCTCCTTTTTACCAGAGGAGTTCATGAACTCATTTCCATCCCAGCTATAATATTTAGCGCCTGATGTCATGAATGAAGGAGCTTTTCCTATTACGATTGCGCTGTAACGATCCAGCGTAGAACTATAGATATAGTGATAAAGGTTTCCAGAGTTTGCAGCATAATAGGATCTTCCGCTTGCCAATTGGTAAGGCGTCAATGTAACTTTATCCAATTCCACATATCCACGCGTATCCGCAACAGTGACTTCCACCCAATTTTCCCCTGCAGAGTGGAATTGCATTTCGGTTCCTGTCGTTACATAAGTGTAGTTGGAAGTGAATTTTGTGCTGTCATAGATGATTGTGTAACCAGTTGAAACCGTGAAACCACTATTCATCCAGACAATCTTTTTCCCCTTCATTACAACTTGTGAAGTTGGGGATTTCACTGCATTCTTTGCATCACTGTATGTTTCATATTTTTTAACTTCCTCTAATTCTCCAGAAGATGAGATATTTGCAACACTGTACTCAAGAACTGGCGGTGGAGTGATTATGTTCAGCATTCTATAGATGACCAGCGCTGCATCAGCTCGTTTTGTATTGTCTTTTGGACGGTATGTATTATCTGGATAACCTTCAATCAATTTTACAGAGGCAACCATGGAAACTTCATCAACAAAATGTTTATGTATCGTGTCTTTATCTTTGAATGTCAAAATAATCTCTTCCATCTCAATACCCTTGTAATGCAAAGCACGGTACATGATTACAGCCATTTCTTCGCGAGTGATTTTTTGATTAGGTTTGAAATCCCCTTCAGGGTAACCTGTAATGATATTTGCTGCGACAGTTTGATTCACTGCGTCATAGAACCAGTCATCAGGTTCGACGTCATCAAAAGATTCTGTACTTGGATCAATCGGAAGATCCAGTTCTAAGGCCCTTTTCACGAATGCCGAAAACTCTGCACGAGTTACAGCACGATCAGGTGAAAAAGTCCCAGGCCTATCTCCTTTCATGATTCCTTTTTCATTTAGAGCTCTCATTTCTTTTTCAGCATAATGTCCTGTTATGTCATCTGCTGCCTTTACACCAGGCATAGCAACAAAAGACATCAACAAAACCAAAATCAATACTGAAACAATTTTCTTCATATGAATACGCATACTTCATCCCCCTTATAAATTACTATTCTATAACTTTAGCAAAGTGTCCGTGCAAATTCTACCAAAATTTTATCTATTTATACATATTATTACTATTTATTACAAATAATTTTCTCATATTTGCACCAAATTACCAGATAAATGACATATTACTCCAAATAGTTAGTTAATTTTGTAGAAATTTAAGGTTATGCTTTCTTACATAAAAATAGTAGATTCAGATTAACAGGGCGTTAAAAATGTATTTCAAAATAGTGGATCGGAAAGTCGAAAAACTGACTGTTGGACAATCAAAAGACAAAACCGTCTATTTTAAGAGTTCGCTGATGAATGGCGGTACAATTTATGATATTCATAGGTTTATGGATATAAATGTAAAAACCTTTCGCAAAATGAATTATTCTTACGAAAATAACGGTATTATAGTCTAGGTGAACCTTGGGTAGAAGTATAGATTGTTAGTGAAGCCCCATGGAAAACCTCTTCTCCACGGGTTTTTCTTCATGATTGTGATATACCTTATTGATGATTTTTTCGAAATTCACCCCTCACCACAATCAAGCGATTCGATTAGTCACGAAGGTCAGTGTCCGCAACTGAATCATGGCTGTTTAAGATCCTGATCCACTTGACCCGAAGGAATTTCACATTAAACCTAGTCTGAAATCAACAATATCTATTTTTAGTAACACAAAATTGTCGAAGAAAAAGGAAATAGAATTTACAGGATTTTACACTAGAGTAGTGGAATATAAAAATCAAAAGATAAATATAGAAAATAGGAAGGATTGGTTTATGGATGGTGTTCAGTAAGGTTAGATTGTTTTTTGTTTGTTTCTTAACTTTTATCGTTATCGCAGCACCGTTTTCAAACTCGGTTCAGGCCGAAGAGCCAGTACAATTGGACTATGTCGCTTTAGGGGATTCACTTGCTGTAGGAGTTACACCCACGCGTAGTGTTGGGTCAAGCTACAGTGATTTTCTTGCAAAACAGCTTCTTCAAATCAATCATCTCGGTACCTACACAAAGCAATATGCTGCCCCAGGATATACATCTACTCAAGTTTTAGAAGATATACAGAACGATGTACGTAAAAAGAATATGGATGGCAGCGAAGATACGGAAGGTATTCAAAAACATATCAGTGAAGCTGAAATGATTACATTGAACATCGGAGCGAATGATATGCTCGCTGTTATCGATATCGATCCACATACCGGTACGATATCGTATGATGAAGAAGTTTTCGCTCAGGTTTTATCAGATGTTGGGAAAAATATCGTTCAAATAATAAGCCTTATAAAAACTTTGAATCCATCTGCTGATATTTATGTGATGGGCTATTATAACCCATTTCCATACCTCCCCGATTCAGAACAGCCGAAGGTCCTGATAGCATTAGAACAATTGAATAATGTTATAAACACAGCTGCAAGTTCTACGGGAGCTACGTATGTTCCAACAGCTGAAGCATTTAACCCTAATGGTAAAGAGTACCTTTCCAACCCACAGGACATCCACCCTAATGAAACTGGTTATCTCGTTCTAGCAAACTCTTTTTGGAAACTGATCGAGGTTAAGGACGCAGAAGTGTTTACAGATGTCGACCTAGAAAAATGGTCACATGACTCCATACAATATTTAGTTAAAAAAGGAATCATAAAGGGATACGGGGATGGAACATTCGGTCCTGACGACTTTTTCAGACGTGATCACGCCTCTCAGATGTTAACGAGAAGTATCGTTTATAATCCCGAGGTACCACCCGCTGCTTATACTGATCTAGCACTAGAAAATCCAGCTTTTCCAATGATCTCAATACTCAGCCACAATGGTATCCTCCAAGGATATAAAGATGGAACATTCAAGCCAGAAAATTCACTCACCCGAGCAGAAATGGCAATTATATTAGTAAAAGCCCATGGATTGGAAGGTTCAGGTGAAGGAACCTTTACGGATGTACCAAATACCCACTGGGCATATGATGCTATCAATACTCTTGCAGAACACGGCATCACCATAGGTGTCGGGAACAATAAATATGCTCCGAATCGACCGGTGGAACGAGAAGAATTTGCTACTTTCCTTGAAAGAGCGTTACATCAATAAAAATCCTTAACTGTTAGATGAGATGGTTCAAATCTTATCTAACAGTTTTCTGTAGTAGGCATAACCAAATACTTAGGGATAAAGAACTGAGTTTACAACCAACCCCCCTTTTCATTTTCCAATTTGGTAAAATAATGTTAGTTCACAACATTGGGGGAATCAAAATGAAAGAATGGAAAAAAATCATCGGAGTGATGTTGTTGGCCATTGCTCTTATGACAGGATGCGGAACAACTGAAGAGACTGGGGATCAAACTTCTGGTGAGGGCACAGAACAGCCAAAAAACGAAGATTCGACTGAACAAAATAATGAAGATACGAATGAAGAACCTGCTGACGAGAATGCTTCAGAGGATGATGCCACTACAGAACAAAATACAGGCGAAGGTACATATAGCGGTCAAGCAGATGGCCATACCATCGAAATCATGATGGAGGATGGACCGCAAGCCTTTCAATTTGGTGAAGAACTGAAAGAAAAAGTAGAATCTCTTGAAGTTGATTCTGAAATCACTTTCACATATGAAGAAAAAGACGGTGCACTACACCTTACTGATATACAGGAAAAATAAGAATATACAAATGATGAGGCTGACTCTGTATCGAAATCATGATACCTGGTCAGCCTCGTTTACTTTATTACCTATTTAACTAGACAGAGACGTTGAAGTATTTCTGTGTGCATCAGCTTTATATTTTCTACTCGTTTCCATTGGAGGCATCTTACCGAATATGATCCAATATTGAGGAATGAGCTTATGAGTAAGCCGTACGATTGCCCAGCTTAAAACAAAAATCACTATAAAGGTTAATATTTGCCAACCGTGGAATACCAATGGGGAACCACCTTGAACGAAATACCTCATGATCATAAGTAGCATAGGGTGAATCAAATATATCCCAAAAGATGTAGCTCCAATTTCCATAAAAAATCTTTTTCTGCTTGGCTGAAAACTCTTCTCTGCCCAATGCGCAAGAAGGAATAATCCCAATCCAGCAAACAACGCATGTGTAGCCCACGTAAATTCAGCAATATATTGGTTGATCAGATCAGGAAGGTTATTTGACACGATCCCGTAAGCTCCGATCCTGACCAAATACATATATCCAGTGTACAGAACTACTAGGGTACCATATAAGAAAAAGATGAACGCTAAGGTTTTAAACCGAATGAGATGATCCTTCATTTTTTCACGCAAATCATGATAATAGATACCTAGATACGCTCCTACGAAATAAAAGGACATGTAAGATAATGAAATGGATCCCTTCAAAGTGATATGGAAATATTCCTTGTTCAGATACACCCATATCCATTGAATGGCTATTCCCAACCAGAAGGCATGCTTTCTCAAACGCTTGAATCTTTTAAACAACAACATAAAGAACGGGAATAGTAAATACAATTGAACACTGATAAAGACAAAATATAAGTGCGGATGCGCCTTACCTAGCGCAACCAGGTATAAAAATTTATTTAAGGCAAACCCAAAACTCGGGTAGTCATAATAAGCGAACCATTTGACTCCAAAATAAAGGCCGGAAAAGAGCAGATAAGGAATCAAAATATATTTCAATCGTTTAATATAGAAATTTTTGATCAAAGTTGCATCTGTTTTTCGTGGATAATAGTTATAAAAAAGGACAAAAGCACTTAACATGATAAATGTCGGCGTACCAAGCTTTCCAGCAACATTAAAAAAATTGTAGATTGGAAATAATAAAGAATCCGTAGGCACACTCGTAACTCCAGTAGATGAGGAATGCACCAGCAATACTGCAATGATAGCAAACGCTCTTGCCAATTGGATTTCATCCAGGTTCAATCTCCGTGTTTCCACTCCCATAACTTCACCAACTCTACTAAACTATTGTTATATTCTTACAAAATACGACATGTTATTAATACTACCATGCCTTACCCATGAGTCAACAGGGATAAAACATTTTTACAAAACATTTAAAAACCATGAACGTAAAAAAGAGCAGCCCGTAAGGACTGCTCCTTGATTGTGCACATTAATTCTTGAAACGATCGTCTTTCATTCTAATTAATAATGTAGCAAACTCTGCTCTTGTCAGCTTATTATTCGGTTTGAATGTGTTATCTGCATAACCAGCAACATAACCATTTGCGACCATTGTATTAATATAGTCGACACTCCAGTGATCAACTGGGATATCAGTAAATTTATGCTCTGCAGATCCCTTCAAATCATAAGCTTCTACTAGAATTTTCGTCATTTCAGCACGTGTAACCGTAGCTTTAGGATTGAATTTACCATTATAACCGTTCATGATCCCCTCATCAGCAATAGCAGCAATCTCAGCGTAACCATAGTCACTAGGTTTTACATCCTTGAATCCTGGGTCTGGACGATTATCGGTGCTGAGACCAAGTTCACGTACAATCATTTGAGCTGCATGCACTCTAGAAACTTCATCGTTGACACCGAAGTTTCCATCTGTATAGCCATTGATTACACCCATGACATTCAGTGTTTGAATAGCATCCTTAGCCCAATGATTATCTTTTACATCTTTAAAATCTTTTACTTTCTTATCAGTCTTGTAGATCATGATATTCTTCTTCGTGGTGTTTCCTGCAAGATCAACCAATTTCAGTTCGATGCGATTTTCGCCATCTTTTAATGAAACTTCTTCCGTCAATTCTTTGGAGAAAGATCTCATTTCATATGGCTCTTTGAATTCTTTGTAATAAACCTCACTGCCATCGATATAGAATCGTAGTTGATCATAGTTATCTGAGAGTTTGAAATCTAGCTCTACTTTTTCTTTGTTTGTAAAATGCGGACCATCGACGTCAAGTTTTGGTTTTGTCGAATCGATGACGACTGTGCGTTTAAATGAAATTTCATTTCCGCTAGCATCGACACCAACAAAATGAATATCCTTGATACCGTCGGTTTTGAATTCTACATTTGTATCAAAGGTATATCGCTTATTTGCGTCATCCCATGTCAACTTGGCTTGCTTACCATTGATAAGAAGCTTTTCAACATCGGAATCATCGTTTACGTAACCTTGAACTTTAACTACTTTGTCAGCATATACACCAAGAGCTTCAGGAGTTACTGCTGTAACGAATGGAATTGTTTCATCAGCTTCGCCAGCTGTATCCATACCAGTGTTTCCTGCCCAGTCGTAAGCAATGACCTTGACAGTCTTCACATCACTTGTATTTTCAACAGTGTACTCTGTTATATCACCTGCTAAAGGTGTTTCAAGGACACTCTTGTTGTTGACCAATACGTCGAAATGGGAAACGCCTACACCTTCATCGTCAGCACTCCAAGTGATCTTTCCAGACTCAGAATCGTATGATACATCAACGGAAGGATCCTTAGTATCGATGTATACAGGAATTGTTGTCGATTGCCACTCAGCATCATCATAATCGACTACAGATTCAATTTGATAATGGTATAACCCATCTTCTACAACATCACCTTTATGCTTTCCATTCCATGCTGCTGCATCAAAAATGGTGTACATTTCTGCCGCACCACCGTCAAAATAATGTTTTCTGACATCATTTTCAGTACGGAGTGTCAGCAATTCATTTTCTTCTTCATCTAGTACAGAAAACTTCACTTTCTTTGCATTTCTTAGGAATGAAAGAACTGGTAACACAGAATCTTGTACACCATCACCATTTGGTGAGAATGCCACTTTGTCACCATGTGCTTCATCAGATACAGCATTCGTACCTAAGAAACCATAATCATTTCCTGAAGGAGAAACCAATCCAGTGATGCCGTAGAATGAACCATCTTCATAAATCGTCTTATCGACGATCGGTGCTTGATCCCAATCACCATTAAATCCTACATAAGGGACATTCAGTTCAGGATTTACGTCATTTACATCTGTGAAAGATACAAATCCTTCTACAAAATGACCATTTTCAAAGATTTCCGATAGTGGTACATTATAGCCCCAATCAACTGCATCTGTTAAGTCGATTGATACTTCTACCTCGATTGTATCATTTGCAGGGACGAGTACATGATATTCACCATCAACTTCACTGCCGTTAGCTGAAGTGATCTCGATCGGGAATTCACCAAGAAACGGTGCTTCACCACTTACCGTACCGTCTTTAAAGATTCCTTGGGTTTCAACATAATTATAACCATCCAATACCAAGTCGGTTTGTACAGTTCCATTTGTCTTATAAACTGCACTTTGGTCACTGAAGTTTTCAAGTTTAAGAGTAAAAGTAGCTTGTCCATCCATCTCTTTCAATGAAGCTTTTCCAATACCAGACTCAACTTCTGTAACGACGACAGGTGTACTCATCGCAGCGTGAAGATCCATCAAACCAGCACCTTGTCTACGAGGTGAGTAATTTAATCCTGGCTTATAATAATCGTTGTAAAGACCTTTATCTATTTGTGGTTTTGATGTGTTCATTAAAATGTTCTTTGCCATCTCAACACGATCTGTATTAGAAAGATCGAATTCTTCATCCACTCTTTGCATGACAAGTGCTGATCCACCAGCTACATGAGGTGCAGCCATGGAGGTACCGCTCATCAAACCATACTTGTTATCATTAAGAGTTGAAAGGATATTCCCACCTGGTGCTGTGATTTCAGGCTTGAAATCCAGGTTAGGTGTAGTACCCCAAGAAGTGAAACTTGATAGTTTACCATTTTCAGGGTTTAATGCTGTAACCTTTTCACCCTGGAACGCAATCTCAACTGTCTTGCCGTCATTCAATTCATCTCTTAACTCATCGCCTGGTTGCTTCAAGACGAATAATTGTGGAATTGTGATGCTAGGATCAGTTGCCATGCTTACATAACCTGAAGTGTTATTGAAGATAATGACTCCAACTGCACCATGCTCTTGCGCATTCAAAGTCTTAGCAACGAATGTCGCTTCTCCACGTTGGATCAGCGCAATCTTACCTTCGACATCTACATCCTCGAAGTCATTTGCATCTTGATCAACTTCTGAATCACCAGGCATTCTTCCAAGACCAGCATATACGACTTCATAGTTTCCTTCACCTAATGAAGATGGATCCACACTGCTAGCAGAAAGATAAGCTACAGGATCACGTTCTTCTCCATCAACTGTCACGTTGAATCCTGCTAAATCAAGATATTGGTTTTCAAAAGAAGCGACTTGCAAAGAATCTGTAGACAATCCTGGAGATCCAACTACTCCGATATCAGGGTTGCTAGCATATGGATTGTCGAAACCTTCTCCGAATCTAGCGGAGTTACCAGCGGAAATTGCCATCATTACTCCGTTGTTAACTGCTCTTTCAATCGCTTTTTGCTCTGGGTCTTCCGGGCGGACAAAAGCAGCTGTTGAACCTAAACTCATATTGATGACATCAGCGCCTAGCATGATTGCATCATCAATCGCTTTTACATAAATGTCACTATAAGTGAACGGCATTCCAGGGTCATTTCCAAATACCTTCATTCCAAGGATTTGAGCTTCAGGCGCAACCCCTTTGATTCCACCGTTTTCTTCATCACCATTAGCACCTACTGTACCGGATACGTGCATACCATGCATACTAGCACCAGGGCCTAGATCAAGTACTTCCTGGTTTTGATCTGCATAGTTGTATCCATAAGGAACTTTTTCAGTGAAATATTTACCTCTCAAACCTTCTTCAGCAATCAAATCATTTACGGATTGTTCAGAAAGCTCAGGGTCTGTTTCTTCACTTAAAACCATGTCCCTGTGTGAAGGATCTATACCAGTGTCGATTACTGCCACTGTCATTCCTTCACCCTTGTAACCGAAATCTTCCCATGTTTGTTGAGCCTTGACCAGTTCCTTACTATAAATCATATCTGGTTCTTGGAGCTCAGGTCTTTCATATTTGTGGGCTATATGTACACTTTCTACATTAGCTTGTTTTTCAATCATCTCAATGAATTTGTATTGTACTTTACCACTGAATCCATTGACGATTGTTGTAAAACTTTGGTTGTATTCCATTGGAATTGAGGCTTTTTTGATGCTGTCTTTCACTTTCTTTTGAGCATCGATCGCATCATTTCTCAGCTTCTTTTTATCTGAAGCGGATAAATCTTGATAGCTCTTACCAGAGCTCTGTGCTGAAAACATCGCCGGTTCATTCTCCAACTCAACGATGATTCTTACCTCATCACTTGGCTTGTACTTCTTTTCAGAGTCCTGTTTCTCAATTGTCTTGACCAATTGACGATCTAGCTTTTCGACTTTTTCTAGTGAACTCTTAGATACTGGACTAGTTGCACCAAAAGCAACATTAGAGAATGCCAGTAAGAAGATTACTAGAAATAGAAAAGGCTTGCGCATTTTCATCCCTTACAATTCCCCCTTAAAAGGTTTTAGTGTAATACTCGAAAAAAAGAGAATTTTTCCGAAAATTACATAAATTTATTGTAATACAAAAGTCTTAGATAAGTCAATTTATTCATTTGTTGTTATTTTCTTCAAATTTCGCCAAGAGAGTTTATAAAATATTTATGTTCGACAAGATTAAATATGGTTGGATTTAATATATTTGTAAAACTTTGTTACATAACTGTAATCCTGCAGGTTATTTTTGTATGCTAAACTTTATTTTGTAAGAAAAAATAGAAAATTGTATAAATAAGGGGAGGGGTTTCAGTGTTTCGTAAAATGCTGAGTCTGTTTGCAGTGATAGTGGTTTCAGCTACCCTAGTGACACCATCAGCCTATGCAAGCAGTAAAGAGGATCAGGTCATTTCTATTGCTAAACAATACATAGGAACACCTTATAAATATGGTGGTACCACACCTAGCGGATTTGATTGTTCAGGATTTATGCTTTACGTATTTAATAAGGTAGGCATTTCACTACCCAGAACTTCACTAGATCAGTCCAAAGTTGGTACGGCGGTATCAAAATCAAACTTACAACCAGGTGACATCGTTTACTTTTCTAATACATATAAAGCAGGCGTATCACATTCAGGAATATATGTAGGGGACGGATACTTTGTCCATGCGGCATCAAGCGGCGTAAAGAAGACATCCATCAACGATCCGTATTATTGGGGACCTAAATACACAGGTGCAAGAAGAGTCATAAAAGAGGAAGTAAAAGAAACAAAGCCTGAACCACTTCCGACACTCCCTAAAGGGGAATATCATGACGTCCCAAATGATTATTGGGCCTACGATTCTATTACATACTTATCTAAAAAAGATATCATAACAGGCTATGATCAGAGTCTATTCAAACCTACTAATTCGATTACGAGAGCCGAAGTTGCAACCATGCTTGCCAAAGCATTCGATCTTACAATAAAGGACGGAAAATCAAAAGCACTTGACGTTCCGGAAAATCATTGGGCAAAAGGAGCAATTAACGCTTCGTTGGATGCTGGATATTTCCAGGGCTACCCAGATAACACATTCCGGCCCAATGAGGAAATTACACGAAGTGAAATTGCTTCACTCTTCTCAGATGCTTTTAATCTAGCAAAAGTAGGTTCAGCAACTGATTTTAAGGATGTACCGGAATCGCATTGGGCTTACAACCCGATTCAAAACGTTTCTACAAACGGCATAGCCGCTGGATATACTGATAATACGTATCGTCCTAAAAATAATGCGACAAGATCTGAGTTCTCAGTATTTTTACATCGTGCAATGAATAGATGATAAAAAGGTTTGACCCGAATTAAATCGGGCCAAACCTTTTTCATTGCTTAATTATACGGCTGACGAATGCTGCGAATTCTGCTCTACTGATCTCCTTAGTAGGTTTAAAGGTTCCATTAGGATAACCTGTAGTCACTCCATTCGAATAGATAGCTTGAATAGGTTCATAAGTATACTGACCTTTTTTGACATCTGTGATTTCCCTATAAGTATCAACCTCTAGATTGAATGCTCTTTTCAATAATACTGCAGCGTCACCACGCGTCAATGAGTCATTAGGATAAAATTTACCATCTGGATATCCCTTTGTAATGCTTCTTTCAGCAAGAATCTGAATGATACCAGATGCAAAATAAGACTTACTCACATCTTTATAAATTGTACCTGTCCTTGTCGTATCAAGCCCGAAAACTTTCCCAAGTAACATGGACGCTTCTCCTCTTGTGATCGATTCTTCAGGAAGAAACGTCCCATCTGGATACCCATTGATGATCCCTTCTTGTTTAAGATGTACAATCGCATCTCCATACCAACTAGTGCTACCGACATCAATAAATCCTTTATATTCGTCTTGTAAGTTCACTTTTATCGTATTAAGAGGTGATTCTCTACCAGCTTTGTCTATAATCGTAGCTGAGTAAGTGTATTTTCCATAAGGTACAGATTCTATAAAACTAGTACTTGATCCCGATAAAGTTCTGACTAATTTTCCATCTCGATAAACGTTAAAATTGATGTGTTCTGGGGGATAGTGGGATTTTTCCCATTTAAGTTCTATCTCTCCCTTTTCTAAATTCTTAAGGCTAGGAAAGACCCTCAAATCTTTGACAGGTAGGAGTTCCTTTTCATAGGGTGTCTGTACCAGTCCATATCCGAACTTATCGTCCTTTCCTTTTGGCCAAAAATCCCACGCATATAGGTATAAGAGAGATTGGATATCTTCGTATGTAGCATCTGGATAGAATTCCTTATATAAAGCAATGGTCCCAGTTACAAATGGTGTTGCCATAGAAGTGCCACTGCTCTCTTCATACTTGCCATTCAAGTAGGTACTCATTATATTTTCTCCGGGAGCTATGAGATCAAGTGATGGACCATACATTGTGAAAGTGGATAAGGAACGATTTTCTTTTATCGAACCAACCGCAATGGTTTCCGGGTATCTCGCTGGATACTGGACGTGTTCTCCAGAAGGATGTTCTTCCGAATTACCACTTGCCGATACAACAAAGATGCCCTTATCCTTTGCTACTTTTAATATGGATTGTAAAGCTGTAGAACCTACTGGGCTTGTTAAACTTAAATTGATGATATCCATGTCGTTGTCTATTGCCCATTGGATTCCCGCGATGACTTCAGATTGACTTCCATTGCCGTATTGGTTCAGTACTTTTACAGCATAGATATCTGCCTTAGGTGCGACTCCAAGTATACCAATCTCATTATTTTGAGCACCGACGATACCAGTTACATGAGTTCCATGACCATTTTTATCCTCATATGACGGTTCGCTTTTAACGAAGGAAACACCACCGGCAATACGCAAATCTGGATGGTCGGTATCAACCCCGGAGTCTAAGATGGCGATCTTTACTCCATTACCTGCATTTTCAAAAGGATCTGATAGATTATTCACGATTTCATCAAATCCCCACCCTATCGTTTGTCCATCGATATGGACAGGTGCATTTGCTTCAATATTGTCGATCCGAGGATTTTCGGTCAGTGACTGAGCAGATGCTTTTGGAAGGCGAGCAGCCACGGCATTGATGACCGGGTATCTATGTAGAATTTCTCCTCCACTCTGTTCAATCATTCCTTCAGTTATTTCATCAGTAAATGTAATCAAGTATTCCTTTTCACTTTTTGCGTGGATTGAATTGATGTCATTCAAAAATGAGAATAAAAAGAAACTTAATAAAATCCACCATGTCTTTTTATACATTTTCTCCCCCCTAATCTAATACAAGTATATATGAAAACGGATGCCGAATGGCACCCGTTTCATAATTTAGTAACTATTTACTTTCATAATAATCCATTACACCAAGATAAATGGCTTTTGCGGCTTTATCACGATAACTGTCTGAAGCAAGTTTCTTCGCATCAGAAGGATTAGAGAGAAAACCGAGTTCGACGAGAACAGCAGTGATTGAATTTTCACGTATTACATGGAAGTCCCCATGCTTTACGCCACGATTCGATGTATCGATTGCTTTATAAAGACGATTTTGGATATAGGTTGCAAGCTTTTCACTTTCTTTAGCTTTAGGGGCGTATTTATTAAAATACGTTTCTGTACCATGTGCAGCATCATTATGGAAATTATTTGCGTGAACACTGATGAAACTATCAGATTTACTAGTTTCCGCAATTTCCACCCGTCTGCTTAATGAAGGATATGTATCACCTTCTCGTGTCATGACAACCTTTGCCCCAGCTTGTTCTAGATAGGTTCTTAATTTTTTACTGACAGCAAGCACCACTTCTTTTTCCACCAATCCATTTGCGGAAGCACCTGGATCAGTATCGCCATGCCCAGGATCTACAGTGATGATCTTACCGCTTATTGATGTCGGAGATCCTAGATAAGCTGTGTGGACATACCCTTCTAATCCACTCCCTTTCACATAAGCCCAATCACCATCAACGAAATAACGAGAAACCGTTGTTCCGTATTTCATTAATCCTACAGAACTATAAGAAGTATCTGGACCTTTTCTTACATTGAGCCAATCAGCCTTTATGATGCGTGTTTCCGGGCTCATTTGTGATTTCGTGACACGGAAAGAAGGTTCCAAAGAGCGAGCAACGAACAATGCGAATTCAGCACGTGTCATATCACGTTTCGGTTGGTATGTATTATCATTATATCCAATCGTCACCCCATTGTTTGCGATTTTGTTGATTGGATCGTACTGATGACTAAATGGATTGACATCTACAAAATAATACTTTTTTGAAGCTGTAAAACTGAAGGCTTTGGAAATTAAATATGACATTTCCCCGCGTGTCATTTGTCCGCCTGGACGATATGTACCATCACCATATCCTGTGATATAACCAGCTTCATATGCTGATTGGATGTAGCCAGAAGCATAATCTGTGTTTTTGACATCTGAAAAGACTGTTTTACGTTTCGTTCCGTTAAGATTGAAAGCTGAACCGATCATTTTTGCTGCTTCTCTTCTGGTTACCTTGTCATTCGGTCGATATGTATTATCAGGATAACCATTGATGATTCCTTTATTGACCAAATAATAGATTTGATCGGCATATGGATGATTGGAAGGAATATCACTGAAATTCGTTTTTGCAGAGACTTCCCCTTCCGCCCCTCCAAGTAATGCAACAAAGACTAAGAGAGACAACGCTAGACTTACAAGTTTTTTCATTTTTCCCTAATTTCCCCCTAAAAGTTTTAATATACGACAATATTAGCACACAACTATAGTTGGATAATTTTGTATCAACATACCTATCACACTTTTCGTCATATTTTGATATGAATTTTTTGTAAAATTGATTAGCTGGACAATGAATTTTCACCTATAATAGTGAACGTGGAGTGTGAATGAATATATGAAAAAAACAATCCTTGCTTTTACTATCGTCATCTTATTGTTGGAAGTTTACTTTTTAATGGTTTTTAATTCTAAACCTCAAGTAATTGATACGCTTGTAATTTATGAGAAAGATTCAGATGAGCACATCGATGCTTATCAACATTTGAGACAAACCCTGGTAGCAAATACAAATGTCGAAACAATGCCAATCAGCGTGTTAAATTCTGTTGATCTTACAAACTATGAAGTCATTTATTTGGATCCAAGTATCATAGGAAGTAAGTATTTTGACCATAGCAAGGCACCGATCGAGCATTTCGTTAAAGAAGGCGGATATCTATTTCTTGAAAATGAATTTTACAAAGAATTTCCGAAAGACTTTATTGGTGCTCGGGATTTCCAAAAAATAAAACGATTTCCAAATAAACTTAAATATCCTGCTGGTGACCGTAATGTCAGCGGAATTCAAAAGTTAGTCGAACAATTCAATCAGGATATGGCTTTTGAATCTACGAAGGAATTTGAAGGCTTGGACCTGGGAGTTGGTCTCATCCCCTCCACCGCCCAATCGATCGTATCCAATGGTGAGTTATCTTTGTATTCATTGAATGAGCACGGAGATGGAACTGTATTTTTTGCAAGTGAACTATTGCCTAACGATCATTACGTAACAAGATATGATTTCCAAAAACAATACAAAGATCAAGAAGACTTTCATTATACCTTTACAGCTGGTAACTTCTTGTTTCGAAATGAGTATATTACTTTTGTGGCAAAAGACATGTATGGTTATGCTGTTTCAAAAGTACTTGGAACTCATGGACGTCCTGGGGTAGCCATACAACATACATTGAAGGAAAACAGCGGTCTTTCAGAACAAAAGCTGGATACAT
The DNA here is from genome assembly GCF_019720915.1 of Alkalihalobacillus sp. TS-13. GTDB lineage: Bacteria > Bacillota > Bacilli > Bacillales > Fictibacillaceae > Pseudalkalibacillus. The sequence goes on from NZ_JAHKSI010000001.1 coordinate 2,888,518, forward strand.
TTCTAGCAAAAATTGAAAAAGAAAAGTTGATCCCTTCCCTCTCACTTCCCAAATTCTCATATTCACCAGATACTTGGAAGGAGAGTATATCTTATTTCTCCAATACTGGTAGTGAAAATCAGCTTTCATTTAATAATAAGGCAGAAAAAATGAAGATAGCAGCAGATAGAGATTCTGATTTACAGACATACCCTGACAAACTACCACTGGATGGAGAAGTCAAACTCCCATACCATGCTTATATCGACATCAAAGATATGAATGAAGATGGGGTTCAAGATCTTATCGCAGGGAGTTCGAATGGAAAGATTTATTTTTACGAAGGGTCATTAGAGAAAGAAGAATGGATTTTGCACCCAAAAGGCCCATTAAAACTTGAGACAGGACAACCAATTGATCTTGGTGATTATGCAAGTCCCCGCTTAGTTGACTACAATCAGGATGGGAACATCGATATCATTTCTGGAAATCGAAACGGAAAAATAGTCGTATTACTAAGAAATGAAGATAATGAATATGCGTTACCAGAGGAAATCATCGACGTCAAAAAGGACTATAAATACATTATGCCCGAAATTGGTGATATTGATGCAGACGGTATCGACGATCTGATCTATGGAACAGAATCTGGGGATGTCTATTTCCATACTGGGGAAGAAGCTGAAGATGAAAAAGACGACAATAATGACGTAAAAAACGCATCTCTCCACTTTTCTGAGGTAGGGCATAAACTAACAAGCAATGAGGGGAATATCAGAGTTAAAAATTTTGCTGCACCCAAACTTCTAAACTATGACAACAATGACCAACCTGATCTGCTGATCGGTTCTGGCAGTGGGTTTATAAAACGTTTTGAATTGAATAAGGGTCAATTCATTGATAGAGGTTATATGTTATCTTCAAAAATAAATCCGTTTGGTGATAACAGGTTATGGAATGGAAAAAATTCCGTGCCCGTCATGACTGATGTAGATGGTGATCAGACCTTTGACTTGATTGTTGGACTGCTCGCTTATGGGGACGAACATTCGATTGATTCGCCAAATTACCCCTATAAAGACACACTTTCAGCTCTAGCAGATAAAGCAAAGCAAAACAAAATACGAATTTACCCTCATCTGTACTTGAATACATCGAAGGATAATGAAGCGTATCTAAAAGATTTAGGAGGGTTAAAAGAAGCATTTCAAACATATAACTTCGACTGGAAACCAAGTGGAATTACATTCACAATAGATCCATTCCGTTTGAGTGAAAAGTATGATGTTTCAGAAGTTCCAAACCTTAAGGATATTTGGTGGTATGAGAAAATGGATGTTACGAATGAGGGAAAAACCAACTTATGGACTTTTCCTTTCACAAAAATGAATGAGAAAACGATAGACGATAAAGTCTATCATGAACCACATACCGGCAGGGAAAGTACATTATCAAAATTTGACTTGCCTTTCATAAATGAAATCAAAAATATTGATGAACTTGATCATTTAAGTAATTTCAAAAATTTCGTAACTGGTACGGATTATAATGTTATGACTACAGAACAGCTTTATAAAAGCATTCTAGCAACCCATCAGACGACCAGTACACTAAACTACAACCCTATTGAAAAAGTCACCTCAGATTTTCAGAACTTGATTAGGAGAAAATTACATCATACGGTTTATATTAATGAAGACGATCAAGATACGAATCATGAGTTGATCAATCCATATGAGCACTCGATAGGCTATAAGGTTGAAATGGGTGAAAAATATAAAGGATTTGTATTCAGCACCGACGCCCCTGTTTATACGAATATTGGCTCTACATTATATTTTTCTGGTAAAGATAACATCAAATTGAAATTGAAAACACAATACGAAAATGAGCCTCACATCATGCAAAGTAATGTACCTATCAGAATCGATCAGCAAAATAATAGTGTTACCATTAATTTCTTGGAAACAGGAATGCAGCAAATAAAAATATTTGCGCCAGATGGAATAAAAATGACAAGTAAAGAATGGGATGTGCAACAAAACGGAAGTACTTATATCTTAACCAGATATGGTGAAGAGACATCACTTAACTATTCATACAAATAATAGCTTAACCTCCATTATCGGAGGGTTTATTTTTATAGTAAAAATGTCACTATACAAAAATGTAGTTAGGCATTTCCTCATACTGACACTTAATTAGATAAATCTTACAATAGAGACGTTGTTTATTTTAAGGGGGTAGATTATGAAAAAGCTTTTAGCAAGTATTTTTGCAGTAACACTGTTGTTCAGTAGTTTTTCAATTGCAATGGCCAACGGGGAGTTGGATGCGTATTATGCAGACGACTTAGAAGATCATTGGGCAATGAATATCATGTATCAACTTATTGATGCGGATATTATCAAAGGTTACGTTGATTCAGATGGAGTCATGACTGCACGTCCAAACAAAGACATCACACGTGCAGAAGTAGTTGCGCTCCTTGTCAGGTCATTGGATCTGACTAGTGAAGGGAAAGGTGCAAATTTTTCTGATGTTCCAACTGACAAATGGTTCTATGATCCGATTCAAACCGCCAGTGCTTTAGGAATCGTAAATGGAGTGTCCCAAACAACGTTCGCTCCAAACCAGGACATTTCTCGCCAAGAATTAGCAACAATGGTCGTACGGGCGTTCGAATATGTACAATCCATCGATTTTACATACGGGGAATCAGTTGATTTCATTGATTCAGATACGTTTTCTTCTTGGGCCGTACCATCTATTGATAAAGCTAGTGCAGTTGGGATCATCGAAGGGTATAATGGAAAGTTTTATCCTAAAGGTACGGCAACACGTGCAGAAACCTCATCCATGCTTTTAAATGCGTTAAATAGAGAGGGAACAAATCTTCCATCAGATGATATCTTGGAAAATGTCGTATTATCTAATGAAAATGAAATATACGCGGCTTACCAGTCAGAAGATTACCAGTCGGCATATCCGGTCATCGATCGATACACTCTTGGCTTCCATAATGCTCTATTAAATGCTAGCAATGACCAATTAATCGAGTTTGTAGGTGATGGCTACAGCTATGCCTTTGAACAGATAGGAACTCCAAATACAAAGGTAGTCGGAAAGAATACTAGATTCGCAATTGTAGAGTTGACAGGGCTCAGCTATGAAATTACAACCACATACAATGGAGAGTCTGAAAGCGTACCCGATGATACGACCGAAGGAAACTACTTCTTGCGTAAAGTGGATGGAGAATGGAAAATATATGGGGTAAATCCGTTCGTCTATACGAATCAAGCTTTTAAAAAACAAGCAACGATTTATTCGCCAGTAAAATAAAAATGAAAGTGATTGCCCTTTTTAGGGACAATCACTTTTTAATTCATGCTTTGTTAGTTGGTATTGTTGATTTCTGCGAAATCAACAAAGTTGTTCTTTAACAGGATCTTATTTTAAAATTGCATTTGCTTAGAGTGATTTTACTCTCTTTTTACTATTATTCTAATCCTTCAATTTTATTTAAAAGAGTTCCTCCATCATATTGATTAATGACATTCAGCCGCTTAAGTTTAAATGGCGAGGATTCACTATTGTTAGTGCCTATTTGTACTGTGATTCCGAGCTTATAGCCTGTCTCTTTTGCAATGTTGATTACATCTTCATTGGTAGCTCCATAAGGATAAGTTATTGTTACGACCTCTTTTTGCAGTTGGGATTCAATAATCTTTTTCGATTGTGTTAAATCTTTACGAATCCTTTCTAGATAAACCTCTTTATCTTCATTTTTTCCTATTGTAATTAATGCAGGACCTTCATCTGTTTCCGATTCTATATAATAATGCGAATCAAACGTATGGCTTTGGATATCCATTACACCAGCTTTATACATTTCTTTCGTTTGTTCCCAGGTGAGATGTGGTATTGTACCTGGTGTTTTCTCTTGATCGTTGACAACTAGATATATGGTAGCGTTCATCCCTAATTCTTTCAATATCGGATAAGCATGTATGTAATTACTTTCATACCCATCATCCATTGTGATCATAATAGGCTTTTCGGGTAGTGCTTCATCAAAATGTAAAAAACGATAGAGCTGATCATCCGTAATCGTATTATAACCCGCATCCTTTAAAGCAGACATGTGTTCTTCGAAACGTTCAACAGTTACTGTGGTACTACTTGTTTCACTTTCAATTTCAGTGAAATGATGATACATCAGAATTGGAATTTCAGTATCATTAATCAGATGCATATTCGCGGAAGCTTCTAAACTATTATTCTCTCTTGGTGAATCAAAACTTACCATCATTAAAAGAACAGCGAAAATAGAACCGGTCAAAACAGACCATTTAAAAAAATCCCCTACATTACAATCCCCCATATATTCCATATTGTTACTATTTTATATGTGAATTATATCATTTATCTTCTGTCTTACAACAAAATTTTGGTAATAAATGAAATAATTTGTCTAATCAAAAAGAACCCTATCAATCTTTGATAAAATTCTCCTAGATTCTTCTCCTGGTTTTGGTAGTAATCACTTAACACATCATTTATAATGAATTGGTATTCATTTCTAATTTTTCCAATTTTGCAAAGGGGGATAAAATGGAATTTTCGAGGCAAGAAAGAAGGAGAGTATTTATTAAAGAAATTTCTACTCTCAATGAAGGAAACTATATTACGGAGAAAGAATGTGAACGCTTATTACAGGCACATAATGAATTTTATGTAGATTCCTTAGCTTATGAAAAACAAAAACAAGAGCAACAACATCAGCAAAGTGTGGTGACAAAAGATGAGGAACAGAACACACCTGCTGAACCGGCTGAACCTGTTAAGCCGGTAAAAGCTAAAAAGAAGTTGACAGTCGAAGAGGTCAGGGAGAGGAATATCACCTGGTCATTGAATCTTGGCGTTATCTTACTTCTTATCGGGGGATTGTTTGTAGCTACAAGCAATTGGGAGACGATGTCTAATTGGATGAAAAGCGGTTCCATTATACTGGTCTCTGGACTGTTTTATGGGTTAGCCTTCATTACGAAGCGTATATTGAAAATTGACAAAACAGCATTTGCATTCATTGTGTTAGGAAGTTTATTTTTACCGATTTTCATTCTTTCAATAGGGTGGTTCGAGTTACTTGGTCCCTTCCTATCCGTTTATGGCCAAGGTCGATACATACTTGGGATGAGTGGAAGCTTCTTGCTCATACCGGTTTACGGATTTTTAGCACGAGGTCTCTCATCTCGCTTGTTTGTTTGGTTTTCATATATAACTTTATCAATCTGTGTTGGATTTTTACTTGCATCCTTCAGCCTTCCAGTAGATGGGTTTTATATGGGGATAATGTTATATAATGGACTTTTGCTCGTAAACTATCATTGGTTAAAGAAACGAGAAGTGTTGAAGCTCTTTTTCAATGAACTCGTCTATTTCGCACAAATTAATCTTGTCTTCTCGACTCTACTCATGCTCTTTTTTTATGAAAACAATACGTTTTACAGCTTCAATCTATTGTTAACTGCAATATTATATTTATCTATGATTTATGTCAGCAGGCAAAAAGAATATCATTTCATATTCAGCACAATGATTGTATATGGCGCTTATCAATTGATTGAATATTCGTTTCTAGAAACATTCAGTGCCCTGTTTTATGCAGTACTAGGGATTATATTTTTAGTACTCCCTCGTTTCCTGGATGAGCAATTTCCATTGAAAAAGGTATTTCACTTAACAAGTGCTGCCGTTTCTGGCTTTGCCTTCCTTTACATCAGCTATGAAGGTATTTTATTAAGTATGAACGAGCCATCTTATCTATTGATGCTGGCATATCTTATTATTGCTGGAAATTTCATATACCTATCAAATGTTAACAAAGTGCGTTTGTTTATATATCTAAGTCCTGTATTTTTAGCGGCTTCCTTGTATGAAGTTGCATTGAAAATCGATCAATGGATACAATTCGACACATTCTTATTACCTGCATTTTTCATCGGGTTTATTTTACTTGTATGCTTTGGATATATACTTAAATTTCCTCTGCTTCAAGTAATTCGTAATAGTTCAAAAGATGTTGGAATCAGTATTATGCTGGTTACAATTATTGCAAACAGTACTTTTGACCACCCCTGGGAGCTTGGCATCCAATTTCTTTTTCTGGCCATCTCATCGTTTATTGTTATGGTTTCCGATAGTCATACCCTTTACAAAAAAATAGCTCCATTGATCCTTCCGGCTTCACTCGGATTTGCATTTACATTCTTTGGAGAAGAATTACGCAGAGCATCGATTTTATACTATACTGAACTCGGTATTTCGATGAACTTTGTGTTAGGGAGTTTGGTACTGATTCTAAGTTATTTTGCTTGGAAATCAATTGGACGAAACACACTTGCACTGTATTCCTTTTATATCGCACAAGGTTTTTACACGGTAGGTATTCTCTCAGCTTTAACCTTACCAATTAATGAAACATGGGTACGGCCGATTGTCTTGTTAGCTGGTATTGGAATTTATTATGCATTATATAAAGTGACGAACTATAAGGGGATGTCCTATGTCATAGGGATGACATTCCTTGTATGGTATTTCACTTTAGTACGCGCCTCACATCTAACATTGGAATTTACTAGTTTCACGGAATCCATACAGCTGACTCTCGGAGGAGTGTTCCTTCTGGTTATCACCGTATTGACCCGAAAAAATGAAATTATCTTATCGAACGGATTAGCGTGGGTGGCCCACTGTTATATTCCTTTTGCATTGTTGTCCACGTATATCCATTACAATGAAAGATCACTCTGGAGTTTTCTAGTCGCTGTGGGAATATACGCGGTAAGTACCTATATGGCACATACAGAGTGGAAGATCAAACCCTTGCTGTATGGAACCTTTACGACATTGTTCATGACAGTGTTTGTAATTCTGGAAACATTCCAGTACGAAGACAAGGTTCCATATGCTTTTCTGTTTACAAGTCTATTGATTGTGATTTTCTGGGAAAGCACCAACAAATTTTATAAAAGAAGGACTTCCTACTATCTTGTTCCCTTTTCTATATTAGGCGTCGGTTCTTTTCTAATAGTCGATCCATATGGATGGCTTACATTCATCTTTACTGTAATCTATTCAGTTGGATTACTCATTTTCCTACATAAAGTAAAATGGGATCTGTTCGCTTCACTTCCACTTTTGTTGATTCTTATCGGTACTGGCCGGTTTTTAGAGATGTCGGATATGGAAGCATCTTTCAAAATTCTTCTAGCAGCAGGTATCGGCATTTGCTTATTATTAAGTGGACAATTCATATACAAATCCATCTATAAAATTGAGGATGGTCGGTTAAAGCAGTTTGATAGCTACACAATTGTTGCGTTCATTTTCTTTGGGTTTTTATATACCTTACACCATGATTTGATTTGGTTGAAAGCTTTACCGGGTATCTTGATCTCGATTGGATTATGGATTCAAAGACCCCGTGTTCCCACAAGCTGGTTCAGGTTTGTTATATTTCTTTCGGGAGCATATTTGCTGCAGCCTTATTATGCTTTAGTAAACGCAATTATACTTCCACCTTTATGGAAGCAAGAAATTTATGTTTTACCGTTGATTATACTTGTGGTTTTTCTTCGCCGTTGTATGGAAGGAAGATATAAAAAGATCACAAGTCAAATCCAATGGGCAGTTCTTTTGATTGTTTCAGTATTACTTATTAAAGATGGACTGGAAAGCTCGACAATTTACGATGCGCTTATTCTTGGATCGCTTTCCCTATTATCAATGCTTACAGGAATGTTTAAACGGATAAAATCTTATTTCTTTATCGGGGCAGGTGTATTATTGCTTAACGTAATCTTACAAACCCGACCATTTTGGGGAAATCTTCCATGGTGGGGTTACCTCCTCATTACTGGTTCACTACTCATTTTCGTAGCAAGTTATAACGAGTGGCACAAGCAAAAAACGTCTAAAGGAAAATCAACCATTTTAACGGTATTCAAGGAGAAAATCATCAAAAAGATCGCACGTTGGGATTAAATAATTATTTAAAAGAAGGGCTCACACATACAAATGAACAGCCCCCTGTAAAGTAGACAGTTAAAATAATTAATAAAACGTTAAGCGGCTTTAAACCTATACTCTATAGGATTAAGGCCGTTTCGTCCTTTTTGTAATCGTTCATAATTGTAAAAGTGTATGTACTCATCAATTGCCGAAGAAAGTGCTTCTAATGTATCATACTTGGATAGATAATATTTCTCAGACTTTAAAGCCCCCCAAAAAGATTCCATCGGTCCATTATCGATACATTTCCCCACACGTGACATACAGTGTGTCATTTCAGCCTTCTCAACCCGTTTTTTAAATCCCTTTGAAGTATACTGATATCCGCGATCACTATGGATTAAAGGGTGCTGTTCCTCATTTAACTGTTTTGTAGCTTGATCCAGTGTCTTAAAATACAAGTTGATTGTTATTGGAATGCCCAAACACATAACTCACTATAGAGCCGTCATATAAATCGAGTATCGCACTTAAGTAAGCTTTCTTTGCTCGACCGTATTTGAATTCGGTGACATCCGTCACCCATTTTTCATTTGGCTTTTCTGTCGTAAATTCGCGGTTTAGAAGATTTTCACAAATATGATGTGGTGTAGAGGATTTATAGCGTTTTCTTTTCTTCCTTATTACTGACTGTATCCTGGAAATCTTCATTAAACGATAAATACGCTTGTGGTTCAACTTCTGATCGAACTTACGATTCATATTTAATGCCATTCGACGATAACCGTAGATACCGTTTACTTTCTCATGCAGGATGATCATCTCTTTGATGATTTTTTGATTGAGCCTTTCCCTTTCGGATGGTTCGCGATTCAGCCATTTATAGTAAGAGGATCGTGCGATCCTTGCGATCTCACATAGTAGTGAAATGGTATATCCCTCTTCTTCATGAAGCTGTTGAATGGCAAGGTATGTATCTTCTCCTCTTATTTGGCTTAAGTTCGCCTCCTTTCGATCTCTTCTAACTTTTTTAGGAATTTGTTTTCTGCTTTTAACCGTTCGTTCTCACGTTCCAGCCTTTTCATCTCAAGCTTGGTTTTTTCTTCCGGAGAAAGCTCATCTTCTGTTTTCTGCTTTCCTCGTTTGTCTATGAGTGCATCTTCTCCGCCACTTTCATACTTCTTAACCCATTGATAAACTTGTTGATAGGAGACTTCATATACTTCTGAAGTCCTGTTATAGTCTTTACCATTCTCTAAACAATAGAACACAATTTGTTTTCGCTCTTCCCAGGTGGTCTTTCTTCCTTTAGTCATAGAGAGTGACATTCCTTTCCCCGTATCCTCTAATCTCTTATGACTATTATAATGGTTAACCCATCGCATGAGCAGACTTCTGCTTGAAATGTGATGCCTTTTAATAATTTCATCCTGAGAGTAGTTACCTGATAAATAGTCTCTTACAGCTGCTTCCTTATCTTCTCCCGAATAAGGTTTCCAGCCTTTTGATGTTTCCAGCCCTTGTATACCAAGTTCGGTATAGCGATCGATCCATTTATAAAAAGAGGTTTTTGTAATTGTAAATTTGGAACAGATTTCTTTAATGGTTAAGTTCCCTTGTTCATAAGCTCTTATAACTTTAAGCTTAAATTCTACAGAGTAGTATTGTCTGGCCATAAAAAACTCCCCTAGGTAAACAGATTTTGTTTTTCATCTGTCTACCTTTAGGGGAGCATATCAAAATTGTGTCAGCCCTTTATTATTTAGTATATTTTTATACTTGAAATTCATTTGGGCGTTCATTTATTTTATCGAAGTGATACAGGATCGCTTCAACAATGCGACGCGATGCTTCTCCATCTCCATAAGGATTCGAGGCTTTTGACATTTTTTCATAAGCTGTTTGTTCAGTTAGAAGTTCATTTGCAAGCTGATAAATATTGTCTTCTTCTACCCCTGCCAACTTGAGTGTACCTGCTTCAATTCCCTCAGGTCTTTCCGTCGTATCCCTTAGTACAAGAACTGGAACTCCTAAAGAAGGCGCTTCCTCTTGTATTCCACCAGAATCTGTGAGAATAATATGAGCTCTGGAAGCTAAATTATGAAAATCGATGACACCTAGAGGTTCGATGAGATGAATCCGCTCATGGCCGCCTAAAATATCCTGGGCGACCTCACGAACTGCCGGGTTAAGATGGACGGGATAAACCACCTGAGTATCCTTATGCTCATCCACTATTCGGCGGATAGCTGAGAACATCTGGCGCATAGGTTCGCCAAGGTTTTCTCTACGATGGGCCGTCATCAAAATTAGACGGTCATCCTTTAATTTTTCCAGTACTTGATGCTGATAATTCTCTTGGACAGTCGTTTTTAAAGCATCAATCGCTGTGTTACCTGTAATGTAGATATCCTCTTGTTTTTTGTTTTCCTTAAGAAGATTGGCTGCTGAATTGTTTGTAGGTGCGAAGTGCAAATCTGCAAGGACACCTGTCAATAACCGATTCATTTCTTCTGGGTATGGGGAATATTTGTTACCCGTTCTTAAGCCTGCCTCTACATGTCCGACGGCGATTTGATTGTAAAATGCAGCCAGGCTTGCCACAAAAGAGGTTGTAGTATCTCCATGTACCAAAACAATATCCGGCTGAGCTTCTTTTAGCACTCCATCAAGGCCCTCTAATGCGCGATTTGTTACTTCCATCAAACTTTGACGTTGTTTCATGATATTCAAATCATAATCCGGAGTTACTTCAAATATCTCCAATACTTGATCAAGCATTTCTCTATGTTGTGCTGTCACCGTTACGATCGATTCAATTTCATCAGGATATTTTTCCAATTCAAGAACAAGCGGACACATCTTGATCGCTTCAGGTCTTGTCCCGAAAATCGTCATGACTTTAATCTTTCTATCCATACGGTTTTCCCCCTAACTTTCAACTATTTTCAATGGTACTTTTTCACATTACTTAGGTCAATTTTTTCTGAATTAAGTTGTGACTTAATTCAGTTGTCGGAATTTCTTATATATAAGGTGGTGTGCTAATAATACTCCTAAGATGGCTCCTGCACTATCTAAAATAACATCCTCGACATGAGGAGATCTTTGCACGGTGAACCCCTGGTGAATTTCATCGGAAGCAGCATAAATACTTGTCAGTAGCCATGAATAAAAAATGATTGGTTTTCTTGTTTTAATGGTGATTCTTAATGCCCTGTAGATGAGGAAGGCCAGAATTAAATATACCGTCACATGAGCCCCTTTTCGGATGAAAAACTCTATGTATCCCGCTTCACCTAGCCGATTGACACTTACTTCTTCGCCAGCATAATTAAAAGCCAGTTCAGAAAAATAAGTGGAAAACCATCCGAGTTCCACAGTATCAAGGAGCAATGGTTTGATATCTTGATCACTATATGGTTGGGATGAAGAATAAAAGATCATTCCCATCCATAATAGCACTGGACCCCAAAAAAGTAATAGTTTCTTCATTTCCATCCCTCTGTATCTCATTCTAAGGCAATATCGCTTTCTTCATCTTATCATAGCACCCAACCGTATTCATTTGACATTAATAATTTTCATAACAAATCTTTTTTTGCTATTTTAAAGAAAAAAGGAAAACCTTTTGGTAAGTGAACCGTATATAGTTATGTAGAGGTTAATTTGTTAGAAAAAGGAGCGTAAAATATAATGAAAACATATAAAGTTCTTCAGTGGGTGACAGGAGGGTGTGAAGCTTTCCTTGCGATTCCATTCATTGGTGGGACATTCGTATTAGCAAATTGGTACATCCCGTTGTTTGTAATGTTAGGCCTTCATATTGTTACACTTGTATATGTCAACAAGGAAGCCAAAATTGGTTTTCAACGAGTCGGAAGCATTTTCGGGGTCATCACTTCATGTATAGCATGGATCCCTGTAGTAGGCTGGCTCATGCACAGCATTACAGCCATCATTCTATTGATCAGCGCCGCACGGAAAGACAAAGATGAAGACGAAGTAGAAGTGATCGGATAGCCGGTGCCAGGCATCATTTAAGAACGCAGTCATACCAAGGGGTTTGAAACGGTGCCTGGCACCAATTAAGAACGCAGTTATACCAAGCGTTTCAAAATAGTGCCTGGTACACTTGTTGATTATTAATAGAAAGGAGCGATTATTTTGGATCATAATAATGAATTATCCAAAGATGAGAGAAATTGGGGTATGTATGTTCATCTAGCTGCTTTTGCAGGTTATTTGACAGCAGCGCTTGGTTTCATAATAGGACCACTTCTGCTCTGGTTACTTAAAAAAGATGAATACGCCTATGTAGATTATCACGGTAAGGAAGCCTTGAACTTTCAGATCAGTTTTTTCATATATGGACTTGTGGCTGGAGCGTTAATGATTATTCTCATAGGATTCGCGTTACTTCCTATCGTGGTGATCTTACATCTTGTTTTCATGATCATTGGAACTATAAGAGCCAGCGAAGGCACCTACTACCGCTTTCCATTGACGATTCGTTTTATCAAATAAATAAAGGGGATGGCAATATGAAGAAAGTGTTGCTCACCCTCCTTCTTGCTTTGATATTTTTAATCTCAGCATGTAACCAGGAACCTAACGAAGTAACTAGTATTGAGGTATTACAATGGAAAAGCGATGAAAAAATCGAAACCATTACAGATGAAAAGTTCATATCTGAATTGGTTCAAAAATTAGAAACCGCTGAAACATCCTCAACGGTGAACATGGATTTTGTATCACCTGATTACAAATTACTTTTCAAAAACGAATCAGAAGTCCTTTATGAATTAGGGTACTACAAAAAGGTGATGAAATTTGGTGTTGATGGTCGATATTGGAACTTTCAAGAGGATGAAATGATTGGCGTAGTCATGGAGTTACAAACTGAAGAATAATCCAAAAAAGTCCCACTTTAGGGTGGACTTTTTTAATACAACTTTTATTAGGAAGTTCAAGACCGACCTTTTACGATATCATGCACCTTTTGATCGACTGTAAATCTTGTAGGAGACAGATAATAAATAACAAAATTCTGTTGCAATGGAATTTCCTCTGTTAAATTGCCAACGTCGTACTCTTCACCTTTCAAAGTGATTGAATTGATGATAATGGATTTATAGCCTTTTTCCACAGAAGTCTGGATCCCCTCAACCCGCTGGATTTCTTCAATTATGCATAGCGGCGTATCTTTAATGTAATTACGCAAGTGATATAGGCATATCAAAAAAAATCCAAAGAAAAGGATAGCAGATTTCAATGATTTTCTTTTGGATTTAGAGAGGTATACTCCATTTTTCCAGTTGATAAAAACAAAATTGATAGACCAAGAAGTCCAATACATAATACAAGAAGCGAGAAGAGTGCAAGCAGAAAATGAATATCTTAGGCCATTCCTATTACAGGAATTAATAAAAGCAACATTCCCTTCTTAATAAAAGGACTTTTCTCATCTGTCTGTCCTTTTTAAAAACTGAAAAATTGTACATAAACCAAACTCCTAAATAATTGATATAACAATATACGAGTATCCTAGCAGAAGGTTTCAACTTCAACATGAAAAAAGGTCCTCCTTATGGACAGGAAGACCTTGTAGCTTACTTCTTATATACTCTTTCCCCATCCATCCATGTTTCCAGCACTTGAATGTCCTTTATTTTGTGGGACTCGACTTCTGCTGGATGGTCGGATAACAAGACGAGATCTACTACATACCCTTCTTCGAGCTTTCCTTTCCTGTCTTCCTGGAAATCGAGATATGCTCCTGTTTCAGTACAGGCTTTATACATTTTATCTAGTGACAGTTTTTCATTAGGTAGCCATCCGCCTTCAGGGTTTCCATCTTCATCTGTCCGGTTGACCCCAGCAAAAATGTTCACGAGTGGCGAAAGTTCACCGATCGGGCTATCCGAGCTTCCGGTATACGGAATCCCCAGCTGATCCACTGTGTTCCATGGGTTACAGTACCGCTCCCGCTCTCTTCCGACCCAGTCCGCTGTCTGATCGTATTCATCCATCATAAAATTAGGCTGGATCTCGAGGTAAGGCTTGATTTTCTGCAGTCTCTCCAGTAGGTCCGGCGCTAAAACCTGCGCATGAATAATCCGGTGGCGCATTTTCACCGCACCCACTTGCTCGATTGCGTTAAGAGCTTGTTCGACAGCACGATCTCCGATGGCATGCATCGCCACCTGCATAATGTTTTCATCCGCCGTCTTCACCATTTCATTCAATTCTTCCTGGGTGTAAATCAGCTCACCATCCGTCTCGGGTTTATCATGATAAGGTTCCCTTAATGCTGCTGTATGCAACCGTTGTGTCCCGTCTAAAAATATTTTAAAAGCTCCAACTGTTACTCTGTCAGTTCCATCACCAGTCCGTTTTTCATCGTTCTCCAGAAAGTTTTTCAAATCTTCAACTGCGTAAATGTAATGATGAAGCTGGGCTCTGACCGGGAGCTTCCCGTCTTTTTCAAGATCAGTATATGTTCTCCACACTTGATCGAAGGAACCTGAAAAATTGACATCATCCGTCTGGACCGAAGTGATCCCATGCTCAAGCAGGTGAGGAATCGCGTCTTCAATGGCTTCGTACGTTTCCTCTTCTGTCTTGTTCCTGAAATGATATTTGATGAAATGGACCGCCGTATCCTTGAAGCGACCGTTCCAATTGCCATCTTCATCTTTTTCGATGAACCGATCATGATACTTTTCAAGTTCAGGCTCTTTTCGTAAAATCTTTAGAGCTTCTTCATTCACGATGCATTCGTGTCCGTCATCATGTAAAAAGAACATCGGTTTCTCGTACTCAAGTTCCTCCAGTTCTTTTGCAGTCAAAGGGTGATCAAGATCTTCGAATTGATCGTCAATGACACCACGACCGATAACCCAGTCGTGTTCTTCCATCATTTTTTCGTTGTATTCATTTCGTACGATTTCTTTCATTTCACGCCACGAAGTCACCTTCCGAAGATCCAGTTCTTTTTTCATCAACCCATACCGTAGCAGGTGCATATGGGTGTCGTTGAAAGAGGCGGTCACTGTAGCTCCATTTCCATCGATGACATCATCGGTTTGTGAATCGACCCTGCCCTTGTTGATCGCTTTAATTTTTCCATCTTCAATTTCAATATGGTATAGTTGCTTGTCCTCTTTTACTTCTGGTCTGTATAGGTATACGTTGTCTATTACAGTCATGATAAGCCTCCTAAGAAAAAAGTTACGGGTAATCATAGTTATTGACTACCCGCTATTCCTTGAAAATATTCTTTGAAGGCTTATTTGGGAATCATTAACTGCTGCCCTGGATAAATAAGCGAAGAACTCAGCTTGTTGACTTTCATCAATTTCTCCACAGAAACACCATATTTTTGACCGATTCCCCATAACGTGTCGCCTTTTTGGATGTTGTACATGCTGTAGGAACGGACGATGATATCTCTTGATTTTTCCTTGATTGGAAGCTGAATGGTCTGGCCGGGATAGATCCAATGAGACTTGATGTCATTCAACTTTTTCAACGTCTGGACGTCTGTTTGGTAGCGTCGACTGATATCCCAGAGCGTATCGCCTTTCCTGACTGTATGGAAACGGATCGATTTTACCGTTACCTGGACTTCTTGCGTTTTTTCGGATCCCTTGTTTCCTTTTACAACTGTTAGGGTTGGTGCTTTATCGACTTTAACAGAATCCGGGAGTACTCTTCTCGCAGTCACATAGCGATCGCTCCAATAATATGGGGAAAACGGATTTGCATAGCCGACACCTTTGCTTTGGGCACCGATCATTTTTCCGTTGCCGGCATAAATCGCGACATGATTAATTTTTCTATTAAAATTGGTATCGAAGAAGACTAGATCACCCGGTTGTAGGTCACCGCTACGGACGGGTTTACCTACTTTCGCCTGACCCCGGCTTGTTCTCGGAAGCTTCACACCATGATAACGGAAAATCGTCGCAGTAAAAGAAGAACAATCAAAGCTAGACTTGTTCCCTACTGCCGAACCATACTTGTATGGCGTACCCAGGAATTTCTTTGCGCTCTCGATCACCTCATCTCCGGAATGTGCATATGCCTCTGTCCCCACTGTCATGACAAATCCAGCAGCGAGTGCTCCAGGCAAAACCTTTTTCATCCGAATCCCTCCCGTTGTTTTTTCACTGATTGTTCGACTTGGACTCGGTTGCTTCGTGCCTGTCTATGTCGGAAAAGCCCTCTATTGCTCGGTCTAACTCACTTTATGCGGAGGAGCTTATCGATATGCGTGCCAGGCACCGTTTCCGAAGCCAATGGTATCAAGGGATCCGAAACGGTGACTGGCACCATCTGAAATCCCTTGTGGCACAAGGGTTGAATTGTCGTGCCTGGTACAGAGGTTTTCATTTAAACTAGTATTCTATGCTCCTTGTTTGGGCAGAATGGTAATGACCACAGATAAAACTTAGTAACTTATTCCTTTTCTTATTATTTTGAAAAAATATGGTTGAAACGGGTTGTGGTACGGTGTAGGATTAGTAAAGCATGAGATTTCTTCAAAGAATTTCCTTGAATATGTCGAATGTTACAGAAACTATTCTGATGCTTATCCGTATTTATTGGACAGGAGATTCATAGTCTTATAATACATACTTAATGGGAGGACAAAGATGGATTACAATCAAGGAAAAAATGAAACAGCCGCTTCAATCGAACCGTCCCAACAACCGGGTAAAAGCAAGAAACCGATCCTGATCTCGCTAGCAGTGATCGTTTTACTTGGAATCAGTGGAACGGTATATGCGATGTTCTTCAACCTATCACCGAAAGAGACGTATTTTGCAGCTGAAAAAAACACAATGGAACAGACGCAAGAATCCTTCAATAAGACGTTTGCAGTCAACGAAGATGTGAATAAGAAGATGATTGAAGAGCCTTCTAAATCGACTCTTACACTTGGTCTTAAAAGCATTGATGGACTTCAAGCGATCGACCCGAACATGGCGATGTTCGCATCCATGCTGAATGACGTGAAATTGAGCATGTCTGCACAACTCAACCCAGAGAAAAATGAAGGGCTTGCTGAGTTGAAAGCCGGCATGGGTGGTACAGAGTTCATCAAAGCAGAAGCCTATCAATCTGAGGATCTCACAGGTTTGAACGTTCCCCTTCTATATAACAATTATCTTTACTTGAACAACGACCAGTTTGGTAAAGTGATGAAGAAATTTGATCCTGCTTACCAGGGTCCTGAGGAAATCGACAACGTTGTAAAAATGCAGCTCGAAGCCATGAGAAATCAAGAAAAGTACGAAGAGCATGCTGATGAATACGGGAAGTTCTTACTTGAAAAAATCAAGGACGAGAATGTCACCGAAAAAAGCGGAGTCGAATTCCAGGGGAAGAAATACACACAGCTTACACTCGCACTTTCTGAAAAAGAAACAAAAGACATCCTGAAAGCTTTGATCGATAAAGTCAGAGAAGATGAAGAATTACTTAACTTCCTCATCGAGGCAAACGGCAACACAGCGTTCACTGCTCCTGGAATGGAAACAGCTGATATGAAAGAAACCATCCAGACAGAACTGAAAAAAGCATCTGACAACATTGATCAGGTAAAAATTCCTGACGGTTTCAAGAGCGTTATCCTGATCGACAAGAATGAAGTCATCGTCAAGCGTGACGTTGATTTTAAAATCGGTAACGATTCAGAGTTCGTCGTCGTTGACTATTCCAGCCACGCACTACGCTCAGACGATCTTATCACTGACGGAAAATGGGAGATCAACGTCTTCCCTGAAAACGGCGAAAAGCAAGACTATGGAAAAATGTTAGTTGAAATCAAAGGTAAAAAAGGAGACGGCGATAACGCTACACGCGACATCACTGGAACTTTCGCCTTTGCGGAAGCAGGAAAAGTAACTGGCGCAAATCTTAGTGCAAAAATCACAGGTACACCAGAAGACATGAAAGCAGACTTTGAAGCAGCAATCGATGATCCTTCGAACGCTGGCATACCACCATTAAAAGGACACTTCACCCGTAAAGTGACAGATGACCTTGATAATGGAACATATTCATCAAATGGTGAATTTGGTTTGGAAGTTGATGCTGGGCTCGGTGCACCAATCAATGTAACGTTCGATTATGATAGCAAAACCGAATTTACAAAGAATCTGAAATTCCCGAATGTCACAGAAGACGGGGAAAATGTAGCAGAAATGAGCCCTGAAGAAATGGAACGCATCATGACAGAAATTCAAACTCGAATTCAAGGAATGATGATGAACGGTCCACAAATGTTCAACTAAAGAAAACTGGGCAAAACCAAGTTTCCTCACTGAAATGTTATCCTTTTGATCGTATAAAAAAAGTAAGGCAAGTGTCTGAGGCTACTCCACACTTGCCTTCTTTTTACACTTAATACACAGGAGATCACGATGAGAGCATTCATACTTGCACAGACACAATTGAAGGAAATTTTCCGTCAGCCAATCGCATGGGTGGTCCTTTTTTTCATGCCCATCGCTCTCATCGGCTTCTTACTATATGGGCTTGAAAATGTACTCAAATCCGAGTCACTTCTCCCTCCTTTCGACGTTGCGATCGTGGACAAAGACGATGATCCTGAAACCCGTCTCTTAATACAACAATTTCAGGAGGATGACGAACTCGAGTCGTTGATTACCTTTCGCGTCATGGATGAAGAAAAAGCCCAAAATTTATTATCGGAAAATAAGATCGCTTCAATCCTAGTGATCCCTGAGGGGTTTGCGAATGGTATCCGTTATGGTGAAAACAAACCCGTCACCGTCATAAGTAATGAAAAGCGACCTTTTCAATCCGCACTCTTTCTGGAAATGATGAACAGCTCTGCTGAACTGATCAGTGCTGCCCAAAGCGGGGTCAACACGATCTACGATTATTTAAAAGAACAGAATTATTCTCATGAATATGTAATGAAGGTATCTGATCAAATGATCTTCGATTTTACTACATTCGCCTCCGGTCGTAAGATGATGTTCGATAGAGAAGAAATCAAATCGTTCCAGGGAGTTACACCACTCAAATACTACAGCGTTTCCGGGTTCATTTTCCTGTTGCTGTTGACTGGATTGCTCACGATGAGCATGACCTCTTCAACAAATGCCAAAATCGACGAACGCTTACGAACTTTCGGCGTCTCTACAGGTGCCCACCTATTCAGCGGGCTCGCCACCCAAATTACGATTTTATTCATGCAGGCGGTTTTGATCCTTGCTGCTTTATGGATTTTGACAGAATTGAAGGTTACAGGTCACTTCGGTTGGAGTCTGCTTACCTTCGTAACAGCCATCATCGTCATCGGTGCCTGGTACACATTTTTATCGAATCTTCCTATAGCGGAAGGACTAAGATTCTTCATCGGCTTTCTAGGTCTTGTGGTTTTTGCAGCAGGTGGAAGTTTGATTTTTCCTGAGTCCTACTACACCGGGTTCTTAGAGTGGCTTAACCTATCAACTCTGTCACACTGGCTTCACACCAGTCTAGTGAACTCCATCTTTATTGAAAACGAAGATATACTATTCTCTAGTCTTAGTGTATTGGGCGGGATGATAGGTACCCTACTCTTCACTTCCTTTATAGTAAGGCAGGTGAAGCGGTCATGAGAATGTGGCATTTAATCCGCACACGATGGAAAATCATCTTAAGCAACAAATGGCAATTCCTGTTGATGCTTATTCTCCCTTTAACCGTCTTTTGGGGTGCTGAACAATTGCTTTCGAAAGGTTCGGCTCAGTTGAAAATTCCTGTAATAGTGGTAACGGAGGAAAATAACGATACAGTTTCTACAATCATTGAACGCCTAAAGAAAAATGAAACGCTCCAAATCATTGAAAAATCGAGTGACGATGCGAAACGCCTTCTTGCAACAAATCAGGCTGAAGCCGCTGTTGTTTTTACAAAAGGTCTAGAGGAAAAAGTAAGACAAGGTAAAATCAATGATGTGATCCGGTTATGGAAGGCACCGAATGCCATTTCAACCGGGCTAGTCGAGGAATACGTCGCTAGCGAGGTGATCCGGCTTGCAAGCAACGGAAAGGCTGCCACTTACCTGGCGAACGAATTTAATGGAGCCGATGTGTATGAGTACGCCTGGAAATATACCGATGATCAATGGGAACCTGAGCCTTTAATGACCATTAAACTTGAAAAAGCCGGTAAACAAGCTCAAAATCAGAAAACAGAAAAGAATACCAAACCGATGTTGTTCGGCATGCTCAGCATCCATATCCTGCTCATCAGCTTTTATATGCAAACATGGGTGATGACAGAACGAGAAAACGGACTGGCATCAAGAACGGGGATGTTCGGTGTCAATCGTCTCACCTGTGCCTTTTCAAACTTACTTGGATCCGTAACAGTTATACTCGCAACACTTTTACCAGTATCTATCTATCTTTTATTTGATGACGGAGATTTCGAACAAAAAGGACTATTGCTTATCGCTTATGTGATCGCCTGCGGAGGAATTGGCTTTCTGCTAGCAAATCTGATGAACAACACACTTCTATATCATTTGATTGCTGTCGCGACAACTGTTTTAACCAGTGTATTAGGTGGAAGCTTCATCAAGCTGGAGGAGTTTTCCGATCGACTAGCGAATGCATCTCAATACACACCGCAACACTGGTTTTTAAACGGCTTAATGCGTTCAACTACAACTATTGAAATGACCATTTTATTTGGTTCCGGACTTGGACTGATGATTTTAGGATTAGGGATTGGAGCTGTACGACATGATCGAGCTTAGGAACGTACACAAACGATATAAAGGAACGGATGTAGTCAAAGGTGTCGATCTCATGGTTCCCCAAGGGGCTCGTGTCGGGCTTGTCGGACCGAATGGGGCTGGAAAATCAACATTGATGAAGATGATCGCAACGTTAGTCAATCCATCTAAAGGCGAAATCCTCGTCGGCGGGAAATCTGTCACGAAAAAGAAAAAGCAGCTCAGGCACAGGATCGGCTACGTCCCACAGGATATCGCTCTGCACACAAGTATTTCTGTCAAAGAAAACTTGAAGTTCTGGGCAGGTATGGCACCAGGCACCGTATCCGAGTCTTGGATTTTACTGCTTGTAGATATGGTGGGATTGAAGGAAAAGCTCAACGAAAGAGTTGATAAGCTCTCAGGGGGAATGCAGCGGAAACTGAATATCATTGTCGCCCTGCTTCACAATCCAGAGTTGTTAATTATGGATGAGCCGACCGTGGGGATCGACATCCCTTCCAAAACAGACATCGTTGCCTTTTTAAAAGCGTTAGGTCCAGACAAAACAATCTTGTTTTCATCTCATGACTTGCAGGAAATCGAGATGCTCTGTCACTATGTATTGGTGTTGGAGGACGGTGTATTACGACATTTCAGTGCGATCAACGAACTCCCTCACTCACGGAACCCGACGCAGGAACTACTCAAGCACCTGCAAATCATCCGCACTTGAGAATCAAACAATCATAGCTCAAATTTAAAGAAAACTTGGCAATGCCAAGCCTAAGCGCAGGCTGAGACTTAGTTGCCCTTATATTGAAGAAAGTATAAATACTTTCTTCATATGTAAATCAAAAAATCCCTTTAAGTAGGATGGCCTACCTAAAAGGATTTTATCTTTCTTTTTTATTAGTTAGGAATTTTAAATGTTTGTCCTGGATAGATCACATCAGAAGATAGATTATTTGCATCCTTCAACTTACTAACAGTAGTACCATACGTGATACTGATTCCCCATAATGTGTCTCCGGATTTTACTGTATGAGTCTTGCTGCTTGAAGCTGTACTAGTAGTACCAGACACCTTCAATTTTTGTCCAATATAAATGGTGTTTGATGAAAGATTGTTCAAGCTTTTAAGATTCGATACTGAGGTGTTATATTTCATGCTGATACCCCAGAGTGTATCTCCACTTTGTATAGTATAAATAGATACATCAGATGTCTCAGACTTTGGTGCTTCAGATTTTAGAACTCTTTTCGCTTTTACAAAGCGATCGCCCCAATAGTATGGTGAGAACGCATCCGTGAATGCTACGCCCGTAGAAGATTGTGCACCTAGCATCTTCCCATTTCCAGCATAGATCGCTACATGGTTGATGACACCATTAAAATTCGTATCATAGAAAAGCAAATCTCCAACTTTTAGATTTGATTTCGAAACGGTTGTACCAACATTAGCTTGAGCACTACTTGATCTAGGCAGACTGATTCCGTACTTTTTAAATACAGTAACGGTAAAAGATGAACAGTCAAAGGAACTTGTATCTCCTACTGGCGCTCCATATTGATATGGTGCCCCTAAATAATTATCACCTGTATCGATGATGGCACTTCCTGTTGCTCCGAATGCTTGTCCAGCTCCAGAGAACACGATCCCTGTTGCAAGTGCGATTGGTAATAACTTTTTCTTCATTACTTCTCCTCCAATTGGATTTTTAGTAGTTCTGGCTTGTTAAACCAATTGGGAGTAAGTCAAAAGTAGAACTTCTTTTATGTATGTTTGAAATTGAGATATGTAATGTCTAATATCGAAATCTATCAATATTGCTAAATATTCTATTCTTGCTACTTTATTCCTTATCCCCTAACCCCGAGTGTTATCTTATCATAATATACTTAACAATCACTTTACAGTTTAATTACAAATGAAATAGGGAATAGAACCAACAAAAGAAAATAGCCCTTGATAGAAGAGGCTGATTTTAGTCTATTTTCCTGTAAAGTAGTTTATGAGATACTCTGCCCAAACCTTGTTACCTTTATCATTAGGACCTGATAGATCATCTTTAATATAATCTCTGACTTTTTCATCTTTAACATCTGGCCAATGATCCCAATGGTCCAGATAAGTGATCTTTTCTTTCTCGGCAAATTCCTTGATACCCTCTACTTGCATTGCGTATACTTGTGGTTCAAATATTGGGTGGGAAGACTGTAACATAAAGACCGTATCTTCATTACTTTCAGAGAATCTACGTTCTAAGATTTTAATAGCTTCAATTGTATCTTTAACACCAACATCACCGTTATCGTTCATAATAAATGGTTCAAGCAGTACAATATCAGGTTTAGTATCAATAATATCAGTCATTTTTTCTTTATAGATTGCAACATTCGAATGATCTTTTCCAAAGTCATATGATGTCAGCTTGAAAGTTCCTTCACTATAAGCTTGATCTATCCCAGCCTGAAGTAATTCTGGCCAAGGAGTCTCACCCATCTCTAGCGCTTCAGAGCCAATGACCGCTACATCGATTGTTTCACCTGCTTCAATAGCATCCGTAATCAATTTTCGAGTATCTTTAGAAAAATTTTCAGTCAGTCCCTTAATATCAACTTCAGATTCTTCTTCAGCACTTTCAATTGTATTAGCTTTTTGAGTTATAGGTTCTGCATTTGCCTTTGCATTGGCAATCGTGTCATTAATCTTTGAATTCCAATGAAAATGACCGAAAACAATTATTGCAATCGATAAAATGATTGTGGTTATGTATAGTAATTTTTTCATATTCTTCCCCTTTCCTTCGACACCCTGGAATTACATCTTTTAATAATAATAATGCAATATATAGCATATCTTGTCAAAATATGATAGAAAATTTAGTGAATATCGACAAGGAATATTTTTCCTGGTAAAATAGTTCTATAATACTGTTTATCCAATCTTTTCTTATGGTTCAATATACCTTGATTATTCGACAATGTTTTCTTGAGATAGCAATTTACATCAATCGGGTTGTCTAGTATAATAAAGTTTATTCTCATATTTTATCGAAAAAGGTGGGTCTTCGGTTGGATGAAAATAAATTAATGGTTGTACTTGTAAAACCAGGACAACATCCTCATTCCACTTACATTCCGAATGATTTATCATACTTCGAAGAACTAGTAGACGGTCCTGTAAGTGTAGAAAAGTTCTTTATCAGTGGTTATAGATTGGTATGCAGCGTAGATGAAGGGTACGGTTATGAAAACAGCTCGATGCCAACTGGTACATACTTCATTGCACGTTATCATACATCATTTGAAACGATGGAAACAGAAGAAGCTGAAGATATCAAAAAGGTGCTTAAAGAACGATCCAAAAAAAGAAAAAAGAAAAAAGGTTTATTATCAATATTTTCTAAGTAAAATAACCTATATCTTGGTTACTTAACAGGATATAGGTCTTTTTACCCTTATACACCATGATGCTTTTTTAGAAAAATTTATCATGCAAAGGGGCTGCCCTAAAAGTGTCTGAGTCTCTCCGAACTTAACAACATTTCGAGGAAAATCGTGTTTTTACACAAAATGTTGTGTTGGAGGTGTCTCATTTTTCTTTAAGGACAGCCCCTATTATTTTTGTCTTATTCTGCTTTCGGATAACTGATCAAGTTTGTAAAGATACGATATCCTCCAGGCACCTGATTTTGAATTTGCCTGTACCAAACGAGATTTGTATAAACATAGCTTCCTGTACCATAATCCGTATACAGAATTCCACCATCGAATGTATCCCCGTCCAAATCAGTCATGTTGATAAGTGTTTCGTATCTGTCATCCCATTCCATCGGGTAATACAGCCCTCTCTCTTGTACCCAACCATCCCAGTCTTCTGCTGTAATATCATTTGGATAGTTCAGTAAGGTGTGGTCTGGTTGTAAAATTTCATATTCTGACGCTTCATCCGTCACACGCCATTCAATAGAGGGCTGACCAATCGTCAACGGATAAGGGGCTGTCATATTTGGATCCCAGTTATCCCATGGTTTATTGTATTGGACGACTAGATGACCTCCATCCTCCACATAGTTCAATAACCGTTCATTGTTATTCAACAGATCTTCACGTGATAGATAGGCTCTAATCCCGGTAACAATGGTATCATATTGTGATAAATCTCCGTTTACCAGTTCATCCTCTGAGATCTTTGTGATGTCCATACCGGCATTGATAAGATGATCGGCTACCACATCAAACCCTGATTCTACATAACCTATCTTCAAATCCTCTGGATAATTCAAATCAAAAGCAACGCCATCAATTACTGCTTCTCTTAAATAATAAAACGTTCCAATATGGTCGTAAGCAATTTTTTGTACGGTAGTGTTAAGTTGCTTTCCTTCAACAGTCGCTACTGGATTGATTTCAAATTTTCCTTTTTCAATTCCTTCAGGAGGGGTAATGGTAAAAGAAACTTTTTTCACTTTTTCATCTTCCATAAATTCAACTGATTGACTATCTATTGGTCCCCATCCCTCTGGGAGTGCCAATGATACATCAGCAGTCACAGGTTCATTGGAATAATTGGTAACTGTCACATCAATGGTTTCTTCCTTCATTTCTTTGGCTGTATTGACGATCACGCTGTCAGGATCAGCTTTAAGTCCGACCTCTGGAAGGATAGCTACCGTCTCTTCAGGTTCAAATTGAAGTTGTACTTCCTCGTGTCCAACTTTATAGCGAACTTCCGTTGATAGGACAGGATCTTCATAAGGTTGATAATAATCAGCATCTTCTGGAACTTGTACTGTGACTTTGATCTTCTTTTCTTTACCCGGAGACAAATGATCAACAGCCATGCTTCCCTCTACTTCCCATTCTTCAGGTAAGTTCAATTGGGCAGCTGTATTCTTCAATGTTTCATCGCCATTATTTTTTAAGGTGATGTATACATCCGAGTTTGTTCCTTGAGTTAGGTTTGGAGTATCGATTTTTGTTGAAACTTCTAATTGTGACGCTACTTTACTAGCGTTTTCCAGCTGATCTTCTTTCACATTCAATTTGTGTAATAATTCATTTTTATCAACATCTTTAAAACTAAAGTGTGCTACTAATTGTTTTGTTCTGCGCAAATGTTTTAAAGCATCATGTGTTTCTTTCAATACACCACTATGACTAGGATAAGCTTCTATAACCTCTTCAAGATCTTTTTGTAGTTCTTCCAAATGGCGTTTGATTTTCCGATCACTTCTGTTTAATTCAGCGGCATATTCATTAAAATCATAGTGCAATCCTTCGAATATCGTCTCTTCTTGGTCAGGAATTTCCCCTACAGAAGACTTGACCAAATCTAAATAAACCATTTCCGATCCTGGCTCTACCTCACTGCCCATCCCCTGGCTTTTGTGATGATATCGTGATTCTTCTCCAATTTGAGGATACGTTAGTTCGTACACAGGGTCATAGTCACCGACTTCGATGCCAACTGTTGCAGTTTCTTCTGATTCAGCAGGCAGATATAACTTTTTGATCTGCCATGTATCCAGGCCTTCTTTTTCAATCTGTTCTGGGAAAATCGTCGGGTCAGCTGCGTCTTCAAATGCTTTAAGGGATAAAATGGTGATTGCTCTGTGGTGGCCATGCTGGGACTCGACATCGCGGAATGATGGCATTAAGATGTCTGGTTTATATGTGCGGATCAATCGGATAAAACGTTCATAGGTTTCTTCCTCTCCCCATTTTTGCAGCGTTTCTTCAGGGGATTTTGAAAAGCCGAAATCATAGATCTCATCATCTGTAGTCTGGCTTAAATGGAATACTTCTACTCCTGTAACCTTCGAGGCTTCAATCAATTCCCGTGATCGAATGATGCCAAGACCATTGCCAAGTTCTTCACCTATCTCATTCTGACCACCTTCACCTCTATTAGCAATCAGGCTAGCAGTATGTACCCCTAGCCCTCGTGATAAGTATGCTAAGAGGTGGCTTCGTTCATCATCAGGGTGGGCTCCTGTATTCAAAAAGCTGGTGATCGTATCAAGAGGCTTTACAGCACTCCAAAGTTCCTCGTCATGTTGTTCTTGAGGTACTTGTCCGTTTGAGACAGCAGGGACTAATAGGGTCAATACCATTAACAAACTTAAGGCAATCATCCATTTCCTTTGAAACATCCGTATTTCTCCTTTCGAAAGTATATTCCAAAAAAGACACAAAACGTTTCCATTATTACTGTGCCCCATTAAATACCTGTATGCTCACCTCCTTAAGGATTTCCCGTCGTAAATTTGGTTAGTTAACCTTACTAATCAACTGCTTGCCAAGTGACAAACTATTTCGTTATTCCTTAATTCGATCACCTCCATATTTTGACTAATCGCAACTATAGTCATCATACTGATCGATTAAATACAGGCAGAACATAATGGTAAAAAAGAACGGGGCAGCAAAAACCGCTAATACGCCCCTATTTCTTCGATCACCAGAGAGAGTTTCTTCTTTCAATCATATCCTTAACGATCATGGCATTCGTTCCGCCCGTTACTTTTCGCCGAGCTACAAAATGTTTCGGACATACGATTTCTTCCCAATCTTCCTGTGTAACCTTGATACCGTCCATCCATTGGTTGACTTCTTCTATTGTGATTTCATACAACTCTTTCTTTAAGCTATCGGCTTTCCTTGCGATTTGACTTGCAGTATGATGGGCTTCCCTGAACGGTATATCATACTTCCTTGCCAATACATCGGCTAATTCCGTTATCGTGATCATGTTCTCCCTTGCCTGTTGAAATGCTCGTTCCTGGTCAATACTCATCGTTGAGACGACCGCTCTCATCAGCCTGAGCACACGTAAGCATTTTTGGAATCCATTATATAAATGTGGCTGTAAATCATCTTCTGTATCCACGATGTCAGCATAAGGCGTGTTATGGATCATCTGAAGGACAGTCATGCCCTCACCTACTGCACTGCTTGCTAAAGCACGGCAATGTTCGATGGATACAGGATTCCTTTTTTGGGGCATGATACTACTGATTTGTACATAAGCATCCGATACCCTTAAAAGACCTACCTCTTTTGAAGCCAATCTTAAAAGCTCTTGGATCCAACGTCCCATATTCGTCATTAAACTGATGATTGCCTGACTGGCATCAATCAAATAATCACCCGTTGCGATTGCATCATATGAGTTCTCTACAATACCGTCGAAATGGAGAAGTTCAGCCACACGTTCACGATTGATATTGAAGCCAGTGGTGGTAATCGCACAAGCCCCCATCGGTGATTGATTGACCACAGCGAAGGCGCTTGTTAACCGGTCATAATCCCTTGATAAGTTATCATAAATTCCAACCAGGTAATGCCCGAAAGTAGTTGGTTGGGCAGGTTGTGTATGGGTATGGGCAGGCATGATCGTGTCAATATGTTCCTCTGCCTGGTTTAGCAATGCTCGGCCAAGCTTTTTCACTTCATCCATTACCTCTCCCAAGTAGTCACGTATCACCATTCGATACATCGTTTCTCCCATATCATTCCGGCTCTTAGCGATATGCATTTTTCCAGCAATTTCTACCCCAATGATTTCAGAAATCTTGGACTCTATCAAAAAGAACAAGTCTTCATACTGCGCTGAATATTCGATGGTTTTCGTGTCCATGATCGAAACTTGATCAACAGCATATAAAATCTTTTCAGCATCTTGTTTAGAGATGATTTGTTGTTCTTGAAGCATGAGGGTATGGGCTCGATGAACCCGCATCATACTTTCAAATAAATGAGCACGTTGGTCCTGGAAGATAGGCATTAACAATTCATTTGCAAAGGTCTTTCCTGGAAAAGAAGCACCATCCTGCTCTTCAAACGTTTCCTTATACGTTTTCACGTTACTTTCACCTCTTTTTTACATAGTATTTTCCGATTTCACACCCAGGAACTTATATGAAATAAACATTACGATCGCGATCAGTCCAACTTGTATCATGCCATATGCTGCCGCCTGTCCAAGGTTGAACATCCGTAACTGGTTCATGATTTCAATCGAGATCGGACGATTGCTAAGTGTATATAAGAGTACGGATGTCGGAAATTCCCCGACTGCCTGGACAAATGCAAGCAATGTTCCGCTCAATACCCCTGGCATAATGATAGGAAGGACAATTTTACGGAAAGTGTAAAACCACTTTGCTCCTAAGTTCTGGGCTGCTTCCTCAATGGAGTCATCCAATTGTTCCAATACAGCTGTAGTCGACCTTACCACCAGAGGGATGAACCGTATGAAATAGGCTAATGGTAAAATCCAAAAAGTACCTACCAATGTTTGACCAAACGAAAATGGTGTGGGTTTATTGAAAGCTAAAATCAAGTTTATACCCACAACAGTTGCAGGTAAAGCCCACGGTATCATGACAAGGATGTCCAATAAGTTCTTTCCGATGAACTTCCTTTTGACGAGCGCATATGAAGTGATGATTCCGAATGCAAAACACCCCAGGGATGCAACAAACGCCATGAACAAACTATTCCGGACAGGATCCCATATCGATGTATCTTTAAATAAGAGAATGTAGTTTTCCAGATTGAAAGTCGTCGGATAGATCTGCCACGTCCAGGTTCCTTCTGGTACCAGTGACAAAATCAATAGGGTTGCATGCGGCAAAAGCAAAATGATCATAGCAAGTATACCGAGAACCACCAGGACCCATTTCAGAAATGGATTACTTACTTCACTTCTATGAGCGCCGATGCCTTTACTGGCCATCCTGTAATCACGGCGGTTCTGGAACCATCTCATAAATAACAGGAATGAGATTGAGACAGCTGAGAGAATAACTGATTGTGTTGCTGCCATTTCCAAGTTGCCATTTATTTTTGAAAAGTAGATTTGCAGGCTCAGTACACGAAAGCCACCAGCTAATAGGAACGGAGCACTGAAGGATGCCATCGAAACCATGAATACGAGTAACGACGCCGCTACCAGAGCTGGTGTCAGCAATGGAAAAGTAACCTTCCAGAAAACAGTCCAACGGTTAGAACCAAGATTATAGGCTGCATCTTCAAGGGATGGATCGATATTGTTTATTGCAGAAGAACAAGTCATATAAAAGTATGGATACATCGTATAGGCATGTACTAATAGAATTCCTGAGACGCCTCCGATACTGAATGGCACCTTCGAGAGATTGAACAAGTCTTTGATTGCGTTCGGCACAAGACCAGCTTCTCCATAAAGGAACATGAATGACATAACTCCCACTAATGAAGGCAAAACAATTGGCATGATTGCAACCCCAGAAAAGAACCTCCGTCCCGGAAAGTCGTAGCGGTTAAATATGAACGCAAGAGGTACTCCTATCAATGCACTGAACAATACAGATAAGATTGAGATGTAGACAGAGTTCCAAAGTGCTTCTAGATTCGAGGACGCCTTTGCACCGAAAAAATCTCCATAGTTTTTAAGCGTCGCTGCACCGTCCCGTTGCAAACTCTCAATTGTCGTTTCGATCGATGGATACAAGACGTAACCAGCCAAAACTAATATGATCGGGATCAATAAGAATGCGGTCTTCCGTTTTTCCGCGTTCAACATTATGCTCTCTCCCTCATTGATGGAACCACTCTGATTTTTTCAGGCGGCAATTGAAGATCAACCCCGACACCCTCCTGTAGATATGTAAAGGAACCCTCGTTTAAAGTGGTGACTTTCAGTTGAATCCCTTCTGCCAATTCAATCAACGTGTGGACTGCAGCACCCGTAAATTGAACAATTTTCACTTTTCCTCTCAACACATTCGGACCTGTCATCGTTTCATTGCTTATTCTTATCGCTTCTGGTCTTATTGAAATTTTCAGTTCCTGGCCCTTATGGCGTTCATCCAATGATTGTTCAATTTGAATCTCCATCCCAAGGTCATCGCAATGAAATTTATCGTTATCATAAACAACATTGTAAAGATTCGTTTCTCCAATGAATTCAGCTACAAAGTCATTGACTGGATCATTGTAGATTTCTGTAGGTGTGCCAATTTGCTGACACTCACCTTCACTAAAAACAGCAATCCGATCGCTCATAGACAATGCCTCAACCTGGTCATGAGTGACATAGATGGTTGTAATTCCATAATCCCTTTGTAATCGTAAAATTTCTGTCCTCATTTCATCTCTTAATCTAGCATCAAGATTACTCAAAGGTTCGTCCAGCAACAGAATATCGGGCTCGATCGCCAAAGCTCTCGCCAACGCCACACGTTGTTGTTGACCACCACTCAATTGACTGACTTGACGTTCAATGAATTTTTCCAACCGGACTTTCCCAAGAACTTCTTTTACTTTTTCTCTGATTTTCGAGCGCTCCATCTTTCGTACTTTCAGACCGAATGCAACATTTTCAGCTACGGTCATATGCGGGAAAAGAGCATAGTTTTGAAAAACCATGCCCGTATTCCGCTTCTCAGGTGGCACTGTCGTCATATCACGATCATTGAACTTCACTTTTCCTTCAGTAGGATAATAGAACCCCGCGATCATCCTGAGAGTTGTTGTTTTACCGCAACCACTGGGACCGAGGAATGTAAAGAACTCCCCTTCTTCGATTTTCAAATCAAGTTCTTTAACGGCTGTGACATCTCCGAACTTTTTCGTGATGTTGGATAGATTCACTGTTGACATTGACAACAACTCTCCTTTTTCACTTTCTGTAAAGGTGGACAAGGAACGGTTATTCGCTCTTGTCTTTATCTGTACTTTTGATTTCTTGATCCCAATGTTCCATCCATTCAGGTGACTTCTCCTGGAACACATTCCAATCGATGTCCATCGGTTTGATTTCCGTGTTTTCAATCCAATCCGGGAGACCGTCTATATCATTTCGTGTCGGAATCCGGTAGTATTTTTCTGCCAAAAGCTTAGCCGCTTCCTTCGTATTTACGAACTCATAAAATGCTTTCGCTGCTTCTGGGTGAGGCGCATCCTTCACAATTGCTATACCTTCTGTCAAGACAGGGGTGCCGCTTTCCGGAATCACATAACTGAACGGATATCCTTTCTCCTCAGCAAGCATGACTGTATCAGGCATATTCCATACAGAAATCGTTCCGACGCCTTTTGCCACCTGGTTATACATGACTTCAGGGTTAGCACTGTACTCTTTTGTGTTTTGGTCCAGTTTTTGAAGCCATTCATAACCTTCTTGAGGATCCTGGCTATCTTTATAAGAACGGTAAATCATCGCTGAATAGATCGTACGCATTGTTCCTGATGCCAATGGGTAACGGATGATGATTTCATCCTCCCATTTGGGATCGAGAAGGTCGTCCCAATCTTTAGGTGCCTCTTCTTCAGATACCTCTTTATTGTTATACAGAATGACTTCCGGTGTCTGTGAAGTACCTGACCAAGCCCAATCTTCATCATGGTACATTTCATCTAAAGAGTCAGCATATGTAGGTTTATAATCCATCAGCAGATCTTCAGACTTTGCTTCATCAAACATGACTTGAGGGGCACCCCACCATATATCGGCTTGCGGGTTGTTCTTCTCAGAGCGAACACGGTCGAGAACCTCTTGTGAACCCATATCAAGGAATTCCATATCGACGTCGTACTCAGCTTCGAACTGCTTTTCGAATTCGCTTAATATATCTTTACCATGGGGAGAATACACGACAACTTTATCTTCTAGATTTCCGCTATCTTTATTCTCTGAAGAATCTTCTTCTGAGCTATTATCACCTGCCATACAGCCAGCCAAGATCAAACTGAACACTAATAAAGATAGAAATGACCGATAGGTGTTTTTCTTAACAAATTTCAATCCGAAAACCTCCCTCTCAAATTTTAAAAATAGAATCATATTCTTTTAAGAACAATGCGCTTGCTCCAATCACCCCCGCTTCTTTACCAAAGCGGGTAGGAATAACCTCACACTTTCCAGGCGTGAATTTTTTAATGATCTCATGAAGCTGTTTTTTGAAACTTGCATACGATCCGCTGATACCACCTCCTAATATGATGATTTCAGGGTCTAATAAGGAGATATAATTCGATATCCCGATGCCCAGGTTTTCGATCGCAAAGTCAATGACTTCCTTTGCATCTTCATCTCCCTTATCTGCCAATTCAAAAGCTTCTTTTGCAGTGACTTTTTTATTTAATCTTCCAGATAGCTGTTCTCCGATCGAAATCCCGCCTGCCATACTTTCAAGGAAACCGAAACCTTTAACCACAGGGTTGAAATCGCGGGCCATCAGCCTGTCGGTCACTTGGTAGCCGATCTCGCCGGCACTATAGTTGCTTCCACGATACAAATTCCCATTCAGTATGATCCCGCTTCCGATTCCAGTCCCTATCGAGATATAAATGATGTTTGATTTATCTACGCCTGCTCCAATCCAATGTTCACCTAGTACACTTATATTTACATCATTGTCCACAAAAACCGGTAAATCATAGTAGTCTTCCAGCTTTTCTCTGATAGAGAGTTGCTTCCACTCCAAAGCAGGAGCTTCCATGACCAGGCCTTTTTTTACGTCTGTTACACCAGCTACACCGACTCCAATTCCAAGGACGTCGCTAGTAGTCAATTTAAGGTCATTCAGCATGCCTTGGACATCTTCGTGTAAGCGTCTAAACAAATCCTTGTGTAAAAATTCCTGGGTAGGAAATTCCCGATAAACATGTACTTTTCCCTTGAGGTCTGTTATTCCTGACGCTACTTTCGAACCTCCAATATCGATTCCGATAATATAAGCATTACATGCATTAAAACAGAGTTGGACTGGTTTTCTTCCGCCTGTAGCTGTAGAATTCCCCATGCCAACCTCGTAAACAAAACCTTCCTCCAACAATTGATTCACAAGTTGCGACACAGTCGGTTTACTGATCTTTACTCTCTTCGATATTTCGGATCTTGAGATCGGTTCATGCTCGATGATGCAATCTAATACAATTTTTGTATTCATATTTTTGATGTACGCCGCATTCCCCTTTTGCATTCCCTTAACTCCTTACAGTCTCATTTAGTTTGTTAAGTTTACTTATTAACCTAGTGTAATGAAATATATGGTAGGCTGTAAAACTCTGTATATTCTCTTCATATCGTTTTATCAGGTGTTTATCTCTTAATAATGCTGAAATACTCATTTTTTCTAATTTTTAAAATTTTTAATTAATTCAAGACTAATGAATTGTTACTTAAACGAATATTAAAGTATAAGGAATAAAATGTTGAACATACTGCTAGTCATCATTAAGTCGAGGAGTTGAGTTTAGATGAAAGGAAAAGACCATTTCGTTACCGGAGTAGTTTGGGGAATTTCGTTAAGCATTCCTCTCTGGATATCTTTTTTTGGATGGATTCGGCTTCTCACGCGGTTTGTTCGATGAGAAGTAGCCAAATCTACTTATAGTTTCCCCATCCACAAAGGGACATACTTCGGGTGGAGAACGACATAGTCCGCTTCCCTTTTTCGACATAGTTAAGGATGAAAAAACACCCCCGTATCTACGAGAGTGCTTCCAATCTAATTTACCTTTGCTCCACTCTTAAACTGGTATTCGAAACAGGTTTGATAGAGTTGTTCGAGTTCATCTTGTGTCGGGACTCTTGGGTTATTGGCGGGGCTCCCGCTGTCTAGCGCATCGACAGCCATTTTTCCGATTGCATGATTAAAAGCTGCTTGATCGATACCCCATTCTTTGAGATTCGGGATATTCAACTTCCAGCAAAGCTCTTTTACAGATTCAACAGCAATATCAGCCAGCTCTGCATTGGATGTGAATTGATCAGGTAAGAAAATCCGGCCTAAGTCCGCCAATCGATCAATACATGCTTCTTGGCTGTATTCCAACACTGCCGGCAATAGCATCGCATTGGAATAGCCATGCGGCACGTGGAACAGGGCACCAATCGGCCGGGACATACCATGCACAAGACAGACGGAAGCATTCGTAAATGCGATTCCTGCTTGAAGTGCCCCAAGGGACATCGCTTCCCGTGCGTCGATATTTTCCCCGTCATTATATGCTGTAAAAAGATTTTCCACGATCAGTTTCATGGCCGATAACGCAAAGGTATCCGTCATCGGGTGGGCTTGTTTTGAAAGATAAGCTTCGATTGCGTGACTAAGAGCATCCACGCCAGTGGCGGCTGTGATAGTTTGTGGTGATGAAACGGTCAGCAGCGGATCGACAATCGCCACCTCTGGCATGAATGGCGACTGTTTGATCATCATTTTAATATCGTCAGTTGTATTCGTAATGACCGTTACATCCGTCGCTTCAGATCCTGTCCCGCCAGTCGTCGGGATTGCGATGTGTGGCAGCGGTTTGTTCATTACTTTTTCTCGATTAGGTCTGTAGTCACCAATGTACCCCTCGTTGTTTGCTAAGACTGCTATGGCCTTCGCCGTATCGATACAGCTCCCTCCGCCGAGAGATATGACCAGATCACACTGTTCAGCTTTTAAAAGTTCTAAAGCCTCACTTACATAATGATCTGTCGGCTCAGATTCGATTCCTAGATAAACCTCAGTCTCAACACCTTCTTTTTTAAGAAAGTCCCGGCATTTCGAGACATACCCGAATCCGTCCATCACTTTGTCACTGACAATGAGTGCCTTTTTACCTTTTACTGCAGCTTCTAATCCTACGTTATCAAGAGCTCCACGACCATAATAGATTTCTTGTGGTGTCCGAAGTATTGCGAATTTCTCCACTTGATCCCTCTCCTTTTTGATCGTTTGTCAGAGTACCAAATAAGCGATTGGAGTCACGATGATGAGTGTAAGAATTGTACGTTCAACCCAGATGAGCATCATTTTCCATATGCTGAGCGGGATTTCAGTCGACAGAATACACGGAATCAATGCTGAGAAGAACATGATGGCAGATACAGATAAAACACCGATGACAAAGCGCGTGACTAGAGGTGCATCCACGACTAGTAATGCTGGCAAAAACATCTCAGCGATCTCAATGGCTGCTGCTTTAGCGGCTAGTAACGGCTCTGGAATTTGTAACAGCGCAGTGAATGGATAAAAGATATAGCCTAAAATATCGAAAAATGGAGTGAATTCCGCAAGCATGAGACCAAGCAAACCTACTGACATGATTGAAGGCAGGATCGCCATCGTCATGGTGAAGCCATCCTTCAGATTAACCCAGATGTTTTTCTCGAATGTTGGTGCGTTCTTAGCTGCATCCATCGCCTGGGACCACGCACTTTTCACCCGGTTGCCGGTCGGCTTTGGTTCCGGAGTACCTTCCATACCTTGATAATAGTCATCGCTCATGCTTCTCAGCGGGTAGATGCGGACTGTAATCGCCGTAACTAGAAACGTTACAAACAAGGTCACCCAGAAGTATGTATTCCAAATTTCCATCAAGTCAAGGGTGTTTGCTACCACGATCATGAACGTAGCGGAAACCGTTGAAAATCCTGTAGCGATAATGGTTGCTTCCTTGATCGTGTACTTCCCTTCCTTAAAAACGCGGTTCGTAATCAACAGACCAATCGAATAGCTTCCAACGAATGACGCAACCGCATCAATTGCCGAACGCCCTGGCGTTCTCCAGATGGGACGCATGATTGGCTGGACAAGGACTCCGATAAACTCGAGCAATCCATAACCTACGAGTAAAGCAAGGAATACCGCCCCGATTGGCACAAGCAGACCGACTGGGATGACCAGCTTTTCAAATAGGAACGGTCCCATGTTCGGTGTCATCATCCAGGCCGGACCAAGCTTGAACATGATCAGAATTGACGCGAACAAACCAAGTACTTTGAGCAACGAGAACACGATTGTGACGTTGTCCTTCCTCCATGTTTTTGAATAAAAAGGATAGGCAGCCCCAAGTAAAATGACAAGCAGGGCATAATACGGAACCAGCGCAGGAAAGGTAGCCTGAACCCATGTAACGAGATGATCGAGTGGGATTGACGATTTCTCATTAACCATAATCGGGATGAAAAACATGAAAATCCCGATTGCGCTCAAAAATACGAACTTCCCTAAAGCCGATCTCTGTGATGGCGTAGGAATTTCCGGGTTCACCCCGGTATTCATATGGGACATCTGAAAACCTCCTCATTTAACGCAATATTCAGACAACTGAGTGTATTTAATACCCACTCTGCTACCCATTAATTTAGATATAAGTACTCCAAATCCTCTTTGGTTTATATTTTCTTTTTTTTAATCGAGTTGATTTCCATGAATCTGCGCATAAAAAAGGCTGGCCAAACGAGTCAATATCCGTTCAGCCAACCTCATTATCATTCAAATTAATTCAAACCCCTGAATAGGCCATGAAACCACCGTCAACCGGAACTGTTGTACCAGTTACAAAACTTGAATAGGATTCGTCTGCCAGCCAGAGCATGGTTCCGAGCAAGTCTTCAGGTTTTCCAAACCGTTTCATAGGTGTCCCCGTAATAATCTTTTCAGATCTTGCTGTATGACTGCCATCTTCATTCAGCAGTAGCTTTCTGTTTTGCGTGGTCAAGAAAAAGCCTGGTGCGATCGCATTTACTCTTAGTCCAGCTTCAGCAAAGTGTACTGCCATCCACATCGTAAAATTATTAATTGAAGCTTTTGCCGCGCTATAAGCAGGTACTTTTGTCATTGGAGAATAGGCACTCATTGAAGAGATATTCAGAATTGCTGGGGACTCTGCTTTCAACAGTGCTCTACCGAATACTTGGCTTGCCAGGAATGATCCGGTGAAATTACTGTCAAAAACACTTTTGAACCCATTTTCGTCCAAATCGAAAAATGATTTTTCTTTTTCAATGTCTTCGTGTTTTTCTGAATCCGTGATTGCGTCTGGGTGATTTCCGCCTGCTCCATTAATCAATAGATCGATACGGCCGAATGTCTTGATGATTTCTTCTCTTGCGGTTTCTAATGAGATACGATTCAATACATCAGCTACGATGGAAATAGCAGTACCTCCCGATTCACGGATTTCATCCACCACTTTTTGTCCTTTTTCAGCCGTTCTATTAAGGATCACTACTTTCACACCATGTCGCGAAAGTTCAAGAGCCATCCGAGAACACAAGACTCCACTACCGCCAGTAACGACGGCGACTCTATCTTGTAAGTTTTGATGCTTGGGAATCAATCTCCTCACCCTTCCTTTTTGTTTCGTAAGCGTCCCATAATCCAAGCAAATACATGATTCCTAGTGCGCGGTCATAAAGGCCGTAACCTGGCCGGCAATTTTCTCCCCAAATGTGACGACCGTGATCCGGTCTTACGTAACCATCATAATTTTGTCGACTTAATTCATCGACAATACCTTGAATATGAATGGATCCGTCCTGTGTGTAATGTGACGTTTCTACAAAATCCCCGTTTTCAAAGATTTTTACATTCCGGATATGGGAAAAAGGTGCGCGTTCAGCATATTTTTTCGCCACTTGGACCATGTCGTTCGAAGGATCAGCCCCCATCGAACCGGTGCACATTGTAATCCCGTTTGAAGGAGAAGCTGAAATTTCTAACAGACGTTCATAACTCGTTTCACCAGTGATGATCCGGGGCAATCCGAAAATAGACCAGGGTGGATCATCCGGATGTATCGCCATTTTTATACCATTCGCCTCTGCTACAGGTAAAATTTCCTTAAGAAAATGCTCCAGATTACCCCAAAGTTGTTCTTCATCTACACCCTTATAGGCTTCGAACAGTTCTGAAATACGGGCCATCTTTTCAGGTTCCCACCCCGGTAATGTGAGGTCAGATGCTTCGGAGACTGTTTGAAGGAGCTTCTTCGGATCCAGATGCTCTACTTTTTCTTTTTCATAAAATAAAGCTGTCGAACCGTCCTCTAATGGATGGAACATTTCCGTACGAGTCCAATCAAAGATCGGCATGAAATTATAACAGATGACTTTCACTCCAGCTTCGGCCAAATTACGGATTGTCTGTTTGTAGTTTTCAATATACTTATCCCGGTCTTTGTCACCTAGTTTGATCGACTCATGGACGTTTACACTTTCTACGACGTCCGTGTGGAATCCGAAAGATTGAATGTATTTCGTTTCAGCAAGGATCTCTTCCTTTTTCCAAACTTCTCCTGCTGGAACTTTGTGAAGGGCCCAAACGATCCCTTTCACTCCTGGAATCTGCTTGACCTGTTCCAATGTGACCGTATCATTGTCCCGGCCATACCAGCGAAATGTGATATTCATAACAAGCCTCCTCTGTTTCTAACATTTGTGAACGTATTGCTGGCTTAGTGTTACTACAGCTTCATATCCACCCTGTTTATAAGCTTTGTTCAAATCGCTGCCTATCCCTAATGCAACCGCTCCAGCTTCGAGCCAATCGGTCATATTATCCAGATTTATCCCCCCTGTAGGCATCAGACGGGCATGTGGCAATGGTCCGTTCACCGATCGGATGAACGATGGATCGAATTCGTTTGCAGGAAACAGTTTGAGTACGTCGCATCCTGCTTCCATCGCTTCAACCATTTCACGGATCGTCATACAACCTGGCATGTAAGGTATTCCATGTCTGTTGCATAAGGTGGCGATTTCTTTGTTGAAATGCGGGCTGACGATAAACTGTGCACCTAATAAAATAGCATTGAGTGCAGTTTCAGGATCAAGAACTGACCCAGCACCTATTAAGGCGTCTTCCTTTCTCAGCTTACGGATAACTTCATCAACTTGAGGTGTTGTATAAGTCAACTCGATTGTTTGTATGCCGCCTTCTATAGCACCTTTTGCTACTTGAACCGCTTCTTCCGGATTTTGACCACGAATGACAGCAACAATTTTCGAATCCGTAATCTTCGCCAAAGTAGAATGTTTCATAAACAAAGCAAAACCTCCTTTTTTGCGTGCCTTTTTTGCGTGCCTTTTTTGCGTGCCTGGCACCGTTTGAGAACCATTG
This sequence comes from Alkalihalobacillus sp. TS-13, assembly GCF_019720915.1. Taxonomy (GTDB): domain Bacteria; phylum Bacillota; class Bacilli; order Bacillales; family Fictibacillaceae; genus Pseudalkalibacillus. Next base: position 2,928,156 of record NZ_JAHKSI010000001.1, read on the forward strand.
AGGCTCTAAGGCTGTTATTTGGTGCCTGGCACCGATTTGAATCCCTTGTCTCTCAAGGCTTCCGGTTCGGTGCCAGGCACCGATTCGGATCCCTTCTCCTGCAAGGCTTCCAGTTTGGTGCCTGGCACCGATTTGAATCCCTTCTCCTGCAAGGCTTCCGGTTCGGTGCCTGGCACCGATGTAAGGCACCGATTTAAAGCTTACTGGCTTACAACTTAATGATGACTTTTCGGACAGACGATGGCGGGGACTCCATCAATTTGAACGCTTTTTCTGTGTCATTGATTGAAAATTCATGACTGACCAGGTCTTTAACGTCGAACTTAAGCGTGTTGAAAAGTTCGACTACTTTAGGAAAACGATCCGTCTGCAAGCGGGAACCGCAAATCGTCAGTTCTTTTTTCGTGATATCCACCTGTGGAATTTGTGATGGTGAACTATGAAATCCAAGTAACACCACTCTTGCAGCTACCGAAGTCACTTCAATCGCCTGTTCGACTGTTTGCGGAAGTCCCACCGCATCAATAACAACATTCGCACCCATACCTTCTGTCCAGTCCAATACTTGATTTACTACACTTCCTTCGCCTGGGTTAACTGTAAAGTCTGCTCCCCACTTTTCGGCAAAGGCCAATCGTTCTTCATTGAAATCAGAAATCGCTACCTTCGCCCCGGCTTCCTTCGCAACTTTTAAGCAACATAAGCCGATCGGACCAGCTCCTATGATAAAGACCATATCGTCTTCTTTGACATCGCCACGGTAAACGGACTGCGCCCCTATCGTAAAGGGCTCGATCAAGGCGATTTCAGACCAATCCAGTCTGTCATCCACTTTATGGACAAGGTGATCAGGAATGGACATTATTTCCCTTCCGCCACCTTCCCGATGGACTCCGTAAACTTCAACATTTACACATACATTCGGTCTGCCCTGTCTACATGCATAACATGTCCCGCATGATGTCATCGGTTCGACCACAACTTTATCGCCAACCCCTACCCTCGAAACAGAATCGCCAACCTCCATCACTTCTCCGGCTACTTCATGTCCGATGATACGCGGATAGGATGCAAATGGATTTTCACCATGTAGGATATGCATATCTGAACCACAGATCCCCATGGCTCTCATTCGGATTTTGACTTCGTTAGAACCTGCTAATTCTGGTTCTTCTACTTCTACTACACTTATATTTCCTGGTTCTGATACCTGGATGGCTTTCATGAATCTCTCCCCCTCTTTTTTCCTAATCAAATAGACTTGGTAAATACATAGTCAATTGAGGCACAAAGCTTACGAGCAATAGAACAACTAGACTTACACCTAAAAACGGCAGTAAAGCGACGGATGCCCTTCCAATCGGTACTTTCCCAATACTAGATGCAACAAACAAGCACACCCCGACTGGTGGTGTTGAAAGGCCGATCATCAAGTTCAGGACCATCATGACACCGAAGTGGACAGGGTCCATACCGATTTGGGCAGCAACCGGCAACAGTACAGGAAATAAGATGACAAGAGCGGCAATCGTCTCCATGAATGTTCCTACGAATAAAAGCAGCAGGTTCAAAAGTAAAATGACAATGATCGGATTCTCAGAGATTGATAGGATTGTATCTGCAACCAGTTGAGGGATTTGTTCACTTACAAGCACCCAGCCAAACAGATTGGCGAAACCTACAAGGACCATAATCCCTGCGGTACTTACCATCGAATCTAGTAAAATTTTAGGCAGCTGATGAACCTTCAAATCTCTATAAATGAACATTCCGACTAGCAACGCATATACGACAGCTACAATGGATGCTTCAGTTGGAGTGAAATAACCACTTAAGATACCAAACAATATGACGACTGTCATCATCAACGCCCAGAATGCACCCCAGAACGATTTAACAATCGTAGGTAACTTTTGACGTTCTCCTTTTGGATATTTACGTTTTACGGAAATGATATAAGTGACGATCATCAGTCCGATCCCTAACAAAATACCTGGAATGGTCCCTGCCAAAAATAGATCTCCGATTGAAACGGTGGCAAGAGTACCAACGATGATCATCGGTAATGAAGGTGGGATGATCGGACCTATTGTTGAAGAGGATGATGTTACTGCAACAGAGAACGGAGCGCCATATCCCTCTTTTTTCATAGCTGGTATAAGGACGGAGCCAATACTTGCCGTATCCGCTAGTGCTGTCCCGGAAATTCCGGCAAACCCCATCGAAGACCCGACATTTGCGAGACCTAGCCCTCCACGTATATGTCCGATCAAATTATTAGTAAAGGTGATGATTCTCTCGGTGATTCCCCCGGCATTCATCAAGTTACCCGCCAGAATAAACCCCGGAATACACAATAAAACGAATGAATTGATTCCTTCAAACATCTTTTGTGGAATAATGTTGAGCGGGATATCAACCATCAGGATATAGATCAGCGATGAGAGCCCCAGGCTGAATGCAATAGGTACTCCTAGAAAGATTAGAACCAAAAAAGATATAAAAAGGATCAGTGCCATCATTGTTCTACACCCTCTTCGTTATTCTGAGTAATGACATGATAGATGTTCAAGAGACTGTACAATGCTAAAAACGCAAATGTAATCGTCATGCTTGAATAAATGTAAAACATCTTGATCGTCAACGTTGCAGATGATTGGTTCTGCCCGATCAATGAAAATTGATAGGCATAATTGATCAGTGAAGCTGAAAAGATTCCCAGCACCAGGTAGATCAAGGCGTCATAATACTTTCTGATTTTTTCCGGTAAAATGCTTACAAGCAAATCAACCCTTACGTACTCTCGTTTTTCCATTGCTACAGGTGCTGCAAAGGCAATTGAATAAATAAATAGAAAACGAGAGAGCTCTTCTGTCCATACGAAGGATGCCGGGGTATACCTCCCCACCACTTGCATCAAAACAACCACGATAAGGGCAGAAAATGAAAGTATAGTCAATAGTTTCAGGATGCGGCTCATAATCTTAACGGCTATCATACAGCTCTCTCCTTTTCTAATTATTGAATATGGCTGGCTCATCATGTCTACTCTCTGACAATTCATAGTAAAAGAGGAAGACAACTTATGAGCCAACCTTACTAAGATCATTCAGCCGATTCTAAAATCTTTTCATATAATTTCAACTGTTCTTCAGATAAACTCTTTTCGATGGCAGGTTTCATAGCTTCAGCAAACGCTTCTTGATCTACTTCTACAAATTCCATACCTTCATCTTCTAATTTCTTTTCATATTCAGCAGTTTCTTTTTCAAATAATTCCTGTCCATATGCTTGTGCTTCTTCAGCCGCTTCTTTTACTGCAGCTTGAGTTTCTTTATCCAAAGCTTCAAACTGTTTATTTCCTACCACTACATAAATCCAAGAATAGACATGTTCAGTCCTGTTTACATATTTTTGGACTTCATAAAGTCCTGCACTATGAATTAGGTCAACTGGATTTTCTTGTCCATTAATCACTTTTTGCTGTAGAGCTGTAAATACTTCGCTGAAGTCCATTACTTGAGGTCGTGCTCCTGCTTCTTTCCACGCATCCATGAACAACGGAACGTTTGGTACCCGCATTTTGAATCCATTCAGATCCTCTGGTGTTTCGATTGGCTTACTTGATGTCAAATTACGCGGAGCACGCATGTGATAATAAAGCGGTGTAACGCCTACTTTCTCTTTGATTGCGCTTTCAATTTCACCACCGATTTCACCTTCTACCACTTTTTTCATATGATCTTGCCCTTGAAATGCGTAAGGTACTGCTAAAAGGGCTGCTTCTTCTGCCCAGTTCTGCATCGTTTCACCTGAGATCGTCATGTCGACTGTCCCAGCTTCAATACTGTTCAAAACCTCTGTCTCCCCACCTAATTGTTCGTTAGGAAAAATTTTGATTTCTAGTTTCCCATTTGTTTTTTCATCAACTAGCTCAGCGAATTTTTCAGCCGTTTTATGCCAAACGTGATCTTCATTACCGAGATGTCCTAATTTCCAAGTCGTCTTATCCCCTGAACCACCCGACTCATTTGCTCCGCTACATGCAGCCAAAGCAAAGACCATGACTGAAACCATCAATAAACTAAACCACTTTTTCATCATATAAATCCTCCTGACTTTAATTTAATTTGAATTTTTTAGAACACTTGTAGAATCAAGTTTCAAATAATCGTAGATACTCTGGGAAACCGGGATTCCCTCGTTGGATCTTACTTCTTCTTTCAATTGTTCTGGCTCACCTGGAACCATTACAGCCGAAAATCCTTCAGCAGGCTTAACCTCGTGCAGTTCATTGATCATCTGATCGATATTCGATAGGAATTGTTCCTTATCTATAAAAAGGCCTGGATCAATCGTTATGATGACATGAGCTAGGCGACGGTTTTTTCCATAGTCCCCATACATGGTGGTGATATTCGGCCCAAAAGCTGAACCCGTCAATATGCCTGTCATTACATCGACTGTCAACGCAAGTCCATACCCTTTCGGACCTCCCACTGGTAACAAGTGTTTGACAAGATTCGGGTCAGTGACCTGCTTCCCATTGTCATCGACTCCCCAGTTATCCGGAATTGATGTTCCTTGTTCCCTGGCATGGAGAATCTTTCCTAGGGCGACATTGCTCGTAGCCATATCGAGAATGATCGGTTTTTGTTCTTTAGCAGGGAAACCATAAGCAATCGGGTTCGTCCCGAAATAAGGTTCCGAACCACCGAAAGGGACTACGGCGCTGTCTGTTTGTGTCATGATCATGCTGATCGTCTCTTCTGCTGCCGCTTGCTCGGCAAAATATGATAAAGCGCCGCAATGACTGCTGTTCACGATTCCGACAATACCGATGCCATTTTCCTTGGACAATTCAATCGCATGGTCCATCGCTTCTTTTACGACCACATGGCCCATTCCGTTATCCCCGTTAAATAAAGCAGCCGACATCCCTTTCTGTTCAATGGTAAACGCTGGCATAGGGTTCATCCCACCTTCGTTCAATCTTTTGACATAATGTTCAGTACGCAAGACGCCATGGGAGTGGATCCCTCTTAAATCGGCATGAACCAGGACATCTGCTACTACCCTCGCATGTTCTTCAATCACATCAGCTGCGGTGAGTTTTTGAACAACAAGGTCCTTCAATTCTCCTTTTTGTACAATGACTTCAGGCATAAGACCATTCCTCTCACTCAAGGTTTACATGCTGTTGATTCATCACTTCATGTAAATTTCCTGTTTCCTCGGTCAGTGCGATTACGATTGCATCAAGCAATATCGGTGCATCTGTGCTTCGTCAACCGGTCGAGGGCAATTGGATCATCGGACCTTCATCTTTCAATGAATCTCTCCCCTTCTAATTTCATCAGGACATCTTCCAAATATGGCAAGCCCTCATTATCCCCCTTCACACTGACGACCATTGAACCGATGATGTTTGCAAACTTCAGGGTCTTTGGCAGTTCCCAGTCATTCAAGAGACCATAAAGCACACCTGCGTCAAATCCATCCCCTGCCCCAACCGTATCAACTACTTTTGGAACGAATTGAGGCGGTTCTTCTATAAGACCGTTTTGCGTCCAAACAGCCGATCCTTTTTCACCAAGCTTCAAGAACAAATGTGAAAGGCTGTATTGTTTGGCATGTTCGATCATTTCTGGAATATGATCTGTTCCGAAGAGGATTTCTGCTTCTTCTATACCTGTCAAAAGATAATCGACATCCGGTAACCATTGAAGCAATGTTTTGCGGGCTTCCTCTTTACTCCAAAGCTTCAGTCTGATGTTCGGATCCATCGATATTTTTAGGTCATATTTTTTTGCCAGTTCCACAGCACGATCGATAACCGCCCTGTTCTGATCATGTACTGCCGGGAAAACTCCAGTTATATGAAGCAGTTTCGCTTTCTTAAAATAAGATTCATCTAATGATTCCGGTTTCAAAGTAAGTGTCGGCGACTGCTGGCGATAATAGAATGTTTTACCTGAACCATCTTCGAGAATTTCCTTAAAGTTCAACGAGGTCGGATACCCTTCCATCAAATGGACTTTCGACACATCAATCCCTTCGCCTCTGGTAAAATTGTAAATATATCTGCCAAATTCATCTTTCCCCAATCGACTGATCCAGCCTGTCTTTAAACCAAGCCTTGCACAACCGATAGCGACATTCAGCTCTGCGCCTCCGACTTTTCGTTTATAGGTATCAACGAATCGAAGCGGGCCTGTCGTGGAAGGATCCATCGTTATCATGGCATCTCCGATGGTAATCACATCAATCATATGAAGCACCTCCTTTCCTAACTGATTTCCTAACGATCAATACCGGATTAAAACGGTATACATCTGGTTCCGACTCTTTATGTTTCTTCACTTTGTTTAATAATAAATTTGCTGCTTTCGTTCCCATTTCAAATGTTGGTTGTGCAACCGTAGTCAAGGTTGGGGAATGAATGGGCGCAAATGATACTTCATCGATCGTCACCAATCCGACATCCCTTCCAATCTGAAGCTCATTTTCAGTGACAAATTTCAAAAACTCCATCAAGGTCAGGTCGTTTCCAGTGATAATGGCTTGTGGAGGTTCCTCTAGTGAAAAAAGTTCGTCAAGCCCCTGTTGCAATTCTTGGATTTCCATTCCACGGATGTATTCCTCTCGAACGGGTAGACTGTGAACTTCTAGAGCTTTACGGTACCCTTGTATCCTCTCTATTCGAGGTGTCACGTTCTCTATCAATGATGACGTAATGATTGCAATACGCTCATATCCACCTTCTACGAGATGATCAATGGCTAATCGGGAAGCTTTTTCATTGTCCAGCAAAACTGTATCCATCGTTAAACCATCGACTAGGCGGTCCATAAATACAATCGGAAAATTTGCATCGATGAGACGTTGATAAATTTCCGAATTTCCACTTGTCGGAAATACGATTAAGCCATCGACTTGCTTTGCAAGGAGGGTTTCAATGTACTTTTTTTCTTTCTGTGGGTCATCATCTGCATTACACACAATCGTTGAGACCCCTTCATCACTGCAGACATCCTCAATGGCGCGGATCACTTGTGTCGAAAAGTTGTGTAGGATGTTTGCCACAATAACACCGATAGTTGACGTATTCTTTTTCTTCAAACTCCTCGCGACCACATTCGGTTGATAATTCAATTCCGAAATCGCTTTCTTAATTCTTGAACGTGTTTCCTCACCCATGTAATCAAATCGTTCATTCAGATATTGGGAGACCGTACTTTTAGAAACACCAGCTCGTTTGGCGACATCGCCTATCGTAACTTTATTGATTGGCATAATTATCTTCATTCCCTAAAGTTCATTTCTACTAAATCGGTTTAGTAAATCGGTTTAGTGAAAAGTATAAAACAAATGTAAGCGCTTTTCAATAGAAATTTCAGAATTTTTTAGGATTTTTTTAACCTAAACAAAAACACCCTCGAATCATCGAGAGTGTTTTACTTTTTAACTGGAAATCATAGAATACGTTGTACAGTTCTTCTAGTTCTAACCAGGTAGGGTGGTATTTTTGACCGGTCTTCCGCTTTGATTGCACCGGCTTCCATGAACTTGTAACACTTAATGATTGAAACAAAATGATGAACCCCTTCTTTTTAATCAGAGGGGGTTCCTATTTTTTCAATTTATCTTACTTCCCCTATAGATTCATATTCACATAAGAGATTGTTTTTTCAATATGGGAAGATGTTCCGGGTGCATCGTGTCCTGAAAAAGGATATATTTCCATGCTTTTTTCAGATGTAATGTGATTATATACGCCAAAGATTGGCTTCGGGGGACAAATGAGGTCTTTAAATGCAACTGAAACTCTTATTTTACTTTTAATGTTCGAGGCATGATTAAGAATATCGAAGTAGCTCAGATTAGTGAGAATTTTCTCCGTATATTCTGGATGAACTTTCAAGAATTTTTCTATTTCAACAAGTGATCCTTCCATTTTTTGCTTTATTGTCAGTTCAATATCACACATATTGGGTACATCTGCTACCACAAGAGCCGGCCGCGGATCCAATGCTGCCACCGCCATCGCTATTCCTCCTCCTAAACTTGAACCCATTAGACATACAGCGTTTGGATCGATTTCATCTTGCGTCATGATAAAATCAACTGCACGTTTACAGTCCAGCCAAACTTTATAGTAATAGTATTCTTCTTTCACCAATAAGCCTTGAGTAGCCCAGCTCCCCGTATTACCGAATGAGTATGTACTATCATCGCCTGTTTCTCCCATTCCGCGGCAATCGACTGCAAATATTGCATATCCTTGGATTAGCCAGGTCATATATTGAGAAATTGCCCCTTTGTTACCTCCGTAACCATGATAAAAAATTATACATTTTAATTTTTCCTTGGTATCAACTGGTTTAATATAATAAGCACTTATAGGTGTTTCATATGCTCCTTGATAGGTGACACGCTCTACCTGGACTTGCTTTATTGGATAGAGAATTTTTTCTACATGTGGATTTAATGGAATTGTTTTAGATTCGGAAAGCGCATTTTCCCAAAAGCTATTGAACTCTTCTCTTCTTGTCAATTCAGGATGATAACTTTCATATTCTTTTATAAGTGCATCTATTTCCCTCATATTTTCACCCTTTCTTAACCCATCTGCTATGTAATGTTTTAAAATTAGCAACCTCGATTTTATTTGTCAAAGTAGTATAACAAGGGTTTAACAAATAACACTGTACCAGGCACCAAAAAGAAACCCTTGCGCCCCAAGGGATCCCAAACGGTGCCAGGCACTAAAAAGAAACCCAAGCGCCGCAAGGGTTTCAAAATGGTGCCTGGCACCGTTATCACTTTAAGGCTACTAGTAAGTCGGTTTCTACTGCTGCGTTTCCTGGGAGTGAGCATACGCCGACTGCGCATCTGGCGTGCTTTCCGTTTTCACCAAACACTTGCATTAAGAGTTCAGATGAGCCGTTAATCACTCCGGGTACTTCTGCAAAACCTTTTTCACAGTTCACATACCCTGTAACTTTCACGATTCGATCGACAAGTTTGAAGCATCCGACAACTTCCTTTATGATCGCTAGATGGTTTAAGGTCGTGATTTTTGCTGCTTCATATCCCTCTTCTATGGATAAGTCCGCTCCTACCTGACCTTTGTAAGGAAGCTCTCCATTCCATTTACAAGTCACCCCGCTGATGAATAGAAACTGGCCGCTTCTTACGGATCCGAGGTAATGTCCGGAAGGTTTCGGTGCATCAGGTAACTCTAACCCAAGAGATCGAAGCTGTTCGTCCACTTTTTCACAATTCATTTTAAGCTTCCCTTTCTGTTATTTATTCGTGTCAAGAGGTCCCAGTCATCAAGCGCTCCTCATCCTGCTCTCCAAGCTGTTTCCTAAGCTTGAATTTACACGTAGTATGGGTGTAGTACAATTTCAGGCTTGCGTTTCGATGACATAGCAGACATTTGGCTCCGGCTGGTGCTTTACGAATATGAGGAACATCTAACAGCGTGATCGCTTTTTTGAAGTGATGTTTACAGACCCACATATTTCCCACCTCGTTACCTTCTTGTTTTTTGAAACGAAAGCCATTTTTAACTGAGTACATTTACTTGGTTATTTTCCAACCGAAACTTTTTCTTTTTTGATTTTATCGGGCTTTCTCTTTTTGACTGTTTTTGTAGTTTCTTCATCCCACGACACCGTAACATCACCATTTGTCACAAACGACTGGCATCCAAGACGGTAGCCTTTGTCCAGCCATTCATCACCTAACTTACGGCGTTCTTGGACTTTCACCTTATCAAGAAATTCTGCACCTTCTTCTATCTTACATACGCATGTCCCACAAATCCCACCGCCGCATTTATTCGGGAGATCACCATCATATCTTAAAGACATCCTTAGAATATTCGAATTTTCCGGAACTTCAATCACTTTACCGCTCGTCAGATAATTAATATTCGGCATCGTTCAGTCCTCCCTGTAATCTTCTTGTTTTCTTGGTATACAATATACCATATTGAAAATATTCTGACAACTGAATTTTCGAAATATTTCACTTTTTATCCTGGTTTCTTGTAATTCTTTATCCTTATTTGCGGTTTGTTGTATACCAAGCGGACCGTTATGGATTTAAAAAAGCAATAAAAAACGGCGTACCAACATTGTTTTATGCTGGAACGTCGTTTTCTTTTACCATATTGAATTTTCACTATTGAAGAGGCTGTTACTTTACTGCATTATACGCATTTACTACACCATGACCAAAGGTCGGATCAAAACCTTTTTTACCTGCATCATCCGCTGCTTGTTGTAATTTTGTTTGTACTTGGCTTGGAGATGGTTTCTTTCCTGTTTCTTCATATACTTTGGAGATATATGCAGCAGCTACACCAGCTACTTGTGGTGAAGCCATTGAGGTTCCACCCTTCCAGCCATAACCTTGCGTACCGAATTGCGCTTTTCCAGTTGGCGAATCCAAATAAGTCGGAACGGCACTCAATACTAACCATTTGTAATCCCCAGGTACACGAGTTCCATTATAGTCAGGGCCTAAATCCCCACCTGGAGCAGATAGATTAATATTTCCGTTTCCATAGTTAGAGTAGAATGCAAGACGATCATCTGTACCAAATCCTCCGCCTAGAGCTGAAACAGTAATTACACCAGGGATTTGAGCAGGTACTTTAAACCCAGCACCTTGAACATCATAAGCAGCTGTGGCTGGATTCGCATCCAATACATCATTATACCAATCAGCCAGCTTAGCCGGGTTGCTTAAATCCTGGCCGTCGTTACCTGCAGAAGCGACAACAGTTACATTTTTATTAGTAGCATATCGAATGGCACGGTTGTAAGCTACCATATCTGCAGCGTCATTACCTAAACGGATTTTCTCGCCTGTAGCAGGGTCTGTGTAATACCATTGCCCAACTACTCTTGTACCACCTAAACTCATGTTGATCACATCTACACCGTCATCCGCAGCAGCAATAATAGCATCTGTAATCCAAGCTTGCTGTGCCCCACCTGTTGCACCGAATACTCGGTAGGCACGGAGTCCAACATCAGGTGCTATCCCTTTAATACGACCATCTGCACCGATTGTTCCAGCAACGTGAGTACCATGGCTGTTGAAATCCTTTGCATCTGTTGTTCCAGGAACGAATGTTTTTGAACCATCAACAATATTATCCTTTAAATCAGGGTGATCAAAGTCAATACCAGTGTCGATGATACCGACGACCACATCTTTACTGCCACTTGAAACGGCATGGCTCGCACCTTTATTCGTTACCCGTTCGATATCCCATTGCCAGCCAGCTTCCCAAATGCTTTCGTCAGCTGGAACAGGTTCTAATTCACTTTGCTCAATATCAGAAATAGTTACCTCAACTTCAGGTAAATCTAAAGATACTTCCAAAGAAGGAGCAAGGCTCGCAACATTTGTGTTTTTTACTAATGATTTAATAAATGTAGTAGGGCTGGAAGTTTTAGCCTCAACAGTTCCAATCTTAGCTACCTCATATGATACTTCTCCCCCAGCCTTCTCAATGATTGATTTGTAATTGGCAGGCAGGCTGTTTTCAGATTTAAAAACAACTAAAAATGCCTGCTTTGAGCTGGATGTTTCTTGCGGTGATGCAAATGCACTGAAACTAAATGATGAAAAAGCAAGTAAAACACCTAAAACTAGTAATAATCCCCTTTTCATATACTTCATCCTTTCAAGTTTTGTTTTCTTGTTGCACGATATTTATTCAACTATTTTGAAAGGACTCCTTTTCGATGGATTTATCAAATTCCGACATTTAATGACATAATTTGGTTATTTAGAAATGGTGAATTTCCCGAAATTGCAAAAAATAATTAACACTTTGTTGAATCGTGATGAAAAGATAGGAAATAAGACTTAACGATTGATGGATCTACAAAAGATTTCGTTTCCACTTAAAATTGGATCTTTGGTTGATTTTAAACGAAATTTACGACACTCCTGCGGGAAAAGCGAGCCAGGCGAGACCCCGCAGTGAGGAACGAATGAGGAGGCTTGCGGATCGCCCGCGGAAAGGGAGTGAATTTCGTAGAAATCAACAATAAAAATAAAAAAGCCCGGTAATAAACCCGCGCTTTTGATACATGTACCTATCGATTTGCCTTCCGTTTTTCTTTTTGTTGTTCAAGGAAATTGATATAAGCCTTTTTCGAATTTTCAATATGGATCTTCGTATGATATTCAGCCATTTCGACTTCTTTGTCTCGAAGCGCTCTCATGATCTGGATATGCTCCCTTAATGATTCCTTCCTTCGTCCTGGAGTTTCATACCCCATATTTGCTGACATTTGAATATAATCCGTCAATCCTGAAAGTATTTCGTACAACTTCGGACTCTTCGAAGCTTTGTACAGAAGAAGGTTCATATTGATATGTTCATTATCAAAGTCCTCAGAGCCGTTTTGCTCAAGCTCTTCTAATTCTCTTATTTTCTCATCAAAAACTTTCTGAGTTTCCTCATCCATCTTTTGTGCCGCGAGTTTAGCTGCGAGCACCTCAAGTGAGGACAGGATCGTAAATACTTCAATGACTTCTTCTTCAGAAATGTTAGTAACAATGACCCCTTTACGAGGCACTGTTTTGACAAAGCCTTGCGATTCAAGTCGAAATAGTGCTTCACGTATCGGCGTCCGGCTAATGTTCAATTTGGTGGCCAGTTCCCTTTCAATCAAACGGTCTCCAGGCTTGAATTCGCCCTCTAAAATCAAGTCTTTTAGATATCTGTATGCGCGTTCGCGAATAGACAATAGTTCATCCTCTGCCCATTTCATTTAAATGTCACCTACTTAGCTTCCCCTATAAAACATCGTAGTATGTTTTATAGTAATATTTCCATGCACCTGTTACTTCCTTTTTTACTATTTTAGCAGAATCTTTACGATAATTTCATTTTTCATTCAATTAATTCTTCAACTCTTTTTAGTATTTCCTAACTATGTAGCTTCATTTCATAATTTCAAGGTGTTTTCTCCTAATTTTACGCCTTAATTTCCTAAATACCCGCTATTATTTCTTATTTTTACATTCTTATCTTGCAATTTAGTAAAATAGACCCAAAACATCTCTTACACTCAACGTACCAGATATTGATCTCAAATGGAAATAGAGATGACCCGCTTGAGTCATCTCAAAAACCTTCCTTTTATGCTAAAAATACGCCGCCGTACCCTAACGCACATAAAATCACAAGTGCTGGGTGGACCTTGAATTTGTACATCGTCAGCCAACCAACTGCTGTCAAAATCACCAGATGCAGAACTCCGCTCGTTTCAAACGCAGTAATAAAAAACTGGAATGCCAAAACGCCTAGTAAAATCGCGATGACAGGCTGTACGGAAACGGTCAGCATTTTTACATGAGGTGAGTCTTTAAAAAGATTCACGAACTTGAACAGGATGATGACGGCTATTGCTGAAGGGAGGATCGTAGCCGCAAGAGCAATCAACATGCCTGGTACACCGGCGATTTGATAGCCGATAAAGCCCCCCATCTTGGTCGCAATCGGACCTGGAAGCACATTGGCAATCGCTAAAAGGTCCCCGAATTCACGCAAGGTCATCCACTCATAGCGATTGACGACCTCATTTTGAACAAGAGGTATCGTTGATGGACCTCCGCCATAACCGAGCAGATTGGAAATGAAGAAAGCCCAGAAAATATCCCAGTAGATCATACGCTTTCTTCCTCTCTCTCAACATTTATTTTTTCAGATTCGGCCTTCCCTCTGCTCCTGTATGTCGCCACAATGAAAGCCCCCACTAAACAAGACCCGATCATCACACCTGGATGGACATTCAACAATTGGAGGACGACAAGAGAGAGACCTGATAAGGCAAGCATGATAGGGAACCCGAGACCTTTTCGGGCTTTATCCGCAAACTTATACGCCATTTCAAGGAGCAGTATACCAATTATCGGTGTAACTCCCGCGACCATTCCGCTGACGAATGGCGAGTTTCGATATTTGTACAAAATACCGAGCATGCCGACCATTCCGATCAACGACGGTAAAATATGCGCAAGGATCGCAACGACAGCCCCTAAGCTCCCTTTCACCTTGTATCCGATATAAGCGGCCATTTTCGTAGCAATCGGGCCAGGCAATGTATTCGCAAGAGCCAGGGTCTGCCCGAATTCATCTTCTGTCATCCATTTGTATTTTTTCACAGCCTCATATTCGATCAATGGAATCGTCGACGGTCCGCCTCCATAACCAGTCACCCCGGTCCTTGCGAATCCGATCGTAAGGTCCAAGAATGGTCTCAAATGAATCTCCTTCTTTCTGCGTCAACCCTGGTCATTTTTTGATATCAGCATCCGTCACTACTTCATGTCCGGCAGGTTGCAGATGCTCTTGCAATGCTCTTAGTGCAGCAGTTCCAACAGCTGTATCCTGCTCACCGTTCCCGCCACTTACACCAATTCCACCGATGACTTCTCCATCAACTACGATTGGAAAACCACCGACGAACACAGCGAATTTACCAGGCAGCATTTGTTGGATCCCGAAGGCTTCGTTTCCTGGAAGCACGGGTCCGTTCGGTTCTCTATTGAAAAGATGCGTTGACCGCTTGTGTCCTGCTGCCGTGAATGCTTTCGCAATCGAGATTTCCGGTCCTGTAATACGCGCCCCGTTCATCCGTTCGAGCGCGATCAAGTTCCCGCCGTCATCCACAACTGCAATTGTCTCCAAAACATTAATCTCTTCAGATTTTCGTTTGGCTTCTTCTATGATCAGTTTTGCTTCTTCCAACTCAAGTTTCAATGTTGTTTTCATTGTCTGTTTATCCTCCTCATCCCATCGAACGGGTCAATTAATATCCGACATACACGGTTTTGATTTGTGTGAAAAATTCGAGTCCCGCTCTTCCTGATTCGCGGAATGTGGACGTACTTGATTTTTTCAAACCGCCAAATGGTGCATTGATTAGGTTTCCGGTTGTCGTACGGTTCACTTTTACAGTTCCTGCTTTGATTTCTTTCGTGAATTGCTGGGCAGTTTTAAGATTGTTCGTAACAATGGAGGCCGATAACCCATATTTGACACCATTCGCCACCGAAATGGCTTCTTCATAAGTTCCAACTTCGATAACGGAAATGACCGGACCGAAAATTTCTTCTTGTGCGATCGTCATGTCAGGCGTTACATCAGAGAAAATGGTCGGCTGCACGTAAAATCCTTTTCCGAGATCGCCTTCAGTAAGATGATCACCGCCATAAACAAGCGTAGCACCCTCTTGTTTTCCGATTCCGATATAGTTCAGGACATTGTTCAGTTGCTTTTCGCTTGCTAACGGGCAGATCGTAACACCTTGTTCAAACCCGTTACCGATCTTCAGCGCCTTCGTTTTTTCAACTAACGCGTCCAAATACTTGTCTTTCACTTCCTCCATCACGATGACCCTACTTGTTCCGGTACAGGCTTGTCCGGTTAAAGAATAACCGCCGTTGACCGTCAACTGAGCTGCCAGTTCAACATCTGCATCATCCATGACGATGATCGGATTTTTTCCGCCCAGTTCCATTTGCGTACGGGTCTCCAACGAAACATTACGGTGGATGTGTTCGCCAGCAGTCGTCGATCCAGTGAATGTGACCGCTTTGACCGCAGGATGAGTGACTAAACTGTCACCGATATCCTTTGAATGACCTGTCACAAAATTAAGGACACCCTCTGGAAGACCTGCCTCGTGGAGCGCTTCGACAAGACGATAAGCAATCAACGGCGTCTCAGAAGATGGCTTGAACACGACAGTATTCCCCGTAATCAAGGCTGGTGCAATTTTCCGTGCTGGTATTGAGATTGGGAAGTTCCATGGCGTAATCACGGTTATGACCCCAAGTGGTTCCAGTTCAGTCGATACTTTCATGTTCGGATCGTCCTGTGGGAACGTTTCACCTGTGAAACTCTGCCCCTCAACAGCATAATAACGTAACGTTTGAGCAGATCGGAGTACTTCTTTACGGGATGCCCCTATGGGTTTTCCTTCTTCTCGTGTCAATTCATCTGCGAGTTGTTCGACTCCATCTTCAAGTAGACCGGCCGCTTTATTTAAAATTGCTGCTTTTTTTGAAGGCGGGGTGCTTGCCCAACTCGGAAACGCTTTGTCAGCGACCTCAATTGCTTTTTTCACATCTTCCTCATTAGATGCCTGGAATTCCCCCACCACTTCTTCTTTATTTGCTGGGTTGGTACTCTGGAATGTCGTCCCGCTTGCTGATGTAGTCCATTCGCCTGCAATCAGATTTTTGTAGAGTTCTGCTTTCGCTGTCAGCACATATATCATCCTTTCTAGTTCTTGAAAACTAGTCAAAACCAGGCCTATGGCGCAGGTTGAGCCTAGTTGCCTTTTACTGATGAAAGTATCAATACTTTCTTTAAGTGTAATAAAGTGGCAGCTTCCCGCTCAGGAAACTGCCATAGTATGTTATTTTGCTAGCGTCTATGTTTATTAGGCTTGTACAAGTGCACCTAAATCTTGTTCAAGGTACTCTCTCCAGAGGCCATCCATGTACATGCGGCGCATTTTAGCCCCGACCCGGACGATATCGAGACACTGTTGCTGTAACTCTGGTGTATTCGCATGCTCCAGAACGATTTTGTATCCGCGTTCTCCGTGGATTTCATCCGATACGATGTGTAAATCGAAGAACTCGATTTCTTCATCATCGAAGCCGTATTTCTCACGAAGGATCGGTGTTTGTTTTCGGTAAATATCCGGAACTTGCGATTCTAATCCGACTACTAGCGCCGCTGTTGCGACAACAAAGTTTTCTCTAGCTGCTACTGAATAACACCAGCTTTGTAGTCCAAGTGTCGTTGCTGTCATGTTCTTAGGATCCTGGACACGCTCTCTTGTCGTACCGCAAGATTCTGCGAAACGAATCAACAAGTCTGTGTGACGATCAGCCGCAATTTCTTCTTCATACATATTTTGAAGGGTAAAGTCTTTAGCGTCTTCATATTCAGGTAGATCAGGAGTGTTATGGTAAATGTAAGAAAGATAGTTAGCAAAAGGACCTACGTAGTGGTAATGGTTTTCAGCCCATCGCGCAAAATGGTGCCTCTCAAGCTTCCCTTCAGCCCATGCAACAGTGAAAGGCGCTTTCTGACTATGGTTACCTTTGATCGCCTCTTCTAGTTCTTTACGAAACTCGTCTTTTGATAATAGTTTTGCCATTTCCATTCTCCTCCTTGAAAGTTTTCACACTTTCTGATTTTGTGTACAGTATTTTGTATACCAATAACTTAAATAATATAACTATATTCTGTGACTGCCTATTGCCAGCTGGGTCATGGATGAATATAGTTCAAGTGATAGATAGTGGTAGATTCATTTGGTATACCATTTGACTAAATGGTACCTTATCTTTTTTTATTTGTAAACACTGTTTTCAGAATTTTTTATATTTTTGTTCTTTTTTACTTAAAGAAAACTTTGCAAAGCCAGGCCATTGGTGCAGGCTGAGCTATAGTCGCGCTTATATTGAAGAAAGTATTTTATACTTTCTTTAAATGCGAATAATCACATAAACAGTACGGCAAACAATGTGGCGACAAACAATCCTGTAATGACCGGGATGAAGTTTTTCCTGGCTAGTTCTAGAACAGAGACTCCACAGAATCCGGCTACAGCTACCAATGATGACCAGGCAATCAATGTTCCTCCCCCAGTCCAGATCGAGCCCATTTGACCGATGGCTGCGAGTGTACTTGGATCTATTCCGGTCGTCCCTTCCATTGCACCCGACAATGCACCTACAAGGGGCAATCCGGAGAAACCAGAACCATCCAGCCCAGTGATGATCCCGACAATCAAAATTCCAAAGGCAGCGAAAAATGTGTTTTCAGGAATCGCTGATTGTGCAGATTGTACCAGATCGAATAAGAAAGCCGGTTTAGAGGCATCTTCTCCTAATGAAAGGATCGACCCTGTAAAATCAGAGCTTCCCAGGAAGAAAAATCCTGCAATCGGAATGACGGGTCCCATCGCCCTGAAAGCGAAAACAAAACCGTCTGTGATGTGTTCACTGATTTTATCAAGGGCATGGATCCGGCGGAATGCTACGGAAGCTAAAACCAGCAAGACCGCTGCAACACCACCGATGAAGGCCGCACCGTCACCGCCCTCGAACCCTCCAGATTTTGCACTACCGAGTTTCGTCGAAAACATGAAGAGCATGACCGCCAATAGAGAAAGCGGGACTAAGACCGCAAAAAATTTGCCCCATATCTCACGTCGATGTCCATACACATCCTCTTCTTCTGCACTTGCCGTCTCGGCTTCTACTTGAGGTGTAACATTCGTCAACTCTCGGAGAGCTTTCAATGAAGACGTTGACTCTTCGCTATCCGGCTTAGCGATCGACTTACGAACACTGAGATAAGCAAGCGGTACAGCTACCCCTCCTGTAATAAGGGAGAGTACGATCGCTTTGTCAGCGACAGACGCCGTACTGATACCAGCTGCACTTGCACTCAGCATAGGAGCGATTTGCATGATGTAGTCGGATGACAACGCCATACCTTGACCCGCAATCGCAACCGTCACCGCAGCTCCCATCGCTGGCAGTCCAGCCCGGATTGCTGCCGGAACTAACAATGTACAGATCAATGGTACTGCGGGTGTCGGCCAGAAGAATAATGAGATGACATACGTAACTCCGATCAAGACGAAGAATGCAATATGTCCATTGACCATCACCTTTTGGATCGGGGCAATCATTTTTTCATCTGCACCGATATCTTTCAGCGAGTTCAACAACGCGACCATCAATGTAATGATCAGAAAAATGCTGAACAATTCTTGCGCCGCGACCAGGTTTGCGTTAAATACAGCCTGAAGGCCACCAACGAACGACCCCTTATAAACCCATGCAACTAACAACGTTCCTACAATCGTCGGCAGGACAACACCCCGACGGAATAACATGGTGAAAATGACAAGAAACGTGACTATAGCATACAACCAATGAGCAGCAGACAACTCCAATTTCATTCACCCTTTCATTCTTTGAACTTCAAGGCTTTCAATGAACTGACTCCGGCTTAAGGTCTAACAAATCCTCTAATGCAGCCGTTAGGTTTTCTAATGCTTCCTCAACGATTTGTTCGCCTATTTCCCTGGATGCTTTTGTAGCATCACCAATGCACCCATTTTTGGTCATTTCTTCATAGTGATAAAATCCTTGGATCGGCTTGCCAGGTCTTAACTGCTTGTATCTCCCCCCTTCGTTGAAGTCTCCTTTATTCAGTTTATCTGCGCGGATAAGAAATGGTGCGAGATAAAGTGCCTCTGAGACCTCCCGTTCACAGCTGTGTCCGAAGATAGGAGAATTTATATTTTTAGAGATTGCTTGTTTTGCTGATGCCGTCGTTTTTGCATAATAGATATCAACATCTTCCTCAGGTCCGATGGTGGTGCTTGCTACGCTCAGCGTCGATTGATTTCCGCCATGTGCATTAAGAAAGAGGAATTTTTCGATTCCGTGCCGCTTTAAAGATTGGACCATATCACGTAAAATAGTGATAAGCGTTTCTGGCTGAAGAGAAATTGTCCCTGGAAAATTAAGATGATGTGGCGAAACACCCATGTTAACAGTCGGGGTCACCAGGATGTGCGGAAACATCTTTTCAGCCAACCGGCTCGCCATTTCCGTCGCAAGCACAGCATCACAGCTTTCAACCATATGTGGACCATGCTGTTCATGGGCTCCGATCGGAATGACCGCCATTTTGACCGTTTCAAGGGCATCCTTCACCTCTTCCCATGTCATTTCGGTTAACAAATATGCCTTCAAAGTGCGTTTCCTCCCATATATTGGAATATTGTATACCTTTTAACATAAAAATTAAATTAACCCGTAGTGTTTTCCTCTACCAATTTCGACTTCTTTTTGAGCGCAATGTTCTCCTGGGTGATTTCGAGATTATCCTTTATTGTCAACTGACACGTAAGACGATAACCCTTGTCCAAATTATCGCCAAGCATTTTTTGTTCTTTCCAATTTGGTGGATCGAGCTGATCTGCACCATCAATCACCTTACACGTACATTTTGTACATTTTCCCATTCCACAACCATATTTCAACTTAGGAAATTGCTTGATTCCAGCAAGGACGACCAGATTAGCATGGTCTTTTACCTCCTGTTGCACGACTTCACCGTCGACATGTAACGTTACTTTTGGCATACCAAAACACCTCTTCACTGTGAATTTTTTGTCTAAATTTTTTGAATTTTAAAATAAGTATACATTTCGTTTGCATCAGATGTAAACCCTTACCACGAAATTTACTAAAATATAAATTTGAAAAATCCTGATAAATCAAGGTTTTTACAGAACTGAAACTTTAATTAATATAAAATTCTGAAAATAATATTGAACTGAGCACAATCTTGTTATAGACTAATAGACAAATACGTTTGGTATACAAAATACTATTACCTATCGGAGGTGACGATCTGGACGTCATTCGTTCATAGAACCGTGGTGGATACAAAACTCATAAGGAGGAATGTTTGTATGGCGAAATATATTGTGTTGACGAACAAAGATACATTTCAAACAATTCTAGAGAATGATGGACTGGAAACGGTTGAATCCTATCAGTTTTATTTTTTCGATAAGCTGAAATCAACCTATACGATCGCAAAGGTCCTTGATGATAATGCGAAAATCCAACTATACGAAAACTATGAAGGAAAAGAATATGTCAATCATATCCGAGTGAAGTTTTTTGAAACCTTCGAAAACATTGAGGATGCAAGAGAGGAATTATATGAGATCGTGAAAGCTTCCGGAAACAGCGATGACTCTAAGTATTCTAAACTCGTGAAATCGGAGGCTGCTCCAGCGAACTGAACTGATCAAAAAATGTTCAATAAAAAAACCTTGCCGGATAGGTAAGGTTTTTACTCGTGTGTAATAAATCGTTCCACTTAATACCTGTTTTTCGTTACTTTCAGCTTTTTATCACACTTTTTAACTCCATTTTCATAAATAGAACTGAAAAAGCTGTTGAATCGGATTCGATCAAGAGGAGTTCGTTGTTTTTCATAAGAGCTGAACTGTGGTATCTACAAAAAACAGAGGTCAAACTACAAAAATAAGAATTTATCTACAAAAAGAGAAGTGGTGCTGACTTCAAATAGACAGCCCTTCCTATATGATGAACTCCAGTAAAATTAAATACAGCATACTGCAACATAAAAATAGTGCCGTAAAGGATATGTTCCAATTCGATACTTTGAACGAATTTGTTTTCACGATACTCGACATCAACCCGATCGTCGCATTATATGGTCCCATCAAGAAGGCAGCTACTGCTCCAGCCAGCATGGAAACCGTCAGGACGTACGGAGAAATCCCCATGTTTTTCGGATCAAGTGCTTCAGCCAGCAAAGCCAGTCCAACCGCCGGGTGCAGTCCGGTAAAAGCAAGCGCCAATGGGATGAATGGCAAGAGAATGATGAATACCTCACTCCCGATCAAATCCTTCACTGCTCCGATACCCGCATTCAATAACACATTCATATCGGAAAACTGGATTGCAGAGATGAAGAACCCTGCTGCAAGGAAAATGAAAAACTGTTCTTTCATTTTCAAGAGATGTGTTTGAAAATGATCCTTCAAACCAATTTTGAAGTCTTTGGTTTTCTTTAAAAACATTGTCCACCCAAGTGCAAACGGAATGACCAGTAATGACACTAGGATGATGAATGAAAAAGTCAATTTCTGTTCTAAGATTGAAATCAGCACGTTGAAAATGATGATAGCAATGAAAATATGCGAGATCTTTCCTGAACGCTCTTGTTCTTCTCCCACTTCAGTCGAAGCTGCCATTTCATTCACGGCATAATCGACCTCTCTTTGCCTCTTTTTCCTTGCGGTGAGTCTCCCCATATACCAATCGAGCAACAGTCCCATGATACTTAGCGGCAGTACATACGGAAGCATCGATGCCCAGCTTACGCCTGTCATTTCGACTACAATCCCGACAATCGGCGTGACAGGTGCCCACATCAATGGCATCGCAAAACCATGTGTGATCGCACGGCTCATGAATCGTTCCCTGTTTTGCAAAGGGTACATGTTGGCTGCTGGACGCATCGAGTAGTATGTCATTGGTAAGGTTGCCAGGTTCATGAATATGCTGAAAAAATACGATATACCCGAAGTCATTGAGTACAACTGCCCCGACGTTTTGACATTCCTGCGAATGAACTTTTGGATGCCTTTTGCGTAATTTCCTAGTTTGATAGGTAGCGCTAGGATCGGAACCATTGCAAAAAGTGTAAGCAAATTCAACATCGGGCCAAACGAAAGCAGCACTTCCTTCCACCCCGCTCCGCTATTGATCAACATGAACAAACCTGAGGTCAAAAAGATTCCCCCGAGTATTTTCACAAATCGAGGCACTATGAAAAAAGTCAGCGCAACAATGGCCAAGCTGACAGAAGAAATCATAATTGTGATGTCCATCTTCGTAAAAACTTCTGATAGAATATATAAAAAGATTGCGGTTGCACATAAAAGTTTAAGCATACCATCACCTGATTCCTGAAATATCTATCATTTTATACTAATGGTATACATTTTACTAGGATTCTTTACGATTTTAAAATGATAGCTATCAAAATCGATATTCTCATCCAAGAGTGAAATCGCTCAAAAACACTGTTATAATAAGGTTTAATTCCTCTATCAACATCTAGACCGAAACCTCCTGGTATACCAAAATTAGAATTTTTAGATAATTTAAGCATTCATAAGTTGAAATTTTGGTATTTGGTATACAATTTTATTGACAATATAATAATAACCGCCTATAATGAAAATAAAGAAAACTTGTCAAAGCCAAGCATTTTGGCGAAGGCTGAGACATAGTTGCGCTTATATTGAAGAAAGTATTTAATACTTTCTTTAAATATAAAGAAAACTTCATATTCATTTGTAGGAGGGAGAACCATGTTTAACTTTTTCTTTGGTTCAAAAAAAGCGTTAGACAAAGCGAACCGCAAGCTAGCCAGACTAAAAAGAACATTGAAGTTCTAAATAATAAATAAAGAAAACTTGGCAAAGCCAAGCCTAATGCGTAGGCCGAGCCATTAGTTGCACTTATACTAAAGAAAGTATTTGATACTTTCTTTAAGTGAAATGATAAACCCCGATTGTTGAGGATTCCATCAACTTTCGGGGTTTTTATTATTCTTACATCTTCACTTCCAACTTTTCATCCGGTTGTGCTTTTTCTTCATACTTTCCTTTGTTCATTTGCAAGAAGTAATAGGCGCCGATCAGGAACCAGACTGCTATCATGATCCATTCGGCGGGCCATACGAGTGCTGCTGGCATCCCTGGCATATAAAGGCTGATGAATCCAACACTCAAAACAAGTGCGATCCAGCCCACAGCATTTCCTTTCCCTGCCCTGAACGGTCTATCCATTCCAGGTTCTCTCTTACGTAAAACAAGGAATGCCAGTGCAACCATGAAATAAGCGACGACGATGCCAAGTCCTCCTGCATCAACAATCCAAACCAACGCTGGTCGGCCGAGTAATGGTGCAAGTACTGCCAGTCCGCCAATCGCCAAAATCGCATTGGATGGCGTCTTGTACTTTGGATGCAAGAACCCGAACCACCCAGGGAGCATTCCGGATTTCGCCATCGCAAACACGACACGGCTTCCACCGATGATGAAAGCATTCCAGCTCGTGATGATCCCCGCTACTCCACCTAAAATCAAGATGTTCCCGAAGGTTTGCGAACCGAACGCTGCTGCCATCGCGTCCGCTGTGGCAAGTTCGGTGTTCCCTAGAGCCGTTTTATCGAGTGACAGGCCCACACCTAACGCGATCAACATATAAAAGACGACCGCACATCCAACTGAAAAAATGAGCACTTTACCGATTTGTTTGAATGGCAGGTTCACTTCTTCTGCAACCTGAGGAATGACATCAAATCCGACGAACAAAAAAGGAACCATGATCAGGACGGTCATCACGCCTCCTGCTCCACCAAGAAAATATGGATCCAGGTTTGCGGTACTGCCTCCGACCGCAGATCCGAAAATGAGCATGAGACCGATTCCGACAATGAGGATCGTCAAAACCATTTGTACCAAAACAGCTGGTTTTACCCCGAAATAATTGATAAGCGTGATGAAAATCGAGCCTGCCATTCCGATCAGCACCCAGGTCAGATAGACGTCCCAGCCAGCAATCGTCCATAGATAACCAGCTTGATATTCTGGGAGGATATAATCAACGACCGTTGGCAAGGCGACAGCCTCGAAGGTAACGACGGAGACATAGCCTAACGTGATCGCCCAGGAAGCGATGAATGACGCCTTCTTCCCTAATGCCCTATGGACATAGGCATGCTCTCCCCCGACTTCCGGCATGGCGGAGGCGAGTTCCGAATACGTAAGCCCGACAAAAATGACTAACACGCCACCGATTGCAAAGGCAAGGACTGCCCCCATCGATCCAGCCGAAGTGATCCACTCCCCAGATAGGACGACCCAGCCCCACCCGAGCATCGCACCAATTGCGAGTACGAGAACATCCCACTGTGAAAGCACTCGTTTCATCTTGTTTTGTCCATCCATTTTTGACCTCACTCCTTTGAATTTTTTCTGCATTTTAGATAAGTTTATTTACTAGAATAATATTGTTTTTCATTATATCAAAACAGTTGAAAAATTCAGAGTATTTTGGCGTGTGAAATGGTGGTAGTGCCATTATTCTTGAGGATATGAGAAATTGAGGCAAAATCTCTCAGCCATCATCGTACATACTTCGGGTGGAAAGCGACTATAGTCCGCTTTCTTTTTCCGACAGGGAGTTTGCACTATTTTATTGGTTTTTTAAGACGAAAAAACTCATCCGAGGATGAGTTTTCACTAAATTTCATCTTAAAATTGGGCTTGAGGAAGGTGATCGCGGTGACCACCCTTTCTCTGAAGACCATTATCTACAAAAACGGTCTTCCCGCTTAAATCGCTCGATACCACCAGACTCCATCCCGGATTTCTTTCGTCACTTTCTCGTGTCCTTCAAGATAATCCAGATGCCCGATGATTTCAGACATGACAAGTGAGAATTGGCTTTCGTATTTACCCCGGTACATCGTTTGGGCGAGTTCGCTCGCAGTCTCGACTCCATTTTTTACATGGTCTAGCACCTTGTCGGCTTTTCTTTTTATTCCGTCCAGCCTGACCTCAATCAGATCTTTAGGGTTTTCGATCAGTTCACCGTGTCCCGGAAAAACGACCTGCACATTGTAGGAGCGCAATTTTTTTAACGACTTTTCAAGTTCCAGTACTGTTTTTATGCGCACCCCTTCACGGTCAGGCTCAACAAGGGCGTTACTTGAAATATGGTCAATCAAAAGATCCCCGCCAAACAACCATTCACGCTCCCGATCCAGGAAAACCAAATGGTCCGGCGAATGCCCTGGTGTAGGGATCAGCTCCAGCCCTGCAATCGTCTCATGATCAATAGGCGTCAGGTCAGCTTGGATCCTCTTTTTATCATGATTCTCGAAGGCATCTTCTAACTTTCGGATCTGTTTCTCTCCAGCCTCGCCGCATCCCATCTCCTTATATAAACGCGCAAAAAACTCAATTCTCATGCGGAAAAAGTCCTTGTCTCTTTTTAAACGATGAATAGACTTATCAGGAACATACACTGGAATATTCCGCTTAGCCACAATTCGATCCACCAACCCGACATGGTCCTCATGATTATGAGTGATGATGATCCGCTCCAAATCCTCAAATGAAAAACCCTTACAGTTCAACAAGTGAGTGAAAGCTTCCCAGCACTTTCCGCTATTGATTCCGGCGTCGATCAGCGACAGTTGCCCCTCTTCTTCTACCAAGTAAAAATTGAAGGAAGCTAGGTCAGAACTAGTCGGAACCTTGATCGAGTGCACGGTCCGGCCGTTATCTTGAATTTCTTCTGTCATTATGTACACATCCTTAGCACATACTCTATTCATTACTCTATACCATTTGAGGCTGCCCTTTCCACTTTCAAACATAATCCTAGAAAATTCGTATGGAATTCCAGAAAAACAGCTTCGAATCCTAGAATTTTTATCTATAATTCTAGAAATTAGTAACGATGTACTATCCAAAACAGCCACCCTCTCAGATGGCTGTCTCTATGTTTATTCTTTTATCCAAACGAATTCATACGGTCCAAGCTTCAGGATTCCGTCAACTGGTTCTCCGCTCAACAGATCGGTTCCGTGAACACCTGCGTTAACAGTCGTTTTCTCACTGTTTAGGTTCACGACAAAATAGACGCTGTCACCTTCACCAATACGTTTTAAAGCAAAAACTTCTTCTCCAAGATCAAGCACTTCTTGCTTTGCATATGGCGAGAAGGCTTTTTCCGTTTTCCGCACCTGGATCATTTCAGACAAACTCCGAGAGATACCTCCCGGAGTCCATTTGTCGCGATTATCTGAAATCTTGTCGCGATTACTGTTTGAGCCACTTCCACGCTTCTTCTTGCTCGCTTTTATCAAAGTGTTTCGAAGTGATACCAGGCAAGTGATCACCCAGTTTAGTAAATTTCTCAATGGAAGATTTCTCACTGACAACCGCAAGCTTATTGAACTGATCCCAACGTTTCGTATCAAACTTCATCCCTTCAACGAGACCTTTGAACGTTGTACCATCCAACTCATCAAAGATTGCAATGACATTGAAATCTTCGTTATTCTCAAAATTGGATTCTACATACTGATCAAGCTTATTTGCATCCTCTTCTCTGGCTTTCCCGTGAACTTCCAAAGCAACTGTATTCGGATCTTGACTCGGAAGGATTTCGAACATACGTCATAACCTCCTTTTCACACAAAAACCTTAATGGGTGTGCTGCGCTTTCAGATGTTTTGTCGCACCTAATTCTTTTCGTAATATATAAAAATGGAAGAAGTGTTCACCGAGTGCGATGACTGATGCGGTTATTGCTGCTGCCACCGCCATTGTACCTGCTTGTAAGCCTGTCAGGACAATACCCACTGCCCAGACAAAAATAAATGTGAGACCTAAATCTGCCATCGTTGCTTTCATGTTAGTGAATTTCGGCAGGATAACGAGGTCTCCGATGATATAGGAAACGCCTCCTAGAACGACAGTAAGAATCACCACGTTCATTATGGAGATGCCGAACCCTAATCCGAGAATCAGATACACTAGCGGAAGTGTTATGCCTGCTTTGATCGCGAGTGCTTTTACATGGTCCATGATTTTTCCCTCCTTATAAAAAGAAAGAGTTTTTCATCCTTGACCAGTTCGTTTACACTCATTTCCGATCCATAGTGTCACTCCTTATAAAATATCTTTATAGTAATGTTCCCGGGCGACAGAACTTAAAACGTTTGATCAGGATAGCTTTTTCAAGGGTTTAGTGGCGGGTCCTTCGATAACTTTGCCGTCGGTATTGAATCGAGAGCCATGACAAGGACAGTCCCAAGACCTCTCACCATTATTCCAGTTCAGTTCACATCCCATATGGGTACAGGTAGTGTCGACAAGGGTTGTTTTCCCTGCCGAATCCTTATAACATCCCGCCCGTTTCCCATTCACTTTGACGACAGCACCTTCATCATGCTCCAACTCTCCAATATCTTTAGTTCTGAGATCCAGCTTTCCTTTCACGAATTCTTTTGCAACATCAGCATTTTCAACTGCGAAATTTTTAACATCAGATTTAGCATTGAACCGGGAAGGCTTAAAAAGTTCGGCATAACGGTTGTCCTTCTCACCAATCAAGTCACTGATCAACTTAGCAGACCCCGTTCCGAGGGTCATCCCCCATTTTGTAAAACCAGTCGCAACATGAATGTTCGGATTTTTCTCCGTAATCGGTCCGATATAAGGAACCTTATCGAGGGTTGTCATATCCTGGGCAGACCAACGACGGGGAATTTCAGTAACTCCAAAGTGCTCCTCGGCAAAGGATCGTAAATCTTCATAACAGGCTAACGTATCATCGATTTGCCCGCTCGTATGGCTTTCGCCTCCGACGAGCAGCACTTTCTCTCCAGAAGGATCAACCGCATGGCGAATCGAACGTTTCGGCTGATCCGCATTCAGGTACACCCCCTCTGGAATCTTTGAATCGGTTCTGATCGCAAGTGAATAGGAACGCTCGACATGGAGCCTCGCAAAATACACCCCCTCGAAATCTTTAAAAGGAAAATGCGAAGCAATCACAACATGATTCGAAGTGATCGAGTATCCATTTTCTGCGATGACTTCAGGTTTCTGACCCTTCTTAATATCAACCGCTCTCGTGTTCTCGTAAATCCGCACATTTTTCTCTTTTAAATACGCTACTATAGCAGCCAGGTATTTGACCGGGTGGAATTGCGCTTGATCATTCATTTTAACAGCAGCAGATACCTGAAAAGGAAGATCGACGTCATCGCTCAAGCTTCCATCGATTCCGAGTTTCTCGTACGCCTTTGCTTCCTTCTCGATCTTTTTCTTCGACTGTTCAGACTCCCCATACACAAACGCATCCTGATAGCTGAAATCACAATCAATTTCATGCTTTTTCCGTATATCATCAATCATCTTCAAGGCATCTTGATTGGCTTCATAATAGAGCTTTGCCTTTTCTTCTCCAATCGTCTTGATTAGTTGGTCGTAAACGAGACCGTGCTGTGCCGATATTTTTGCCGTCGTATAGCCTGTTGCACCCGAAACAATTTGCCCGGCATCCAACAACACAACGTCATACCCCTGTTTTACCAATAAGTAGGCTGTTGTTATTCCGGTGATACCAGCACCGACCACTGTCACTTCCGACGTCAAATCTTCCTCAAGTGGCGGAAAGGACTCCAGTTGAAAGTCCCGCCACAATGACTGCGAATCGCTAGGCAACCTCATTTTAAGATCCCTTCTTGACCAAGGATATTCTCGATTCCCAGGCGTCCTTCTTTTATGACCGATTCTCGCCATTCTTGTTCCTCTGGGTAGAACATGTTTTGGGTTTCAGCGAGGACCCATTTGCGGTCTTCTTCCTTTTCCGCACCGTTCCAATACAACTGATTCTCTAAAATGATCGTCGTGAATTCGCGCAGTTCAGCTTCCTTATCTGCCCCGAATGTCCCGAATTCGAAAAGTGCTGAGAAAAGATACGTGTCCGGAAATTCCTCTTGTTTCAGTTCATGGAAATGGTTCGTTGTGTCTCCCTTCACATCTTCTGGTGAGAATTTCTTGATGTTTTCCAGCTTGTAAAAGGACTTCAATTCCTCCTCATTACGGGAATCAACTTCTGAATTCACCATCGTGATTTCATTCGTCGGGCCGAGCGCAGTGTGCCAATCCATATGGATGACGCGATCATAATCGGATAATAGTTTCTTTTGCAGTTTCTTCAAGTAAGTCGTGGACGGTTCTTCTGAATTACCGCCAAAATAGACCCCTTTCTCGAACTGGAACTGCCCCATACTTTTCGCACTTTTGATTCCGCTGTATCCTTCATTCATCGAGCCTTCACTCAGCTGGGCATACAGTTCCTGCTTCTCTTTTTCAATTTCAGTGATTTTTCCATTCGGTAGGAAAATCTCACTTTCTTTCGCGTAATTCTTATTCACATCTTTCCGAACGTCCCCGTACACGCAGTTCCGATTCATATCGACGTTGTTTTCAGTGACACGGCGGAAATTCCGCACCCCCCAAGGGTTCACAGCGTGCACAAAACAGATCCCCGTCGTTTCAGGGTCGACACGATCGAGGTACTCCTCAACGAACAGATGGATCATCCCAGCTCCGGCGTAACCTTCGATTCCATGCACTCCCGCCGTGAAAAAGAGAACCTGGTCATTGGATTTGCGAGCATCTGAATAGATCATATCGATCGTATTGTCTTCTTCCGCTCCAATTGCTTCAGTAGACAACTCCGCTTTCGGCCACTTCTCGCGGATTTTATCTAGATGGTCCCGGAACGCTTCACGAGACTCTTCATACGTTTTTTTAAAATAAACTTCAGTTTCTCTCATGTCCTCCGCTCCTGCCTTGTAAAATGATTTTCCTCATTACTCAAAGTCATCCGGGCTCTTTTCAATTTTTCTTTTCATCTTCTAGCTCTCGCTGAGGCTCGATATCACGGTCGCGATCTTTTTCCTTCTGTTTTTGCTCTTTACTATTATTTTTCTTTTGATTCTCAGTCACTTCTCTCACTTCTTCATTGTTGAGTATGCTTAACCATTCCTAGCTTTGTTCATCCTTAAACCTGCTTTTTCCCTAATAATCGACCGTATAACATTCCTATTACATGGATAAACCAATCATAGAATGAGCATCCGTTTCGGTGCCGTTTCGGTGCCTGGCACCATTTCAAAACCCTTGGGACCCAACACATCCGTTTCGGTGCCTGGCACCTTTTTAAAACCCTTGGGGCCCAACGCATCTGTTTCGGTGCCTGGCACCTTTTCAAAACCCTTGGGGCACAACGCATCTGTTTCGGTGCCTGGCACCATTTCAAAACCCTTGGGACCCAACGCATCCGTTTCGGTGCCTGGCACCTTTTCAAAACCCTTGGGGCTCAACGCATCCGTTTCGGTGCCCGGCACCTTTTCAAAACCCTTGGGGCTCAACGCATCTGTTTCGGTGCCTGGCACCATTTTAAATCGGCACCATTTTAAAACTCAGCGAAGGGTAGGATGATTGTGTCCGATTTTCCAATGGAATTACTTCAAAGAACTAGTCATCGGCCAACACCTCTTCCAGATTCCAAATGGTTGATGACACAACGTTGGGACCATTTGCTGTTCATGCATTTCCCTGTATCAAGAGACCTGATCCAAGAGCATATCCCGTCTCCATTGGAGTTGGATACATTTGATGGAGAGGCATGGGTCAGTATCATTCCTTTCAAGGTAAACGCTATGCGTTTGAGAAGGCTTCCGAAGATACCCTTCTTTCATTCTTATTTGGAGTTGAATGTCAGAACTTATGTAAAGCATCAAGGGGTCCCCGGAGTCTATTTTTTCAGCCTGGACGCGAACCTGCTCCCTTTCGTGCTTGGATCAAGAGCGTTATCTTTGCCTTATTTCCAAGCGAAAATGTCCATGTCTGTTCAAAACGGCGCAATCGCCTACTCTAGTATCCGAAACGGTAAAACGAGGGGCATCTTCCAAGCAACTTATCGGGCGACCTCAAAACCATTCACCCCTGCAACAGGAACTCTTACCGATTGGTTCCTCGAAAGGTACATTTTATGGACTATAAAAGGCAAAACAGTGTTACAAGGAGATATCCATCACGAAAAATGGCAAGTTAGTGAGGCAGAAGTGGACATAAAAAAGGTGGAGCTGCCCCCCTTTCAAACCGGCACCCCGCTTTACCTGCACTATGCTTTATCCCGCCGTGTATTGTTGTGGCCGTTGCACCCCATAAAATCCGCCACGTCAAAACATTAGAAAAACATATTCATCACAAATACCCCGTTTATGAGATCGACTTAGTGGGAAGTGGGTCAATATATGTTCCAAATTGAATGGGAGGCCACCACTAGTGAAAAAAGCAATCAACTCAATTGCCACCTTATTTCTTCTTTTCATGACAGGCTGCTCCCCAGAAAAATGGGACGTCCTGGACCCTAAGTCGTCTACCGCTGAAACCCAACTCTCCTTGATCCACCTAAGTATTGCATTGATGTCTATCGTCCTGATCACGGTCACGGTATTATTCACGTTTTTCCTAGTAAAATATCGGAAAAGACCTGGCTGGCAAACGGAAACAAAGAATCAAAAACCCGGTGATAAGAAACTAGAAATCACGTGGACTCTCATCCCGATTTTGATTCTAGTGATTTTAGCGGTTCCGACTGTACTAGATACATATAAACTTGACCAAGAAACGAAAGCCAGTGACGGGGCGCTGGTCGTCAAAGTGACCGCGCATCAATTCTGGTGGGAATTCGAATATCCCGAAGAAGGGGTTACCGCTTCAGAAACCCTCCATGTGCCTGTTGATAAAAAAGTGATCATAGAGTTGACTTCAGCAGACACGATCCATTCGTTCTGGGTGCCTCAATTAGGCGGTAAACAGGACGCTAATCCAGGGAGAAAAAATCGATTATCATTCACTCCAAATGAAACAGGTGTCTACAGAGGTTCATGTGCCGAGCTCTGCGGGCGTGGCCATGCATATATGCGGTTCCATGTAAAAGTAGAAACAGAATCCGAGTTCGACTCCTGGATCGAAGGGATGAAACAACCGGAGCAAGCTAATTTAACAGATTCAGAGGAAAAGGGACAGGAGATTTTCAAAAATCAATGCCTCAGCTGTCATGGAACACAAGGATTGGATCCTAAAGTCAGCGGATCCCCTGCCCCTCATCTCGGTGACTTCGCCTCACAGAAACGGATTGCCAATGTGTTGCCGAACAACCGGGAAAATCTGAAAAAATGGCTTAATGAGCCGCAGAAGGTGAAACCAGGGGCTAAAATGCCTTCCTTTAAAAAGGACTTTACGGATGAGGAAAAAGACGAATTGATCGATTACTTGATGTCTCTGAAGGTAAAGGAAGGTGAAAAATGATGAGCTTTTACTTCTTTGGTGAAAAGATCCGACTCGTTTCCGATATTATAGCAGGATATCTATCGATCATCCTGATGGGGATCGGTGCGGTCGTTTTCCTGACTTATTATAAAAAATGGGGCTCTTTGTGGAGCTATATGAAAACGACACATCATAGCAAAGTGGGCATCCTTTACCTTTCTGCGGGCTTCGCGTTTTTTCTCCGTGCTGGGCTTGATGCGTTGATCATCCGAGTCCAGTTGGCCCTGCCCCAAAATGAATTCTGGGTCTTCCAGGGCGATAAATACAATCAGATGATGACGACCCATGGGACGACGATGATCTTTTTCGTTGCCATGCCGCTCCTCATCGGATTAATGAACGTTGCTGTCCCTCTCCAGATCGGTACGAGAGACCTTGCATTCCCATTCTTGAACGCATTGAGTTTCTGGCTCTTTCTTGCCGGCGGAGCATTAATCAACATCAGTTTTGTGCTTGGCGGTTCACCAACTGCTGGGTGGACGTCCTACGCCCCTCTTGCGTTGGATGAATTCACACCAGCAACGGGGAATGATTACTACAGCCTTGGCCTTCAAGTCTCTGGAATCGGGACACTTCTCACAGCGATCAATTTTCTCGTCACGATCATCAACAAACGCGCGCCAGGCATGAAATTGATGCGGATGCCGATGTTCACCTGGGCGACGTTGGTGACCTCCATCCTCATCCTGTTCGCCTTTCCCGCTCTTACCGTCGCATTGCTCTTATTGATGTTCGACCGGTTATATGGGACAAGTCTGCTGGCAGCAGATGCAGGGAACTCGTTGATCTGGCAGCATTTGTTCTGGATTTTCGGCCACCCGGAAGTGTATATTTTGATTCTCCCAGCATTCGGTATCTTTTCAGATGTGATCACGACGTTCGCGAAGAAACGATTATTCGGATACAGTTCGATGGTCATTGCACTCGTGTTGATCGGTTTCCTTGGATTCATGGTATGGATCCATCACATGTTTACCGTAGGGCTCGGACCTACTTCGAACGCGATCTTCGCCATTTCGACCATGTCAATTGCCGTACCAACTGGAATCAAAATCTTCAACTGGCTGTTCACTCTTAGAGGGGGCGTCATCACCTTTAATACACCGATGTTGTTTTCACTTGGCTTCATTCCCTCATTTGTCATTGGTGGGATTACCGGAGTCATGCTGGCGACTGTACCTGCAGACTACCAGTATCATGACAGCTATTTCGTGGTCGGCCATTTCCACTATGTCATCGTAGGTGGGACAGTTCTTGGCATATTTGCCGGTGTGTACTATTGGTGGCCGAAATTGTTCGGTTTCATGCTGAACGATGTACTTGGAAAATGGCATTTCTGGACGTTCTTGATTGGATTCCATCTCACGTTTTTCCCAATGCATATCATGGGACTGAAAGGGATGCCGAGGAGGGTGTTCACCTACCTGCCGGAGGATGGGCTCACAGGTTTGAACTTTACCAGTACGATCGGTGCCTTTTTGATGGGGGGAAGCATGATGATCTTTTTATGGAACGTCTATCAAAGCTATCGTCACAGCCCCAGAGGAGTCGGTAATGACCCATGGGAAGATGGACGGACCATCGAGTGGGCGATCCCTTCCCCGCCTCCTGAGTATAATTTTGCGCGTACTCCCAAAGTGTACAGCAATGATGCATGGTGGCAGGCGAAGAAATACCAGAATGGCCGGTTGGAAGCAGCGGAAAAACTCACCTCGATTCGAATGCCGCGCGACACCGCAAAACCGATGTTGATCGGACTGTTCATGCTGATCGGTTCATTCGGCGTGATCGTTGAGGTGTGGTACTTCCAGTTGATCGGACTTCTGGGCACAATCGGTTTGATGGTATTGCATTCTTTTCAGGATTCAAGCCGGAAAATAGTGACCCCGAAAACCCATCCTGATGAAAAGATAGGGGGCGAAGAACAATGACAGAGGAGAAAATCGTCTTTTCAAAAGAGTTCACTGAAGAAGAGACTGCTGATAGAGTGCTTGGATTCTGGTTTTTCATAGGGGCGGAAATCGTACTTTTCGGCTGTTTGTTCGGCGTCTACCTTACGCTGAATCACCATACGGTACCCGGTGAATCCCCTGAGGAATTGTTCGAGCTGAAGCAAACGATTCTTGCGACATTCATTCTGCTATCGAGTAGTTTTACCTGTGCCCGATCTTTACTTGGAGCAAAAAACAACCTTTATAAAAAAAGCTTATTTTACCTGATTGCGACGTTCATTCTAGGTCTGACATTCTTAGGATTGGAAGCCCATGAATTTTATAAATATTTGAGAGAGGGACACACATTCACCTCGAGTCCGTTCATGTCTTCCTTCTATATATTGGTCGGGACTCATGGTACACATGTTTTAGCCGGGTGCGCCTGGATGGTCCTGCTCCTCATCCATTTGAAAAAAGAAAAGATCACTTCTTATACAAAGGCAAAATTGGAAGCATTCAGCCTTTATTGGCATTTCGTTGATGTCGTCTGGATTTTCATCTTCACCGTCGTTTACTTGATTGGAAAGGCAGGGATTATCCAGTGAAACTGTCTCTGAACATACGTCAATGGATCGGCTTCATCATAATGCTGACGTTCAGCGGGATCGCCTTTTATATCGTGATGACAATGGGGATCATCCCCCTCTGGCTGCTCATCGTCCTATTGATTTTGGCTGTAATTCAAGCTGTCATCCAACTTATCTTGTTCATGGAAATTCAACAAGGGAGACGAGGCTTCAAATGGGTGACCATCAGCAGCGGTCTCCTTATTGCCGGATTAGCCATCCTTTATTTGATGTTGCTCGAATAGAATGCGGAAAGGACTCAGCCATATGTGCGCTGAGCCCTTTGTCGTGATTTTTTTCTGATCATGTCCTGATAATTCGAAATCATGTTGCGATAAAAGTGATTTCTGTCGTGATAAATCAGGATTATGTCGTGATTCACTGGACTAGATTACAGCATTCTTCGCCAACGCAATTCCCCCGCATAATCCAGCATGATCTCCTAGTCCAGGCGGTACGATGTACTCATCGATTTTCTCGAGGATGTTTGCGTGTTGGATGTAGCCGTTCAACAGCTTCATAACATGCTTTCGAACGAGAGGAAACAGATGTTTTTGTTTCATGACACCACCGCCAAGGATGAGCCGTTTAGGTGACAACACAAGGATATAGTTCACCAATGCCTGTGCGATATAAAACGCTTCCAGTTCCCAAACGTCAGGGCGGTCAGCCAATTCTACGCCTTTCTGACCCCAGCGTGTTTCAATTGCAGGACCTGCCGCCAACCCTTCAAGGCAATCTCCGTGAAACGGACAGCTGCCTTCATAAGCATCATCTTCATGGCGACGAACCCGGATGTGCCCCATCTCTGGGTGCAGCATCCCATGAACGATTCGCCCTTCGGAAATCGCGCCGACACCGATTCCCGTCCCGACCGTCATGTAGAGACAGCTATCAAGACCACGCGCTGCTCCCCATTCCATTTCACCGAGTGCAGCCGCATTCACATCGGTATCGAATCCGATCGGCACGTCGAAATGCTTCTTCATTTCACCGACAAGATCAGCGTTGTTCCAATGCCTTTTCGGCGTTGTTGTAATGAACCCGTATGTAGGACTTTCAGGATTAAGATCAACCGGACCAAAGGAACCGATGCCTAACGCTTCAATCTCTTTCCCTTTAAAAAATTCAACCACCTGACTCAGCGTTTCTTCTGGAGTCGTCGTCGGAATCGTGATCTCTTCAAGGATTTCCCCGTTTTCATTCCCGATACCGCACACAAACTTCGTACCGCCAGCTTCAATCGAACCGTATTTCATCGATATTTCCTCCTCCTCTATAAAGAGTGCCAAAACTGACTTACAGCTTCGGCAACTTGATTGTTATACTGTTGGATGTGATACGATACATTCCACAGTCCCATTTACCGAAAATTGCTTCACGGTCGAAGGAATGATGAAATGATCACCTTTTTTAATAGTGTATGTACCACCTTGTGTCGTCACTTCCCCTTCACCAGATAAAACGCTGACAAGCAGGTAAGCAGGGTTCTCATAGCCCTCAACAGCTCCATCTAACTCCCAACGATAGACGGTAAAATATTTTTCTCGAATCAATTTCGTTTCTTTCAACCCTTCCACTACCGATTCCACCGGTTCGAACTTCGCATCTTCATGTGGAATCATCGCAACATCAATCGACTGTTCGATATGAAGCTCGCGAGTATTCCCTTCCGCATCGCGACGATCGTAATCATACACACGGTACGTTACGTCTGAGCTTTGCTGGGTTTCTAAGATCATCGTTCCCGTTCCGATCGCATGGATCGTTCCATTCGGTACATAGACAAAATCACCAGGCTTGATCGAAACTTTCCGTAGCAAGTCATCCCAACGATTTTCCGCTACCATTTGTTCAAAATCTGCTTTCGACCTGGCGTGGTGGCCATACACAAGTTCTGCCCCTGGTGCACAATCGATGATGTACCAGCATTCCGTTTTTCCGTACGGTTCTCCTTCAACTTTGCGTGCATACGCATCATTCGGATGCACCTGGACAGAAAGATCGGTCTTTGCATCCAATATTTTTACGAGCAATGGAAATTCATCGCCTTCCTGGTTTCCGAATAGTTCAGCATGCTCGTCCCATACTTGATCAAGCGTCTTTCCCTTTAATGGTCCGTTCACCGCTTCACTCGGTCCGTTCGGATGTGCGGAAATCCCCCAGCATTCCCCAGTCGTCTCCGTCGGGATTTCATAACCGAATGCTTCACGCAGTTTCGTCCCGCCCCAGATTCGATCTTTAAAAACCGGTTTTAGAAAAATAGGTTCATTATACAATCTCGACACCTCAATTAGTTGCTTTTACAAAATACTTTAACATTAATCATCTGTTTTTGGGGAAAAATCATCCTAAAACTCAGTATTGCCAATAACTTCATATAGAAATTCAGCAGATACTTCCCCTATAAAACAAAAAAGGTGGAAAACGACAAGCGTTTTACATCCGAATTGTGACACAAACCGGTGGAAGGCTGACTATAGTCTGCTTTTCTTTTTCGACATTCTGTGGCAACCGGTGGATCCTTTGAAATGGAAGCACGAGAACCGTCCCCAAACATCATAGCCCACCTATCTCCATCGTGAACATCCATGAAAAGGATCCATTAGCTGGAATCTTTGAAACTTTGTCAATTTTGTTGGCGACATATACGTCGTCATAAACGCCTGTACACGGCTCAAGGGCGAAATTATATTCTCCACGGTAGCCACCTTCCGTTTTCCAGATACCCAGGTATGGGACCTTGTCTGGAGGATAACGGTATGTAAGTGTTCTGCTAATGTCGTCCTGTACCACCTTGCACCATCCTTCTTTGAGGCGGTCAGTAAAATAGAATTTTTCCATATTCTCGGTTTCCTGATGATCAAACCGGGATAAATCGATCGGTAGATTCGTTCGTTGTGATTTCGTTACCGGATAAGGATGGATCGTCCCCCACTCACCGAGATGTTTCGATCCGTGCTCCACCGTCATGATTTCACATAAATCCTGTGGAAGAGCAATGCTTGTAGCCTGATTCATGTTCAACAATGAGTGGGCCGTCCAGATGAACGGAAAATCCTCATCGGAGTCGTTCAAAGCTTGATAGTTCAGTTCGACACCATCAACCTTCAAATGGATTTGTTTCAAAAGACGATATGGAAAGGTAGGACTTTTTACTTCAAGATCCAGTCCATAGGAACGCTCTGTTACATTCCAGGGCAATGTCCATACTTCTCCATGGTCCGGGATCAGCTTAAGATCATTTGGATGCGGCCCTTGATCGATTCCAGGAAAAATTTCATCAAAACCGCTCGAATCAAATGCAGCATAGTCAGCTCCATAGAGAGGAATCTTCAGTTGGTCCACTTTCGATTGAAAAAGCCACTCGTATCCCGCCTCCTTATCATACAAACTCGTCATTTTCCCCCCGTAGCCCGGAAGGATCGTACATCGAATCTGATCATTTTCTAGAATGATAGAATCGATTCCCTTGAAAGTCGAATGCCTGATCATCTAAGTTCCTCCTGCTTACATCGCTCTACCGTCTTCACAAAACGTCTGAATCCTTCCTTTCCCTCTGGTGTGCGTTTGAAGACACCTGCATTCTCTAACACTTTTGAAAAGGTCCGCCCTATTTCCTGTTTTAACGTTTCCTTAATGCTGTTATCGTTCAATTGGTCATGAGCAGCGACAATCTGCTTTGCCCAATCCACATGTTTAGCGGTCCGTTCATCCTTAAGGGCTTTCGTATCCAGTTCGTTTTCAAGCATGTAGCCTGCAAGGATTTCCATCTCTTCTACTAAACGACCAGGGAGTACCGCTAAACCCATCACTTCAATCAGACCGATGTTTTCCTTTTTTATATGGTGTACTTCTTCATGTGGATGGAAAATACCCATCGGGTGGGCTGAACTCGTACGGTTATTCCGTAAGACCAGATCCAGTTCGAACACCCCATTCCTGACACGGGCGATCGGGGTAATCGTATTATGTGGTGTACCATCAGTTTCAGAGACAATATCCAACCGATCATCATCATAGGACTTCCATTTCTGAAGGATTTTATCAGCCAGATCCGCGATATCCTCCCTGTCCTCACCCTGGAGGCGAATGACGGACATCGGCCATTTTACCTTGCCGACCTTGATGCCAGGATAATCATCGAAATCCATTGATTCCTCTACAGGAGCTTTCTCCATTGGAAATGGATGGCGGCCAGCCTGAAAATGGTCATGGCTTAAAATCGAACCTCCGACTATCGGCAAATCTGCATTGGAACCGACGAAGTAATGAGGAAATTGTTCTACGAAGTGTAGTAACCGCTTAAACCCCTCTTTTGATATTTTCATAGGACTGTGTTCCTCTGAGAATACGATGGCATGTTCGTTATAATAGACATATGGTGAATATTGCAAAAACCATCTTTGACCCGATAATTCAATGGGGATGATCCGATGGTTCTGACGGGCAGGATGATCGAGTCTCCCTGCATAGCCGACATTTTCCTTACAGAGCAGACATTTCGGATAGGATACAGAAATATTTTCTTTTGCTGCAGCGATCGCTTTCGGATCCTTTTCCGGCTTAGAAAGGTTGATCGTGATTTCCATATCTCCATAAGACGTCGCGCTGGACCAGTTGACATTTTTGCCAACTCTATCTGTCCGAATATAATGAGATGATTTTGCGAGCTCATAAAAATAATTGGTTGCCTCTTCCGGACCTGCTTTCTTGTAGAGGTCATAAAATTGACGGATGACTTCTCCAGGCCGCGGCACCAACCGGCCCATGATTCTTGTATCGAACAAATCCCTTTGAGTCACTGTACCCTCAGGGATCAACCGCTCATCCACTGCATAATCAAGCATATTCTCGAGAATATCAATCGGGGTTTCGAGGTTTTCTGCGTCTACGGTCACTGGTTCGGCCGCATCAAGGTTGAAAATATCCAAGAGTGTGTTCCGGAGATAATCGACATCCCATAACGAAATCATATTCTTCTGCAGTCCATACTGGATCAGCCGTTCGATTTCTTTGTAGATGTTCACGTCCATATTTTTCACCTCATACATAGGATTTTTCCGGGTTGCTATAACCGTCCGGATTCTCTTTGAACCAATTCCAGGCAGACCCGATCATTTCTTCAAGATCCACGTACTTCGGCTCCCAACCAAGCTCCCGATAGGCTTTTTCTGAGGATGCGACTAATTTGGCAGGGTCTCCCGCCCGCCTTGCCACAACTTCGGCAGGAATTTCATGCCCCGTTACTTTTCTAGTAGCTTCAATGACTTCTTTCACCGAAAAACCTTTGCCATTACCAAGATTGTAGATGGAACTGTCATGGCCGTCCTTTAATTTTTCAATGGCGATCAAGTGCGCTTCCACCAGATCTGTCACATGGATATAATCCCTTACACATGTTCCGTCTTCAGTCTCATAGTCGTCACCAAAAATAAGGATGTTACCCCTTTTACCGAGCGCTACCTGAAGGATGATCGGAATGAGGTGGGTTTCCGGATCATGATCTTCCCCTACCCTTCTCTTGTAATCTGCTCCGGCTACATTGAAGTAACGGAGGATGATATGCTGGATTCCATGTGCTTGCTCTGCCCATTTCAGCATTTTCTCGATAGCCAATTTCGTTTCACCGTAGGGATTTGTAGGCACGGTAGCATCCGTCTCATAGATTGGAATCTGCTCCGGCTCTCCATAGACAGCTGCCGTAGAGGAAAACACAATGTTCTTCACTCCATACTTCGCCATTGTACGCAACAGGCAAGTGGTTCCGTATACATTGTTGTCATAATATTTCAGCGGATTCTCAACGCTCTCCCCCACTAATGAATCGGCAGCAAAGTGGATCACGGAATCAATAGCGTTTTCTTTGAACACGGTATCCAAGAACGCCTCGTTCCGAAGGTCACCTCTATAAAAGGTGGCTTTTTCCAATACAGCTTGCCGGTGTCCTTTTTGAAGATTATCGATAACGACCACCTCTTCATTCCGATCCAACAGTTGAGCGACCGTATGGCTTCCGATATATCCTGCTCCACCACATACTAATACAGCCATTCCATTCCCTCCTCTTATAACTTTTTCGCTTGACCACCGATATCGACTACATAAAATTCAGCTTCAAGCCCAGTTTCAGCGTTGTAGGTCTCTCCAACCGCTTCTATAAAAGAATCAACACGATCATCAGGTACGATGCTTATCGTGCACCCGCCAAATCCTGCACCGGTCATTCTCGAACCGATTGCTCCTTCGTTCCATGCAGCTTCCACCAATACATCCAATTCTTTTCCAGTAACTTCATAGTCATCACGTAATGAGATATGAGATTCATTCATCAGCTTTCCGAATCCTCTGATATCGCCAGCGTTCAATTTTTTAACTGCTTCTATGGTTCTATTATTCTCGTAGACTGCATGTTTCGCTCTTTTGCGGACTATTTTATCGGGGATCAGGTGCTTGTGTGCATTGAACCCTTCTTTATTCAGGTCTCCAAGCGATTTGATGTCAAGCTGTTCCTGCAAAGAGTGTAGAGCAGCCTCACATTGCTGTCTTCTTTCGTTGTATTTGGAATTGGCCAACCCTCTGCGTTTGTTGGTATTGGCGAGGATCAGCTTTTCTTTTTTCAAATTGATCGGTGTATACTGGTAGGCTAGCGAGTCACAATTAAGCAGGATGGCATGATTTTTCTTCCCCATTCCAATCGCGAATTGATCCATGATGCCGCAATTGACGCCGATGAATTCATTTTCAGCTTTTTGGGCAAGTTTCACCATCTCGATTTGGTCGATTTGCAAGTGGAAAAGATCTTTCAGCATGGCAGCCGTCACCATTTCAATCGAAGCCGAGGAGGATAAACCAGCTCCATTTGGGATATTTCCATAAAATGCGACATCAAATCCAGAGGTCATCTCATAGCCTGCCTGTTGGAAAATAGCGGCCATGCCTTTCGGGTAGTTCGCCCAATCATGTTGTTCCTCAAAACGCAGATCA
This sequence comes from Alkalihalobacillus sp. TS-13, assembly GCF_019720915.1. Taxonomy (GTDB): domain Bacteria; phylum Bacillota; class Bacilli; order Bacillales; family Fictibacillaceae; genus Pseudalkalibacillus. Next base: position 2,970,339 of record NZ_JAHKSI010000001.1, read on the forward strand.
TCAATTTGTGCTTCGACGATGCAGGAGTGCTCAAAGTTCATCGAATAAAACCGGATGGTCCGGTCCTCTCTTTTTCTTGCCACAGCATATGTACCTAACGTAAGGGCGCAAGGGAAGACATGACCGCCGTTATAATCTGTATGCTCCCCAATAAGGTTCACTCGGGCTGGGGCGAAGTATGACGTCAAACTGCCTTGAGCACCGAATTGCTCTATAAAGGATTTCTTCACTTCTTCCATCTAGACCACCTCATTTCCTATCCTTAATTAAACTGGGTGATACGCCTGCTGTATACCTTGTCTTGGAGCTCCATAAACTTTATTAATTAATTTAATTTACTTAATACTAACACAATTTTTCTCTCGTGTCTTTTTAAAAAATGAGCTTATTTTGACTATATTAATTCAGTAGAGTGAGACTTTTCAGAAAAGACTCCACGTTTTTTAATTAATTTACTTAAGTTATATAAATTTAGTATGATATGATTATTTAAATTAGAATTCGTGGAGGAAAAAGGATGTCGTCGAAATATACTAGAGGTACCTTCCAGTTGATGAAATCAATCAACCGCAGTGCGATATTGAATATGGTCCGGGAAAAAGGGCCGATTTCTAGAGCGGAAATTGCCAAACAAACGAGCTTGACCCCACCAACGGTCAGTAATATCGTAAAAGAATTGATCGAGAGCAAATTCGTAATTGAAACAACACAAGGTACTTCCCAAGGGGGAAGGAAACCGACTTTACTTGAAATTAATGCTGATCAGTTTTTTATGATTGGAATAGATGTGGGCAGATACAAGATGAACTTCGTTGTGTCGAACCTTTTCGGTGACTTGAAGGACACGGCTGTATTGCAGATTAAGGAACATCCGACTAAGGAAGAGATCATCAATACGATGAAAAAAGGAATCCGTACCCTTCTAGAGCCAGAGAGAAATGATCCGAAAAAGTTCATCGGAATCGGAGTCGGTATGCACGGGATTGTAGATGTTGAAAAGGGTATCTCCCTTTTCGCACCATCCTTCCAGTTATATGATATCCCGATCAAATCTGAATTGGAAAAAGAATTCGAGATGCTCATCAAAGTTGAAAACGATGCACGTACGATGACGTTAGGAGAGTCATGGTTTGGGAACGGGAACATCGAGGATAATCTGGTAGGGGTAAATGTTGGGCATGGAATCGGGGCTGGAATCATGATCAATGGCCGGCTCTTTCATGGAGACAGTGACATCGCGGGTGAGATCGGGCATGTGACCATCGATCTATCAGGACCAAAATGCACCTGTGGAAATTATGGCTGCCTCCAGACGCTTGCCGGAGGGCCGGCTATTGCAGACCGCGCCAAAAAAGAATTGAAGACAGGAAAAGCTTCCCGAATTCTTAATTTGGTTGATAACGATCTTGAGAAAGTGGATGGCAAAGTTGTATACGAAGCAGCCCGTTCAGGAGATGAATTCAGTATTGAATTACTAAATCAGACAGGAAGATATTTAGGGATAGGCTTGATCAACCTCATCCACACCTTAAACCCTGAACGAATCATCATCGGTGGAGGAGTATCAAGGGCCGGGGATTTCTTGATGGATGGTATAAAAGAAACCATCCACTCAAGAGGATTGACAAAGAAAGCAAAAGAAACCCCGATTGTTCTATCAAAGCTAGGCGAAAATGCCTCAGCATTCGGATCGTGCGTCCTCATACTGGAAGAATTCTTCAAGCGCCATTAATTAGGTTCCTTGCCCATTTGAAAAATCGGTGCCAGGCACCTTTTGAAACCCCTTGCTGCGCAAGGCTTCTAAGGTGGTGCCTGGCACCGAAGTAATTTATCCTTTTACTGAGCCCGCGAGCAATCCTTTTACGAAGAATTTTCCGAGCAGGATATATACGAGCAGTGTTGGCAAAGCTGCAAGCAAAGCACCTGCCATTTGTACATTCCACTGGACGATCTGGCTTCCTGAAAGGTTCTGCAAGGCAACCATTACGGGCTGTTGATCAGAAGTCGTGATGGTTACGGCGAATAGGAACTCGTTCCAGATGTTCGTAAACTGCCATATTCCTACTACTACAAAGCCTGTGATCGACAGCGGCATCATGATGTGGGTGAAGATCCTCAGGAATCCAGCTCCATCAATTTTAGCCGATTCGATCATCGAAACCGGGATGCTTGCATAAAAGTTCCGGAACATTAAGGTGGTAATCGGAAGTCCATAAACGACATGGACAAAAACCAGTCCTGCAATCGAGTTATAGAGACCGATCTCTCTCAAAAATTGAATAAGCGGAATCAGAATACTTTGATAAGGAATGAACATACCGAATAAAATCGCTGTAAAAAGTGTATTCGATCCTTTGAACTGCCATTTCGAAAGAACATAGCCATTCAAAGCACCTAGCAAAGCTGAAATGATCGTCGCTGGAATGACGAGATAGAAACTATTCATCAGATTAGGGGCGAGCTTTGAAAAGGCCTCCGAATAACTGCTGAAGTCAATCGAAGACGGCAGCTGCCACATTTGCGCCAATGTAATTTCATCAAGTGGCTTCAAGCTTGTGACCAGCATGACATATACCGGCATCAAATAAAATAGACTGAATGCGATCAATAGCAGGTACAAAAGGGGCCGTGTAATTGTACGAATCGCCATCAAGACTCACCCTTTCTGCTTGAGATCAAATACGGAACGATAAAGATCGCAACGGACAATAACATGATGATTGCGATTGCTGCCCCGTTCGCGTAATAATTTCCTCTGAACGTTGTTTCATACATATAAACGCCTGGCACGTCGGTTACATAATTTGCTCCCGAACCGGTCATCGCATAAATCAGGTCGAAAATCTTCAGTGAGATATGAGCCATGATAATTACGACACTGATCGTGATTGGACGAAGTAACGGTAATATGACTTTCCAATAGACCTGGAATTCTGATGCACCGTCGATACGTGCTGCCTCTCTCACTTCTTCCGGAATCCCTCGCAAACCAGCAAGATACATCGCCACTGAAAATCCTGTCATTTGCCAGACAGCTGCGATCACAATTGCAATGATTGCAACTGGAATACCGAATTCGATTTTCCCCCATGATACCCCTGGAATAATGGTCGTATCGGTGTACCACTTGGAATCTAGACCGATTTTACTCAAAAACAGGTTCACACCAGTTGATGGATTCAAAAGCCATTGCCATACGACACCCGTAACGACAAAGGACAATGCCATCGGAAAAAAGAAAATGTTCCGGAATAAAGATTCTTGTCTGATTTTTTGATCCAGCAAAATCGCAAGGACGATACCGATGATGATGACCGACAAAATGAACAGAATCGTAAAAAACAACGTATTCCTTAAATCTGCCTGGAATCGAAAGTCCTGGAACAGATAGATATAGTTTTGAAGGCCAGCAAAGGAAAAATCAGGAACGAGACTATTCCAATTACTTAAAGATACATAACCTGTCCATCCGATGAACCCATAAACGAAAACCGCGATCAAGATCAGGGACGGTGTGAGAAACCCGATTGCCAGTAGATGATCTTTCGTCAGGACTTTTTTCTTTCTTTTTGTTGCCACTTTCAATTCTGATGGTGTGTGTTTCACTGATGATCGAACCGGATCCATGCCTAAACCTCCTTTTAAATGGAATCCTAAAATAAAGAAAACTTGGCGAGGCCAAGCCTTAGCGTAGGTGGAGCCATAGTTGCCCTTATACTGAAGAAAGTATTTGTACTTGCTTTAAGTGGAAAAAGGGGAAGAGAATAACCTCCTCCCCCTTCCATTTCACTGTTACTTCAATTCACTTGAAGCTTGATCAAGCGAATCAATGAACTGATCAACATCTTGTTGTGTAACAAAAATGTTTACGGCTTGGTTCACTTTGGTCAAGAAACCTTCAGGAGCAGCAGATCCGTGAGCAAGACTTGGTACTAGAGAAGCTTGATTGAATTCTTCGATTGTTTCTTGTCCGTATGCATCATACTTGGATACATCCGCATCCGTACGGGCAGGAATCGATCCTTTCAACGGATTGAAAACATCCTGACCTTCAACAGAACCGAGTACAGACAAGAATTTTTTCACATCATCAGGATTCGAAACGCCTTTTGGAAGTCCGAATGTATCCGTGATGACCATGAATTCACCGTCTGTTTCTGGTGTTTCAGTCCATCCGAAGTCTTCTTTCACTTTTAGGTTCAAGTCGTTGACGAAGTAGCCTTTTGCCCAGTCACCCATTACATTCATTGCTGCTTCACCTTCTGCAACCAATTGGGAGGCATCCTGCCAGTTACGTGAGCTATGGTCCTCGTTGATATAAGAAAGCATCTTTTTGAATGTTTCCGCAGCTTCTTTAACTTTTGCATCTGTAAAAGAAAGCTCACCAGTGAATAATTTGTTATAATCTTCTGTTCCCAGCGTACCTAATAAAGTCGTTTCAAAAACCTGTGTAGCTGTCCACGGTTCTTTGTCACCAAGCGCTAGTGGTGTCACACCTGCTTCTTTCAACTTGTCAGCAGCTGCAAACCATTCATCGAATGTCGTCGGAACCTCGATGCCATTTTCCTCAAAAACTTTCGTGTTATACCAGAGGACATTTCCACGGTGGATATTTACTGGAACAGAGTAGATATTTCCATCTTTACTTACCATATCGATCAAATCCTGAGGAAACTTATCGTCCCAGCCCTCTTCTTCATAAAGGTCATTCAGCGGTTCCATTTTTCCAGCAGCTACCCAACCTTCATTCAGTTCTGCTCCCCCATGGACCTGGAAAGTTGCTGGAGGATCATCCCCTTGCATACGGCTCGCAAGCACTGCTTTTGCATTTGTACCAGCTCCACCTGCTACCGCTGCATTTTCCACTTCTACATCAGGATGTTTCTCTTTGAAAAGGTCGATTAACGCGTTCAAGCCATCTTCTTCACCGGCTCCAGTCCACCAGCTGAAGATATCAAGTTTAGCATCCTTGTCGCTGTTTCCATCTTCTGAACTGGAATCTGAATTACATGCTGCTAAAACCATCGCAAGGACAAGCAATAAGAATATGAATTTCAGTTTTTTCGCTTTCATTCCAACAGTTCCCCCTTAATTGAATTAAAATGTAAACGCTAACAATTCAAGCTTACCACCTTATCCAGAGAGGGAGAGCAGGAAATCCCTGCACTATCTTGCTATCATCTTCATTATTTTGTCATCGGTGATATTTCAGGGCTCCCGGCGGCAGGATTGCCGAGGAACAATCACGACACAATCGGGAATTATCGCGACAAAATCAGCAAGTATTGCGACATTCTCACAAAAAGCACTGGCACAGAAAAAGGACTGACCCTAATCAGTCAGTCCTTCTCCCTATCAGTCAGTGGTGTATTTGGCGTCTGCCCAGTCGGCATGATCCTCATAGTTGTTATCACCTGAGTCTGTAACGACCAGTTTCAGCTCTTTTGCACCTTCAAGATCGACTTTTACCGGTTTGGCAGGCGTATCGATTTTCATCAAACCGCTGTCATAAGCCTTTTCTCCGTCCAGGTAAACCTCGAAAGTGACGGTGCCCCAGGTCCTGCCCTTCATTTCCTGATCGACGCCGACCATCGATTCGAAAAACTTATATCCTTTCCCTTCGATATCATAGACGATTTCCGAATGGGCATGGGTGCCGATCCCTTTTTCAAAGATCTGTTTACCATCTTCCGCCTTCAAAGTGATCGGGTTCCCGTCTACTGATTTATCCTTGTTCACCGATCCCCATCCAGCCACGGCACTTTCCCAATCAGTATCACTCAAATACAGATGCGGCACGAGGTTGAAATTGATCGTGTAGGTCTTCTCCAGCAGTCCATCCGCAGAACTTGCCGTAATCGTCGTTACACCCGGCAGGTCTTCCGCCTCATCGATTTCGATCTCGACATTTTCATTGACCGGCGTGACTTGGACTTCCGGGACTTCAGAAATCGTACCCTCCAGGTAATCCAGTTCATATTCTGTAATCTCAGCATTGAAATCCTCTAAAGGTTTCCCACTGATGTCGATGCCTTTAACCAAATCATCGGTGATCACCCGTTTGCTCAAGTCCATCGGGGAGTCCTTTTTAGAAATCGGGTTCAGACGATAGCTGTAGGAGTATGGCTTATTCGGATACAGCGTGAATTCAGGATGTGGCCTTGCACCCCAGCTGTTATCCCCGCCGACGCCCATCTGCCTGTAATCGAGGCTGACTGTGATGTCATCCCTTCTTTCAAGCTTATATGGGTGGCTCGCTGTCTCCAAGTCTTCCTCCGTATAATGGAGGGCGCCTACTTCAACCAACGGATCACCTGTAGCCATCAGACCGACTCCCTCCTTGTTCGTGAAGGTCACCCAGCGGACATCTGACTTATTGCCGGTTTCCTGTGGTTCGAGGTATGGGATGAATTGATCGTCAACTGTGCTTTCATACAGGCCGACATCCGCACCCGTTTTACGATCCCAGTAATTTTCATGTGGTCCTCTTCCATACCATGTCATCGCTTCGAATTCTTCAGGCAACGTAAGCTCCATTCCCAATGCAGGGATTTCAGGCAAGCCGCTACCCGGCATCAACGTATTTTTCACGACGACCTCTCCGGATCCATAAACGATGTAGGAAGCTATATAATCTGATTCATCTGTGGTCGGTAACACGGCATTCACATCGATCCGCACTGCTTTCGTACCTAATTTCTCAACAGAAACATCCGTAATTTCACGGTCGCTTCCGGCATCGCGCCATGTCCCCGTTCTCGATGGCATACCGTTTCCTCTGTCATTATCATTCGGTGCTCTCCAGAAGTCCGGCTCTGGTCCTGACTTCAACAGCTCCGTATCTTTAAACGAAAAGTTTGAAATCGTTCCTTCTTTTTTATCGAAGGTCACTTCAAAATCCGTGCCTGTTACATTGACACTTTCATCACTTTCGTCTACCTTAATGTCATCCATGTCAGAGATGTCTTCTGCTTCTCGTTCACGTACATCGAATGGTACTTTGAACTGCTCGGTTGCCACCTCATGCCCTTTCGGTGCCCATGAAGTCGCTTTCGGAAGACTGAAGCTGACATTCAACCAGTACTCGACACCCTCTTCAAGTTCCGGTTGCTTAAATGGAACGTCCACTGTTTTCTCTTCTTCTGGCTTGATATCCAGGTTTGAAAGTTTCCCACTATCAATCACCTTATCGTCCGCTTTCAATTCCCATTTGGCATCAAAAGCGTTGATGTTCGTGAATAGATGTTCATTTTTGATAGACATTTTTCCGTTTACTAGATCGACATCTTCCATTTCGATATTTTGATAGACTTTCTTCACTTCCCAAAGCTCAGGCTGAACTTCCCGGTCAGGGAAAACGAGGCCGTTATCAAGGAAGTTTCCATCATTCGGATTGTCTCCCCAATCCCCGCCATAGGCGAAATATTCTTTTTGCTCATACTGCTCTTCCTTCATATTGTCAAAATCCATCCAAAGGACAGTGTCTTCACCTGGAGTACGGTTTTTATCCTTCAGCTCATCCAGCGTTAGAGCCTGGTCATAGATGCGGACCTGGTCGATCACCGCATTCGTCGTCCGTCCTTTTTCTGCATTCCGTCCAATATTGACCGGATAGGCATTGCTCTTGATCTCACCGGTGAATTCCTTTTCTGCAAGCAATTCATCATCCGCATAAAGCTGCAGGGATTGTCCGTCATAAACACCTGCGACATGGTGCCAGTTGCCGTTCCAGTCTTCAGGGACCGCCGCTTCCACTGTCACCCATGAATTGTTCTGATCATACACGAAAAATTCGAGCTGCTCGCCATTCTGTTTGATCGCATATTGGGTATCCCCTTTTGCGATGAATGGGCTGTGTCCGTTGGTCGACTCAGGTTTCACCCATGCTTCCAAGGTCAAAGCTTTGCCGGTGATGTCTAAAGCGCTTTCATCCGGCAGCGTCACATAGCCATCGATTGCATCACCGCTATGCCCTTCGACAACATCTCCGAATAATTCGCCGCTTAGTTCAGTGCTGCTTTCATCAAACACCAATTTTTTCGTAGGTGTCGGCCATCTCAATCCCTGGTCGACCCAGTCCCAGATGAATCCGCCCTGCAAGTTATCGTACTTATCGATGACATCCCAGTACTGATACAAATTCCCGACACTGTTCCCCATCGCATGAGCGTATTCACAAAGGATATACGGGCGTTCCGGATGGGTCTGAGCCCAGTTTTCAACACCTTCTACACTCGGATACATGTGGCTTTCCACATCTGTCCAGCGGTTGTCTCCTTCATAGTGGACTAGCCTAGTCGGGTCTTTTTCATGAACCCAATCCGCCATCTCCTTGAACGTGTTTCCGCTTCCTGCTTCATTTCCTAATGACCAGAACAGGATCGAAGGATGGTTTTTGTCCCGTTCCACCATGCTTTTTACCCGGTCCATCGATGCAGGCAGCCACTGAGGATCGCTCGCTGGAAGTTTACCTCTTGCACCGTGCGACTCGAGATTGGTTTCATCAATGAGATAGAGGCCGTATTCGTCCGCCAGTTCATACCATCTCGGCTGGTTTGGATAATGGGAAGTACGGACCGCATTGATATTGAACTTTTTCATCAGCTTGATATCTTCGATCATCGACTCTTCAGTGACCGCCCTTCCACGATCCGGATCTGTTTCGTGGCGGTTCACGCCTTTCAATGTAATCGGCTTCCCATTGATGAGCATCTGCCCGTCCTTCAGTTCGAATTCACGGAAACCGACCTTTGAGCTCATCGTTTCAACAATTTTCCCGTCTTTATCTTTCAGTGCCAGGACAAGGGTGTATAAATTCGGATGTTCCGCAGACCACTTCAATGGATTTTTGAAAAGCTGGTCCTTGTCGAGAGTCACTTCATTTTTCCCATTGAAATCAACCTGCATTTCGACTGGGCTTTCACTCACCTTTTTCTGATCAGCATCATATAAGGTTCCTTCGATCGTATACGGCTCATCCGTCTGATTACCGTTATTCGTTACGATCACTTCCGTATTCAAGGTGGCATCTTCATAGGCTTCATCAAGATCCGTCGTCACCGCGAAATCACGCATATGGACCTGTGGTGTCGAATAGAGATAGACATCACGGAAAATCCCACTCAATCGAACGAAATCCTGATCCTCTAGCCAGCTGCCATCAGACCACCTGTAGACCTCTACGGCGATCGTGTTTTTCCCTTTTTTCAAGTAATCGGTGATGTCGAACTCAGCAGGGGTATAGCTATCCTCGCTGTAACCTACCTTCTCGCCGTTCACCCACACGTAAAAGGCGGATTCGACACCCTGGAACGAGATATAGACTTTCTCACCCTTCCAATTTCCAGGGACCGTAAACGTTCTTTTGTATGAACCGACTGGATTATAGATAGTCGGTGCTTTAGGAGGTTCTGGTTGTTCATAACCTGTCCAAGGATATGTGATGTTTGTATAAATCGGGTAATCGTAGCCTTCAAGCTGCCAATTGCTCGGGACTTCAATCTTATCCCACTTAGACACATCATAATCCTCTTTAAAAAAATCGACTGGCCGTTCATCCGGATTCTTCGCCCAATGGAAACGCCACTTCCCGTTCAATGATTTGTAATGGGTCGATTTCGTCCGGTCTCCTTTCAGAGCGGATTTCTCATCCTTGTAGGGCATCAACGTGGCATGAGCCGGCTCCCTGTTCACCTGAAAGGTTTCAGGATTGTTATTCCATTCGGGATCCTCTTCCCCCGCCTCTGCCAGTGCTTGAACATTCAATCCACTGAAAATCAGCAAAAACGACAACATCAAGATAAAATACCTCCTTAACATTCTCAAGGTTAAATCCTCCTTTTAAAAGTAGTTTAGACTTGAACGAACCTCTATTACTTTATTAAATTAATTAATAAAGTATACAGACCTGATTCGTCTTAAATGTCTATTTTTCGATAAGTTCCTAGATTTCCTCTTTCTAATTCCGCATTTACTAAAAACAGGAAAATGATCCTGTGTCCAAATGATCATATAATCCACTAGAACAATAGTCTAATAGCCCGTTCGACATAAGAAAAGGAAAACGTCCTTGTGAACCACGAAGCTCACTGGAAGTCCGACGGGGTAGCTCAAGCCAAACAAAGTTCGGTTCTGCATGGGTAAACGCTTCGATTTAAATCAATGTGTCCCCGCCGCAGGAGTACTGAAATGATCCAAGTGTTAGGCGGTGGAAGCTAGACAAGTCTTTACTGCAACCCAAATTTTTAGACTTTCTTATAGGGGGGGTCTCACCAACAAATCCTACGCTGCTAAGGAGACCAAATATAAAAAAGCCTAATTCCTCAATGGAGAAAGCGAGAAATTAGGCGTTATTATTTCACAATCGCGCCTGTTTGTTTAGATGTTAAAATATATCTATAGACGGATTCATTTATAGATGAGTTAAAATATTGATAAGTTTCCCAAACGGATCCCTAACGTAAAAACGCCGAACCCCCCATGGTTCCTTAGTTGGTCCATACTCAATAGGAACTTCAGCTGCTTTTATGCGAGTGAGCGCAACGTCGAGATCATCTACTTCAATTGACAAATCAGGTACTGGTGTGTCGGATCCTCCCTCTGAAAGGAAACTGATTTGAGTGGCCATTTTCTCATGTGAACCGTATGTTGCAATAAATCCAAGATCCATTAATTGATCAAGTCCCAGTATTTCCTCGTAGAAGTGCTTTGCTTTGGAAATGTCCTGCGTCTCAATATTGGCAACAATTCGCTTGACCTTCACTTTTACCACCTCCAAAGAATTTGAAGTTTATTTTTTTCATACTCCACAATATGACCCGTTTGCAGAAGATCTTAGTGTAGGATTTTTTGAAAATGTTGGCGCGACTCCTAGGCAAGAAAGAGGCCCTAAAATGCCCGGATCTCTTCACATTGCAAGGGGTTCCCTTGGAGAATCGCCATTAAGATTAGTGGACATCTGTTCCGTTATCTGTGACAAAAAGTGCGATTTGGAATAATTAGAGGACATCTGTTCCGTTATTCTAGTTTTGAAAGGTTCCACAACTGGGTTTTTATGCAAATAAGAGCTCTGGTGTCCTCTATTTTTGAAAAACATGCTGTCTTTGAGAAAATAAGGGCTCTGGTGTCCGGCAAGAATTTTTTCACAATGGCTGTAGAACGGTCCGGTATTGCTTCGGGCTTTGACCAACATTTTTTTTGAACACCCTGCTGAAGTAATTGGGGTCTTTATAACCGACTTTGAAACATACTTCTTTTACGCTGATTTCCGGCTCCAGCATATACTCCTTCGCCTTTTCGATCCGTATATGAGTCATGAAATCAATGAACGTGATCCCTTTTTTCTCTTTAAACAGTTTGCTTAGATAGTATGGACTTAATTCGACATGGGACGCTACCATTTCAAGCGTCAACGGTTCATAATAGTGCTTTTCAATGTACTCCTTTGCACTTTCTAATTTTCCTTTCGCCTGAACCATCCGCCATGTTTGTACTTTTTCAACAATCTCCCTTAATAAACGTGTACTCTTCTCCTCAAGCTGTTGATAGGAGGAGATCTGGTTATACGGTATGAAACGATCCATAGGAATTCCTAAGTCGTTGATCATCCGGGTTGCAATGATGAAAAACTCATTCAATGATGACACCGAATGGTTCAAATCACTCGCAGCATCATTGGACAATTCATTCAGATAGAACTCAAACTTTTGAAGGGCATTTGTCACGTCTCCATTCTTGATGCTTTCCAACAGATCCTTTTCCTTCTGGAAGGCTACTGTAGCCCCATTCTCTGTATTACTTTCATCAGATGAAAACCTGTAGGTCACATGTTCATCCGAATGGATACTCTCCAATACATGTAAGGCTTCATAGTAGGATTTGCTGAGCTGATGGACGGACCGGTAGGGTAATCCGATCCCGACACGCGGCTTGAAGTGGAAGATCCGTTCACATTGGTGGATCAAATTCCTTATGAACGGTAGGATGTACGTTTTGAATCCGTTCTTATCTTCTCCATCGATTTTATCCGTCAGAAAAAAGACGGGAAGTTTCTCTTCATGATTCGGGCTTAAAAGGGTCGAATCAGAGCAATGCCGGTTGACATGCTCCTTCAGCCAATCCACCCATGCCCTCCGATCAACTTCTTGGCCGTTCTTCTCTACCACGATGGCAAATCCACATTTGAAATTGATGTCCAAAAGCTGCCCCCATTCGTTCAAATCCAATTCCTGAACATGATCGACGAGCAAGGAAACGGACCATTCGGATTGCATGAAATCCAACGCTTTATTGAACTTTCGCTCGAGCTGTTGTTTGTCTTGCAATTCTTTGCGTTCTTGATCAATCTCCCCTTGAACGCGACAGATAGCTTCGATGACCTCCTCTTTTTTACTCGGTTTCAGCAAATATTCCTTGACACCCTGCTGCATCACTTTTTTGGCGTACTCAAACGTATCGAACGCGGAAACCATGATAATCCGGATATCCGGCAGCTCTTTTTTGATTTCAGTCACTGCCTCGACACCATCGATTCCTGGCATTTTTATATCCATTAGAATAAGGTCGGGGTGCTCCGCTTTGGCTATCTCGATCGCCTGCCGTCCGTTCCCTGCCTCGGCAACGACCTCAGCCCCTTCCATCTCTCTACCGATCATCATTTTCAGCGCTTCCCGTTCAATCCGCTCATCATCAACTACCATAATACGCAACATAGTGGTCTCCCCTTTTTTCCACAGTAGATGGTATTGCAATTCTGACCCTCGTCCCTTGATTGACCGCTGATTCAATCTGGATTTCGCTCTTATTCTTGTAAAACAGCTCCAATCTTTGGATTACGTTTTTCATGCCAATCCCCGTCGAGTGGCCCTGTGATTGGAAGTTTGAATTCCCTTCTTTATTTAGCAATCGATCTTTCACACACTCCTCCATCCCTATACCATTATCCTGGATTTCAATCATCACTTGCCCATTTTCCTCGTACACCCCAAGCCTGATTTCTGCATCACTCTCGTACGATTCAATACCATGGATGAACGCATTTTCCACAATAGGCTGAAGGGTCAATATTGGGATTTCAATATCCAGACATGTATCATCGATGTCTGTTTTGAATGTGACCCGATCCCCAAACCGTGTCTGCTGGATGAAAAAGTATTCTTTTACGATCCGGACTTCGTCACGTAAGGTTGTCGGCTTATCAAGATTGCCCAGATTGTATCGTAGCAATGCTGAAACAGAGCTGATCAGATCACTTGTTTTATCTGAGCCTTCAAGATAGGCCATTCTTGAAATCGTGTTCAAGGTGTTGAAGAGGAAGTGTGGATTGATCTGGCTCTGCAGACTTTTCAATTCCATCTCCTTCAGCAACCGATCAAGCTCTGACTGATCCTTGATTTCCTTGATCAACTCGCGGATGTTCCTTCTCATCCGGTTGAATGTTCCTGCCAACAGTTTCATCTCATCATTCGTCCGTACTTCCACATCATCACCTGAAAAATCGCCTTTCGATATTTTCCTGGCAGAGATAGACAGCAGGCTGATCGGTCTTGTGATACCCCTGGAGAACCATAGGGCAGTCAACAGGCTCAGACAGATCGTCGTGACGAACAAGGAGATTCCCATCGCCTGGAGGTAGAGATTTTTCTGTTCCATCGCGTGATAAAAAGTACGGTAGCTTGTCAATTCACTGTTCAGAAGGCTTAAGGTCATTTCCTGGATAAAACGTGATACTTTGGAAGCCTCGTTCAAATGAAATGAATACTGGTTTAAATCTTCCTTTTGAAACGCCTCGATTGTCTGTTCACACTCTTCCAAAAAACTCTCGATCATGTTGTAGTAGTTCGTGACAGTCGGATAGTTTTCATTATTTTCTACCTTGCCGATCAATTTCTCTTTTTCAACAACCAATTGATCTCGCAACCTATGATAGTCATCCAAATAGCGAGGGGACTTTTCGATGACGTACGCGTTGATCGATTCGTAGACCTCGGTCGTCTGCTTCGAGATCTGATTCAGGATGATGAACCGTTCGAAGCTGTCATGGTACTGATCGATCGTCTGCTGGCTGCTATGGTAAAGGTAGAACGTCACCCCATTCACTAAAAGGACGAGAACGGTGACGAATATCATAATCTTCGTTCTGATCCGGATCATTTTTCAATGACCTCGAGTATTTCATTTTCCTGTAACGGTAGATCCTCCCGATGGATTACTTTCGTTTCAGTATGGTTGATTTCATCGATGGTCTTCCCCTCTAAAATTTGAACCATCGTCTCCACTGATTTATATCCCATTTCATATGGTTTTTGGATCACGGTCGCCTCAATCTTTCCTGACTGTAGCAGCTCGATCGTCTCAGGCAAGATATCGAAGCCGATGACATACACATCGTCCGTCTTCCCCATCTGCTCCAGGACTTGCGAAATTCCGATCGCATCAAGTGCGCTCGTCCCGTAAAAGGCCGTTACATCCGGATATTCCTGCAGGATTTTATACGTTTTTTCTGCTGCCTGGATCCGTGTGATATGGGAATCTTCAATCGTGGTCACTTTCACTCTTTCCTGTTCCTTTATCGCATCTTTAAATCCCTGGACCCGCAGTTTTTGATGGGTCGCATCAAATCTCCCGGTAATGATGGCGACGTTCACTTCCCCTTCCGTATCGGCCAATAAGGCTTTACCAGCTAGCAGCCCAGCGTAATAATTATCCGTCCCTATGTAAGCGATCCGGTCGCTCTTCGGTGCATCCGTATCAACGGTGATTACAGGAACCCCTTTTTGGATGGTGTTATTGATCAACGGCGTGAATTGCTCTTCACTCAATCCCTGCGTCATGATGCCATCGACTTTTGCCGCCGCGGCCATTTCAATGGTCGTCATATGTTCTTCCAGATTTGCCTGCTTTGGACCAGCATACTCAAGCGTCACACCTAGTTTCTCTGCTGCTGAACGTGCTCCCTTTTCAACTAGTTTCCAATAATCATTGTTGATTTCCTCTGGCACCAATACGAGATGATAGTTTGGTTTCGTGTACGGTTCTTGAGCCTGGGTCGACTCGATACTGAAGGACTTGATAGAAAAATAGACGAAGAAAGAGAAAGCGGTTACAAAAAGGACTATGAAAACACCGACGATCGTTCTACCCATTGTGCATTCCACCCAATTGTTGTTTCTACTAGTTTAGCATAAATTATCTAAAAATACAGAAAATGACTTGGTTACAGCTCCCGTTATGTCGAATCGTCATGGAAAATGCCATCAAGATGATAATAGCTATATATGATGCAATATATTGTGAGATTGTGAAGAAATTCACTTAAACTAACTGACAATAATATTTAAGTAGGAAAACCTCTTGGTATTTATGTTAATTGGGTATTTTTAATCAAAAATCAGCACCAAGTCATAATAGTAAGTGTGAAAATAGGAGGTAAATAATTTCATTTAGGATGAATGTTTAAGCTTAAATAATAGCTCGAATTACAGCAATAGGTTCCTATGTTCCTAAGCTGTCTTTGTTCTTTGGCAGTGATTTTCTTATGATTTGCTTTCCGTATCTTTTCAAGAACTTCATTAGCCATCTTTACGACGTTCCCTCATCAAGGTTACGTACTGAGCGTAGAGGAAATGCATAGCGGGTCTCGTTCATCGATAGAAGATACCTCCATGATTGCTTCGTCAGTATTACTGATCCACCTCACACATCAATCAGCAGAGCACCTCATCTTTGATCAAGTCACTAAAATAGCTGCAGCAGATGTTTCCGAACAAATGACTCATATGAGAAGAAAAATAGAAGATAGATCGAAAAGCCACTTGAAGAAAACATCTACTTCAAGTGGCTCATCGTATCCTAAGAACCTCTACCAGATAGAGATTCTCTTTCACCCTGAATTCAACCTAGTTTTCTGATTGAATCAAACAGCAGGTTGACTGCAGACAGCAATGTCTCTTCGTTAATATCAAACTTCTCATTATGATGACCCGCAGGAAGTTCCGTTCCGAAGATACAGTAGGTTGCTTGCCCGCCATTCTGTTTAACCCGTTCCATAAAAAAGGTTGCATCCTCGGAACCGGCCGGTGTATTATCTTCGACCATGCTTGCCTCAATAGCAGGGGACTCTTCTGCACATGCACACAATACCTCTGCCAATTCTTTAGAACCCCGGGTGCTTACTCCTTCACCTACAGTCTTGATCTCGTAATCTACCTGATACATTTGAGCAGATCCCGCGATAATTGCTTCCACCTGGTTTTTCACGAATTGGTTGATTTCGGAGTTTTCCCCCCGTGTCTCAACCTTGAGAGAAGCCTTGTCAGCAATGATATTACGTCCGGAACCAGCATGCAATTCACCAACATTGATTCGTGTCGAGCCTTCTGAATGGCGGGGAACGGCATAAATGTTCAATGCTGCTGAGGCAGCCGCCAGTAGGGCATTTCTTCCCTCTTCAGGCTTTCCGCCCGCATGAGAGGCCACCCCTTTGAACGTGACATCAAGCTTCGAGGTTGCAAGGAAGCCGTTATTCGATGCAACAAAATGGCCATCAGGTACGCCTGTCCCAAGATGAGTCGCAATAAAGTAATCAACATCATCGACAACTTTAGCTTCGACCATTGACCGTGCACCGCGAGTGCCCTCCTCGGCAGGCTGAAAAATCAATTTGATTTTACCCTTTAAGCTCGATTTGTTTTCGGAGATCAACGTTGCAAGACCAAGCCCGATTGTTGTATGTCCATCATGTGCACAGGCATGCATTTTGTTTGGAACCGTCGACCTGAACCCTTCCTTTTTCGGGAAGTGGCTGTTTGCTTCCGATTCATGGATATCCAGTGCATCCATATCGATTCGGAAGGCGATCGTCGGTCCTTCTTTTTTTGTATCCATTGTAGCGACAATTCCTGTATAGCCTTCTGAAAAGGGTTCAATATAATCTTTATTCGCCCCATTTTCGAGTGCCCATTGGTAATGTGCTTTCGTCTCTTCGTGATCCGGCTTACCCATACAATACTCAGGGGACATGACTTGTTTTCCCATTTCGAGCTGAAATCCCAGCTTGTCAAGAATGGACGCCACAATGGAAGCTGTACGCATTTCCAGAAAACCTGTTTCCGGATGACGGTGAAAATCACGACGCCATTCGATCAACTTTTTTTCCAAATCACTCATCATCTATTCACTCCTAGTATCCTATTATAAGAATGGATCGATCCCTGGACCAAACGGAATTCCTAAGAAGAAGAAAATCAATATCAGTACGATCCATGTCAACAAGAAACATACAGAGTAAGGGAGCATTAACGAAATGAATGTTCCGATACCCGCTTTCTTATCATACTTCTGCATGAATGATAAAGCGATGACCATGTACGGCATCAAAGGTGTGACGATATTGGTCGATGAATCCGCAACCCGGTATGCCACTTGCGTAAATGCAGGGTGATAGCCAAGCTGCATGAACATCGGTACGAACACAGGTGCTTCAAGCGCCCACTTCGCAGACCCTGAAGTGATAAGGAAATTCAATAATGCCGTAAAAATAATGTAACCTATGATCAGTCCGATACCCGTAAATTCAATATCTTTCAGAACTTCAGCACCATTTACTGCGACCCATGTTGCAATATTAGACCAGCTGAAGTATGCGATAAATTGAGCAATCGCAAAGATCAGAACAATGTAACTTGACATATCTTTCATCGACTCAGCCATAAATTTCCCAACATCTTTACTTGTCTTGATGTTTCCAACGGTAATACCGTACGTAACACCGATTGTGATAAAGAAGAAGAGAATGATAGGCACAATACCATCAAGGAATGGGGATGGGATGATGCCGCCCTCCTCATTACGCAAAGGACTATCTGGTAAAAAGATCGTCACCAGGATAATGGCCCAATATACTCCCCCTGCAATCACTGCATTTCGTAAAGCCTTACCTGCTTTTAGAGGGTCTTCCGCTACAGCTTCCTCGACCTCTTCACCCTTATATTCGCCAAGCCGCGGTTCGATGAATTTGTTTGTAACAAGGCCACCAACAACGGTAAGAACAAACACAGAAACAATATTGAAGTACCAGTTATCGACAGGGGTAACGACAATATCCTCATTGATGATTTGGGCTGCTTCCGTCGAAATACCTGCAAGCAACGCATCTGTACCTGCAATCAAAAGGTTTGCCGTAAAACCAGCACCAGCTGCTGCGTAACCCGCTGTCAAACCAGCGATCGGATTACGGCCAACTTTGTAAAATACCATCGCTGCCAACGGCGGCACTAGAACCATCGCTGCATCAGATGCAATGTTACCCATGATACCAACAAAAATGACGGTGTACGTGATTAACGCTGGCGGCGATTTCAAAATCGTTTTCTTGATTGCATAATCGAGCATTCCAACTTTTTCTGCAAGCCCGATACCAAGCATCATTGACAGTACCAGTCCTAGCGGTGCAAATCCGGTAAAGTTGTCGAGCATTGACGTCAAGATGAACTGAAGACCCTCTCCAGATGCTAGACTTTTAACCTGCAGCTCTTCCCCAGTAGCAGGGTGTATGACTGTCGCACCAAACATATTGAAGATGGCCGAAACAATAATGACGAGGATAGCCAACGCAGCAAACAAAATAAACGGATCTGGAAGTTTGTTACCGGCTATTTCAATCCCGTTAAGGAATTTCTGTGCAATCCCCTTTTTGTTCTTTATATTTTCCACTCTTCTCCCCTCACTTTTCGATTATTAAATATCAGCTTTGCGTTAAATTGGAAGGCTTGACATCCTCTGGAATTGGACATGAGTATGGATTTTGTTCTCTGAATGCATTGAATTCCTGTTTAACAGATTCCAGGTCTTCCTTGTTGGTCAGCACTCTAACTGCAGTAAGCGCCATTGCTTCTGCCGCCCGCAACATACCTTTATGTGCATAGCTGCTGATGCCTTGTGTCGTCATTTGCCAAGTGTGCAATGGTGTTCCCAATGCTGAAGTCGATGCGGTCAATTGGGCTGTCGGAACTACCCAGCTTACATCGGATACATCAGTTGATCCCGGAAGAATCTCATTCGTCGGTTCATATGGCGAGAGGGTATCAGCGAGGAATTTTCCTTCAAATTCACTTCCGTCCCCTTTGTAACCAAACCCTTTCAAAATATCCAAATAACTGTCCTTTTCACCTTCTGATAGGGTATACCAAAGTTTTTCAGCAAAAGTGATTTCATCCTCGCTCGGTTTTTCGATACCAGTCTCTAGCAGGTTTTCATACAAAATCTTTTCTAAACTGCGGTTTGGAATATAGTTGGAACATGCTTTGTCGAACTCTATTGCCAGTTCTGTTTCTGTCATCAGTGCGGCACCTTCAGCTATTTTACAAACCCGTTTATAAATTTCATCAACCTGCTTGATCTTTGGTGATCGGATTAAATAAAGTACATCTGCCTCTGACTGAATAACGTTCGGGGAAATACCTCCAGTATTGGTAATTGCATAGTGCATCCGTGCTTCTGGTATGATATGCTCCCGAAGATAGTTGACTCCTACATTCATAAGCTCGACCGCATCCAGTGCACTTCGCCCGAGGTGTGGCGAGTTTGCTGCATGGGAGGATAATCCCTTAAATCTGAAATAAACTTGATAGTTTGCTAGACTGGAAAGGCTCATGATGCTGTTTACCGGGGATGGATGCCAGGTCAGTGCCACGTCCACTCCATCAAAAACACCTTCCCGGACCATGAATGTCTTTCCGGATCCTCCCTCTTCACCAGGACATCCAAAAAACTTGACGGTACCTGGGAGATCGTTTTCTTCTAAGAATTTTTTGGTGGCGTATGCTGCCGCAAAGGCGCCAGTTCCCAGTAGGTTGTGCCCGCATCCGTGACCGACATTTTTCTCTGTCGGCTCATAGGATGTTTTGTTAGGCTCCTGCCCTAAGCCGGACAGTGCATCGAATTCTCCAAGGAATCCGATTACAGGAGATCCACTACCATAAGATGCGATGAAGGCAGTCTCAATGTTTCCCGCATTTCGTTCAACCTGAAATCCTGCTTTTTCACACTCTGAGGCTAAGAACTTAGCGGAGTAATATTCTTCAAATCTAGTTTCCGGATGATAGTATACGTATTTACTGATTCTCTCGAAAAGTTCTTTGTTTTCTGCTAGATATGTTTTTGTAAAGTTGCTAGCCATTGTACTCCTCCTTAAGCAGAATAATACAGAATATTCAATAAATTTTTACTTTAATTCACCTATAAGCCTTTAACTATTTAGTCGACTTTTTGGTCACCTTTTTGACATGTCGTAAATAAGTCTAATATAGTAGTTGTTGGAATTGCAACAGTTTTCGGAATATTTTATTTTCCCTTTATTTGTTAATATAATTAGTGTGGTGCATGAAAGGAGATATCGGCTATGTATAGAATCGGTGTCATAGCTACAAAACAATCGTTGAAATGGATAAAAAAAATCGAACCCTTCGTAAACGATCAATGCGAGCTTTTTTATATGAGTTACGCTCATCCCTCTGAAATCAAACCTCTTTATTTGAAAAACCATCTTTTTTTTGACGGGATGATTTTTAGTGGCCAATTACCTTATGTTTTAATTGAAAAAGAATGTGGAACCTTTCCTGTCCCTACGGTTTATTTCGATGTGGGCCAAAAGGATTTTTATAAAACGATCTGTAAAGTGATGGTTCAAGAAAGTCAGTTTGATTTTTCTAGAACGTTGATTGATTTCATTTTTAAGGAAAATCACTACCTAGGATTGAACGATTTCCTGAATGAACAACAATTTCCTTATCATTTTGGTGAATCACTCGAAGATTACAAATCGGATACGATTTATGAAGAAATGTTCGAAAGGCATCAAACGTTGTGGGATTCAGGAAAAATAGACCTGTCTTTCACCAGGACCTCCGGCCTGACGGAAAAGCTGGCTGACTACGGTATCAACCACATCGTTATGTTCCCCTCAGCGGAGTCCATGCTTGAAAAGTTCCATCAACTCATTAAAGAGATCAATATGATTCGGCTGTCAGACAGTCAGATAGTAATGGGGAATATTTCGATTAGAAAAACGGAAGAGTCACCCAACAATAATCACTTGGAATTACAACGGATCAAAATGAACAAAGCACTGCTGGAATACATTGAAAACGGTGAGTATTCCTTCATCATTCAAAAAAACCTGAATCACTTCGATATCATTACATCATATGGGGATTTGAAGGGAGTCACTAATAATTTCACCAGCTGTTCACTTTACGAATTCCTAAAACAAGAACTACCGTTTTCATTCAACATTGGCTGGGGCATCGGAAATACGATTGATGTTGCCAGGACGAACGCATTGCTTGCCAGCCAGTTGTCAGAAGCCCGTGAAGAACAAGCTTCATTCATCATTACGGAGGATGAACAAATTATCGGTCCTTTGGGAGAGAGCAATTGTTTAACCGTTTCACACAACTTGGATCCTGAAATCGAGAAGTTGAGTCAGCAAACAGGTGTAGCTTCTCTAAAAATCAAAAAAATACTAGCAACAATGCAAAAAAGCAACACGAATGAATTTTCCGCGGATGATTTAGCTGCTTATTTAGGTGTTTCGACACGCAGCACGAATCGGATTTTGAATAAATTGGAGGAAGCCGGTAAAGCCGAGGTTATATATAAAAAGCAGCAAAAACTACGAGGAAGACCAAAGAAGATATATAGAATAATGTTGTATATCGGAATGACGGATTAGATTTAGGTCGATATAGTGATATTAGATCGGATCGACAATGGAAATAAGCAAAACTTTAATATGAAGTAACAAAAAAACCTTGGCTAGCCTATGATTTGATAATACAAAACTGCCACAGCAACATTCTGCTGTGGCAGCCTAAAACCTATCAATCTATTTAATTGTATTTTCGTTATATAGTTTGTCGATCTGTTCGGCGGTCAAGGCTTCCTTATATACATTCACTTCATCGACTATGCCTTTCATCTGAAGTCCCGAAGGGTTCCAAGGGGCGCCGCCGATGATCAATGGGTTGTCATTCGGCTTGATCGAGGCTGTTCCCGCTGGTACATTGGCGATCTCTTTTCCATTCACATAGCCGATGATCCGGCCATCCTTTTTCCAGGTCATCGCTAAATGTGCCCACTCCCCAGCTGGAATTTCGCCTTGATTGAATGAATAGCGTCCATTCTCAGCCCAGAGTTCCGGGTAAAGGCCTTTATTGACCCCAAGCACATACCCATCGCCGATGTTCGTCTTACCGATGATTTTTTGATCGGACTCAGGATCTTCAAGATTGACCCACAAGCCGATCGTCAGTTCATCCCCGCCATCCAACAGCTCATTGGACGGAACTTCGATCCACCCGCCATCCAGTTCGACGGCTTTGCCGAACTTTCCATCTACAAAGGCGGTATTTCCAGACAGTTCACCGTCATGTCCATATGGCGAGTGATCTTTTACTGTACCATCATTCTCTTCATCAAACTTCAAGGCCAATACAGGCTCATCACGGTACAATGCCTTCAGCGTCCCAGTCAAATCATTCAGCTTCACCTCATGGATGCCGAGCTCCACATCTTGAACCGTAAAGGACACCGTTTCACTTTCTCCTGCTTTTAATTTAATCGATTTCGATTCGGCAAGTTCACCGTCAAAAGAAAAATCGAGTTCTTTTTCGCCTTCCATCGAACCGATATTGGAGACCTCAGCTGAGATGGTGGCATCTTCCCCAGGATCAACCTGACCAGTTACAAGGTTCGATAGTTCGAAGACCGGTACTTGTTGCACTTCCCCATCATAAGACCAATCTCCCGGTTGTCCGCTTTTACCGAATCGAGTGATGCATTCGATCCATGCATTACCATCTGCGTTCAACTGTTCTTTGGCGTCCTCTGCAATGTGGCCCGGTTTTTTCTTGTTCATCAACTTCAAGAAGTCTTCTGAATGCTTCGCTGCCTGATCGAAGTGTTCTTTTTCAAGATGTTTTCCAATCTGCTTCAATTTTTCATCAAGCTGCTTTTTCAACGTGCCATCAATCTTGCCATCTTCAACGAAAGATTGATAGATTCCCTCGAATTCCTTGAATGTTTTGTTTATATCGTCAAACCCGAGAAGTTCGATCTCCGCCAATGAAGTAGAAGAAGCTCCCTGGTTATCCTTTATGATCAAGCGATAATATGCATACTTACCAGGATTCTCGATTTCAAATGGTTTGGTGAACTTCCGCCATTTGAAGTCCTCATCCGTCCTTTCATCAAGGATGGTCCAGTCGTTTCCATCCTTCGATCCAATCAGAACCCAGTTTTTCGGATCCTGCTTTTTGTCATCACCCGACGTAAGCGTGTACATAAGCGCTTTTTCAGACTGATCCTTAAAATGATATTGGATCCATGGGCGCTGGCTCTCGAAAGTCAAACTGGTTCGAGAGGAGTTGTCGAATAAAGTTTTCGCAACACCTTCATCACTATGAATGGACGTTCCTTCCGCCTTATCCGTCAGATCTTCCATTGGATCAGGGAGAATAGTTGAACCATCAGTAGAAAGGTCCGTCAATGAATCTAGAAGAGCTTTCTTCCCTGTTCCCCATTTAGACGGTTCTGGTCCCATTTCAAAGTCCAATGTCGCCCCTTCCGCAAGCATGTCATGAGAAATGGAGAGCTTTTCATATGCCTTCCCATTCACTTTCAGGCTTTGCACATAGTTGTTCTTATCGCTCACTTCCGGTGCTCGGATAACGATGTCTTTCCCGTTTTCAAGATGAATCGTCATTTTCTCAAAGTAAGGTGCACCGATCGCATACTCCGGAAGCCCCATTTGGAGAGGATAGAATCCAGCAGCACTAAAGAGGTACCACGCAGACATTTCGCCGTTATCCTCATCGCCTGGATACCCCTGTCCGATTTCACTGCCAAGGTAAAGACGTGACAGGACTTCACGTACCTTTTCCTGTGTCTTCCACGGTTGGCTAACGTAATTGTACATATACGGAATGTGATGGGATGGCTGGTTGCTGTGTCCGTACATGCCCATCCTTACATCCCTTGCCTCACGCATTTCATGGATGACACCGCCGTAATGGCCAGGATGCAGCGCTGTTTCTGGAGTGGAGAAGAACTGATCAAGTTTATCAGCCAATCCATCTCTGCCGCCATAGAGATTGGCGAGCCCTTGTCCATCCTGAGGGACATGGAATGCCATGTTCCAGGCGTTCGTTTCCGTATAATCGCCGCCCCATTCCTCAGGATCATAGTCCTCAGGGGTCGATAGCCATTCACCAGTTGGCTCTTTCCCCATGAAGAATTCGACATCCGGATTAAACATGTTCACGTAATTTTTCGCTCGGTTGATATAGTATTCGTAATCCGTCTTCAACTGTTCATTGGACGGATCCTTTTCAGAAAGTGCTTTTGCCATATTGGCGATGGCGTAATCATTGATATACCCATCCATCGCCCACGACATGCCTTCACCTGTCGTGTTACTCGTGTACCCATCGAATATGGAGGTTGCTAACCCTTTCCGGCCGACACTCGCATCTTCACTATAGACGGCCGCGTTTTTCAATGCGGAATCATAGAATGCGTCGACATCAAAATTTCGGACACCTTTCAAATACGCATCTGCAAAGGCAACATCGGAGCTCGTCCCGACCATCAAGTTGGCATAACCAGGAGAAGACCATCTCGAGATCCAGCCGCCATCTTTATATTGCTGGACGAACCCATCGATCATTTCCCCTGCTTGTGCCGGGGTGAACAGGGTGTATGCAGGCCAGGAGGTCCGATACGTATCCCAGAAACCATTGTTGATGTACGGTTTTCCTTCTACAATCTTTGCTCCTGTTTCTGTAGGTGTGTTTTCCCCGGTCGCACTTGAAAAAGGACTGGCATATTTGTATTCCGGAGCATCCTCTGTCCCTGTGTTTTCATACCCGATATTCGGATATAAGAAAAGGCGATACATGTTGGAATAGAGGGTTACAAGCTCCTCTTCACTTGCGCCTTCTACTTCGATGATGCCCAGTTTGTCATTCCAAAGTTCTCCGGCACGTTTTTTCAAATCGTCAAATTGGTCGTCTTCTTTAATATCCTGTGCCAGGTTCTTTTTGGCCTGGTCGACACTCAGCAATGACGTCGCGATTTTCATCGTCACGGTTTTATCGTCATCGGATGTATCAAAACGGAAGAAACCTGACACATTGTCTCTTCCCTCGCCCGTCAATTTGCCGCTTTCGACGACAGGTTGATCAAACTCTGCATAGACGAACATCCTTGTCGCCCCTGCAGACAGACCGCTTCGAACGTCTGTAAAACCAGAGACGCTCTGGTTGTCCGGGTTAAGCGAAAGACCGCCATTATTGTTCACATTGTCGAAGATCAAGTTTGATGTATCACCTGTAAATGTGAATCGGAACATCGCCGCACGATTAGTCGGTGTCATCTCCGTCTTGATGCCATTTTCAAACGTGACGTCATAATAATGCGGTTTCGCGATTTCATTCTCATGCTTGAACGCGAGTGCCCGCTCTTTACGATCAGCTGATGGCTCCTCCGCGGTTGAAGGCATCACCTGGAACGTCTGACGGTCCCCCATCCAAGGGCTTGTTTCATGGCTCAGTGAAAACGCCTGGATTTCCGGCAGATTGTCGCTGTTGTTCGACTGCTGGTAACTATACAACCAGCTCGTCGTACCTGCATTCGTCACCGGAGCCCAGAAGTTGAAACCATGGGGCACCGCAACAGCAGGAAAATTGTTCCCTCTTGAAAAAGTCGAATTGGAATTGGTCCCGCGCAAGATATTGACATAATCCACAGGACTTTCATAGGTTTCTTGATCAGGATTGTCATCGATTTTGATATCGTCGATCGATCCTTTGAACACCCCGGGTCCTTCACCTTTATCATAGGCTACAAGGATCCGGTCGATCGTTTTCCCTTCTGCCACCTCACCTATGGAAGCACGCTTGACGTTCCATTGATTCGAATAAAGGGTTTTTGATTCCCCCTGTGCCTGCGGGTTCAATTTTACGCCATGCTGGTCGCGGGCATCGAAATCGCTCAGATAGGTACCATCTGTGAATGCAAGATCTACTGTTACATACGTACTCGAATAATCGAGATGATCCTTATCAGCGAATTGCGGGTGGATCATATAGGAAAGGACGGTTTCCGGTTCCACCTTGATGTTGACATCGACGATTTTATTGTAGGAATAAGCTCGGCCATCCGCTTCATGCTTTCCTTCATACGTCAATGCCTTCTTACCTGTCCAGCCGACATTCGTTTTTCCAGTGTAACTGTTCGCTGGTCCCTCTCCCAGTTCCGTCGTCATATGGTCAGAGGTTTCTGGTGGAGGCGCATCGATCCCGTTTGACAAAGCGATTTCCGCCAATTGTGTGAGCCCGTCCCCAGCATTTTCCGTGATATCGAATTTGTAATAGGTATAGCTGTTTTCATTCTCGAATTCATAGATTTTGCGCTCAAAACGATTTTCAAAACTTTCGTTGGACCGGCTGTCGATTTCTGTCCAATCTTCGCCGTCATTGGAGCCATAAAGCTTCCAATTCTTCGGGTCCCTGCCCTGTGCATCATTTGCTGATGTGAAGGCATACTTCACGAGATTGACCGGTTCAGGGAACTTGAACTGAAGCCAGGCAGTCGGTTCGAAGGCAAGCCATTTCGTTTGATCGCTTCTGTCGATCAAGTTGGCTGCAATTTCATTCGGAGGATTGCTCGCACTAGCTGTAACTTCCTCTACCTGGTCCGTGATATCCCCCTGAATCGTGTCATAAGGGACGTACCCACTCACTCCAGAGGACTTTTCATCCCCGGAAGGATCGATTTCGACCGTATTTTCCCAAGTCAATTGAGGTTCGCCTTCTTCAAAAGAGGTGAAGAAATCTGCCCCGGTGTCTTCCTCAGCTGAAGCGTCCTGCCCGCTGGAAAATGAAAACATCGGGATCAGCAAGCTGAAACATAATAAGACTGAAAAGAAATTCGAAAAAGATTTTTTCCTCATCTTAACCTCCCAGAAAGATTTCGTCTTAAAAATCTATACTACTTTTGGGGCTGCTTAAGTGGCAGCCCCTCACATTTCAGGTTCAGTGGATGATGTTGAGCTGGGCTGTATCGGTTTTTACCGTATTCCCATCTACCGTCACTTCTGCCCACACATCAATCGATTCGACATCACCTACATCGGTTTCCAAATATAAGAGTTTGTTTTCATACTGGGTGTCGAAACTGACCAATTCAGGAGAGCTGCTGAAGTACTCCACGGTCGCATCCGCTAAGTCCAGAGGCTTTCCGTCACTCATTTTTCCGGTGACGATCATCTCCGTCAATTCCCCTGGTTTGATCTCGACAGGCGATAATTCCAGGTTGGCGCTTTCCAGCGTTGCTTCTGTTTCCTGTCCTTCGACCGTCAATTTCGCATCTGCCCACGCACCGTGGCCATGCCCGATCCCGTTGCCAGCTTCCTTCATGACCAGCTTCAGCTCTTCTTTTCCTCGGATATCCAGGCTGATGAACTCTGCAGGTGTGCTCCGTTTCATCCTTTCAGTTTCATACACTTTCTCGCCATCCAGCCACACCTCGAATTGGAAGAAGCGGCCATCCCGATCAGCGTGCTGCTCGACGCCGACATAGGTTTCAAATAAGTCGAAATCCCATTGCGTAAGGTCATAGACGATTTCAGAGTTCGCATGGATCCCGAGTCCCTTATCATAGATGACAGGTCCGTTGTCACCCATCAGTGTGATCGGCGGGCCTGCGACGGATTGATCTTTATTGACGGTGCCCCATCCGGTCGTCGCAGACTCCCAGTTGATGTCACTCAAATGGAGATAGGAAACTGGTTCAAATTCGATCGTATAGGTTTCGCTCAAAAATCCATCAGCTGTCGATACATGGATTTTCGTTTCACCAGGCAGCTGTTCAGCTTCCTCGATTTCAATTGTGAGATCGTCCCGTGCTGGCACGACTTCGACTTCAGGTACCGACTGCTCTATTGCTGCTGAGAACGTCTTCTTATATTTCGTAATGTCCGAGTGGAACTTGTCAAGTGATTCCCCATTGACCTTGATATCCTTCAACAATTCCAGGTCGATCTGCCGTTTGCTTATTTTCATCGCAGATTGGCCAGCCTCGAACGGCTTCAACGTATAGGTATATGAATACGTCTGATCGGCGTAAAGCATATATTGCGGCAATGCTGTACCGCCCCAGCTGTTCCATACACCCATTTGTTTATGATTGACCGTCAATACGATGTCTTCGAGTTTTTCAAGTTCATGAGGATGCGCAGCCTGTTCGATGTCGTCCTCAGCATAATGGAGCGCGGAAAATTCGAATTGAGGCAATCCTCCTACCATCAATCCAGTCCCATCATCATTCGTCAATGTCAACCAGCGGACATCGGTTTTGTTCCCTGCTTCCTGCGGACGAGGGTAATGGAAGAACTGCTCGTCCACCGTGCTGTTATAAACCCCTACAGGTGCTCCATCTTTACGGTCCCAGTAGGTGTCATGCATGCCGCGGCCATACCAGGTCAAGTTTTCAAATTGTCCTGGAAGCATCAGCTCCATACCTACTGCAGGGATCTCCGATAGTGAATTGTCCGGTTTCACGGTGCTCCGAACGACTACTTCCCCGCTTCCATAGATGAAGTAGCCGAGCCTGTACTGGGAATCGCCCGTTTCAGGGAGGGCAGCAGTTATCTGGATATGGACGACCTTGTCACTGATCTCCCTTACTGAAATATCGTTCACGGCCATATCCCGTCCCGCATATTGCCAAGGGCCGTTCCTGCTCAACATGCCATTCATCAAGTCATTGTCGTTCCGAGGGCGCCAGAAGTTCGGCATCGGGCCTTGCTTGAATAATTCTTCACCTTCGTTTTTAAAAGAGGTGATCGTTCCCTGTTGCCTATCAAATGTGATTTCAAAGGTTTCACCTGTCACCTTTACCGACGCTTCCTGATCATCTACATCGATCGTCGGCATGTTTTCCGTTTCGAATCCAGGTGCTTCCGGCGCATCATATGGCATCTTGAATTGATGATGAGCGACCTCATGTCCTTTCTTAGCCCAAGAAGTGTCCTCTGGCAATGCAAAACTGAGGTCAAGCCAGTATTCTGTTCCAGGTTCCAACTCCAGCATCTCGATCGGAAGCGTGATTTCCTTTGTCTCACCGCCTGGAAGATCGATGTCCAGCTTTCCTTCCTGGATGACTTCACCATCGGCTTTCAACGTCCATTTGGCATCGAATTCCTTCAGGTTTGTAAAGAGGTTTTCATTCCATAGTTCAATCTTGTTGTTCTCAAGATCCGTCTCTTTCACTTTGATATTTTGATAGACTGCTTTGACGTCATAGAGTTCAGGCTGAGGCGTCCGGTCCGGATTCAACAGTCCGTTCATCAGGAAAATGCCGTCATTAGCATAGCCCCCCCAGTCGCCTCCATAAGAAAAGAAGGTATCTCCCGTATAATCCCTAGGAATCGGCAGGCTATCGACACCGCCATCAACCGGCAGTCTCAACGACTGGTCGACAAAGTCCCAGATGAACCCGCCTTGCAAATTCGAAGACTTGTCGATCAGCTCCCAGTATTCCTTGATATTTCCGACGCTGTTCCCCATTGCGTGGACATACTCACACATAATCAACGGGCTCA